>CAJTOZ010000004.1 GCA_910578095.1 uncultured Muribaculaceae bacterium | reverse complement strand
ATCTTTTCTGAGCCGGTAAATTAGAAACTATACTTCGTCCCACTACTCCGGTGTGGAATATATTCAGCGCCAGAAGCCGTTCGATCCGTCTAACCGTTGACTGGGTTTTGGTTTCCGGAAAGGCGGCACGCGCCAACCTTGCAAGGTTTACTGACAGTGTGCACAGCAACGCGCGGATTAGCGCTTCAATACATTTTTTGTGGGAAAGTTGCATCCCTTTGACCCAAATCGCGGCTAAGATTGTTCTTAAGATATCCATGTGGCATCCTGGTGTTTTAAGGACTGTTCGTTTTTTACCTTAAACAAACCAAGATGCCACATCTCTTTTCCCGCTACCTATCAGGGGCTTATATAAAGCCGCAATTTAACGATATTTAATCCAATAAGCCTTTTGTGCCTAATTGACAGCGTTTTAAAAATTGTCATGTACTGTAGCCAAAGGCACGTCCCTACATTGAGAATAAAACCTTGGGTACTTTTGCGGATAAGCATTAAAAAGAACCGCGGGCACATGGCCCGCGGCATAAATATCATTATCCTGATAAGGCTTATTCGTCGAATGTCATTTCATCGAAACCGGCGGCATCGAATTCGTCATCGTTGAACTGGTCGTTGCCATAAAAGTCGGCATCAAGATCGTCGATGGAAGCCGCGGCCTTGGCAGCTGCTTTGGCATCTACCTTGGCGTCGAACTCATCAAGATCGACGTTCTGCGCGGGGGCAACGCCGAGAGAGAGCGTGCACAGCGGGTCCTTGAGATTCTTGCCGGTGATAAGCTCGCGCATCTCAATGAAGAAGTTACGGTCGGTGAAGTAGTCGAACGTAAAGAGCATCTTCTGTCCTTCATCGTCTATGAAATCGCTCAGCACGGAATCCTCCATGAGCCATACGTCTTGATCGGAATCAGAACCCATGTCCTCCAGGGTGATTTCCTTCTCCTTCTCCCAGTTGCGGTCGCAGAGGAAGAAAGAACACATCTGGTTCTTGTCGTAGCCTACGGCATCGCATATCGCGTTTTTAAGATCGAGGAAGGTAGCCTCGGCGTCAATTTTGATTTCACGTTTGAAGTTGTCGACTTCGTCGGATACAATGCGAAAATTGAAAATCATATTTTGAGATGGTTTTGTGCTGTGTTGCGTGGGACCTCGTGTTGAAATCCGATGCAAAGATATTATTTAGAACGCAAATGATGAAAAAAAATCCGACAAATTTGCGTTTTTTTAAAACTGGCACCAACGGCGGTCCAGATTTTTGCTTCGACAAACAGCGAAACACCTGCAGTTATTTGCAGATATGGCGTAAAAACAGTAATTTTGCAAGCAAATTTTCAACTATTCTTATAATAAGAAAATAATTCAGCCATGAACCGCCAACAGTTCGACAAACTTGACCTTAGCATTCTGAGAATGCTTTCGGCCAACGCCCGTAAACCTTATCTGGAAATAGCCCGCGAGTGTGGCGTCAGCGGTGCCGCCGTGCACCAGCGCATCCAGCGTCTCACGGCAGCGGGTGTGATTCAAGGCTCGGAATGTCTGGTGAACCCGGCGGCAGTAGGCTATGAGACATGCGCCTACGTAGGTTTCTACCTGCGCGATCCGGCGCAATTCAACCATGTGATTTCCGAGTTGCGCAAGATACCCGAGGTGGTGGAATGCCACTTCACCACCGGGCAATACGACATATTCGTGAAACTATACGCCCGCAACAACGACCATCTTCTCACCATCCTTCAAGACCAGATACAGGCATTGGGCCTCGCACGCACCGAGACCATGATATCCTTCAAGGAAGCCTTCCGCCGTCAGGTGCCCGTGGGCACAGGCATCAATGAAGCCGACAACGCGAAATGACACTCGACCCCATCGAACTGCCCGACGGCGCCCACTCGCGCCGTCCCATAATCATTGCGGGCCCGTGCAGTGCCGAGAGCGAAGAGCAGATGATGTTCACAGCCATTGCCCTGCGTGAGACCGGGGTGCGCGTGCTGCGCGCCGGCGCATGGAAGCCGCGCACCAAGCCGGGAGGATTCGAAGGATATGGCGAGAATGCGCTGCCCTGGATAATGCGTGCGGCACGCAGCTGCGGAATGCTCGCCGCCACGGAAGTGGCCACGGCCGCCCACGTGCATGCCGCTCTCAGCGCCGGAATCGATATACTATGGATAGGCGCGCGCACCACCGCCAATCCGTTTGCCGTACAGGAGATAGCCGACACTCTACGCGCCTGCGGACGAAACATCCCTGTGCTCGTAAAAAATCCTGTCAGCCCCGACATCGACCTGTGGATAGGAGCCCTCGAGAGGCTCAACGCCGCAGGTATAACGCGCCTCGGAGCGGTGCACCGCGGCTTCAGCGCCTACGGAGAGACGTACTACCGCAATTCGCCCATCTGGCGGGTGCCCATAGAACTGCACCGCCGCATCCCGGGCTTGCCACTGCTGTGCGACCCAAGCCACATAGGCGGACGCAGCGAGATTGTGGGCGAGCTGGCGCAGCAGGCCATGGACATGGGATTCGACGGCCTTATGGTGGAATGCCACTGCTGCCCGGGAGCGGCGCTGAGCGATGCCCGACAGCAGATCACGCCTACGGAGCTTGCCGATATCATTGCAACACTTAAGCTGCGCAGCAATGCAGGCACCTCCTCCGACCGTCTCGAGGCCATGCGCGAGGAAATAGACCGTATCGACGACCGCCTCCTCGACATCCTCGCCGAGCGTATGGCCGTAAGCGACGAGATAGGCCTCCACAAGCAGCGCGAAGGCATAGCCGTGGTGCAGCCCGACCGCTACAAGGCCCTCATCGACAAGCGCTGCAACCAGGCTGCCGAGCGCGGCCTCAACCCCGACTTTGTGCGTGCCGTGCTCGCAGCCGTTCATGAGGAAAGCGTGCGCCGGCAAGTAGGGATAGTCAACAGATAACGGGGGCCAATGACTGCCGTATCGGCTATTTTTTGTACCTTTGCGACATGATTTCGATAAACAACCTGTCGGTGGAATTCTCCGCCAAATCGCTTTTCGACAACATCAGCTACGTCATCAACCCGCGCGACAAAATAGCCCTCGTAGGCAAAAACGGAGCGGGCAAGAGCACCATGCTTAAAATCATAGCCGGCCTTCAGCGCCCTACATCGGGCACTGTGGCCGTGCCGCAGGATGTATCGGTGGGATACCTCCCACAACAGATGGTACTGGAAGACACCCTCACCGTAAAGGAAGAGGTGCGCAAGGCATTCTCGCATATCGACGGAATGCAGGCACGCATAGATGCCATGACGGCCGAGATGGCCGAACGCACCGACTACGACTCGCCGGGCTACCATGCCCTGATAGAGCGGATGAGCGCTCTGTCGGAGCAACTCGCCATGAGCGGCAGCGACAATTGCGAGGCCGAAATGGAGAAGACACTCATGGGCCTGGGATTCGTGCGATCCGACTTCGACCGCCCGACAGCTGAATTTTCCGGCGGATGGCGCATGCGCATCGAACTCGCAAAATTGCTGCTGCGGCGCCCCGACGTGCTGCTGCTCGACGAGCCCACCAACCACCTTGACATAGAATCCATACAGTGGCTTGAGAATTTCCTGTCCACGAAAGCCAAAGCCGTGGTGCTTGTGAGCCACGACCGCGCATTCATAGACAATGTCACAAACCGCACCATAGAGATATCGCTGGGCAAAATCTACGACTACGCCGTAAACTACAGCCATTTTGTGGAGCTGCGGCAGGAGCGCATAGAACAGCAGATGCGCGCCTATCAGAACCAGCAGAAACAGATAGCCGACACCGAACAGTTCATCGAGCGCTTCCGCTACAAAGCCACCAAAGCCGTACAGGTGCAGAGCCGCATGAAGCAACTGGCAAAGATAGAGCGGATAGAGGTGGACGAAGTCGACACCTCCCACCTCAGTCTGCGCTTTCCGCCGGCCCCTCGCTCGGGCGATTTCCCGCTGATACTTGAGGGCGTGGGAAAAGCCTACGGAGAGCATCAGGTGTTCGACGGATGCACCTTCACAATCCGCCGCGGCGAGAAGGTGGCCTTCGTGGGCAAGAACGGCGAGGGCAAGTCGACGCTCGTGAAATGTATCATGGGCGAGATTCCCTTCACCGGGCACCTTAAGGTGGGACACAATGTAAAAATAGGCTATTTTGCCCAGAACCAGGCACAATTGCTCGACGGAGACATCAGCGTGTTCGACACCATCGACCGGGTGGCTGTGGGCGACATCCGCCTCAAGATACGCGATATTCTTGGCGCCTTCATGTTCGGAGGCGAAGCTTCCGACAAAAAAGTCAAGGTGCTGAGCGGAGGTGAGAAAACGCGTCTGGCCATGATACGGTTGCTGCTCGAACCCGTCAATCTGCTCATACTCGACGAACCCACCAACCATCTCGACATGAAGACCAAGGACATCCTCAAGCAGGCCATAAAGGACTTCGACGGCACGGTGATAGTGGTGAGCCACGACCGCGAGTTTCTTGACGGCCTGGTGAGCAAGGTCTACGAATTCGGCAACGGCCGCGTGCGCGAATGCCTCGGTGGCATCTATGAATTTCTTGAAAAGAAACGCATTGCCTCGCTGCATGAGCTTGAGCGCAACAAACCGGCCGAACAGCCCAAGCCGGAGAAAAAGGCCACCGCAGCCCCGGCTGCGGCAGAGGCATCGTCGGCCAAGCCTCGCCTGAGCTATGCCGAACAGAGGGAGCGCGAGAAGACCCTGCGGCGGGCGCAGAAACGCGTAGACGAGGCTGAAGCGGACATCACACGCCTGGAGGGCGAAATAGCAGCCATAGAGGCTGAGATAGCAGCCGGCAACACGCCTCCCGACATATACGACCGCCATGCCGCAGCCAACAAGGCCCTCGAAAACGCCATGAGCCTGTGGGAACTCGCCGGAATGGAGCTTGAGCAACTACAGCAGCGCTACGCCATGTGATGGCTATCGCATGGACGTGCCGCAGCCCGGAACCTCACGGCTCCGGGCTGCGGTCGTATATAGTTATGGCAGAAAAGAAAATCCTGAATGTGGATACGGGGGCTAAAGGACGCCCACGGCAACCTTGCTCACACTCGCGCCACGGCGCACGATGTAAACACCGGGTGCGGAAGGCGTGCCGGAAAGGGCGCGGCCACCGAGATCGTAATAAACTGCGGGGGCGTCGCCGTCGGCTTCGATATCGCTGATAGCTGTGGTCTTGATTTTCTTCACAAGGATGCTTTCGCTGCCCGGAAGAATATTTATGGTGACTGTGACTTTATCGCCGGATTTCAGGCCGCCATCGGCAGCATATGATATTACAGCGCCGGTGTTTTCCCTGAGTGCGAGAGGCAGCTCCTCGTCGTTGACAAGGGTAGTGCCGGCAGCAGGTCCGTAGATAGCGGCTTTCAGGTCGTAGTCGGGCTCGTACGACACACGGAAAGAGGCCGGAAGCACAAGATCATCGGAGTAGACACCGTCGGCACCGGGAACCGCTATCTGGGAGCCGTTCTGGCTCACGATATAGACTTGCGACGGATAATCCACCACAGTGGGCTCGTCGGAGCGCACCACGTTGAAATAGTTATATCCGGGGAGCTGATAAAAAGTGATATCATACACACCCACCGGCACGGGAGCGTACCCTCCGGTGATGTTGAGCGGATTCTCCATACCGATAATGGCAGGACGCACCGCCCATATAGGCAGTCCATAGGTGGTGGCGGCAGCTCCACCGCTTTCAGAGGTGCCGGCGGCATAGAAGATGAAGCCTGCGCCATTGATGGCCACTTCCTTTGCCGACATTCCGCCGGCCACGCTGCCACCGGTCATCTCCACCATTCCCTCATAGCCACCTTCGACAGCTGCCGGGAGTTTTCCGGCGGCATCCACCGGAACCACATATATTTTCCCTAATTCAGCAGCCTGCGCCATCATGGCTACCGGTGCAAAAGCGGCAACTGCCGCTATGAGTAAAGATTTTTTCATATCAGTGATGTTAAATTTTAATTAAAACACGGTAATAACAAATATTGTTGGGCACACGGCGCTTTTTTTAGGATTGTCCGGCAAAAAATCAGTATCTTTGCAGCGTTTTATGCCCTTATACCGATAATGTTCAGAATAAAGCGACTATATACGTTCATGTTGCAGCGGTTTCTGCCGGTGTTCACCATGACATTTTTCATATCGCTCTTCGTGGTGCTCATGCAGTTTTTGTGGCGCACCATCGACGACCTTGTGGGAAAAGGACTGTCGATAGACGTACTGGGCGAACTATTCTTCTATGCCGCAGTAACATTCGTGCCCACGGCCCTACCGCTTGCCGTCCTGCTCGCATCGCTCATGACATTCGGCAACCTCGGCGAGAAATTTGAGCTCACGGCCATGAAGGCCTCGGGTGTGTCGCTGTTCAAGATCATGCGTCCGCTCATCGTGCTGATGACACTCATCAGCATAGGCGCATTCTTTTTCCAGAACAATTTGCTGCCGATAGCCCAGAGCCGCATGTACACTCTGCTGTTCAGCGTGAGACAGAAATCGCCGGAAGTGGAAATCCCGGAGAGATCTTTCTACGACCAGATCCCCAACATGAACCTGTACATAGAGCACAAAAATCCCGAGACGGGTATGCTCTACGACATGATAATATATGATGTCACCAACGGGTTGGACAACTCTCGCGTGATTCTCGCCGACAGCGGAAAATTCAGTTTCACGGAGGACAAGACACGCCTGTTTCTGCACCTTTATCATGGAGAGATGTTTGAAAACCTGCGCGACAATTCCATGGGTAATGCATCGGCACGTTACATGCCGTTCCGCCGTGAGAACTTTGCCGACAAGCAGATATACTTTGCCTTCGACGCCAATTTCAACCGTATGGACGAAGGCGGCATACGCAGCCAATACGTGGGACAGAACATCAGCCAGCTACGCGCCAGCATCGACAGCATAGGCATGCAGGTGGACAGCATAGGCGGTGTCTATGCCGCCGACCTTAAAAAGGCCCCCGTCATGGGCATAGGCAGCAACCGCGGCTTCGCTGCGTCGCGCCACGCGCCGGGACGTGCCACGCACACAAGGCTGCGCGCGGAGGACATAGATCTCGACTCAGTGTTCGGCGCGCCCACGCCGGCTATGGCCAAGACATACCTCACACAGGCGCTGTCCATGGCCAAGAGACAACGTCAGGAATATGAGTTCCGGAGCCTCGCCCTCAACGACCAGGCCAAACTCATGCGCCGCCACGAAATCGAGCTTCAGCGAAAATTCACCCTTTCGTTCGCCTGCCTCATATTCTTCTTCATCGGCGCCCCTCTCGGCGCCATCATCAAGAAGGGTGGTCTGGGCACTCCGCTGGTGGTGAGCGTGTTGCTCTTCATTGTGTATTTCATAATCGACAACGCCGGCTACAAGATGGCCCGCGACGGCAAAGTGGAGGTGTGGGAAGGCATATGGCTCAGCTCCATGGTGCTGCTGCCGATGGGTGTCTTTTTCACCTATAAAGCCGTGGGCGACAGCGCCGTGTTCAACTTCGACGCCTATGTGGCTCTGATGCGCCGCATCACCGGCCGCGAACTGCCGCGCACACTTGAAGTAAAAGAGATGATCATAGAAGAGGTGCAGCCCGCACATGCACTCGCCCTGCTGCACACCCAGGCGGAAGCTGAGGCAAAGGTGCAGGCCGAGCTCAGCAGCCGTCCCAGGTGGAGGCGCATTTTCGCCGGCAAGACCACAGCGTCGCTTAACGCCGGGCTAAACAACCTCGTGGACTATCTCTCCAACTCGCGCGACACCCGGGTGATAAATCTCCTGAATCAATATCCATTCCGCGCCACGCCCTCGCGCATGGCCGTGATTGAAGATACAACGCGAAAACTGACAAATCTTTTCAATGCACCCGAAGATGATGCAACAGAAAATCAAGCTTGACGCCATAGCAGATGCTATTGCCGACATACGTGCCGGAAAAATGGTGATCGTGGTCGACGATGAAGACCGCGAGAACGAAGGCGACTTCATCGTTGCCGCAGAAAAAGTAACCCCCGAGCAGATCAATTTCATGCTCAAAAACGCGCGCGGCGTACTCTGCGCGCCCATCACTATAAACCGCGCGAAAGAACTCGATCTGCCCCACCAGGTGGAAAACAACACTTCGGTGCTGGGCACTCCGTTCACTGTCACCGTCGACAAACTCGACGGCTGCACCACCGGCGTGAGCGCCCACGACCGTTGCGCCACCATACGCGCCCTCGCCGACCCCACATCCACTCCCGCCACATTCGGCCGCCCGGGCCACATAAATCCCCTGTACGCTCAGGAGCAGGGCGTGCTGCGCCGTGCTGGCCACACCGAGGCAGCCGTCGATCTGGCACGCCTCGCAGGCCTTGCCCCCGCAGCTGCGCTGATGGAGATAATGGCCGACGACGGCAGCATGATGCGTCTGCCTGAGCTGCGCACCCACGCTGATGCATGGGGCATGAAGCTTGTGAGCATACGCGACCTCATCGCCTACCGTATGGCCAACGAACAGCTCGTGGAAGAAGGCGTGGAAGTGGACATGCCCACAGCCTACGGCCATTTCCGCCTCATTCCCTTCCGCCAGAAAAGCAATGGCCTCGAACACATCGCCATCATCAAGGGCGACCTGCACACCGACGAGCCAGCACTGGTGCGCGTGCACTCATCCTGCGCCACGGGCGATATCTTCGGCTCCATGCGGTGCGACTGCGGCGAGCAGCTGCACCGGGCCCTCCAGATGATAGAGAAAGAGGGACGCGGCGCCGTGGTATATCTCAATCAGGAAGGACGCGGCATCGGCCTCATGGACAAGATACGCGCCTACAAGCTTCAGGAGCAAGGCCTTGACACGGTAGAAGCCAACATCCATCTTGGCCACGACGCCGATGAACGCGACTACGGCGTAGGGGCGCAGATTCTCAATCTGCTCGGCATACGCAAGATGCGCCTGCTCACCAACAACCCCATAAAACGCATCGGTCTCGAAGGCTACGGGCTGGAAGTGGTGGAAAATGTGCCCATAGAAGTGGCTCCGAATCCCTACAATTTCCGCTACATGCACACCAAAAAAGAGCGCATGGGCCACGACCTTAACGAAGTGTAGCCGGGGACTGCGCTCGGCTATTTGTCACCATATATGCTCTAAACTGCCTATACGGGCAACTTTTCGGGGCGTATATAGCTGCCGTTTGGATTTTTTTTAGCAACTTTGCAGAAGTTTTGAGCATCCGAAAATGAAATTCACTGCAAGCCAGATAGCCGCCGCAGTCGGCGGCACCGTCGAGGGCGATGAGAATGCCTCCGTCGATAATTTTGCCAAGATAGAGGAAGGGTATCCCGGTGCCATCACATTCCTGGCAAATCCCAAATACACCCACCACATCTACGACACACGCGCGTCAATAGTGCTCGTGCGCCGCGATTTTGTGGCCGAACGCCCTGTGGCCGCCACACTTATACGGGTGGACGACCCCTACTCCACCCTTTCGCGGCTCCTGCAGATGGTAGATGCCGTGGTCAACGCACGTCCCACCGGCATCGAGCAGCCCAGTTTCGTGGCCGAAGGCGTCGAGATTCCCGAGGGTGCCTATATCGGTGCTTTTGCATATATAGGCGCGGGCGCCCGTCTGGGACGCAATGTAAAAATCTATCCCCAGGCATATGTCGGTGCCGGAGCAACCGTCGGCGACGACACCGTGCTCTATCCCGGCGTGAAAATCTACCACAACTGCCGTGTGGGCGCGCGTTGCGTGCTGCATGCGGGCGTTGTCGTAGGGTCCGACGGCTTTGGGTTCGCTCCTGAAGCAGACGGCAGCTACAGCAAAATACCGCAGATCGGAATCGTCGAGATAGCCGACGATGTGGAAATCGGTGCCAACACCACAGTCGACCGCGCCACAATGGGCGCCACACGCATAGGTCAAGGCACAAAACTCGACAACCTCATCCAGGTGGCCCATAATGTGGAGATCGGCACCCACACCGTCATGGCAGCCCAGAGCGGCATAGCCGGAAGCACAAAACTCGGCAGTCATTGCATGGTAGGCGGACAAGTGGGCTTTGCCGGACATATCAGCGTGGGAGACCACGTGCAGATAGGCGCCCAGAGCGGCATCCCGAACAATGTGGCCGACGGTGCCCGCCTCATGGGCTACCCCGCCGTTCCTGCCGGCGACTTCGCGCGCCAGGCAGTGTACCTCAAGCGCCTCCCCGATGCTTTCGCCCGTCTGGCAGCACTCGAAAAAGAAATAAAAAAATAACAACATACAGCAATGAAGCAACTCACTCTCAGCACCCCCTTCACCCTCTCCGGTAAAGGACTGCACACAGGCGCCACTGTGGAAGCCACCGTGATGCCTGCTCCCGAAGGCCACGGATACAAATTCCAGCGTACCGACCTCGAAGGCGAGCCCATTGTGGACGCTCTCGCGGAAAACGTTGTGAACACGCAGCGAGGCACCGTTGTAGCCCGCGGCGAGACCTCCGTCAGCACCATCGAGCACCTCATGGCTGCACTCTATGCTTCCGGCGTGGACAACGCGCTCATTCGCGTAAACGCTCCCGAAGTGCCCATTCTCGACGGCAGCGCCCGTCCCTGGTTCGATGCCATAGCGCAAGCCGGACTGCAGGAACAGAAGGCCGACAAGGACTACTATGTGGTGAAACACAAAATTGAAATAGCCGACGAAGCCACCGGCTCCAAAATACTCATCCTTCCCGACGACGAATTCAGCGTGGAAGTGAAGGTCAACTTCGAATCGCCCGTGCTCTCCAACCAGTACGCATCCATGGAGCATCTCGAAGAGTTCGGCAAAGAGATTGCCGATGCACGCACTTTCGTATTCGTGCGGGAGATCGAGCCCCTCGTGCAGGCCGGCTATATCAAAGGCGGCGACCTGGACAACGCCATCGTGATCTACGATTCCCCCCTCAGCCAGGAGAGCCTGGACAAGATAGCCGACACCATGGGTGTGGCACGCCGCACCGTCGACGGATTCGGCTACATCAACTCCAAGCCCCTCACACACGACAATGAGCCTGCCCGCCACAAACTCCTCGACATCGTAGGCGACCTCGCTCTCATTGGTCGTCCTCTCAAGGGAAAGGTCATAGCCACAAAGCCCGGACACGCCATCAACACGCGTCTGGCCAAGGATCTGCGTCGCGACATCAAGCGTCAGGACATACAGGCCCCGGCCTACGATCCCAACGCCACCCCGCTGATGGACAACAACAGCATCCGCGAGCACCTGCCCCACCGCTATCCCTTCCTGCTTGTCGACAAGATCATAGATAAGGGCGACAGCTATATCGTGGGCGTCAAGAACGTAACCACCAACGAGCCCTTCTTCCTCGGCCACTTCCCGCAGGAACCGGTAATGCCCGGTGTGCTGCTCGTAGAGGCCATGGCCCAGACCGGCGGACTGCTTGTGCTCAGCACCGTCGACGAACCCGAACGCTACTCCACCTACTTCATGAAGATCGACAACGTGAAGTTCCGTCAGAAAGTGGTGCCGGGCGACACGCTCATATTCCACGTATCGTTCATGACAGAACTGCGCCGCGGCATGGCTGTGATGAAAGGACGCGCTTTCGTAGGCGATAAGATCGTGTGCGAGTGCGAGTTCATGGCGCAGATCATCAAAAATAAGTAAACACCTATGAAACAACCTTTAGCTTACGTACACCCCGCCGCCAAAATAGCGCAGAGCGTCGTAATCGATCCGTTCGTCACCATCGACGCCAACGTCGAGATAGGCGAAGGAACGCGCATCTGCAGCAATGTGACCATTCTGGAAGGCGCCCGCATAGGCCGTAACTGCACCATTTTCCCGGGAGCGGTGATCGGCGCCATACCGCAGGACCTCAAGTTCCGCGGTGAGGACACACTGGCAATCATCGGCGACAACACAACCATACGCGAGTGCGTAACCGTGAACCGCGGCACCGCCGCACGCGGCCGCACCACTGTGGGCAACAACTGCCTCATCATGGCCTACAGCCACGTGGCGCACGACTGCGCCGTGGGCGACAACGTCATCATCAGCAATGCCACACAGCTGGCAGGCGAAGTGGTGGTCGACAACTTCGCCGTGATCGGCGGCGGCACCCTCGTGCACCAGTTCTGCCACATAGGTCCGCACGTGATGATACAGGGCGGCGCGCTTGTCAACAAAGACATCCCGCCCTATGTCAAGGCTGCACGCGAGCCCATCAGCTACGCCGGCATCAACAGCATCGGTCTGCGTAGGCGCAACTTCAGCAACGACACCATACGCGACATTCAGGAAATCTACCGCTACCTCTATCTGTCGGGCCTCAACGTCAGCGATGCTATCGAACGCATCGAGGCCGAGCTGCCAGCCACCAAGGAGCGCGACGAGATAATCCTCTTTGTGCGCAACGCCAAACGCGGCATCATCCGCGGCTACGTGTAGACCACACGCATCCCACAATTCGCAGGCTCAAGTCTGCGCCGGGATGGCGGGTCCGTCGCTCCCGCACGCATGAGGCGGGGGAGGAAAGTCCGGGCAACAAAGAGCACCGCACTCCCTTCGGGGAGCTATCGGCAACGGTAGAGTAATGTGACAGAAAACAACCGCCCAAGCGGCTCCTCCTGGAGCCGACGGCAAGGATGAAAAGGCGGGGTAAGAGCCCACCGGGCGCCACAGCGATATGGCGTGCCGCACATCTTGCGGGTTGCAAGGTCAAGTACACCGGCAGGGGGCTTCGGCTCCGACGGGCTGCTCGCCCGGTGCCGGGGGGTAGACTGCTCAGATAAATGACGGACGGGCCGGCGTGGATCCTGAAACATGGAAAACGCGCCGCCCACATAACCCGGCTTATACGCCGTCCCGCGCGCAGAATTGCGCCTGCGATTTTTATATACACACGCATCAAATACACTTCCCGACACATGAACGACTGGTGGACAGCCCCTGCCGAAGCCCCCGATGGCCAGATAGTAATGGTCACAGGCAGGCGAGACATTGCCAAGTACCGAAACAACCCGCGTTTCTCCATCCGCGTGACCGTGGCATGGCGCTATGCGCCTGCCGGAATGCCGTCCGATGCCGATGCCGAGACTATGGGCGTTGCCACCGACGGCTTCACAGAGGTGCTCGCGAAGGACCCTGTGGCCGTTCTCACCGGAATCTACACCGGAGCGGGAGAACGCACATGGGTATTCTACACTCTCAGCACCAACATCTTCAACAAGAAGCTGAACGAGGCTCTTGCTCCGCTGCCTCTCTTGCCATTGGAGATATCGGCGGAGAACGACCCGCGATGGGAAGAATACGATGAGATGTGCGAATGCGAAATTACAACAACCGACGACTGACACCCCTTGCCATGACCACTCCCGACACTAACCGGCAATTTGACGAAGCCCTCCGGCGCTGCCGCGACATATTCAGCCGCAAGCTTGAAGACTACGGCGCCTCATGGCGCATTCTGCGCCCGCAGGCTGTCACCGACCAGCTGTTCATAAAAGCCAAGCGTATCCGCACTCTTGAGACCACCGGCGAATCGGCCGTGGGCGAAGGCATCCTGCCGGAATTCATAGCCATCGTGAACTACTCCATAGTGGGCATAATACAGCTCGAACGCGGATTTGCCGACGGCAAGGATATAACGCCTGCCGAGGCTCTTGACCTCTATGACACCGTGGCGGCACGCGCGCGCGCACTTATGACGGCCAAAAACCACGATTACGGCGAGGCATGGCGTGCCATGCGGGTGCTCAGCTACACCGACCTCATACTCACAAAAATCGAACGTACAAAAGAAATCGAGGACAACAACGGACGCACCACTGTGAGCGAGGGTATCGACGCAAACTATATGGACATGCTCAACTATGCCGTATTCGGAATCATCAAACTCACCGAAAGCGGCGAAAGCTGCTGAGCGCCCCTCCTGGCGCATCGTCGTCACATGGCTGTGCCGCCTTATTGTCGGCACGGCTTTTATCATAGGCGGATGGGCCAAAAGCGTCGACCCCTACGGCACTCTCTATAAATTGCTGGAATATTTTGCCGCATGGGGGATGCACGATATTCCGCACGAGCCCGTGGTAATGGGTGCGGTGGCCCTCGGCGCTCTTGAATTCACTATTGGTGCCTGCGTGATCACAGGCGTGCTGCGCCATAGTTCCGCCATAGCCGCTACGGTAGTGATGTGCTTCATGCTGCCTCTCACGGCATACATAGCCATAGCCGACCCCGTGTCGGACTGCGGCTGCTTCGGAGACCTGATAATATTAGACAACACCACCACCTTTCTGAAAAACGTTGTGCTCGCCTACGCATGCGTGTGGCTGCTGCGACGTAACGCCAGTTGCGGAAGCCCGTTCCATGCCTCCGTGCAATGGGCTGTTGTGGCATCCAGCGTGATATACGCCCTCGCCCTTGCAGCCGTGGGCTACAATGTGCAGCCTGTAGCCGATTTCCGCCCCTACCCGCTCGGCACATCCATGTATGCCGATGCAGGCGACGACATCACGCTTATATACGAAAAAGACGGCACGCGCCGGGAATTTGCCGTGGATGAACTGCCGGACAGCACCTGGACATACATTTCTCCGGCCGGCAGTGCTGCCGAGGATGCCGGTCCGGGATTCCCGGTGTTCGGAGAAGACGGCGAAGAAACCGACATCTTTGAAGCCGAAGGCGATCTGCTCGTATTTGTGGTGCCGGACCCCGGAGAGCATTTCCTAACACGTTCGCGCTTCGCCAACGATCTTGCCGACTATGCCGCCATACACGGCGCCACCGCTGTGGCCATCGTGGGCACCTCTACTGCCGGCCTGCAGGAGTGGAAACTGCTGGCCGCCCCACATTTTGAAGCCTATACGGCCGAGGATACAGACTTGAAGACCCTCGTGCGAGGCGATATGGGCGCTGTTTATCTGCGCGACGGGATAATACAATGGAAACGAAACCTCGCATCGCTGGACGCCGACCTGACAGAATGCGCCCCTGAGAACACGAATGCACTGGAAAATATCAGCAGACCGGACGACGGACGTCTGGCCACAGCCATGACACTCGCCTATCTCGGAGTGCTCGCACTGCTTGCTCTTGGCAGCTTCGTAATAGGAGTCAGACGGCGGAAATAACCACCCACACCATATACGCGGCATATACAGCTACAAAAGCCGCGCCCTCGCCTCTGGTGATCACATGACGGCCGAACACGCGGCCCGACAGCCAGAACATGACGCTTACCGCACACAGCAGCAGAAGGTCGGGCATGCCAATGTCGCCGAAAGGAAGCTCGCGCACTGTGGCCGATGCTCCCAACACCATAAATACGTTGAAGATATTGGAGCCTATCACATTGCCTATGGCTATACCGGTGCGGCCTTTCAGCGCGGCAGTAACGGACGTGGCAAGTTCCGGCAATGAAGTGCCGGCAGCCACAATGGTAAGGCCTATCACGGCATCGCTCACACCGAGAGAGGATGCTATCCCGGACGCACCGTCCACAAATTTATCGCCGCCGAAAATCAGCGCACCAAGTCCCGCCAATGTCAGCGCAATGGCCTTCCACACTTTCATTTCCTTGACAGACGTGTCGCCGGCAGATTCTTTTCCGGAGCCGGCCGAGGCAAACACATAGCGCATGAACACAGCGAAAAACAACAGTAGCAACACTCCGTCTACGCGTGTCAGCATAGCTGCCGATGCACCATCGAGCCACACTCCGGACCCCATGGCCAGAAGCACCAGCGACGACAGCACCACAAGAGGAATCTCGTTGGCCATGAGACCACGCTCCACGGCCACCGGACGCAGCAATGCTGTGACACCTACGATAGCGCAGATATTGAAGATATTGCTGCCTACTATATTGCCGATGGCAAGCCCGGCATTACCATTGAGAGAGCTCACAACGCTTATCGTGAGCTCCGGAGCTGAGGTGCCGAAACTCACCACGGTGAGCCCCACAATGAGATCGCTTACACCCAGGCGCCGCGCGATGGCAGATGCACCATCGGTAAGGGCCGATGCGCCCCAAAGTATCAGCAGGAGCCCGGCGATGAGCCAGATGATGTCAAGCGCCATAGCCGCCTATGGCCTGAAGAAACTCGGCGCGGAGAGCCGCATCAGTAGCGAAAAGCCCTTCAGCATGTGTGGTGACTGTAGAGGAACTCTGCTTCTCCACACCACGCATCTGCATGCACAGATGGCGCGCGCGGCATACGGCCATCACGCCTTCGGCACCGATCTCACGCTGCACGGCGCGGCACACCTCGGCCGTGAGGCGTTCCTGCACCTGCAAACGGCGGGCGAACACCTCCACGCAACGCGCTAGCTTGCTCAGCCCTATTATGCGCCCTTTGGGCAGATAACCCAACGAAATTGTACCGAAAAACGGCAGCATGTGATGCTCGCACAAAGAGTAGAATTCAATGTCGCGCACCACGATCATCTGCGAGCCGTCGTGCTCAAACATGGCCTGGCGCATCACATCCTCGGCACTCTCGCGATAACCTTTGGTGACATACCATAGAGCCTTGGCCGCGCGCATCGGCGTTTTCACAAGTCCTTCGCGCGACGTATCTTCGCCCAACAGCGATATTATTTCACTAAAATGCCCTGCTATGCGCTCCACGCGCTCCTCGGGAGTAAGATTTTCGTTCATAGTCATTCAGCAACGTTAATACGGTCGCGCACAATGCGCAGCTGCCCGCTCATG
The DNA here is from genome assembly GCA_910578095.1 of uncultured Muribaculaceae bacterium. GTDB lineage: Bacteria > Bacteroidota > Bacteroidia > Bacteroidales > Muribaculaceae > CAG-873. The sequence continues at coordinate 104,247 of CAJTOZ010000004.1, read as the reverse complement.
TAGGGAAATGCGCGGCGCATATCCTCGATGGCGCCCTCCGCCTCTGCACGAGAGCGGAAATCGCCCACTTTCACCCGCCAATAAGGCGAATTAAACTGCACGTAGCTGTGCCACTCGGGGAAGCGCGTATCCATCAGGCGCTTGCGGTTCTGTGCCTCGGTGCGTGCCGTGCGGGGATCGTTGTCGTCGAACACCTGAATACGATATCCGGCACGGCCCTGGGCGGCCATACGGCTTTCCGAAGGCTCGTCGGTGGCTTCGGGCTCCGCTGCCTTCTGCAGCCTGGCATCCATAGCGGCAGGATGATGCACCTGCATGTGGCCGGAGGCATTGATGCGTTCCACAATGGTTGCTACGCATGCTGTATCAGCAGCTTCCGCGGCACGGAGCGCACCGCCGGCTGCGGCGCACATCACAAAAAGCACTATGGCGACGTATTTTCTCATAATTCAGTATAATTTTCAAACTGCAAAGATACTAAATATTTCACAGCCTCAGAATTAAAAAATGAGAATTACATCTAAAACAGGCCGAAACCGGATGTCAGAATACGACAATGGCCACCGGAATCCGGCGGCCATTGTGATGAATGGGGAGGAGTATGGATCAGTTGAAAGCTTCAACGATACCCATGAAGTCGGCGCACTTGAGGGCAGCGCCACCGATGAGACCACCGTCAACATCGGGTTTTGCGAAGATTTCGCGGGCATTGGAGGGCTTGCAGCTGCCGCCGTAGAGGATGCTGGTGTTGTCGGCGATCTCCTTGCCGTACTTGCCGGCGATGACGTTGCGGATGTGGGCGTGCATGTCCTGAGCCTGGTCGGCGGTAGCGGTCTTGCCGGTACCGATAGCCCATACGGGTTCGTAGGCGAGGATCACGTTGCTGAATTCTTCAGGAGTGAGCTGGAAGAGAGCCTCTTCAATCTGGGCCTTAACCACATCGTTGTAGCTGCCGTCCTCGCGCTGCTCGAGCACTTCGCCAACGCAGAAGATGGGCTTGAGACCGTTGGCAAGGGCGAGAGCGAGCTTCTCGCGGAGGATTGCGGAAGTCTCGCCGTAGTACTGGCGGCGTTCGCTATGGCCGAGAATCACATATTTTGCACCGGTGGAGGCAACCATGGGGGCGCTCACCTCGCCGGTATAGGCACCGGAAGTATGGTCGGCGCAGTTTTCAGCACCAAGGCCGAGATTGCTGTCGATCACAGCGTTGACACTTGCAAGGTGGGTGAAGGGCACGCAGATTATAACATCACATTTTGCGTCGGCACCCTTGAGGGCTTCGTTCACTTCTTTGGCGAGAGCCACGCCTTCGGGCAGCGTGGTGTTCATCTTCCAGTTGCCGGCTACAATATTCTTTCTCATTTTATTGTTGTTTTGAGGTTTATTTTTTCCAACTGCAAAATTACAGATTTTTTCGCTATAATGCAACCTCTATTTTCTGAAGCGAGCCGTCGGCACTGGAGGAACCCACGAGCAATTCGTAGGCACCGGGCAAAACCCGCATTTCGCCGGATACCTCGTCCCACACCTCAAAGGCGTCGCGTGGCATGTCTATGACTACAGTCTTTGTCTGTCCGGGCTCAATCTCCACACGCTCATAACCGCGCAAAGTCTTGTCGGGGCCTGCAATATCGTCCGGACGGCGCAGATACAGCTGCACCACTTCCGTGCCGGATAGCCGGCCGGTATTGGTGACATCCACCGTCACACGTCCATCGGCGTAGCGCGGCGTGCCATAGGCGAATGTAGTGTAGCTCAATCCATAACCGAAAGGATAGAGCGGCGAGGTGCGCATGTAGCGGTAGGTGCGCCCCTCCATGCGATAGTCGTCGAAATCGGGAAGCTGCGCATCATCGCGGTAGAAGGTGACAGGGAGTTTTCCCTGTGGGTTGTAATCGCCGAAGAGCACGTCGGCAAGAGCCGTGCCACCCTCTTCGCCAGGATACCATGCCTGCACTATGGCGTCGCAGAAAGCTGCTTCGGGGGTCAGACCCACCGCGCCACCGCTGCAGTTGACGAATACAATGCGCTTACCGGCATCGTGGAGAGCACGCAGCAGAATGCGCTGCGCTTCGGGAAGTTCGATAGATGTGCGGTCGCCGTTGATAAAGCCCGGGGCCGACACGGGAGCTTCCTCACGTTCGAACTCCGGAGATATGCCGCCTACAAAAATCACAGTTTCGGCGTTCGCAGCTGAAGCCACCACCTCTTCGACGGTGCGCTCGCGCGAGCGCACTATATCGAAGTTGAGCAAGGCATCCTCCTCGTGCTGGGCATACTCGAGCACAATATCGTAGCTGCGTCCTTTCTCGGTGTCGAGGCGCAGGGTGTGGAGATGACGCTCCGCATTCCAGCCTCGGGCCAGCGTGTCGCCGTTCACTATCACGCGGAATTCATCGTCGCTGCGCAGCAATATCTCCAGTGTTTCGTCGCGGTCGGCTTCAAAAGTGCCGCCCATGCGCATGCTGAAGTGCTTCAGATTCACCCCGGGGGCAAACACGGTGTTGCCTCCTGTGCTGAGACCGAGCGGCGCGGTATAACGCACGCTCGCGACAGCATCGCCTTCCTGCTTCACATTATTCCAGTAAAGGGCTTTCATGCCGGTAGCTCCGTCGGGAGTGTGCATGCGGTCGAACACACTTTCGCTGGCCTGCATCGATGTGATGCCGCAGCCATTTGCATACGGCACATCGCCAATCTTTGCGCGTATTCCCTGCAGGGCGGTGACAGTATGGGCGGGCTGACCATAGTATATGCCCCACTGCATGGTGGAGTCTGCGGCATTGGGCCCCATCACCATGAGACCGTCGGCGCTCTTGTCAAGAGGCAGAATGCCATTGTTTTTCAACAGCACCATCTGCTCGCGGGCCATTTGCCGCGCGAGAGCACGGTGGGCATCGCAGGCTATCACCGACTGCGGTATGGCACGCCACGACACAAGAGAGTCGGCGTCGAAATCGCCTACAGCAAAGCGTCCTTCAAGCAACCGGCGCACACTACGGTCGATATCGGCTTCGTCGACAAGGCCTTTCGCCACGGCTTCATTAAGAGTGAGATATACATTCCAGCCACATTCCACATCGGTGCCGCTGCGTACACCCAGAGCTGCCGCCGATGGCGCGTCAGGCGTCACTTCGTGATGGCCCTTCTCATAAAAGTCATTTATCGCGCCACAATCACTGACCACCACTCCGTCGTACCCCCATTTGTCGCGCAGGATTTTCTGCAGCAGGCGGTCGGAGCCACAGCAAGGGCTACCCTCGAAACGCTGATAGGCGCACATCACCTGACGAACATCGGCTTCCTGCACCAGCACACGGAAGGCCGGCAGATAGGTTTCCCACAGGTCGCGGGCCGGAAGATCGGTGATGTCGAAGCTATGGCGTGTGCCCTCGGGGCCGCTATGCACAGCGTAGTGCTTGGCACACGCAAGGGTCTTGTAGTATCGATCGGAGCCATCTCCTTGAAGGCCCCGCACCACGCGTGCTCCCATGCGCCCGTTCATGTACGGGTCCTCGCCATATGTTTCTTGTCCGCGGCCCCACCGCGGATCGCGGAACACATTTATATTCGGCGTCCAGAACGTGACACCACGATAATGACCTACCGTGCCATCGTGACGCGCCTGAGTGTTTTTCGCACGCCCCTCGTCGCTTACGGCTGTAAACACGCGCTCGATAAGATCGTCATCGAAAGAGGCGGCCATGCCTATGCACGATGGAAACACCGTAGCGATGCCATTACGCCCTATGCCATGCAGCGCTTCGCTCCACCAGTCGTATGACGGTACGCCAAGGCGTTCGATGGCTGGGGAACTGTGCATCGTCAGTTTCACTTTTTCATCAAGTGTGAGACGCGAACAAAGATCGGCGGCACGCTCGGCTGCCGACAGTTCCGGATTCTGATATGGAAGTGTCTGGGCCCCTCCGCTCAGGGCCACCATCGCGAGAGCTGTGCTAAAAACGGCATGTATTTTCATGGATGTAATTTTTAGTTAGAGGGTATTGGAATCAATCTTTTATATAAATCGGCTACACGGGACCGCTCTACTTAATCCGTGGCTATAGCCCTTCGGAAACGCAGTGTGGCCTTGTATAGCGGGAAACTGAACGACAGCAGCGACGCATTTTCAAAACGTGCCGAACATTCCGGTCCCATGGTCACTCCTGAGGCATCGTACCAGGTGAGGTCGTAGACATCGATAAAACCTGTGGCCGCAAGACGGGCCTTCAGTTGCGGACGGGCACCGGCCACGGTGTCGATCGCTATCACGTCATAGCCCCCGGAGCCATCGGACACTGTGGCAAGACGGTAAGCACTTCCGAGCGACACGCGCCTGGGATCGGTATCGCGGTCGTAGTACACCCATTCAGCCTCCCGCACATCCTGCGATGCGCGCAGGTAGGCCCTCAGTTCTCCCATGTCGGCAAACGATGATGGTTCAGGCACATCTACCTTGTCGCACTCGAAGTCGCAACGCAAGGTATCACACCCGGCATCGCAATAGAAACCCATTCCGGTGCCGCTGTGCAGCTCCACCGGAATGCTTATGTCGGGCACTCCATAGCCCGCATCCAGACGTCCGACCACGGCTCCGGCATCAAGGCGCACGCGTATGGATCCGCCACCATCGCGCATGGACGATGACGGCGAGAAATCAGTCTTCTCATCGTCCACAACGGCCCCATCGCGCACTGAATAGCGGTGAAACTCGGCACTCTCGCGCCCGAAGGCATCGACGTAACGCTCATCCAGCAGCACTATTTCCGCTCCTTCGTAATTAGCGCTGTCGACTACATTCCACACTATGCCCCACCGTGTGGCGGCGGAAGATAGCGGCTTTATGCGCCAATGCGCCCGCAGATCCGTGACGTTGCCGATGTCATGCAGCTGCGCCGGCAGCTGCCCGGAGCAAGGAGCTATCACACTCGCTATGGCAACCAACAGGCAGGAAAGCAGAAGTCTACGCATTTTTCATCAATCGTATTACTTCCGCCACAAATTCATCTGCCGGCATGTCGTAGGGAAGCCAGTGTATGGCATGGCACCGGCGCTCCATTCCCCGAAACCATGTCATCTGCCTCTTGGCAAACTGATGAATGGCTGTTTCCAGCCCGGAATACATTTCCTGCCGTGAGATGCGGCCGGTCACATATAGCGTGATGTACTTATATTCCAGACCATAATATATAAGGTCGTCCGGCGCGACGCCTGAGGCCAACAGCGCCTCCACCTCGCCTGTCATTCCCGCCTCGAAACGCGCTTTCAGGCGAGCGCTGATGCGCGCGCGACGGGCATCGCGGGGTATGTCCACACCCACCACCACGGCATCCGCGCGGGGCGATGGGGCCGCCGCACAGGCGGCCTCCGGATGGGCTTCGTAGAAACGCGCTATCTCAATGGCACGTATGGCCCGTTGCGGCGTGTCCACATCCGTTGTGTTGTGCAAGTTCTTCATGGACGCCAGCATGGCCGTGAGCTCTTCAAGAGAAAACGCAGCAAGCTCGCGTCTCAGCTCAGCATCGGCCGGAACTTCAGGAAGATGCAGCCCCTTGAGCACACTCTCCACATACAATCCGGTGCCACCGCACAACAGCGGAACATGACCACGCGAACGAACATCGGCCTCGGCAAGGTCGAAATCGCGCAGGTACTCGAATAGATTGTATTTATAGCCTGCCGGGGCGATATCGATAAGATGGTACGGCACACCGTCGTACTCGTCAAGATCCTTACCGGTGCCAAGGTCCATGCCGCGATATATCTGGCGCGAATCGGCGCTTATAATCTCGGCACCTACCGCACGGGCCACATCCACCGCACGGCGTGTCTTGCCCGAGGCGGTGGGTCCGGTGATTACGACAAGCGGGCTCCTTTCCATCAGCGATGGAAGATATCATGACATTTCCGCCATATCCTGCGGGCGCGGAAAAAGGGCTTGTCCTCGTTTTCCACCGACACCTGAAGCCAGGATGTGTCGTTGTAGTCCACGTCCCATTCCTTGAAATCCCGCAGACGGAATATGGGTTTATAATGTTTTATCGGGTATAGACGGCGTCCCTCGCGGTCGTAGGTTTTCCATGCCATCGTGATGGTGTATATACGCACCAGCTCGTTGGCCAGCATTGGGGCGAGCCTGCCGGAATTCAGATAGTTGTCCACTTCGTAAAGGCTTAACCAACGGCCGCTGCGGCACGCCGCATCCTTCGATTCATCGGGCACAAACACCGCGAAATGTGCGAAATGCTCGCCGGCGCTGTCGGTATTGTCGTAGAGAAAACGCAGTGTGGCATCGGCCGGACCGCCCATAGCGTCGAAACGCTCCCGGGCTTTCACCTCGCTCACATCGGGCGTTGCCACCTCAGCGATATAGGGTGTGTCCCACTGGCTGTCCGCCACCTCGCGCAACAGTATGTTGTCGCCGTTTGTGACAAGATAGCGCACCTGACTGCCCCGATGCACACGCGCCACGTTGGACCTGGAGGCACGGTAAGCCTCATTGATGCTGTAATAGCGTGACGCCAGAAAACCTATGGACAACGCGTAAACGGCCAGAGGCATGTAGCAGAAAAAGAACAGGTCGGGGCTATTGAAGTTTACATTTATGAAAAACAGAAAGAAATAACCCCATTGAGTGGAGGCTATGGCCAGGCTCACCCAAAAAAACAAGCGCAATTGCCGGGAGCTCTCCTCGTTGAAAAGTGCGGATGCAAGGCTATTGTCGGAATAAGCGCCAAACACCCGCCGGCATGCTTTGCAAGCCCCCAGGCCCTGGCCTGCGAACATAGCATAGAGGCTGATGACTGTTCCGGTGGTGAAGATCACTATGGACGATATATAGGGGATGCGGGGATTAAATCCCGGAGCATCAAAACGACCGTGGAACAGCGACGGCACATGCAACAGCAGAAGCAGGAACATGAGGAAAGCCGATATCATCAACGTGGTGCGCACCACCCATGCCATGCGCAGGCAGCGCTGGCGCGGCTGATTACGGCGGGCGTTCATAAGCCCTGTCATCAGATAGCTGAACACCAGCACAATCAATGGTACGATGACCTTGCTGATGAATGGCGACATAGCCACTATCGCAAAAAGAAAACCAAGCGAAATCGCCCAGCTGGACAGCAATGAGCGCAGTGTGCCGGACACTATGGATGAATTTTTCATTTCAGCTTCGCATTAAAGAATTCCAACATTTTGGCATACACTACCGCACGCGCATTGCAGCCATTGATACTGTGGTTCATATTTGGGAACAGGAACATGTCGCACAGGATGCCGTGGCTCTGCAGTGCCGACACGTATTGCATTGTGTTGAACAGATGCACGTTGTCGTCGGCCGTGCCGCTCATCATCAGAAGCGGGCAGTTCAGACGCGACGCCCGCGAGAGTGGCGCGGAAGCTCTATAGCCCTCGGCATTCTGCTGAGGTGTGAGCATATAGCGCTCGGCATACACGGTGTCGTAGTAGCGCCAGTCCGTGACAGGAGCCACGGCTACGGCAGCAGCATATGGCGCACCGTCGGCCGACGCGCACATCAGGGCTTCGTAGCCTCCATAGCTCCACCCGTAAATGCCTATGCGGGAAGCGTCGGCATACGGAAGCGATGCCGCATAGCGTGCGGCGGCTATCTGGTCGATGGTCTCGTAATGGCCGAGGCGCTTGTAGACCACATCGGAGAACTCACGCCCGCGACCGCCTGTGCCGCGACCATCCACACATACCACTACATATCCCTGTGTGGCATAATACTGCTCCCAATCGTAGGTCCAGCGGTTGAGCACGCTCTGCGATCCCGGACCGCTGTACTGCGACATGATGACAGGATACTTCTTGCCTTGCTGCATGCGGGCAGGTTTTATAACGTAGCCATTCAGCGTATGGCCGTCGGAGGTCATCTGAAAGAACTCCTTGACCGGAGCCGATGCATGGGCAGCTGCATAAGCGGCATTGTCCTCGATGGTGCGCAGTGTCTTGCCTGCGGCCGACATCAGGGTGTAGACCGGCGGACACGACACCGTGCTGTGGCTGAGCACAGCCATATCCATGGCGGGGGTGAACTGTGCCGACGATGTCCCTGCCGACGGCGACAAAGTCTGCACCTTGCCTTTCACATCCACGGCGCATACTGTGCGGTCCAGCGGCGAGGGAGCGGCCACCTGATAGTAGTGGGTGCCCTTGGCATCGGCACCGTAGTAGGCAGTGACATCGGCATTGCCGGAAGTGAGCTCGCGCATACGGCTCCCGGTATATGAATATTCGTACAGCTGGGAGAATCCGGACGCCGACGACATCACCACCATTGATTTCGGGCCGAGATGAAGCTGCTCATACGTCTCAGGCATTATCCATGCTTTACTTTCCTCCACGTATATGCTCTTCGCAACGGTGCTTTTGGGATTCACCGCAAAAATCTCAAGCCGGTTCTGATCGCGGTTGAGTGTGGCCACGACAAGACGCTCCGGAGTGTCGCCGTAGCCTATGCGGGGGATGTATTCTATATCAGGGGCCTTGATGGCAATATCCTTGATCTTGCGTGTCTCCACATCGTAGCTATGCAACGACACGCGAGAATTTACGGCTCCGGCCACAGGATATTTGTAGGAATATGTTCCGGGGTAGAGGGCGTACTGCGTGCGGGCGTCGCAGGTGCCTTCGTAAAGCGGGAAATTATACAGGGGCACATCGCCTTCATCGTAGCGGAGATAGCTGAGCGTGAGCGCATCGGGAGCCCATGCCATGGAGCAGGTGGTAGTGAATTCCTCTTCATATGTCCAGTCGGGCACACCGTTTATCACCTTGTTGCGGACACCGTCGGTCGTGACGGCCACTTCGGTGTTGTAGTCGAGCTTCTTGATATATATGTTGTTATCGGCCACAAATGCCACAGCACGGCTATCGGGAGAGAATACGGGGCTCTGCACAAACGCGTGCTCGGCGCTTAAAGGACGCAGAAGGCGCGAGCGCACCTCGTACACATAGTAACGTGCCTCAAACGAGCGCCGGTAGATGGGGCGGCTCTCGCGCCACAGCAAAATCTGCTCGCCGTTGGGGCTTATCGTGTAGCCGTCCATATCGGCTATCGTCGTCTCTCGGGTGTGGCCCAGATCCAGCAGCATGTCGCCGTCCTTGCCCGTGCGGATGTCGTGTTTCACTATACTGCGGCCATCCGGAGAAAGGCGCAGGGCTGTGCCGTCGGGGAGATAGGAGTACGTCTCGGGGGCGGCAGCCTGATTGGAGGGTGCCGTATATGGTTCGAGGGCGGCCACATGGCTGCTCTTCTGTGCCATTGCCGCAGTAGCGCCGGCTATTGTGCAAAGTGCCGCAATGGCATATACACGCATGTTCATAAGCTGTTAAGTCTACTTATATTTCACTATTGACGACCGTGGCGAAACGCGTACGCACACTCTACGCCAAAGTCATCACAAAGATACGTATTAAATACGAATCTACGCGCATTACGCTGCTTTTTTCATAAAAAAATCAAAAAAACGAGCACATGCCGCATCGTCTTCGGTCAAGCCAAGACACATGCGGCATGTGCGATAATATGGTAGAGCCGTCAGCTCAGTCTATATCGGACGGCAATATAGCATTGGTGGTGATGATGTCGACACCCATCTGCTGGAGTTCGCGGGCGCGGTCGAGATTGTCGACTGTCCAGCAGTTGACCTTCAGACCGGCCGCATGCAACGAATCCACACCGGCGGCAGAGAGACAGTCGTGGGCTATGTCGGCGTCGATGTGCAGACTGTCGCACCAGGCAAAACTGTTGCGCCAGGTCTTGGCTCCGAGGAACTGCAGCTCAATGTCGGGGCGCAGAGTGTGGATGCGTTCCAGGCAGGGCTTCATGGAGGTGAGTATGACGCATTTGTCGGCGAAGCCTGCCGAGTCTATGAATGCCAGGAGTGCAGGTATATTGGAAAAATCCTTTGAGTTTATACCGGTGCTCCATTTGAGCTCAATAACAGGACGCACATTGCCTTCCCGACAGATATCGAGATATTCCCCGAGAGTGCAGATGGTGGCAGTGTAGGTGCCGGAGCGGCGTGTCTGCCGCAGCGTATCGGCCTTAAGCTCGGCCAATGTGGCATCGGCCACCTCGAGCGCACCGCCGAGGCGGCGTGTATCGGTGTCGTGACAGATCACGAACTGTCCGTCGGAAGTCACACGGACGTCGCATTCGAGAAAGTCATAACCGCGGGCTGCGCCGACACGAAACGCCTCGGCGGTGTTCTCCACTCCTATATCGGAGCCGCGGTGTCCCACAAGAAGCGTGCGCGCGCCGGCACACAAGGCTGTTGCAAGGAACAAAAGCAGAATTTTTCGCTGTTTCATGGTTTAGTACAGGGTGAATCGCGGGGTCGCCCGGCGACATAGCGTCGCAAAGCAACCCCGCGCTGTTAGTGGTATATCTGTGTTTTATTTCTTTTCAGGCTTGAGCCATTTGTCGAACCAACGGAAAAAGAGACGCTGCCACAGCACGGCGTTCTGAGGCTTGAGGATCCAGTGGTTCTCATCGGGATACACTACCATTTCGGCCGGAATGCCGCGCAGCTTGGCCGCATTGAATGCCGCCATGCCCTGAGAGGCAAGGATGCGGTAGTCGAGTTCGCCGTGGGAAATCATGATGGGAGTGGTCCAACGGTCGACAAAGCGGTGGGGCGAGTTGGCAAATGTGCGCTGCGCTACGGCATTGTCCTTTTCCCAGTAGGCACCACCCATATCCCAGTTGGCAAACCACATTTCCTCGGTTTCGAGATACTGCGCCTCCATGTTGAAGATACCGGCATGGGCGAGAAGCGCGGCAAAACGGCCTTCGTGGTTGCCGGCAAGCCAGTAGATGGAGAAACCGCCATAGCTGGCGCCGGTGGCGCCGATGCGGGTTTCATCCACATAGGGTTCGGCTTTCACATGGTCTACAGCGGCGAGATAGTCCTTCATGTTCTGACCGGGATAGTCCTTGGATATCTGCTCGTTCCATTCGGTGCCGAAACCGGGCAGGCCGCGACGGTTGGGGGCGATGACGATGTAGCCGTTGGCGCCCATGAGCGCGAGGTTCCAGCGGTAGCTCCAGAACTGGCTGACGGGCGACTGCGGACCGCCCTGGCAGTAGAGGATGGCGGGATACTTGGCTGTGGCGTCGAAATTCTGCGGTTTAACCACCCATACGAGCATCTCCTTGCCGTCGGTGGTGGGCACCATGCGCTTCTCGACGGTGGGCATGGCCAGCTGCGAGAAGATGGGGCCGTTCACATCTGTGAGCTGCGAGAGCACGGGGGCTTTCTTGCCCTTGAGCGTGATGAGCTGCAGCTCGTTGGGACGCAGCATGCTGTGGTTCATGGTGACGAGGCGGTCGTTGCCCACAGGAGCGAGCGAGGTGAAATCGGCCACGGCATCGGTGAGCTGCTTGATCTCGGAAGTGGCGGGGTCGATGGAGAACACCGGAATCACACCGCCCTTGGGAGCGATGAAATAGATGCGCTTGGCATCGGGCGTCCATGCAAACTCGTCGATGGTGTAGTCCCAGTCGGCAGTGATGTCCTTGCGCTCGGCAGTGTAGCAATCGAGCAGGAAAAGACGGTTGCGGTCGCTCTCATATCCGTCGCGCTCCATCGAGAGCCATGCCAGATAGTGGCCATCGGGCGAGAATGCGGGCATGGTGTCGTAGCCCATCATGCCTTCGGTGAGGTTGCGGGTTTCGCCGGAGACGAGGTGGTAGAGGTAGAGGTCGGAGTTGGTGGAAAGCGCATAGTCCATACCGGTTTTCTTGCGCGACACATAAACGAGCATCTCGCTGTTGGGGTGCCAGGCGAAGGATTCTACTCCGCCGAAGGGCTTCATCGGGGCCTCGAAAGGCTCGTCGGCCATTATGTCCTTGAGGTTGGTCACGGCATTACCGTCGAAATCACCGACAAAAGGATGAGGTATCTCAGTGACCCATTCATCCCAATGCTTGTACATGAGGTCGTCGATCACCCGGCCGGTGGCCTTCGGAAGATCGGGATAGATATCTCCGGCGCTGCGGGCGTATTTCACATTTCCTATCACTACTACATGCTTTTCATCGGGAGACAGCAGGAAGCCGCTTATACCGCCGGGGTGGGCGCTGAGCTGCATGCGCCCCTTTCCATCGGCATTCATGGCCCACATCTGCATTGCACCGTCGGCATCAGGGTACAGGAAGGCTATGCGGCGGCCGCCGTCGAACCACACGGCGCCGCTCTCGCTTTTGGGCGTAGCCGTAAGGCGCTCGGGACGCGCCCCGGGAGCAGTGAGATCGAGAATGTAGAGGTCGTTGTTGGAAGCGTTCTGTTCAAGGCTCTCGTAGGCAATGCCGAAGAGCACGGTTTTGCCGTCGGGGCTGACACAGGGTGCGCTCACACGGCCCAGTGCTTCCAACGCATCGATATCGAAGATACCGGTGGTGGAATGGAAATCGGGCCTGTCGATGAGCGGAGCATCGGCGGCCACAGCCGGAGCGGCAGCGGCAAGAGTTGCGGATGCACTCATAATGATGGCACTGAAAGTTTTGTTCATTTCTATTGTAAGTACTATATATGTGATAGATTGATTATACGTCTGAACCGTCGGCAAGCGTGGCGCCGTCGATATCGGCTATACGCGCCTGCAGAAGCGGCGCCGCATCGGCATTGATCTCGAGGGTCATGCTGCATGTGTTGTCGAACGCGCGGTCTACGATAGTGATGTCAAAATCCTTGGTGAGTTTCATAGCGGCATTCATGGCCGTGTAAGGGAAGTTGAACCTGATACGGGCCATGTCGTGGCGTTCCACTATATCGGCAGCCTCCAGAGCCATGCGCGCAGCTGTTCGATAGGCCAATATAAGCCCCGATGTGCCAAGTTTTATCCCTCCGAAATAGCGCACCACCACCACGAGCACATTGGTGATGCCGAGCGAATTGATCTGTCCGAGGATTGGTTTTCCGGCAGTGCCGCTGGGCTCGCCGTTATCGTTGCTCAGAAAATCTGCGCGTGCGCTTCCGAGCATGCAGGCCCAGCACACGTGGCGCGCATCGTAATAGCGTTTCTGCATCTGCGCCACATGCTCGCGCACTTCCTCGCGGGTACACACCGGAAAAGCGTAAGCAAGAAATTTGCTACGCTTTTCCGTGTACTGCGCCTCGGATGGCCCCGATATGGTATAAAACAGATCTGCCACGCGGGAAGGTCAATACTGATGATGCTCGCGGTTGAGCTCGGAGGGTGTGAGGGGATGGGCATTCATCTTTCTCCACACGTATGCGATATACGCAAGCACAAACGGCACGAGCACAGAAACCCAGCTCATCACCTTGAGCGTGAAGAGCGACGACGATGAATTAGCTATCGACAGCGAGCTCTGCGGATCGAGGAGCGAGGGATAGTAGGCCGTGGAGCCATAACCGGCGAGGGCGAAGAGCACAATCACCACGAGCACAGTCCCTACCCCGCTGAACCATATACCGACACGCCAGCGGGAATCGAAGGCAGTACGGAAAATGCCGTAAAGCACCGCCACAACGCCTACAAGCAGAAGCACAAGCGTCCACCACATGTTCAGAAGGTTGTGCAGATATATATTCGGCTCGGCCGCGAAACTGCCGTCGGCCTGCTGCCGCAGCCCGCCTGCAAGCAACAGCACCACGAGGAAGCCTACAAACAAGACTGCGAATATAGCGCCGTTGACACCCGCGTTCTTGCGCATACGTCCGGCAAACGCGCCATCGGCGGATATGTTGTTTACGAAATACAGGGCGGCCTGCGTGCGGGCAAGGAAGAACACTGCAAGACCCAGCAGGAGATTGCGCCAGCACAGCATTGCCTCAAGGCCATGAGTGGATGCCCATCGCGAGATCACGGGGTTGCCGCCATCGAGGATATTGCCTTTGGCCACAGTGAATTCCGCGCCGAAAAACATCATGGCTACAGCCACACCGAGCATAACGCATCCGAAGACACCATTGAACATCAGCAAGGCATCGTAAAAGCGTGTGCCATAGATGTTACCGTTCTTACGGCGATACTCGTAGCTCACAGCCTGGACTACGAAGCTCACGAGAATGAGCATCCACAGCCAGTAGGCGCCGCCGAAACTGGTGGAATAAAAGAGAGGGAACGAGGCAAAGAAGGCTCCGCCGAACACCACCAGCGTGGTAAAGGTGAGTTCCCACTTGCGGCCGAGAGAGTTGACCATCAGTTGCCGCTCCGTCTCGGTATGTGCCGAGCACAGAAGCGATTGTCCGCCCTGCACAAAAAGCAGGAACACCAGAGCCGCGCCGAGCACGGAGATGAGCAGCCACCAATAGGCTTGAAGAAGTTCGAGTTGCGACATAAGGCGGAAAAATTAATGGTTGGATTTTTCGATATCTGAATGAGAACTGCGCACAATGAAACGCACCATTATGCTCACCTCAGCTATGAGAAGAAGCGTAAATATTACGGCAAAGAGCCAGAAGGTGGTCTGCACGGAAGATGCGGGCACATCACTGATGCCGGCGCACACAGGCAGCAGATCCTGAATGGTCCAGGGCTGACGGCCCACCTCGGCCACCACCCATCCGGCCTGACTGCATATCCACACCAGAGGCAGCGACAGCATGCCGGCGTAAAGCACCCATTTATTGTCGAGCACACGCGGGCGGAAGCGGGATGCAAGAGCCATGACCACAAGCACAAGGAGCAGGAACGAGCCCAATCCCACCATGACACGGAACGCATAGAACGTTATGGCCACCGGCGGCACGGCCTGTTCGGGGTTCTCGAAATAGCCGTAGCCGAAGTAGCGGAAATCGCGAGCCACATCGGCTGCGGCAAGACGCATGGCAGCGCTGTCGCCGTCGCGGCTTGCTTCGCCATAGGCGCGCAGAGCCTGCTGGGCGCGACGGCCGATGGCTATGCGCTCAGCGTAGCTGTCGGTGTGGATAGTATCTCCCTCGGGTGTCAGTGCGATACCGTTTATAAGGTCGTTGATGCCGGGCACAAACGTGTTAGGGTCGTGGTTGGCGAGCACACTCAGGCCATATGGTATGGACAGTTCAAAGTGCATGGCATCGGCATCATCGCCGGGACGCTTGTCGGTGTTGAGTATACCGAATCCCACGAGTTCCTGCCCTACCTTGCCATCGTAAAGGCCTTCCATGGCGGCAAGTTTCATGGGCTGCACGCGTGCCACCTGCACGGCCGAACCGTCGCCGGTCATGAAAGTGAGCAGCATACCGGCCAGGCCGAACCATGCGCCTATCTTCAGCGATGTGCGCGCGGCGGCCACATTGCTGCGTCGCCACAGCAACCAGCTGCTCACACCCACCACGAATATGCCGGCGAGGGCCCATGCGGAAAATACCGCATGGAAGAACTTGTTCATAGACACCGGATTAAAGGCTACTGTCCAGAAGTCGCTCATGACGTTGCGCATTTGCGCCGGATCGAATTCCATGCCCACCGGATTCTGCATCCAGGCGTTGGCCACAAGAATCCACAGCGCTGACAGGCTTACGCCCAGAGCCGTGAGCCAGGTGGAGGCAAGGTGGAAGCCGCGGCTCACCTTGTTCCATCCGAAAAACATGACGGCCACGAAGGTAGCCTCCATGAAAAATGCGAGAAGGCCCTCGATGGCAAGAGGTGCGCCAAAGATATCGCCGACAAACCAGCTGTAGTTGGACCAGTTGGTGCCAAATTCAAATTCAAGGATGATACCTGTGGCCACACCTATGGCAAAGTTGATGCCGAACAGTGTCATCCAGAATTTGGTGAGCGCCTTCCAGCGCTCATTACCCGTGCGGTAATAGACGGTCTCCATGATAGCGACAATCATGGAAAGGCCGATGGTGAGCGGCACAAATAGCCAATGATACATGGCTGTCAGGGCAAATTGCGCCCTCGACCAGTCCACTACAGTCATTAAGTCGTTCATAAGGTATCGGTATTATTGGTTTTTCGGTATTGTCAGCGCCTCGCGCACAGCCTCGGCGCGGGCGTCGTCGCTGTCGTAGCGGGTGGAGAGGATGTCGGGAAAAAAGAAGAGTTTCAGCACGGCAAAGAACACCACCAGTTTCACTATAATGATGGCCCACAGGGTGCGCCCTATGGTCATGCGGCGAAAACCGTCGACATAGAAGCGCACGATGCGCACGGATATGTCTCGGACCGACTGCATCGCTCTTTGGATTAATGCGCAAATATAACCAATATCCGAGGAACTACAAAATTTTCGTTCAATCTTCTGCCGGCTGCACGGTGTCGGGGGAGGCTGTGTGCGGAAGCGTGCAATGCAATGCCGCGAAACCTATGATACCGGCAAGCAGCGAACCCACCACGATGCCCAGCTTGGCATGGTCAAGCAATTCCAGCGCATGGGCCCCGCCCCCGCCGAATGTAAGGGTGGCGATAAAGAGCGACACTGTGAACCCGATGCCACCGAGCATGGATATGGATGCGAGCATTTTCCAGTTGCTGTGGGCGGGCATTGGCGCAAGGCCGAGCTTGACGGTGAGCCAGGAGAATGTGAATATGCCTATGAATTTACCCAACACAAGGCCGGCGATCACTGCCAACGATATCCCTTCAAACACACTGGCCGGATCGGTGTCGAGCAGGAAGATGCCGGCATTGGCAAATGCAAAAAGGGGCACGATAAAAAAGTTCACTATGGGATGAAGCGAGTCCTCAAGATCCTGAAGGGGGGAAATCACCTTGTCGGAAGCCGACTCCACCTCTTTCAGCCAGTCCATCTGCTCCTTGTTGAGGATGGATTTGCGCGTAAGGGCTTCAACGTCCTCTCCGCGGAAATTGCTTATGGCCTTGCGTATCTGCTTGATGTATTTTTTTGGAGCGAACACGGGAGTGGCAGGCACACAAAATGCCACAAGCACGCCCGCGATGGTGGGATGGATACCGGAGTTGAGGAACAGGAACCAGATGACACCACCTATGCCAATGTAGAAAATCTTGCTCTTGATACGCATCAGCGAGCCCAGCAGCAACACGCCAAACAGACCAGCCGCAATAAAAAGAAGCGATACTTCTATATGCGTGCTGTAGAAAGCCGCGATAACGATGATGCCGCCTATGTCGTCGACCACAGCAAGCGTGGTCAGGAAAATCTTCAGCGAAAGAGGCACCCTCGACCCGAGCATGGCAAGCACGCCGAGCGAAAACGCAATATCGGTGGCCATAGGGATGGCCGCACCTCCGGCAAAATCGGTGCCGGCACTGAGGGAATAATAGATACACACCGGCACTATCATACCGCCCACAGCCGCAAGAATGGGCAAAAGTGCCTGCTTGAACGACGCCAGTTCTCCGACAAGGATCTCGCGCTTGATCTCAAGCCCGATGCTGAAGAAGAACACAGCCATGAGCGCATCGTTGATGAAAGCGAGCAGGGACATGGGCTGGCCATGGTGGCTGAAGAAATTGAAATCGCCGAGCTGCAGACGCACCTCTCGGGTCCAGAACTCGAAATAGTAGCCGTTGAGCGCCGGTATGTTGGCTATGACAAGTGCCAGAACCGTGGCGGCGATGAGCACATTGCCGCCACTGGCATGCCGGCGCAACGCCTGACGTGCGGCATAGAAGATATGTCCCGCGAAATGCGGTAAATCGGGATTGCCGGTAGTGTTGTTATTCATAAACAAATAGTGATTGAAGCGTGTGATACACACATTATAACAAAGGAAGGGCCGCTTTTGCTCAAAAGCGGCTCCCGATGCCGGACTGCGGTCAGTCAAGCTTAAGTACGGCGAGGAAGGCTTTCTGCGGCACCTCCACAGATCCGATCTGCTTCATGCGTTTCTTGCCTTTCTTCTGCTTTTCGAGGAGTTTGCGCTTGCGGGAGATGTCGCCGCCGTAGCACTTGGCCGTCACGTCTTTGCGCACAGCCTTGATTGTCTCGCGGGCGATGATCTTGGCGCCGATGGCGGCCTGGATGGCGATGTCGAACTGCTGGCGCGGAATGAGTTCCTTAAGCTTCTCACACATGCGTCGGCCGAAGGTCACGGCGTTGTCGGCATGCGTGAGGGTGCTGAGCGCGTCGACGCTCTCGCCGTTAAGCAGGATATCGAGTTTCACGAGCTTACTCTCGCGGAAATCCTGTATATGGTAATCAAACGACGCATATCCCTTGCTGATGCTCTTGAGCTTATCGTAGAAGTCTATGACTATTTCGCCAAGAGGCATGTCGAAGGTGAGTTCCATGCGGTTGCCGCTGATGTATTCCTGCCGCACCAGTTCGCCACGTTTGCCGAGGCAGAGCGTCATTATCGGGCCTATATAGTCGGCCGTGGTGATGATGGTGGCGCGGATGTACGGCTCCTCGATATAGTCTATGAGGGTTGCTTCGGGAAGGCCGGACGGGTTGTGCACCTCGGTGACGTTGCCTTTTTTGTCATGGACACGATACGACACGTTGGGCACCGTGGTGATGACATCCATATCGAATTCGCGGCCGAGGCGTTCCTGGATGATTTCCATGTGCAGCAGGCCGAGGAAGCCGCATCGGAAGCCGAAGCCGAGAGCTGCCGACGATTCAGGAGAGAACGTCAGCGAGGCGTCGTTGAGCTGCAGTTTCTCAAGCGATGCACGCAGATTCTCGAAATCCTCTGTCTCGATGGGATAAACACCGGCAAATACCATTGGCTTCACTTCCTCGAAGCCATCGATGGCGGCGTCGCACGGACGGTCCATGTGGGTGATTGTATCGCCCACCTTTACCTCGCGGGAGGTCTTGATGCCCGATATGATATACCCCACATTTCCTGCCGAAAGGCTTTCGCGGGGAGAGAGGTCGAGTTTGAGCACGCCTATCTCGTCGGCATCATATTCCTTGCCGGTAGCCACGAACTTGACGTCGTCGCCCTTGCGGATGGTGCCGTTCACAATCTTGAAGTAGGCTATGATGCCGCGGAAAGGATTGAACACCGAGTCGAAGATGAGCGCCTGCAGAGGTGCGTCGGGGTCGCCTTCCGGGGCCGGGATACGCTCCACGATAGCCTGAAGTATCTCCGGAACTCCCATGCCCGTCTTGCCGCTGGCACGTATGATGTCGGCGCGGTCGCAGCCGAGCAGATCGACAATCTGGTCCTCCACTTCATCGGGGTTGGCCGAGTCGAGGTCGCATTTATTGATTACCGGTATAATCTCGAGATTATTGTCGATGGCCATGTACAGATTGGAGATGGTCTGCGCCTGTATACCCTGCGATGCATCCACAATGAGCAGCGCACCCTCGCAGGCGGCGATGCTTCTGGACACTTCATAGGAGAAGTCGACGTGTCCCGGAGTGTCGATAAGATTCAGGGTATAGTCTTCGCCGTCCAGCTTGTAGGCCATCTGTATGGCATGGCTTTTTATCGTGATGCCACGTTCTTTTTCAAGCTCCATATCGTCGAGCACCTGCGCCTCCATATCCTTGGCGGAGATGGTATCGGTGTATTCGAGCAGACGGTCGGCGAGCGTGCTTTTGCCGTGGTCGATATGTGCTATGATGCAGAAATTGCGTATTCGTTTCATTCTGTAATATGCGTTTGAACTGCAAAATTAACAAATTTCGCGCAAATAACAGCAACGACGGCAAAATTGATTCACTTGATTCACTCAACGACCTCGGCGTGTTCGAGCATGCGGAGCGTGGCGGGGTCGAGAGGGGCTGCTGCGGATGGAATGATGAAATCGGATGTGGGAGCCTTGTCCTTGTCGGCTTCCTTGGCTTCGGCCACGGTGAGATACTCGCGGTCGGCGGGATATATTTCATAATATGTGCGCATGAGTGCCGGAGTGGCGCTCTTGAGGGCCTTGCGGAAGAATTTTCCGCCCGCCACGGCTTTCATGGTGAAGGTGCGCATCACAAGGTTCTCGGGCTTGAGCACTCCGCCTGCCTCGGGCACATAGGCTGCGGACGAGAGAATATCGGTGAGGTCGATGGAGAAGCCTATGAGCTTGAAGAACCAAGGCGCGAAATGGTGGTCCTTTTTGTCGGCGAGCGCGTCGACGGTGACCTGATAGAGATCGGGCGACACTTTGCGCACTACGGCTGGACCATGCTTGCCAAACACGGTATCGGTGGCGGTGCGGCCCTGCAGACTGTCGGGGATGCGCTTGTACTCGCCATTGTCGTCGGGCATCGGGAGGGAGGCGAGCTGCAGCCACATGTCGTTGAGCTCGCGGTTGTCGGCGCATATGCTGTCGCGGCCCTGCGCATCTGTGAGACGGGCAGCCCCTCTGCGGGCCAGCACGCGGGGCGTCCCCCTACCCTTGTATTTCTTGAGCGGGCGCACCGGCAGCATGTAGTCGACCATGTAGTCTACGTACGAAGCCATGGTGTCGGCATCGGAGGTGAGGCCGGTATAGGCGCGCACGTAGCAGACAAGGCGGAGCACATCGCGCTCGGCAAGGTTGAGGGTCATTTCGCCAAGTTCATAGCTCGCAGTGCGCAAGGCCAGTGTGTCCGGAGCCGACGGGCCCGTCACTGCAGCCTCATAGCCGAGGCAACGCACTGTAGCGGGAAGGCCCACCGCGCCGAATGCTCCATCGGCATCGGTGATTGTCACGAGCGTGCCGGAATTGTCAAACACGGAAGCGCCGGCAAGAGGTTGCATGTCGGAAGCATCGACCACCACAGTGCGCGCCACAGCCACGCGGGCGCACAAGGCTGCCGCAGCCATGCAAATAATAACAATGTGCTTTCTTTTCATGGCGCAAAACTACAAAAATACATGCAATCAGCCAAATTTTAATACATTTTATGCAAAACCTCGCAATAGCGCGACACGCCGCCAATCCAATGACTTAAAAATCATTAAATAATATTTCATTCATTAAATATTTTTATGTACCTTTGCCGCAAAATAAGGAGGCTTGTCTATTTCCCCTCCACGCGCTTGCAAGCGCCTTAGGTACACTTCTAACTCTTTGTTGCATACAAGGGCATAGAAATCCGCCACGAGATTGGCGACGTGACAATATTATAAGGTAAAACCTGATTTAATCAAAAACCAATATTTTCATATTTCTTAATCCCAAGCAACTCAGTATGAAGAGACTATTTCTCTTGACGTGTGCAATTTGGATGACATGCCTGGGCGCGTTCAGCGCACAGGCAGCGGTGACAGTCACCGGCCAAGTTGTCGACGACCAGAATGAGCCCATCATCGGCGCATCCATCACAGTGCCCGGCAGCAATGCCGCCGCCGTGACCGACTACGACGGTAACTTCAAGTTCAGCGTTCCCGACAACGCCAAAGGCATCAAGATTGCCTACATCGGCTTCAAGAGCGTTGAGCGCCCTGTGGCCAAGGACCTTGGCGTGATCAAGATGGAGCCGGACAACACGCTCCTCAACGACGTGATTGTGACACAGGCCATCGGTAAGACCCGCGTTACGCCTGTGGCCATGAGCAATGTAGACCAGGCCACCATCGACATCAAGCTGGGCGGCCAGGAATTCCCTGAAATCCTCAAGACCACTCCCGGTGTGTACACCAACAAGCAGGGCGGCGGCTACGGCGATGCCGAGACCCGCATGCGTGGCTTCAAGAGCCAGTGGGTGGCCGTGACAGTGAACGGCGTTCCCGTGAACGACATGGAGAACGGCAACGTGTACTGGAGCAACTGGGCCGGCCTTAGCGACGTTACCAGCAGCATGCAGACACAGCGTGGCCTCGGCGCCTCCATCCTGTCAACCCCCTCTATCGGCGGCACCATCGCTATCACCACCCGCACGCTCGACGTGGACAAGGGCGGCAGCGTGTGGTACGGCTTCGGCAACGACGGCATGAACCAGTATGGCCTGAAGCTCTCCACCGGCGTGATGAAGAACGGCTGGGCAGTCACCGTGCTCGGCGCACACCGCTGGGGCGACGGCTACATCCAGGGCACCGCATTCAACGGCTGGAACTGGTTCTTCAACGTGTCGAAGCGCATCAACGACAAGCATGAAATCTCGCTGACGGGCATGGGCGCTCCCCAGAGCCACAACCAGCGCAACAAAACCTACGGCGGCCTGACCGTGGAAGGCTGGCAGGACGTGCGCAACTACATGAACGGCGAGAGCCCCTACCGCTACAACCCCACCTACGGTTTTGACAACGAGGGCCGCGAGCGCACCAGCAACCGCAACGTGTTCCACAAGCCCCAGTTCACCCTGCGCCACATGTGGCAGATCGACGAGACCTCTTCGTGGGCCACAAGCATCTATGCTTCAATCTCAAGCGGCTACGGCTACAGCGGCCAGGGCCGCACAAGCATCCTGCGCGGCTACTGGAACGGCGCAAGCGCTGGCCAGCTCAACATGCAATTCCGCCGCCCCGATGGCACCTACGACTATGGTGCGATCCAGGACATGAACGCCGCCAGCACCACCGGTTCGGAAATGGTGATGAGTAAGAGCAACAACTCGCACCAGTGGTATGGCCTCGTGTCGAACTACAAGAAATACTGGGACCAGAGCAACGGCAACCGTCTGGCCATGACTGCCGGTGTGGACTACCGCTACTATGTGGGCGACCACAACAACAAGATCGTTGACCTCTACGACGGCGCATACTACATGGACGACACTGACCGTGCCAAC
Source organism: uncultured Muribaculaceae bacterium (assembly GCA_910578095.1). Lineage (GTDB taxonomy): Bacteria > Bacteroidota > Bacteroidia > Bacteroidales > Muribaculaceae > CAG-873. The sequence continues at coordinate 81,671 of CAJTOZ010000004.1, read as the reverse complement.
GTGAAAGCAGCCGACAACGCAGCAGCAGCCGACCCCAACTGGAAATACCAGCACCTCGGCGTGGGCGACATCGTGTACCGCGATTTCAAGGGCTACACCATGCAGGAGGGCATCTACGGCCAGGTGGAATACACCATGCTCGACAAAAAACTCAACCTCGTGCTCTCCGGCGCCGTGTCCAACACTCTCTACTGGCGCGATGACCACTTCTACTACGACGACGCACACAGCAAGTCGGCAAAAGTAAGCTTCTGGGGCGGCCAGATCAAGGGCGGCGCCAACTACAACATCGACCGTCACAACAACGTGTTCTTCAACGCCGGCTACATCAGCCGCGCACCGTTCTTCAGCAACGCGTTCGCATCCTACAACCTGAGCAACATCGTCAACGAGAACGCCGTGAACGAGAAAACCTACTCCTTCGAGGTAGGCTACGGATTCTCCAACCGCGTGTTTGCCCTTACCCTCAACGCCTACTACACCAAGTGGCTCGACCGCGCCATCATGCGCTCCGGCTACCTGCAGGCCTCCAACGACCGCTATGTGCTGAACCTCCAGGGCATCAACGCCCGCCACATGGGTGTGGAACTCGACTTTGCTGTGAAACCCACCAACTGGTTTGAACTCACCGGTATGCTCTCGATGGGCAACTGGGAGTGGACAAGCAACGCCACCGGCTACTACTACAGCTCCATCGGCGAGCCTCTTGCTTTGGTGAAAGGCCAGCTCACCGGCGCTGTGGCATCCGGCATCTACGCTCCCGACCACGTTTGGTCGACCCTGAACTACAAAGGCGTCAAGGTGGACGGCTCGCCCCAGACCACAGGCGCCCTGGGCGTAACATTCCGCCCCTTCAACGGCTTCCGCATCGGCGCCGACTGGGTATTCGAGACACGCAACTACACCGACCAGTACCTGAACACCAACGACCTCAAGTACAACGATGTGCTGCAGGTAGCTCAGCCCTGGAAAATGCCCTGGGGCCACACCACCGACCTCCATGCCAGCTACAAGTTCAACATGGGCGGCTTCGACGCAGTGCTCTCCGGCAGTGTGAACAACCTCTTCGACTACAACTACATCACCCACGGCCAGAGCCCCCTCACCACGGACGGCACCTGGGAGAACGCACAGTTTGTGTTCTACTCGTTCGGCCGCACCTACTCGATGAAGCTGCGTCTTAATTTCTAATCCTCACAATCCGACTATATAATGAAAAAATATATCGTAAAGCCCATGCTCGCGGCAGCCGCCGTGCTCGCTCTCGCAGCATGCGACGACAACAGCTGGAACGAGGACTACCTCGACGGATTCACCACGCCGGACATCAACACCGAGGACGTGAAGACCGTGGAATACACCCTCACCGATGCCGACTACGCCGCCATCGCAGCCAACAAAACCAATATAGCCCTTGCCGGCGATGAACTGGCCGACGAACTGGCCAACGTGGGCAAACTCCACCGCTTCACCGAGACCATCACTGCTGAAGAATATCTTCCCGCTTTCCTCGGAAGCACCAACTTTGGCTACTTTGCTCTGAGCAAAGGCTCGGCCGTGAAAGTGACCTACAATGTGGCTGACGCCCTTCCCGAAGAGCTGGAGCTCATGAATGCCGCACAGGCATACACCCTCACCACCGACGATTATAAGACCATCTACGGCAGCGACCAGGACTATGCCGAGGCTCTCGCACCCTCGCACACTGCAGCAGCATCCATCCCCGGTATTCTGTCGGAGCAGTTCCCCGATGCAGAGCAGGGCGACTACGTGGTTGTGAACTACAACTGGAGCGCAACCGATCCCGTATTCGCTGCCACACCCGAAGAACCCAAGGGTTGGGAACCCACTTCGGTTGTAGCATCCATCGCTCTCGGCGATAACGTGACCATCGAAGGTTGGATCACGGGTATCTGCGACCGCGGCCTCGTGTTCACCGATGCCAGCGGCTCTGTATTCGCCTATAACGGCTCAGGCATCACCCCCGCCGACTACACCCTCGGCGCACCCTACAAGGTGACCGCTACCGTAGCCTCCTACAACAAGGGCTTCCAGCTCGACCTCGCCAACGCCACCGTAAGCAAGATCGAGGACGAAACCGCCACCGACTACACCTTCCCCGCTCCCAAGGTGCTCACCGGCGCCGAGATGGACCAGATGATCACCCGCACCGACGACGAGCTGGCACAATACGTGCAGATGACCGGTACCGTAGCTGTCAGCGGCAACAACATCAACATTGTGGTTGATGGCGCCGAAACCGCAAAAGGCAGCGCCTACTTCACCCTTGCCGAGCTCAAGGAAGAGCTCGTCGACGGCACCCAGGTCACCGTCACCGGCTATTTCATTGCCGTGGCAGGCGGCCGCTACATGAACACCGTGGTCAACACCGTGACCGCTCCCGGTGCTGCCGCAGCTCCCCGCCGTGTTGCCACCGTGGCCTCCACAAAGGCAGCCGAGGTGTACTACTTCAACGGTAGCCGCTGGAGCAAGCCCAACAACGCAACAGCTCTCAGCGCCGACCAGTGCAACGAGATGACAGGCAAGACCTACGGCAACCTCACCACCGCCCAGGCCAACACGCTCCTGCCCATCTTCCTGAAGCAGAACTTCCCCTACGCTCAGGCCGACGACCAGCGCTTCATCGTGTTCTACAACTATGAAGCCAGCGCATACGTGGCACGCCAGTACATCTTCGACGGCGCCGAATGGGCCGAGAACGACGGCATAGAGGCAACCACCCTGCAGTTTGTGAAGCAGGACACCTGGAAGGCCGACCCCAGCGTGACCATCACGCTCCCCGCCGGCAAAAACATCGAAATCAGCTCCACCTACTATCAGGCTTGCTCTGAATGGGTGTACCAGAACATCGATGTACCCCTGGGCTCCACGAGCATCACCAGCGGCTTCGGCTATGTGACCTCGTTCGGCAACAACGAGTACTACTCCGGCACCTCTGCCTACCAGAACAACGTAGACCTCCGCGCCGACAAGGCCAAGGCTCAGTACCCCGACGGTTACGAAGGCATGAGCGACGAAGAGATCGTGGCTCTGATGAAGAAGCGTTTCGAGACTGAGGTAATGCCCGGCGCCCTCGCCATGCTGCACCCCGATGCAAAGCCCATGGACGGCGTGCAGGTGACCTACACCATCACCTTCGGCACCTACGACTACACCGGCAGCAACACCTACAAGATCCGCTTCGAGGTGACCGGCCCCGGCGAGTTCACCTTCCTGGACTGCACATGGAACAAGGCTGAATAAAGCCACACTCCGTATATCGTAAAATAAGGCTCCCGCGGCAAAATCCGCGGGAGCCTTTCTGTTTGCCCCGGCCAAAGAGCAGTGCCATTTGAACAATCCGCCGCACATGCGCTTTATATAAAAAACAACTGTTTGCATTATGAGACGCAAGAAATTCCTACTGCTTCTGCTCGTCGGCGCAATCGCTTGCTGCAGCTCCGGCCTGACATCCTGCGGCACCCTCCACAGCTACTGGGGCGTCGAAAACGACTACTACACCGACCTCGACGGCGGTCACCACCATCACCACCATAAGCCGCCGAAGCCAAAAAAGCATCACAAGAAACATCACAAGAAGCACTATAAAAAACATCACAAGCACCACCACGACGACTGACAAGCAAACACGTGGCACGGTTTTTGCGTTTAAACAATCAGAAAAAAATAGAATTGTTGAACGATATCTGCCGCGTCGTATCCCCACAGCCGCCGACAGCTTATGATTTACACCCGTCATGAATGAATCTCTAAAAGAAAAGGCTCTTGCCTACCACGAGTACCCACAGCCCGGCAAGATCGCAGTAATCCCCACCAAGCCCTATTCGTGCCCCGAGGATCTCTCGTTGGCCTACTCTCCGGGCGTGGCATACCCTTGCCTCGCCATCAAGGACGATCCCACAGCCGTAAGGCGCTACACAGGCCGCTCCAACCTTGTGGCCGTGATATCCAACGGCACCGCCGTGCTCGGTCTCGGCAACATAGGCCCGTTGGCCGCGAAGCCCGTTATGGAAGGCAAGGCTCTGCTGTTTAAAATATATGCCGGAATCGACGCTTTCGACATCGAACTCGATGCCGAGGACCCCGAAAAATTCATCGCAGCCGTAAAGGCCATGGCGCCTACATTCGGCGGTATCAACCTCGAGGATATAAAGGCACCCGAATGCTTTGAGATAGAACGCCGTTTGCGCGACGAGTGCGACATCCCCATCATGCACGACGACCAGCATGGCACAGCCATCATATCGTCGGCAGCGCTGCTCAATGCACTTGAGATACAAAACAAGAAAATCGAGGACGTGCTCCTCGTGGTCAACGGAGCAGGAGCGGCAGCCATTGCCTGCACACGCCTCTACATGGCACTGGGCGTGCGCCGGGAAAATATAGTGATGTGCGACAGCAAGGGTGTAATCCGTGCCGACCGTCCCATCCTGTCCGGCGCAAAAAAGGAATTTGCGACCTCGCGCGATCTCTCCACCCTGGCCGATGCACTCGTAGGAGCAGATGTGTTTCTTGGTCTCTCCGTTGCCAACGTAATGACACCGGAGATGCTATTGAGCATGGCCCCGAAGCCCATAGTGTTCGCTCTCGCCAACCCCGATCCCGAAATCGACCACGACCTGGCGCTGGCCACCCGCCACGACCTCATATTCGCCACCGGACGCAGCGATTTTTCCAACCAGATCAACAATGTGCTCGGCTTCCCCTACATTTTCCGCGGCGCCCTGGACTGCGACGCAGCTCAAATCAACGAAGAGATGAAGCTGGCTGCCGCCCGTGCCGTAGCGGCATTGGCCCACGAACCCGCCACCGATGCGCTGCGCCGTCTGTACCCCGACAAGTCCCTCGAATTCGGCCCCAAATACATCCTGCCGAAGCCCTTCGACAAACGACTGTTGCCCACTGTGGCATGCGCCGTGGCCAAGGCAGCCGCAGAAAGCGGCGTGGCACGCAAACCGCTGGCCGACCTTGATGCCTATTCCCGCTGGCTGTCCACGCTCATCGATCGCGAAAACCGTTACATATCGGAACTCATGCTCAACGAGGGACGCGAATGTCCGCGCCTGGGCTGAAGTCCTTTTGAGCCACAAGCCGAAATGTCGGTGCCGAAATCACCTTAGGTTTTCGGAGGGTACAGAAGCACAAAACGACAAAAGAAACAAAAGAATTAATAAGCAATAAAATAAACATTGCGTCTCTTATGTTTTCATGTACTTTTGTACCCTCCCTGTACGAGGTTGCATGTAACCATGAACCGTAATTTGGACTTGTGCCCCTTTTGACACAATATAATATCGATTATCCGCAAAATTACCCAAGTTGGCATCATAAGGTTACCGCCCGCAAGGTAGGGACTTCGCTTTGCGATGTATAATATGCCTGCATGCCAATTTTACGTGCCAAAGGCACGTCCCTACATTGAGAATAAAACCTTGGGTAATTTTGCGGATAATCATAATATAATATCCCCCGTAGATAGGACTTCGGACCGAAGCATATCTGCGGGGGATTTTTATCTTATATCTGCTGTCTTCCGATGGCAGTCAGCGCTGACGCACAACCATATATTCGCCGCGCGAACCCGGGCCCACGCCAAAGCGGCGCAACCCCCAACCCTGCTCGGCGGCACGCCCTGAAAGAGGATGTCCGTCGAGAGAGAAAACATCAAACGTACTGTGGCACACCGGACACTCCGCCTCGTGGGAGCCGTTGATGAACACCCGCACATCGCGCTTCACCTCGACAGGGCATGCGGCATCATAGGCCTTGGGAACTCCATGCACATCGCTTAGAAGAAGCACACCGCCGTAGCCCGTTTCGTCAAGGGCAGTATAAGGATAGTCGGCCGGCACACGGCCCGACTTGACAAATATGCGCGCGTCCATGGCGGCAGGGGTGCCGTAAAGCGTCCATTCGGCCTGTGTGTTGAAACTCAGCCACACGGGCATAAGCGGCACACGGTCGTCGTCCAGATGATGGCACGACATTGCGGCTGCCGCCAAGCATATACCGATAAAGGAGAGAAACCGGATTTTCACTTGTTGAGATTGGCGATAAGGGCGGCAAACTGATCGACAGCCTTCTGCATTGTGCCACCCACCATAGGACGGAGCACAGCAGGTATGTCGATATCAAGCGAGGCCACCACCTCGGTGACATCGGCGCTTTCCGGCTTCATATCCACGGCAATCGTCATGGGCATAGGCAGAGGGAGGCCTGCGGTGACAAAGGCCACACGCTCGGGCGTGCGCTCCTTCACTTCAAATTTTATTTCTCCCACCTGTGCCGTATTCATCACGATGGTGTCGGCGGTGAAGCGCACATCGCCCACCTTGGCTCTTTCTTCGGCAGGAAGGCTGTCCAGAGAGTCCTGCAGATATGTGAGGTCGGCGAATCGGGCAGCAATATCAGCCGCCGGCTTGTTGATAGTGATAGGTTTAGCTTTGTATGTTGCCATTAGATGTATTGCTTGAGAATGTTTATTCGTTGTCCATGTCGCCGGGCGTCCATGTTTCGGGGTCGTCGTGCCATTCGTTGAAGATAGTGATATCGGAGGGCACGATCACACCTTCGGCAAGCGCCTGCTCGAGCAGGTCGGAATATGTGGACAGGGCCTTCACCGGTATGCCGAGGGCCTGAAGGCTCTCTGCCGCATCCGAGAATCCGAAATCGAGCATGGCCACCATGCCCACTACTTCGCAACCGGCGTCGCGGAGTGTCTGAGCCACGCGCAACGAGCGGGATCCATTGGTGAGCAGATCGTTGACAATCACCACCTTTCCGCCGGGCTGCAAGCTTCCTTCTATGAGGTTTTCCAGACCGTGGTCCTTAGGCGTGGTGCGCACGTAGGCATACGGGAGCGCCAGTTCATCGGCAACGAGCGCGGAGTAAGGTATTGCCCCGGTGGCCACACCGGCTATTGCCTCCACATCGCCGAAGTGCTCCATTATCAGGCGCGTCAGCTCTACTTTTATAAACGAGCGCAGCGAGGGATAGGACAGCGTCTTGCGCATGTCAGTGTACATTGGCGCATTCCAGCCGTTGGCCCAGATGAACGAATTATCGGGCTGAAGATTGATTGCGCTTATTTTAAGAAGTTTGCCTGCGAGCAAACGGGCCACATGTTCCATAATCCTTTTACTTGAATTGTTTCAATTGCAAAATTAATAAAAAAACATGCAAGCCGGAGCGTTTGTGACACTTTTTTAGCAAATGGTTAAACTTTTTCATTTGTAAAGCATCATAATAGTATAAATAAACCTTTTATAGACGCCTTTGCCATGCATAGAATCATCCGTACCATCGCCGTAGTTCTGCTTTGCGGAACATTATGCGCGCCATGCACCGACGCACGCGGACGCAAAAAGGACACCTCTACCGAACAACATCAGTCCCGACCCGGACACGGAAACAACCGCCCGACACAACGGCCCGACAGACCCGGACACGGAAACAACCGCCCGACGCAGAGGCCCGACAGACCCGGACACGGAAACAACCACCATGGACACGGGACACCGTCTATGCCGCACCACCGCCCGCAGCCGCCCCATCACTCCTACCACCATGTGCATCACGGGCGTCCGCACCGTCCCAACATGCCACCGCCACGCCCCTACCGGCGCCCCACCCCTCCGCCTCCGGCATGGCGTCCCCATGCATGGCGCCCGTTCCACAGCATCCTCGGGGTAGCCTTCGGCACTGCCGTCAACATCAGCATAAATGCGCTGCTCAACAGCGGCTACGATGTCAGCGGCTACGGCGACAACGTGGTATACCTGTCCAATGTGCCTATGCTCAGCATGTCGTGGCCGGTAGCCAATCTCTACTACAGCAATGGCGGCCTGTATGGCTCGGAATTCGTATACTCCACGTCGAGATACAGCATGTCGCGCTACAACACCGTGTACAACAGCCTTCTGGGCGTGTACGGCGCTCCGTACAGCGTGCAGAGCCTGGCCGGCGGCGGACGCCGTGCCACATGGTGGGGCAACGACGGCCAATACATAACGCTGAACTTCGGAGGTGACTACACCACCGGTGGCGGCCTGCGCTACTTCACCACACTGAGCTTCGGCAGATAGGATCTGCCGCATGCTTCAGAACCCGTTCTGAACAAAAAAACACGCCACATGCGTTGGATTTTCATCAAAAAGTAGTAACTTTGCATCACAATCCGCGCATGTGGCGTAATGGTAGCCGCGTCAGACTTAGGATCTGATGTCTCAGGACGTGGGGGTTCGAGTCCCTTCATGCGCACAGTATCAAAAGACGGGCGCCTCAATTTTGAGGCGCCCGTCTTTTGTGGTTTATTCCATTAATCTCTTTTCACTTTTCTGGCGTCGCGCGCCTGACGGTGATGGCGCATTAGCTTGCGGGTGAATTTACGCTCGGCCGCCCGGAGTTGAAGCAGCTGCTTCGGTTGGAGAATTTGCTTGAAACGGTCGAAATACTGCAGCTCTATCTCCCCCTCCTCTTTTTTCTGCGAATACACGGCCCGCGCCGCAGCCTCAAGCTCCACTTCGGTAGCGTCGGCCTTTGATGCTGTGCGGGTCTCGAGATCCCGGGTCTCGGTGGCTATCTTATCGATAGCGTCGTCCATCTCGTCGTAAACGGGGAAAAACTCTCGCTGCTGTTCTTTCGACATGTCCAGCTCCCGTGCCAGAAACTCGTGCTTGTAGTTCCGCACCTCGGCCCGGAAACGCTCGCGATCATCGGGACGCGGTGCTTTTCCGGGAGTTTGTGCCGGGAGAGTGGTGGCCGAAGCCAGAATTGCGAGACTGAAAAGTGCTGCAGGAATTATCTTCATATAATGTGCGGGGATTATTCTTCTATGTCAAAGCCGAAACTTTCTGCATCCACACCGTCCTCCATGAGCTGATCCATGATGTCGCGATCGCTCACTTCATCGTAGACATATGCGTTCATGAAATCCTCGTTGCACAGCGCCTCCGTCATGACAGGATTCTTGTCGATAGGCGCCAGCTCGTGGCTGCCGACTACAGTGGTGAACATTTTCAGCATACACCACACGCCGGCAAACATTGCAGCCATATACACATACGGCCTCACACGCCCCCAGAAGGTGCGCGGAGCAGAAGCCACAGCCATGGCTGCGAGTTCCGGACGTTCGGGCAACTGCGATGCCATGCGGGCGGCAAAATCGGCGAAATAGCCGTCGGGCACTGTCATGCCGTCGCGGCGACCGATGGTTTTGAGTATGTCGGTATCTTCTTTCATAACTTGCGGGAGAGATCAGTTATATCTGTTTGACCTGCGTGCTGCATCAAAGTTTAATCATCGTCCGAAAAAAATTGCTCGATTTTTTTTACGGCCAGATGATACGAAGCCTTGAGCGCTCCTACACTGGTGCCGAGCACCGCCGATATATCGTCGTAACGCATATCATCGTAATAGCGCATGTTGAACACCAGACGCTGCTTTTCCGGCAATGTGGCGATGGCCTTGCGGAGCTTCAGCGCGAGTGCATCGCCATCTATATCGGTATCGGCCTCTATACTGTTGATAAGTGCGGCCTCCTGATCGTCGAGCGAGAAGCCACGGCGCTTACGCTCACGCTCCAGATGGGACAACGTTTCGTTTACCGCGATCTTGTAGAGCCATGTGCTCAGACGCGCCTCCCCCCGGAAATGCTCTATACTGCCCCACGCTTTCATAAAGGTGTTCTGCAGCAAATCATTGGCATCTTCGTGGGACTGCACCATGCGGCGTATCTGGCGGTACAGTGGTTCGGAATAACGGGAAATCACATCGCCGAACGCCTCGCGCACCGTAGCCGGATCGCGCAAGCGCTCTACAAGTTCTGGACTGTCCTGAATTATTTCCGCCATTGCATTTTGAGTGAAAATCCGCTCAAATTTACAGTTTTTTTCTCATCCACCCCACAACTGCAACGCAACTTTAAGATTATTTGTGAAAAAATGAGTACCTTTGAAGCCGCAATATGTCCAATCGATTCCTTATCACATTAGCCGCCGCATGTCTGTATCTTCCGTTGATGGCAACGGAACTGCCCGACAGCGCCCACGCCCGGCACCGCACGCTGCGCGCCATAGAGGTGATGGGTGTGAAACAGGATGCGGCCGCCTCCGACGCCACCGCTGCCGTGACACAGGTGCGCGGCACGCGTCTGCGCGAGCTTGGCATCAATGCCGCCAAAGGGCTCAGCGAGATAGCTCCCAATTTTTTTGTTCCGGACTACGGGTCGCGCATGACATCCTCCATCTACGTGCGTGGCCTTGGGTCACGCATGGACCAGCCGGTGGTAGGACTCACGGTGGACGGCGTTCCATACCTGAACAAGGACAGCTACGATTTCGACATCGACGATGTAGACCGCATGGAGATATGGCGCGGAGCACAATCGGTGCTTAACGGCCGCAACGCCATGGCAGGACAGATCAACATCTACACGCGCTCGCCTTGGAGCGGACCGCGACTGAGACTGATGGCCGGCTACGGCCGCGGCAATACCTGGCGCGGCGGAGCCGTGTGGCGCCTGAGACTATCCGAGCATGCTGCCACAAATTTCAGCGCCTATATGCGCTCCACCGACGGTTTTTTCCGTAATGCCGCCACCGGAGCGCTCATCGACGGCGAGAAACAGGGCTCGGCCCGCTGGAAAACATCCTGGCGTCCCGCAGGCCATATATCAGTGACCAATACCGCATCGGCAAGCGTATTGCGCCAGGGAGGCTATCCCTACCGCGAAGCCGCATCGGGGCTCGTGGCCCGTAATGATACTTGCTTCTATCGCCGCACCACTTTCAGCGACGGCCTCACAATGTCGTGGGCCGGACGCCGTATTGTGGCCACATCGCTCACCTCGGTGCAGTATCTCGACGACAACATGACCCTCGACCAGGACTTCACGACGGCCGACCTTTTCACCCTCACACAGAAACGCCGCGAATGGGGCTTCACCGAGGATCTGTTCACCCGCGGCAGCCGTGGAGCCTATTCCTGGCTTGGAGGCGTATTCGGCTTCTATCGCCCCTCACGCATGCACGCCCCCGTCGATTTCAAGGACCAGGGCATCGCGCAGCTCATAGAAAAGCACCGCAACGATGCCAACCCCGACTACCCCATAGAATGGTTCACACGACGCTTCACCCTCGGAAGCGACTTCCGCACCTCCGACGGCGGATTCGCCATATACCACGAAAGCCGGTGGACCTCCGGCCAATGGACCTTTGAAGGAGCCATACGCTACGACTACGAGAGAGTGTCGCTCGACTGGCATAGCGCATGCTCCACCGGCTACAACACCGTGCACGTGCTGCCCGACGGCACACGCGAGCCATACCTCTCCACCCCCATTGAGATAGACGAGAGCGGCCACATGGCCCGAAGCTTCCACCAACTGCTGCCTAAAATCGCCATAAGCTATCGCGTGGGCAGCATCGGCGACGCATATCTCAACATAGCCAAAGGCTATAAGGCCGGAGGATACAATCTTCAGATGTTCAGCGACGTGCTGCAGCAGAAACTGATGACACTGATGGGCTTCGGAATGAACTACGACCCCGACGACGTAGTGAGCTACAGGCCTGAGACAAGCTGGAACTATGAGGGCGGCGTGCATCTGCACGGCACACGATGGAGCGCCGACGCCACATTGTTTTATATCGACACACGCGATCGGCAACTCACCACCTTCCCCGCCGGCACCACCACCGGCCGCATAATGACCAACGCCGCCCGCGCACGCAGCTACGGCGCCGAGGCGAGTCTGGCGTGGCAACCATGCCGGGAGCTGCAACTGTCGGCCGCCTACGGCTACACCAACGCCACATTCCGCTCCTACACCAGCGGAGGCGTGAGCTACCGCGGCAAAAAACTGCCTTACGCGCCTGCCCACACCCTATTCATGTCGGCCGAATGGACCACCCCGGTGCGCGCTGCCGGCGCGATTCTTCGCGCCGAGACCCATCTCCGTGGAGCCGGCCCCATCTATTGGGACGACGCCAACGCATTTCGCCAGAAATTCTATGCCACGCTCGGAGCACACATCACGCTGGCCCCGGAAGGCGAAAAATGGAGCGTGAAAGTGTGGGGCGAAAACATCACCGATACCCGCTACGACACATTTTATTTCGTCAGCGTAGGGCGCACATTCCTCCAGCAGGGCCGTCCGTGGCAGGCAGGGATCACACTGCGCTACGCCATCGACTACTGACTTTACCGACTTTAACATTCTTTGTATTGCACAGGCCGCACAAATAATATAATTTTGCGCCGCAATATATCAGCAAACGAAATCAATCAATATCCCTAATGAAATTCAAATCCCTATTCATCGGCATCCTTGCCGCTATGTCGCTCGTGCTTGGCTCATGCATCAGCAACAGCACCAGCAATCAGACGCAAAGCGAGCAGATCAACAATGCATTCATCTACACCGTCGACCATGCCACCGGCGAAGTGTCCAAACCCTCCAAGATAAGTGTGATCATAGAGACGGACTATACCGACCTCACAATGGGTTGCACCATTTCCAGCCTCAATCTTCCCGACGGCACCAAACTCCCCGCTGCCAAATTCTCCGGCCTTAAACTCGTTGAAAACAACACAGGCTGGATGATAGCAGAAGGCACCATGCTGCGCCCCGAAGTGACAGGCTTTGGCGAAGCAGCCATTCCCCTCTTCACCAAGGCCCGCATCGCAGCCATCAACCATCTGGGTGTTGTCAACGGTCAGACTGTAGCCGGCTACGAGCGCGCCATACGTCTGGAAACAGAGAAGTACACCATTTTCATCAGCCCTGTCCAGACTTGGAGCACCGGCAAAACCAACGTAGAGACCTTGACCGGTACTCCGAACAAATTCACCTCTGAGAAACCGGCCTATCTCATAACACTGAATCTGGAAAAACAGACAGCCTCCATCTCCGTACACGGCGCCGTATTCGCGCCTGCAATGGAGGATCTCGGCCTCGTGATCGAATTCCGCGACGTGCCCTTCATCGCCACCGCCAACGGCGAAATACGTTTGTCGCGCACCGAAACCTTCGATCCCTACCACGACAATGCTCCCAATGCCGGATTCCCCATCAGCAACCTCACATCCACATGGAACTTATTCAAGGGTATAGACATCGCCTTCACATGCGATGCCAAGGGAGGCAGCTACCGCGTCGCAGCCGACATGCCCTACTACGTAGCAACTGAAAAATAATACAGTCCTGCATCCCCACCTATTACAAGAAACCGCCGCATAATCAAAAAAATGCGGCGGTTTCTTGCATAGATACGTAATAATCACTATCTTTGCACCGAATTTTCGCAACCTCTGGCCCGGACACGCAGCCGGCGTATGTTGCGAGTAATGTTAACATTATAACTATCAAGACAATGGACCTGATTAAAATTGCCGAAGAAGCATTTGCAACCGGCAAACAGCATCCCGAATTCGGCCCCGGCGACACCATCACCGTGGCTTACCGCATCAAGGAAGGTAACAAGGAACGTATCCAGCAGTATCGTGGCGTCGTTATCCGCATCTCCGGCGAAGGCACCAAAAAGCGCTTCACCGTGCGCAAGATGAGCGACAACATCGGCGTGGAACGTATTTTCCCCATCGAATCGCCTTTCATCGACAGCATCACCGTCAACAAGTACGGTAAAGTGCGTCGTGCGAAACTCTACTACCTCCGCGGCCTCACCGGCAAGAAAGCCCGCATCAAGGAACGTCGCGTAGCGAAGTAAAAAACGTATTCCGTTACAACCGTAAAGGCACATCCCTGACGAGGGATGTGCCTTTACTTTATGGGAGTGGAGGTCTTATGCCAGAGAATCGACTGCCGATCCAAGGTAGGCAGCCACGTCGGTATCGCCGAGCAGGTCGGCATATGTGAGCCATATCAGCAGCAGAATAATTAAAAAAACGGCCCCGGCGGCCACCCATGCGCTTGTCTTGTTCTTGTTTCTCTTGCTCATAGCTTAAACATTTTGTGATGCATTGTTTCAATTTCAAACAAAATTGTTTCACTTAAGTTCACGACCCTCACTTTTTAACTTTTTTAGCGCACGCGTGTGGAGCGAAAACAGTAACTTTGCACATACAAAAAAATGAAAATTAACTAAATTGCATCCCACAATGTCGTTATTTGAAAAACTCTCGGCACGCGCCAAGTCCTATCCCCAACGTATTGTTCTGCCCGAAGGCACCGAACCCCGTACGCTCACCGCTGCCGACCGCATTCTCGCCGACGGCCTTGCAGAAATCATACTGATAGGCGCTCCCGACGAAATCAAGCACATGGCTGCGGAGCTGAACCTTGCCAACATAGAGAAGGCCACAATCGTCAATCCGGCCGATGAAGCCGTGATCGACCGCTACGCGCCCCTCCTGCTGCAGCTGCGCCGCAGCAAAGGCATGACAGAAGAGGAATCCCGCCTGACAGCCGCCAACCCCCTCTATCTGGGCTGTCTTATGGTAAAAGCCGGCGACGCCGATGGCCAGGTGGCAGGAGCCATGAACACCACAGGCAATGTGCTCCGCGCCGCATTCCAGGTGATCAAGACCCAACCCGGCATCAGCGTTGTCAGCGGCGCCTTCATCATGCTGCTGCCTGAAGGCCTCAACTTCGGCACCAACGGTTTGCTCGTGTTTGCCGACTGTGCCGTAGTACCCGATCCCTCCGCAGCCGAACTCGCACAGATAGCTGTGAGCGCTGCCCAGACAGCACGCGACATTGCGGGCATAGAACCGCGCGTGGCACTGCTGTCGTTCTCCACCAAGGGGTCGGCACGCCACGAGCGTGTGGACAAGGTGAAGGAAGCAGGTCGTATAGCCCGCGAGATGGCTCCGGGCCTCATCATCGACGACGAGCTTCAGGCCGATGCCGCCATCGTGCCCGCCGTAGCCGCCACGAAAGCGCCCAACAGCCCCTTGAGCGGACGCGCCAACGTGCTGGTGTTCCCCTCGCTTGAAGTGGGCAACATCTCCTACAAACTGGTGCAGCGCCTCGGCGGTGTGCAGGCCGTGGGTCCCGTGCTGCAAGGCCTTGCCGCTCCCGTCAACGACCTTAGCCGCGGCGCATTCCCCGAAGACATCTACAAAACCATCATAATCACAGCCAATCAGGCCATCGGTCTGAAAGAAAACGCATAAACCATGAAAATCCTTGTTCTCAACTCGGGCAGCAGCTCCGTAAAGTACAAACTCATAGATACCGATGGCGAGAAAGTGCTCGCCGAAGGTGGAGTGGAAAAAATAGGGCTGCCCGACGGCTTCCTGAAGTTCAAGCGCCCGGACGGCAGCAAAGGGATAGTAGAGCTCGGCCTCTCCGACCACAAAGGAGCCATCGAAGCCGTGCTGCGTCAGCTCACCGACCCGAAAGAAGGCTGCATCGGCAGCTACAGCGAGATTGAAGCCGTAGGCCACCGCGTGGTGCACGGCGGCGAGAAATTCGCCAAGAGCGTTGTCATCGACGATGCCGTAAAGGAAATGATACGCCAATGCTACGATATCGCTCCGCTCCACAACCCCGCCAACATGACCGGCATAGAGGCCATGGAGCAGCTGCTTCCCGGCGTTCCCCAGGTGGGTGTGTTCGACACTGCTTTCCACCAGACAATGCCTGCGAAAAGCTTCATGTATGCCCTGCCCTACCACTACTATGAGGAAGACGGCGTGCGCCGCTACGGCTTCCACGGCACAAGCCATCGCTATGTATCGCAGCGCGTGTGCGAGATTCTGGGAGTAGACATCAAGGACAAAAAGATAATCACATGTCATGTGGGCAACGGCGGCAGCATCACAGCCGTCGATGGCGGCCGCAGTGTGGACACCTCCATGGGCCTCACACCCACCGAAGGTCTCATGATGGGCACACGCGTGGGCGATGTCGATCCCGGTGCGCTCACCTACCTTATGACCAAGCACAATCTTTCCGCATCCGACATCCAGCGCATCATAAACAAAGAAAGCGGCATGGCCGGTCTCACCGGCATCAGCAGCGACATGCGCGAAATAGAAGCAGCGGTAAATGCCGGCAATGAGCGCGCCAAGCTCGGCCTTGACATGTATGTGCAGCGCATCACCAAATACATCGGCGCTTATGCGGCCGAGATGGGAGGCGTCGACATCATAGTGTTCACCGGCGGCGTAGGCGAGAACCAGACCGGACTTCGCGCCGATGTGTGCAAGCCTCTTGCTTTCATGGGCGTGGAGATAGACCTCGAAGCCAACAAGGTGCGCGGCGAAGAAGCAGTAATATCGGCTGCCGGAAGCAAGGTCACAGTGGTAGTAGTACCCACCGACGAAGAACTGATGATAGCACGCGACACCGCGGCGCTCGTGAAATAAAACGACATCAGACACTACAAAAAAGAAAGCGTTGCCACGTGTGTGGCAACGCTTTTCTTTTATCCTTTATCCTTGAACGCTACCGCATGTAGAGATAGCGCTTGATCGAACGCTTCGCCGTCTTCTCAAACTCCTCCTGATAGATACGCACATCGGCGATATGGCTATAGCGCGGGAGCTCCTGATTGAGTGCGGCTATATTGTCGCGCATCACAGCCTGCAAATCCGCCTGACCGAGCCCCTGCACGCGCGCAGCATCAAGATCGGGATACACAAGGGCTATGAGGCGGTTGTTCTCATCAATAACGAGACTTTCAGCCACATATGGCATATTATTGAGCTTGGACTCTATTTCCTCGGGGTATATATTCTGTCCGTTGGCGCTTAATATCATGTTTTTATCGCGACCGCGCACATAAAGAAATCCATCCTTGTCGAGGGTACAGATATCGCCCGTGCTCATCCATCCGTCGCGCATGACGGCGGATGTGGCATCCGGATTCTTAAAATACCCCTCCATCAGATTGGCACCGCGCACCCACAGCACGCCGGGTATGCGCACCGGGTCGGGAGAGTCGATGCGCAGCTCCATCCGGTCCACAGCACGTCCGCACGATGCCACACGGCTATCGCGCGTGGACATATAGGTGATGAATGGGCCGCATTCTGTCATTCCATAGACATTGGCATACGGGAAACGGATGCGCGCAAGGAACTCCTCAATCTCGCGGTTGAGAGGCGCTCCACCCACTATGAGCTCGCGCACATTGCCACCGAAGGCGCCCACCAGTTCGGAACGCACGCGCGCCATGAGCCGGTGGTCTATGCCCGGCACGCGCAGAAGCAGTCGCATCAGCCTCTTTTCCATCATTGGGAGTATGCGCATACGTATGATCTTCTCGAGCACCAGGGGCACCGTGGTGATGAGCCGGGGCTGGATGTCGGACATAGCCTCCATGATGACGCGTGGTGCGGGCGTGCGCGTGAGAAAAGTGATGTGGCATCCCACGCATATGGGATAGAACAATTCTATTGTGAGGCCATACATATGGGCCATGGGGAGAACACTGACAAGAGGATCGCCGGCCCGGAGCCACGCTATGCGGTCGCGGCAGAAAAGCATATTGCTCCACAACGAGCGGTGGGGGAGCATCACGCCCTTGCTGAAACCGGTGGATCCGCTCGTGTAGTTGATGAGCATCAGCTTGTCGCCGTCGGGGCAGGCATAGCTCACATCGGCGGGAGTGAAACGCTCAGGGTAGCGGCATCCGAAAAGCTCGTTCAAGCGCGAACGAGCCGATGGAAATGCATCGCTCCGCGAATGCAGCAGCGAGAAATCGGCTATGCGCAGCACTCCTTCCAGGCCGGGCATCTGGTCTGGGTCAAGATTCTCCCATATGGAATTGTCGGCCAGAAGCAGCCGTGCCTCGCTATGGCACACAAGATGATGGATGCTGTCGGGCTTGAAATCCTGAAGTATCGGAACAGCCACACACCCGTAGGTGACAGCCGAGAGCATAGCCACCGCCCATTGCGCGGAATTGCGCCCGCAAATGGCGATGCGCTCTCCGGGCTTGATGCCGGCATGTTCGTACAACAGATGCAGCTTGGCTATCTTGCGTGCCACATCGCGATATTGGTATGATACACCGCGATAGTTGGTGAGAGCCGGACGCTCCCAGTTGTCGCGTATGCTTTTCTCAATAAACGGTATGAGGGATTCTGTCATGTCAATGTGATTGCAGTCTCAACATTGTGGTGTTGCCGGCTGCGCTTATGCGCAAAGTGATTTCGCCGGGCTGGTCGGTAGTCTGTATCAATACTTGTGCGAGGCCGTTGAAAGAAGGCAATTCAAATACCGTTGGAGAGGCGGGGCGCTCGGCCGACTGCCATGCGGGGTCGCCGTTGCCTCCACCGATTATGCGTGCGGGGCCTTCAAGCTCCACCCTCACGGGGACGCATGCGGTGGGCGTGAAGTTGCCGCGTGCATCGGCAAGACTGATGTCCACTACGGCCACATCCGCGCCATCGGCTGCGAGATGCGTGCGATCCGGATGTGCGCTCACCATAGCCGGCACACCGGCAGTGCGCACACGGGCCGATGCCACCCGGCGCCCGTCGCGCCAGCCGGTAGCTTTCAGTTCGCCAGGGGTGTAGACCGTGCGCCATTCGGCGTGTGTCATCGGTTCCACCTTTCGGCGACCCAAAGAACGGCCGTTCAGGCTCAGCTCCACCTCATCGCAGTTGGTGTAGGCCCACACGCTCACACTATCGCCTTCGCATCCTTCAAGATTCCAATGCGGAAGAATGTGAAGCACAGGCTCCTCCGTCCAGCAAGCTTTGACGTAGTAGGCCTCATCTTTTGGAAAACCACAATAGTCGAGCAGGCCAAACTGAGATCCCGTAGCGGGAAATTTCATGGGATTGGGCTCGCCACGGTAGTCGAAACCCGTCCAGAAAAACAGCCCGGCAAGCCATGGGCGCTCGGCATAGAAGCGCATGCCTCTGCTTATGCAGTTGATGAGACTGTCGGAACCGTTGGCCCGGCGATTGTGGGCAGCCATGCGGCCGCTGGCTGCATCGGTGGTATAGATGCCACGCGTGCCGCAGCCGGTGGTTTCCTCGCTGCCCATAGCGCTGCGGCGGGGGAAGCGCGTGCGGTTATCGTCGATAGGATTCTGCAGCACATAGTTGTAGCCGGCCACATCGGCGTGCAGGATCGTGGCCGGACCACCGCTGGTGGCAGCAGTGGCCACACGCGTGGGATCGATGCGGCGCACATGGTCGCGCATGGTCGCCACCACGCGCTCGCCCTGCGGCTTCCATTCGAGCCCCCACTCTTCGTTGCCCACACTCCAGGCTATGACCGACGGATGGTTGCGGTCGCGGCGTATCATACGCTCAAGCTGCCCGATATGCTCGGCATTGGATCCCATAAGACGGTTTTCCTCCACCACAAGAATGCCGAGGCTATCGCAAGCATCAAGCATGGCGGGAGTCATGGGATTGTGGCTCGAACGATAGGCGTTCACTCCCATGTCCTTCAACCGGCGCAGGCGATGGGCCTGAAGAGCATCGGGGATCGCTGTCCCCACTCCGGCGTGGTCCTGATGCATGTTGACACCACGCAGAGGCAGACGCTTTCCGTTGAGAATGAACCCGCTGTCGGGGTCGAAGCGCACAGTGCGAAAACCTATGCGCGTATCGGCTTCATCAAGCACACTTCCATCCGGGCCAAGGAGTTGCGTGGTGAGGGTGTAGAGATACGGACTATCGGGGCTCCACAGCTGCGGGGAGTTGACATCTATCGCAGCGAGGGCCGTATTTTTCTCCCTTACGGGAACAGCTGTGCGGGGGCTCTCGGAGGTGGCCACAAGCGCGCCGGAAGCATCGCGCAATGTAGCGCGCAGACGTGCGTTTGCCACGTCTTTCCGGGATGCGTTCCGCATCTCGGCCTGCACTTCAAGGCGTGCGTGGCCAAGATCGCTTTCGTCCATTACGGCATGTGTGGCCAGCCCGAATGGCTCGAAATGCACCGGCGACGTTTTCACAAGCCATACATGGCGGTATATGCCGGCTCCTTCGTAAAACCAGCCCTCTTCGACAGAAGCATCGGCACGCACGGCCACCACATTATCGCCCCCGTAGTTGAGATAGTCGGTGATGTCGTAGGTGGAGGTGGCGTATCCGCTGGGTTCATTGCCAAGATAGAATCCGTTGACCCACACGCGGCTATCGCGGTGTATGCCGTCGAATTGCAGGTATATGTGCCGCCCGGCATCAGCACTGTCCACTGCGAAAGTCTTGCGATACCAGCCCACAGATGTCTCGGGCCACTGCCATCCCACGGTTTTGTAGCCGTGGCTATGGCTGGCGGTGCTGTCGTAAGGCAGATCCACCACCCAGTCGTGCGGAAGCTCTACGGCACGCCAACGCCCGCTGTCGGCGGCCATATCGTAGGTGGGTGCATAGGGGCCGGCATTGTGTATCGACGCAGCTTTCGTAAGATACGTGAAATATTCAGTGGCATTACCGAAATCCTGCTCCGGCGATGCTGCGCTGCCGAAAGCGAAGTACCAGTCACGGTCGAAGTCTATGGTTTCGCGTGGGGTGGCACCGAGTGTGGCAGCCGCTATGCAGGCCACAAGGAATGTGGGAAGATGTTTCATCGCAGAAATGTGAATTTTGTGCAAATATAGCGCTTTTTGCGAGATTTTCCGTAATTTTGCGTCTATTATCGTTGTATAGATTATGCGTATCAAGATATATATGGCCTCCGTGGCCCTTATGCTGTGTGTGGGAGCTGCCGCCGGCCCGCTGGATGCACCGAAGCGTTTGTTTCTCGATGGAGAGTACGAACAAGCGTTGCCGGCGCTGGAAGCCCTGCACAAGAAAAGTCCGCGCGATGGCAACACCGCCTATTATCTCGGAGCCACACTGGCCGCTATGGACCGCGGCTCCGAAGCTGTGGCGCCTCTGAAAGTGGCAGAGGGGCGAGGAGTGGCCGATGCTTCGCGCCTGTTGGCCGAACTCGCCCTCGAACAATACCGCCCAGAAGATGCCTCGGCGCATCTCGACCGTTGGGAAACCGCCCTGCGCAAAAACCGCAAGGCAGAAATACCCGACGCGCTGGAAGAGATGCAGACACGTGCCGTGGCCATGCGTAATATGATGGAACGTGTGGAGCGCGTGGAAATAATCGACTCCCTGACGGTGGACGCCTCCGACTTTTTCCGCCACTACCGCTTGTCGCCGGGTGCCGGCCGCCTTTCGGACGGAGCCGGCTCGGTAGACGACGCTTGGCTGGTGTACACCCCCGAATGCGGCCGCGAGATGTTCTGGACATCGATGCCCGACAGTGCAGGCTCCGTAGCCATCATGAGTGCAGCGATCCTTGACGATGGCACCGTGGAAGGTGTGTCGCAGCTGAAAACGGGTATGGAAGCCGATGCCACAGCATTTCCGTTCCTGATGCCGGACGGCGTCACACTGTACTTTGCGGCGAAAGGGCCTGAGAGCCTCGGCGGCTACGACATTTTCATGACACGCCGCACCGACGACGGGTCGTTCCTGCAACCGCAGAACGTGGGCATGCCGTATAATTCCCCGGCCAACGACTATATGCTGGCCATCGACGAGGGTGCAGGTATAGGCTGGTGGGCTACCGACCGCAATGCCCCGGAAGGCAAGGTTACGATCTACGAATTCGTACCCTCGCAGATGCGTGTGAATGTGGAACCCGACGCGCCCGATCTTGCAGCCCGCGCACGCATTTTATCCATTGCCGCCACACAGGACCCTGACAAAGACTACGATGCATTGCGCCGACGTGTCAACGAACTGGCCCGCGCCGACGGCACCGGAACATCCGCCGGGGAGGAAACCCGCACATTCGCCATCGCCATGGCCGACGGACGCGTGTACACCCGCCTGGCCGATTTCGGCAATGCCGAGGCTCGGCGTGCGATGGAATCCGTACTGGGCATCGACGATGAGATTGCAGCCATCTGCGCCGATCTGGAGACGCTCCGCGATAAGTTCCGCAACGGCAACACCTCGGTGGCGCCACGCATACGCGGTCTTGAGAGCGAGTTGGAAAAAGCGCGGACCCGCCGACGCTCGGCAGCCAACAAGGTAGTAAGACTCGAACGCTGATTTTCAAGCCACACATTCCACCATCTCTCTTCTTCATTTTTTCTTGCTATGACATCTTTTCTTGTTTCTCTGGCTGTGCTCGTGGGCGGATACTTCGTGTACGGTGCAGTGGTCGAGCGCGTGACGGGCATCAACCCGCAGCGCGCAGTACCCGCCGACACCATGCGCGACGGCATAGACTATGTGCCCCTGCCCGTGTGGCGCGTGTTTCTCATCCAGTTCCTGAATATAGCCGGTCTCGGTCCCATATTCGGAGCTATCATGGGCATAATGTTCGGGCCCGCGGCATTTCTGTGGATAGTGCTGGGCACCATTTTCGCAGGCGCCGTGCACGACTTTGTCTCGGCCATGATGAGCCTGCGCGCAGGTGGAGCGTCGCTGCCGGAACTGGTAGGCCGCGAACTGGGCTCCGGCATCAAGCAGCTCATGCGCGTTTTCTCGCTGGTACTGCTGGTGCTGGTGGGCGCGGTGTTCGTGCTCACGCCTGCCGGCCTCATCGCGTCCATGACACCGCAGGCACTCGGTACCGGATTCTGGATTGGTGCCATATTCCTGTATTATGTGCTGGCCACTCTGCTACCGGTCGACAAGGTGATAGCGCGCATATATCCCGTGTTCGGTTTCGCGTTGCTGTTCATGGCCGTGGGGCTGCTCGGCGTGCTTCTTTTCGGTGGCGCCGACATACCGGCCGACTGGAGCGGAGGCCTTTCGAGCCGTTATGCCGGAGGTAGCAAACCGGTTTTCCCGATGATGTTCGTAAGCATAGCATGCGGGGCCATCAGCGGATTCCATGCCACACAGAGCCCGATGATGGCACGCTGCCTCAGAAACGAGCGGCTGGCACGCCCGGTGTTTTACGGCGCCATGGTGGCCGAAGGCCTTGTGGCTCTCATATGGGCTGCCGCCGCCATAACATTCACCGGTGGATACGATGGCCTGCAGAGCTATATGGCCGATCACAGCGGGGGCGCGGGAGCGCTCGTACACGACATATCCATCTCATGGCTCGGAGCAGCCGGCGGCATTCTGGCCATACTTGGCGTGGTGGCCGCTCCTATCACCACAGGCGATACGGCCCTGCGCTCGGCACGCCTCATCGCTGCCGACTTCCTGCATGTGGACCAGCGTCCCGTAAGCCGCAGGCTGATGGTGTCTCTGCCCATCTTCGCTGCCACTGCCGGAGTTATGATGATAGATTTCAATGTGCTGTGGCGCTACTTCGCGTGGAGCAATCAGACGTTGGCCGTGTTCACCCTGTGGGCCGCGTCGGCATGGCTCTACCGGCGGGGACGCGCCTATGTGCTGACCATGCTGCCGGCCATGTTCATGACGGTGGTGTGTGTGAGCTATATCCTCTACGCCCCCTCGCCCGAAGGGTTCGGGCTGGGACGGACAATGGCCGCTGCATGCGCCCTGGCGGTGACAGCAGCCGTCACGGCGGCATTCGCCCGCATGGTGCGCGGCGAGCGCAGCCTATATTCAGAGATTGACGAAGTTTGACAATGACACGATTCCGAGAGATATTCAACGAAATAGGCGCCGACACGCGCTATAATCTACACAGCCACACGCAATTCTGCGATGGGCATGCCGACATGGAAGAAATGGTGCGCGGAGCCATCCGTGCCGGGCTGAAGCACTACGGATTCTCGCCACATAGCCCCCTGACCATAACCTCGCCATGCAACATGGACGCTGCGGATGTGGATGCCTATATGGCCGAGGTGCGGCGCCTGCAGCTAAAATACGAAGGCCAAATACGCCTTTACGCAGCCATGGAGGTGGACTATCTGGGCCCCCAGTGGGGACCGGCGTCCCCTGCCGTCCGGGCCTATGGACTGGACTACATCATAGGCAGCGTGCATTTCGTGCCATCAAAAAATGGCGTGTATGCCGACACCGACGGCCCCGCCGACCGCTTTGCACGCTACGTCCACGAGGTGTTCGACGACGACCTGCGCTACGTGGTGGACCGTTTCTTCGCTCAGACACAAGCCATGATCGAAGCCGGAGGTCTTGACATCGTGGGGCACTTCGACAAGATAGGCCTCAACGCATCGGCCATGTGCCCGGGCATTGAGAATGAGCCGTGGTATGGGCGGCACATAGCCGACACCGTGGATTGTATTGCCGCACATGGCGTTGCAGCCGAGATCAACACCAAAGCTCTGCAGCGCCACGGCCGATTTTTTCCGGGCACCGGATGGTGGCCACTGCTGTTGCGCGCAGGCGTGCCGATAGTGGTCAATAGCGATGCACACGACCCGGCCCTTACCGACGCGGGCAGGCCCGAGGCTCTGGACGCACTGAAAAGCATGGTACCATGACCACTACGGCTCTCGAACTGCTCGCACCGGCACGCACAGCCGACATCGCACTGGAGGCAATAGCCTGCGGAGCAGATGCCGTGTACATGGGTGCACCGGCTTTCGGCGCACGCGCCGCAGCCGGCAACTCAGTGGAGGACATAGCGCGTGCCGCAGCCGGAGCGCATAAGTTCAACGCACGCATCTACGCCACACTCAACACCATTGTCTACGACCATGAGATCGCAGCCGTGGAAGCGCTTGTGCGCGAGCTATACGATGCCGGTGTGGATGCGCTGATAGTGCAGGATATGGCCTACCTGCGCATGAATCTGCCCCCCATAGCGCTCCATGCCAGCACACAGTGCGACACGCGCACCCCGGCACGCGCCGCACTGCTTGAGAAAGCCGGATTTTCGCAGATAGTGCTCGCGCGCGAGCTCACCCTTGACGAGATACGCGCCGTGCATGCAGCCACTACAGTGCCGCTGGAAGCTTTTGTACATGGAGCTCTGTGTGTGAGCTACAGCGGCGACTGCCAGGCCGGCTTTCTGGCTACCGGACGAAGCGCCAACCGCGGAGAGTGTCCGCAGATGTGCCGTCTGCCCTATCGCCTCACCGATGCCGCCGGACGCGACCTTGCCCCGGAACGCCACTATCTCTCGCTGCGCGACATGAACCGGATCGACCGGCTCGGAGCCATGGCCGACGCCGGCATATCATCGTTTAAAATCGAGGGGCGCCTCAAGGACACAGCATACGTACGCAGCACCGTGGCATCCTATTCCGCAGCGCTTGATGCCGTAGTGGCGACTTCCGGAGGCCGATATCGCCGCAGCTCGTGCGGCCGCAGCGATGCCGGATTCACTCCCGACCTCAACAAGGTGTTCAACCGCGGCTACACGTCCTATTTTCTCGACACGCCCCGGCGTGCGCCGGGACAGATTGCCTCGCTCGCATCGCCCAAGAACACAGGCACGCGCGTAGGCACAGCAGTGGCCACGCGTGGCCGCGTGATCACCGCCCGACTTACGGAACACCTGAGCAACGGCGACGGTCTGGGCTACTTCGCCCCCGACGGACGTTTCATTGGATTCCGCCTCAACCGTGTGGAGGGCGACAATCTGCACGTGGCGTCCGATGGCATCCGTCCGGCTCCGGGCACGCCGCTCCTGCGTAATTCCGACAAAGCCTACACCGATGCAGCTATGGCGGCACGTCCGGTGCGCACAATAGCCGTGGAGATGGAATTGCGCGCCGTGGATGATGGCCGCATAGTCCTGCGCCTTACTGATGAGCGCGGCTGCTCTGCAGAGTGCTGCGTGGAAACCCCGATCGAGCAGGCCACCACTCCGCAAGATGAGGCTCGCCGACGCATCCTCACCCGCCTCGGCACCACCATATATCGTGCCGCAAAACTCACCGACAGCCTTGGCGCCGACCGCTTTGTGGCAGCTTCCGTTCTGACCGCTCTACGCCGCGATACCATAGACGCGCTTGACTGCGCACACAGCGCGGCATATAGCTACGACCGACGACGCCCGTGCCTCCTCGGAGCGGACGACATGGCCGGACTGGCCACCACCTACCACGACAATGTGGCCAACGCACTGGCTGCATCCGTCTATGAGCAGGCCGGCGCAAGGGTGGCGCAAAGGGCAGCGGAAGTGGAACTTCCGTCCGGGGAGGTGTGTGTGATGACCACACGCTACTGTCTGCGCCGTGAGCTTGGAGCCTGTCTGCGCACCCCGAAAGGAAAGCGCCTGCCCTCACCACTGCATCTGCGCGCCCCCGGAGTGAACTACCGGCTCGATTTCGACTGCACTGCCTGCGAGATGCACGTAGTGGCACGAAAAGGTTAAAAGAAGCCTTATAGCCCGTCCAATAATATGCCGCGCCACACCGCATTTTTGGCGCGGCATAATGTTTTAGACCCGCATCGCCTATGAATTGTGGCGGGAAATCACTATCTTTGCACATTAATATCAAAGAACCAATCGTGAACGCACCGAAACGAATAGCCGTACTGGGCTGCACGGGCTCCATCGGCACGCAGACACTTGATATCATAGCAGCACATCCCGAACTGTACAAGGCCACCGTACTCGCTGCCGGCACACGCGTGGAGGAGCTCATAGAGCTCTCGCTGCGCCACCGCCCGTCCCTGGCTGTAATAGCCGACGAAAAAGCATGGCCGCGGCTACGCGCTGCCCTTGAACCTCTGGGCATACATACAGCTGCCGGAGCCGAGGCGCTGGCCGATGCCGCCGCTCATTCCGAAGTGGACATGGTGGTCACGGCCACGGTGGGCTACAGCGGACTTGAGCCCACCATCCGCGCCATACGTGCCGGCAAGGATATAGCGTTGGCCAACAAAGAGACACTCGTGGTGGCCGGCGACTACATCACACGATTGCTCGAGCAGTCTTCGTCACGCGTATATCCCGTCGACTCCGAGCATTCGGCCATCTATCAATGCCTGCGCGGCGAGCAGCCCGACAAGGTGCGCCGCCTCATCATCACCGCCTCCGGCGGTCCGTTCCGCACCTGGAGCCGGGAATGTATAGCACGCGCCACCGTGGTCGACGCGCTCAAGCACCCAAACTGGGCGATGGGAGCAAAAATCACCATCGACTCGGCCACTATGATGAACAAGGCCTTCGAAATCATCGAAGCCCGCTGGCTCTTCGGAATGGAACCCGAAAGGATCTCGGCCATCGTGCATCCGCAGAGCATCATCCACTCCATGGTGGAATTTACAGACGGTGCCATAAAGGCCCAGCTCGGCGTGCCCGATATGAGATTGCCAATAGCCTATGCCCTGGGGTGTGCCGAACGGCTGCCCGGAGCCGAGCGCCCACTGCTCGCAGAGCAGCTGGCTCTGCTCACATTCGAGCAGCCCGACACGTCGCGCTTTCCATGCCTCACATTGGCCGATGAAGCCATACGCCGCGGCGGCAATGCCGCATGCATCGTGAATGCCGCCAACGAGGTGGCCGTGGCAGCTTTCCTGCGCGAGCGCATCGGTTTCTACGACATCTACGACATCATTGCCTCCACACTCGACAAGGCCACCCGCATCGAGCATCCCGACTATGCCGACTATGTGGCTTCGAATGCCGAGGCACGGGACATCGCCCTCCGGCAAATTAAAAATGAAAAATGAAGAATGGGAAATTCTTGATTTTTAATTATTAATTCCTAATTTTTTCTGCCATTGGAATCTTTTCTCTTCAAAGCACTGCAGCTCATACTGGCGCTGGTAATACTCGTCACCGTCCATGAGTTCGGCCACTACATCTTCGCCAGGATGTTTGGCATCAAGGTGAACCGTTTCTATCTGTTTTTCAATCCGTGGTTTTCACTTCTGAAGTACAATCCGCGCAGCGGTGAGCTACAAATCGTCGGCTACACCCGCGATGAGAACGGCACCGAGGTGCAGCACGCATGGAAAACAATCCGTGTGGGCAAGCCCCACCCTGCGGCGCCGGACGCCAAGCCCACATGGCGCGACACCATCTACGGCCTCGGATGGCTACCCCTGGGCGGATATTGCGACATCGCAGGCATGGTCGATGAAACCAAGAGCAGCAAGGACCTGGCTTCCGAACCGCAGCCATGGGAATTCCGCAGCAAAGCCGCATGGCAGCGCCTGCTCGTCATGGTGGCCGGCGTGCTGCTGAATTTCGTGCTCGCCATCATCATTTATGCCGGCATCGCCTTCCATTGGGGCGACCGCGTAGTGCCCTACCAGGCCATGACCGAGGGCCTCGATTTTTCCAAAGAGATGCACGACGCCGGATTCCGCGACGGCGACCGCCTGCTGAGCCTCGACGGCCGACCGTTCGACGCCCTCGATGCCTCGCAACGATGGAACATGGTGCAGCCGGGCGCACAAGTTGCAGTGCTGCGCGGCACCACCGACACAGTGCTCATCACCGTGCCCGACGCTCTCATCCATCGTCTGGCCGAGAGCAACAAGGGATTCATGAGCATACGCGTGCCTGTGGTGATCGACAAACTCGTGCCGGGCGAACCCGCTATAGCGGCAGGCCTGCGCGAAGGCGACCGTATCTTGACCGTAGGCAATGACACCACGCCGTCGATGACCGAGTTTTTCCCTGCGCTGCAGGCGCACAAAGGCCGGCCCACGGCCATGACAATCCTACGTGACGGTAAAGAAGAGGTCATCTTCCCAGTGAATATAAGCGATGCCGGCAAGATAGGCATACAGATGGCCATGCCCGACAAGATATTCCGTATCGAAGAGGTGCGCTACTCGCTGCTTGGCTCCCTGCCACGCGGTTGGGAAATCGGCACCACACAGCTCGGCACATACGTGAGCTCGCTCAAACTCGTGTTCAGCAAAGAGGGAGCGCAGAGCGTAGGCGGTTTCGGCACCCTCGGCAGCCTATTCCCGGAAAGTTGGGACTGGTACTCGTTCTGGCAGATCACAGCGTTCCTGTCCGTGATACTCGCATTCATGAACATCATACCTATTCCCGCGCTCGACGGCGGCTACACGCTGTTCCTGCTTGTGGAGATAGTGACGCGCCGACGCCCCAGCGAGCGCTTCCTCGAGATAGCCAACATGATAGGCATGGGCTTCCTATTCATGCTCCTGCTCTATGCCAACGCCAACGACATATTCCGTTTCCTGCTCAAATGAACCACACCATCCCCACCCTGCGCCTGCGCCGAGGCAAAGAAGAATCGCTCGACAGACTGCACCCATGGGTATTCTCCGGCGCTCTCACCGAAATGCCCGACGACATCGATGAAGGTACCGTTGTGCGCATCCAGACCCACGACGGGCGTCTCATCGGCGTGGGCCACTTCCAGATAGGCAGCATAGCTGTGCGCATGCTCGACTTCGCCGACACCGCCATCGACGACGCTTTCTTTGCATCACGTCTCGCGCAAGCATACGCCCTGCGCCGGACCATCGGACTGAAACGTCCCGACAACACCGCTTTCCGCCTCGTGCATGGCGAAGGCGACTTCCTGCCGGGGCTTGTAGTCGATATCTACGGCGACACAGCCGTTGTGCAGGCCCACTCTCCCGGCATGCATTTCGCACGCGACATCATAGCCCGCGCACTAACTGAGTTGCCCGATGCAGGCATAGCCAACGTCTACTACAAAAGCGAGACCACACTGCCCTACAAGGCGCGTCTCGACCCGCAGAACGACTACATACTCGGCGCATACAGCGGCAATATCGCTACTGAAAACGGCCTGCAATTCCACATCGACTGGCTGCGCGGACAAAAAACCGGCTTCTTCGTGGATCAGCGGGACAACCGTGCCCTGCTGCGCCGCTACGCCGCCGGGCGCCGTGTGCTCAACATGTTCTGCTACACCGGCGGATTTTCCGTGTATGCGCTCGCCGGTGGCGCCACACAAGTGGTGTCTGTCGATTCATCGGCAAAGGCTGTGGCCCTCACCAAGGCCAATGCCGAGCTCAATTTCCCAGCCGACACGCGCCACACTGCCGTGGCCGAAGACGCATTCAACTTCCTCGCCGGCATGGACAAAGGCGCCTACGACCTCATTGTGCTCGACCCACCGGCATTTGCCAAGCATCGCAGCGCTCTCCACAACGCACTCCAGGGCTACAGGCGCCTCAACGCCCGCGCTTTTGAAAAAATAGCTCCCGGCGGAGTGCTCTTCACATTCTCATGCTCACAGGCCGTAAGCCGCGAACAGTTCCGCACCGCGGTATTCTCAGCCGCCGCCCAAAGCCGCCGCCGCGTGCGCATCCTCCACCAGCTCACCCAGCCGGCCGACCATCCTGTGAGCATCTACCATCCCGAAGGAGAATATCTGAAGGGGCTCGTGCTCTATGTGGAATAAGATTTATAAATACTGAATCAAAGCTTAATGAACCAAGATATGACCAACACTCGCATTCTTGCTGCGGCCACAGCAGCCGCAGCCTTGTGGGCATGCAGCACCAAGCCCGCGCCCGACCCCGAGTTCGACTACACGGCCGACCGGTTTGCCGATATCGAAGTGCTACGCTACCGCGTACCCGATTTCGACAGCCTCACTGTCAACCAGAAGGCACTCGTCTACTACCTCACTGAAGCCGCCCTCTGGGGACGCGACATCATGTGGGACCAGAACTGCGCTGTCAACCTTCCCCTGCGCAACGCCCTTGAAAAGATCTACACCACCTACGACGGCGACAAGACATCGGCCGACTGGAACGCATTCGAGCAATATCTCAAGCAGGTATGGTTCGGCAACGGCATCCACCATCACTATTCCATGGACAAATTCACTCCGGGATTCTCACAGGACTTCCTTGCCGCACAGCTTGAGCGCACCGGAGTGGACGAAGCCGAACGCACCGAGCTGATGCGCGTGGTCTTCGATCCCGCCTACCTCGCAAAACGCGTCAACCAGGCCGACAACGCCGACCTCATTGCCACCTCCGCATGCAACCTCTATGGTCCCGGCCTCACACAGGACGAGGTGGAAGCCTACTACGCCGCCCTTAAAGACACCACCGACCTCACGCCCATATCCTACGGCCTCAACAGCCGTCTTGTGAAGGGCGACGACGGCAAAATCCACGAGCAGGTCTATAAAATCGGAGGTTTATACTCGGCAGCCATCGAAAAAATAGTCGAAAACCTCGACAAGGCCAAAGCCTATGCCGAAAACGACGCCCAACGCAACATCATCGAAAAACTCATAGAATTCTATACCACAGGCTCCCTCAAGACCTTCGACGACTACTCCATTGCATGGGCCGAGGACACAGCATCGCAGGTCGACTTCATAAACGGCTTTATCGAAAGCTACGGCGATCCCCTCGGCATGACCGGATCGTGGGAAAGCATTGTCAACTTCAAGAATATCCCGGCAAGCCGCCGCACCGAGACCCTCAGCGCCAACGCCCAATGGTTTGAGGACCACTCCCCTGTTGATCCCGCATTCCGCAAAGACAGCGTAAAGGGCGTATCGGCCAAGGTGATCACTGCAGCTATCCTCGCCGGCGACTCCTATCCCGCCACCCCCATCGGCATAAACCTCCCGAACGCCAACTGGATACGCGCCGCCCACGGCTCCAAGAGCGTGACACTTGAAAACATCACGCAAGCCTACGACGCCGCCAACCATGGCAATGGCTTTGATGAAGAATTTGTAATCGACGAGCCCACCCGACAGCTGCTCGCCGACTATCTCTTCATCACCGACAATCTGCACACCGACCTTCACGAATGCCTCGGCCACGGCTCCGGACGCCTCCTGCCCGGCGTGGATCCCGATGCGCTCAAGGCCCACGGTTCCACACTCGAAGAAGCACGCGCCGACCTCTTCGCGCTCTATTATCTCGCCGATCCCAAACTGCTCGAGATAGGCCTCCTCGACAATCCCGACGCATACAAGGCCGAGTACTACAAATATATACTCAACGGCATGCTCACTCAGCTCAACCGCATCGAACCCGGAAAGGACGTCGAGGAAGCACACATGCGCAACCGCAAGCTCATCGCCGAATGGGCCTACGAGCACGGTAAAGACGCAAATGTGATAGAGCTTGTAAAGCGTGACGGCAAAACTTTCGTCAAGATCAACGACTACGAAGCACTCCGCGGCCTCTTCGGCCAGCTCCTCGCCGAAGTGCAGCGCATCCGCAGCACGGGCGACTACGAAGCCGGACGCCGTCTCGTTGAGCAATACGCCGTCAAGGTCGATCCCGAGCTCCACAAAGAGGTGCGCGAGCGCTATGCCACACTCGACATAGCTCCCTACCGCGGTTTCGTAAATCCCTCCTACACTCCCGTGATGGAAGGCGACAAGATCGTGGACGTCAAGGTCAACTACGGCGAGGACTATGTAGACCAGCAGCTGCGCTACAGCCGCGACTATTCCGCGCTGGCGCCCGCGAGCCGGAAGGCCAATTAAACGTAAATAGACAACACACATACAATCGGGTGGCCCGGCTATCACGCCGGACCACCCGATTGTCATTATTTTTCATTTTTATATTTTCATTTTCAAAAAAATAGCTATCTTTGCGATATCAAAACAATATCACAATGGATACCAACCGCGAATACACTTACAGCGGAACCACCGTCAGCGGGTTCCTCATGCTTGCCCTTGAGCTCATCATCATTCCTGCCCTCGCCGGCTTCAGCATCATCGCCCTCGACCGTCCGGGGTTCGCAGTGGCGATACTCATCCTGATATGGATAGCATGCCTCGGCGGATTCATAGTCCAGCAGCCCAACCAGGCACGCGTGATGATATTCTTCGGCAAATACCGTGGCACATTCACCGCCACAGGCTTCCATTGGGTCAATCCCTTCATCACAGCCAAGAAGGTATCGCTGCGCCTACACAATATGGACGTGGAGCCCATCAAAGTCAACGACAAAGTGGGCAACCCGGTAATGATAGGGATGGTGCTCGTGTGGAAAGTGCGCGACACCTACCGCGCCATCTTCGATGTCGACGCACCCGCAGTAGCCGGCAGCAACAACGCCATACAGATAGGTGCCAACCACAGCGCCGCCCTCGAAGCATTCGTGCGCATACAGAGCGATGCCGCCCTGCGCGAGGTCACCGGACAATATGCCTACGACAACATCGATGGCGTGCACGACGAAATCACCCTGCGCGGAGGCGGCGAGGAAATCAACGACCTGCTCGAGCATAAAATAAACGAGCGCCTCGCAATGGCCGGCATACAGGTAGTGGAGGCACGCATCAACTATCTCGCCTACGCACCCGAGATTGCAGCCGTAATGTTGCGCCGCCAGCAGGCAGCAGCCATTATCTCCGCACGCGAGAAAATAGTGGAAGGCGCCGTGTCTATGGTGAAAATGGCACTCCGCCAGCTTGAGGAAGAGCAGGTGGTGGAGCTTGATCCCGAACGAAAGGCAGCCATGGTAAGCAATATGCTCGTGGTGCTGTGTGCCGACGAGCCCGCACAACCCGTGCTCAACACCGGCAGCCTTTACCAATAATCCCCCCGCACTGAATGCCAGCCAGAAAGACCACACCCGACAAGGGCTTCCTGCTACGCATCGATCCCGCCACCATGACCGAGGTGGAACGCTGGGCCGCCGAAGAGTTCCGCTCCGTCAACGGACAACTGCAATGGATCATAGCCGAAGCCCTCAGGCGCCGGCGCAGGAGCAGCCGCACACGCACCGACCAATAAGTCGGCCCACTGCCCAAAACAAGCAGTTTTTACACCGCCGCCGGCTATTTATGAATTCTTTTGCGTAAATTTGCAGCCAAAATACTCGTAGAATGGATTTCAAGATACAGGCCGCCTGCGCCGGCACAAACGCCCGCGCAGGAATGATACATACCGACCATGGCGACATAGCCACGCCCATCTTCATGCCCGTAGGCACGCAAGGTGCCGTGAAGGGTGTCCACATGAGCGAGATGCGCGAGCAAGTGAAAGCGCAGATTATCCTCGGCAACACCTACCACCTGTACCTCCGTCCGGGCATGGACATCATGCGCCGGGCCGGAGGCCTGCACCGCTTCAACGGGTGGGACCGCCCGATACTCACCGATAGCGGCGGTTTCCAGGTGTTCTCTCTCAGCGACCGGCGCAAGCTCACCGAAGAAGGAGCCCACTTCCGCAGCCATATAGACGGCTCGCGGCATCTCTTCACGCCGGAAAACGTTGTCGACACACAGCGCATCATAGGCTCCGATATCATGATGGCGCTTGACGAATGCACCCCGGGCGACGCCGACCGTGCCTACGCCCGCCGTTCGCTCAGCCTCACGCAGCGGTGGCTTGAGCGCGGGTGGAAACACTTCAACGAAACCGAGCCACTCTATGGCCACCGTCAGGCTTTCTTCCCCATAGTGCAGGGATGTACCTACCCCGACCTGCGCCGCGAGGCCGCGCGCCACGTAGCCGACCTCGGAGCCGAGGGCAACGCCATCGGAGGCCTGGCCGTGGGCGAGCCCACCGAGGTCATGTACGAGATGATCGAGGTGGTCAACGACATCCTGCCGGCCGACCGTCCGCGCTACCTCATGGGCGTAGGCACACCGGCCAATATCCTCGAAGCCATCGACCGCGGCGTCGACATGATGGACTGCGTCATGCCCACACGAAACGCACGCAACGGCATGCTGTTCACAGCCCACGGCACCATGAACATGCGAAACCGCAAATGGGCCGACGACTTCTCGCCACTGCAACCCGACGGCCCCGCAGAAGTGGATCGCGTGTATTCCAAAGCTTATGTGCGCCACCTCTTCATTGCCGATGAACTGCTGGCCATGCAGATCGCATCCATCCACAACCTCGCCTTCTATCTATGGCTCGTGGGAGAAGCACGCCGCCACATCATCGAGGGCGACTTCCCCTCCTGGAAGCGCGACATGCTCGAGCGCGTCATGCGGCGTCTATAACCACTCCTCCTACGCCATGTTCAAGATACTCGACAGGTACATCATCCGAAAATTTCTCGGCACCTACGTATTCGCCATCATACTCCTGCTGGCCATCGTGGTGATGTTCGACGTCAACGAAAAGCTCGACGCCTTCCTCAAGGCCCCCCTGCGCGCTACCATACTTGACTACTACGTCAACTTTCTACCCTACTTCGCCAATCAGTTTTCCCCGCTGTTCACATTCATCGCCGTCATCTTTTTCACATCCAAGCTTGCCGGCAACAGCGAGATCATAGCAATGCTCTCCACCGGCATGAGCTTCGGACGCCTCATGCGGCCCTATCTCTTCGCCGCGGCTGTAATCGCTGCAGCCACATTCGTCCTGGACGCATATATCATCCCTCCCGCCAACGTCAAACGCATCAATTACACCAACACCTACGTCAAGAACAAGCGTGTGGACTATGGCTCAAACATCATGCTCATGGTGCAACCGGGACAGATAGCCTATATGAGCCGCTACGACAACATCACCAAGACCGGAGCGAAATTCTCCCTCGAATCCTTCGACGAGAACAAGCAGCTGCGCTCACGCCTCACCGCACAGAGCATACGGTGGGACACACTCTACAACTGGCGCGTGAATGACTACGTGATCCGCGACTTCCGCGACAACCGTGAGTTCATCACCAAAGGCTCGTCGCTCGATACCATCATCCCCTTCGAGCCGCGCGACTTCCTCATCTCCAAAAACGACCACGAGAAGATGACGTCGCCCGACCTTGCCGCCTACATCGACGGACAACGACGGCGCGGAGTGGGCAACATCGCCAGCTTTGAGGTGGAATTCCACCGCCGTTATGCCATGACAGCCGCAGCATTCATCCTCACCGTCATAGGCATGACGCTTTCAAGCCGCAAAGTAAAAGGCGGAATGGGTCTCAACATAGGAATAGGCCTCGTGCTCAGCTTCAGCTACATCCTGTTCATGACCATCACCCAGACATTTGCCCTCTCCGGCCTCACATCGCCACTCGTGGCCATGTGGATACCCAACACCATATTCACCATCATAGCCATTGTGCTCTATCTGCGCGCACGCCGCTGAACAATGCTGCCCGCAGCAATGTTTTAGAGACATACATAATCTCTAAAACATATCAGACCCATGGACTATCAGAAACTCGCAGGCGAGGCCGCAGATGTGGCCAAAGAAAAAGCCGCACAGGCCGCCGAAGCGGCAAAAATAGCCGCACAAGCCGAAACCCAGGCCATCAAGGACAACGCGCACACCAACGCCGAGGCAGCAAAAGAATCGGCCGCGGAAACAGCAGCCGGCCTAAAAGAAAAAACTGCCGGCATAGCCGACAACCTCAAGGAAAAGGCCGCCGGCCTCACCGACAAGGTGAAGGGAGCTGCCGCCGATGCGCTCGACAGCATCGCCGACAAACTCCACGACCTCAGCGACAAACTCGACTGACAACTGAGAACATCGTATCAGCATCCGCAGCCGAAACCCTCGAGACCATCGCCGGGAAAGCACACAACCTCAGCGACAAACCCGGTAAATAAAAAATGCTGTACATATACGAAACGGCCTGCACGCCATAGCGCGTGTGGGCCGCTTCCGCCCCGAAAAAGGAATAGTAATAGATTTGCCCGATAAACCCCATTGTTTATTTAGGACAAAAAACTTTTGTCTCTCTTGCCTTTTTGTC
This sequence comes from uncultured Muribaculaceae bacterium, assembly GCA_910578095.1. Taxonomy (GTDB): domain Bacteria; phylum Bacteroidota; class Bacteroidia; order Bacteroidales; family Muribaculaceae; genus CAG-873. The sequence goes on along the minus strand of CAJTOZ010000004.1, from coordinate 45,250 downwards.
CTTTTGTACCCTCGGCACCATCCGGGCTATATAAACAAACACAGCCTGCGTACCATCCGGCATGCAGGCTGTGAATTATCTGAGTGTCGTCTCCTTACTGGAGGCCGCTGACAGCGACGTTGCGGTCGATTTTGGCAACGAGACCCTGGAGCACCTTGCCCGGGCCGAGTTCAACAAACTCTGTGGCGCCGGCGGCAATCATGTTGCGCACGGTCTGTGTCCAGCGCACGGGAGCGGTGAGCTGTGCGATGAGGTTGGCCTTGATTTCGGCGGGGTCGGTGTGGGGCAGAGCGTCCACGTTCTGGAAAACGGGGCAGATGGGGGTGTGGATCTCGGTGGCTGCGATGGCTTCGGCCAGTTCGGCGCGAGCGGGCTCCATGCAGGGCGAGTGGAAAGCGCCGCCCACCTTGAGCTTAAGCGCGCGCTTGGCACCTGCGGCGAGCAGTTTCTCGCAAGCTGCGTCGATAGCCTCGATTTCGCCGGATATCACGAGCTGGCCGGGGCAGTTGTAGTTGGCGCACACCACTGTGCCGGGGATTTCGGCGCAGATGGCTTCAACGGTCTCGTCGGGGAGGGCGAGCACGGCAGCCATAGTGCTGGGCTTCATCTCGCACGCGCGCTGCATGGCCTGCGCACGGGCCGAAACAAGCTTGAGGCCGTCGGCAAAGTTCATGGCGCCGGCCGATACGAGGGCGGAAAACTCGCCGAGGGAGTGACCGGCCACCATGTCGGGACGGAACTCATCGCCGAGGCTCTTGGCCAGAAGCACCGAGTGGAGGAAGATAGCAGGTTGGGTAACGGCGGTCTGACGAAGATCCTCGTCGGTGCCGGCAAACATCAGGTCGGTGATGCGGAAACCCAGAATATCGTTGGCCTGCTCAAAAAGGTCGTGAGCCGCGGCATTGTTGTCATAAAGATCCTTGCCCATGCCCACAAACTGGGCACCCTGGCCGGGAAATACGTAAGCTTTCATGTGAAAATTGTTTAATTGGTTACATTTAGACCGCAAAGTTACGCACTTTTCGCGAAAAGTACGTAACTTTACAAGCAAAATTCACTAAACAATGAACCTGCTCACCATCATACCTCTGTTTCTCGGCAACCTTCGCGGATGGGAATGGATTATCATCCTCATCGTCATCCTCCTATTGTTCGGCGGCAAGAAAATCCCCGAACTTATGCGAGGTGTAGGCAAAGGCGTGCATAGCTTCAAGCAAGGCATGGAAGAGGCCAAACGCGAAATCAACAAACCACTCGACAGCGATTCCACCACCGACAGCGAGGACAAGACCAAGCAATAGCGACGTGGCCGGCGAAATGACATTCTGGGACCATCTCGACGACCTCCGCGGAGTGCTCATCCGCATGGCCGCCGTAGTGGCGCTGTGTGCTGCCGGAGCATTCGCAGCCATGCCCTGGATTTTCGACCACATCATCCTCGCGCCATGCTCGCCCGACTTCTGGCTGTATTCTCTGCTCGACAGCGCCGGCGCCACCGACGCAGCCGCCCCCATGCACATCGAGCTTGTCAGCATCGAGCTCGCATCGCAATTCTTCACCCACATGTCCGCCGCCTGCTGGACAGCCGTAGTCGTGGCATTCCCCGTCATTATCTATCTGCTCTGGAGTTTTGTGGCCCCTGCACTGTATGAGCACGAGAAGCGCGGCATGAGGCGCGCCTTCTTGCTCGGCAACATCATGTTTTACCTCGGGGCCGCCGCCGGCTATGCCTTTGTATTTCCAATAGCATTGCGCTTCCTTGCAGCCTACAGCCTCAGCCCGCACATCACACCCATAGTGTCGCTCGACAGCTACATGGACAACTTTTTCACCATAGTCCTGCTCATGGGCGCTGTCTTCGAGCTCCCTCTTATGGCGTGGCTCCTCGGCAGCATAGGTATCCTGCACCGCTCGTTCTTCCGGCAATACAGGCGCCATGCCATCGTGGCACTCCTCATAGTGGCCGCGCTCATAACCCCCACCGGCGATCCCTTCACCCTCTTTGCCGTGTTCATACCCATCTATGCTCTATGGGAACTCAGCGCACGCCTTGTCAAAGAATGACGCCACACATTAAAAAATATAAAATAGCTGACGGGATAGCAAAAAATACGTATCTTTGCACCGATATATCACATCTTAACGCGCCCAGCGCGCCACACAGCACTCTATGAAGCTCAAACACATAGCATTATGCCTCGGAGCAGGAGCTCTCGCTCTTTACGCTGCCGCCCAGAACAATATCGCTGAAGAAGTGGCATGGGTCATCGGCGACGATCCCATCTACAAATCTGAAATCGAACAGACCTATCAGGAGATGCAGCAAGACCGCCAGACAATAGTGGGCGACCCCTACTGCTACATTCCCGAAGAGATGGCCATCGAACGCCTGTTTCTCCATCAGGCCGACCTCGACACTGTGGAAGTGGCCGAAAGCATGGTGCAGCAGCAGGTGGATGCGCAGATGAACTTCCTCATCACCAATCTCGGATCAAGGGAAAAAGTGGAACAATACTTCCGCAAACCGTTCTCCGAGATACGCGAGTACTACGCCACAAACATGACCAACCGCTACCGCGTGCAACAGGTGAAACAGTCTCTCACCAAAAACGTAAAAGTCACGCCCGGCGATGTGCGCCGCTACTTCAACAACCTTCCGCAGGACAGCGTCCCCTTCGTGCCGCTGCAGGTGGAGGTTCAGCTCGTCACCATCAACCCGCCGGTGCCGCGTGAGGAAATAGAAAACGTGAAAGCCCGCCTACGCGACTACGCCGACCGTGTGAACCGCGGCGAGAGCGAGTTCTACACCCTCGCAGTTCTCTACAGCGAAGCGCCTGAAGGAGTGCGCGGAGGTGAACTCGGATTCGTAGGCCGCGGCACACTCGTGCCCGAATTCGCCGCTGTGGCGTTCAACCTCAACGACCCCAAAAAGGTATCAAAGATTGTCGAGACCGAATTCGGATTCCACATCATCCAGCTTATAGAGAAACGCGGCGACCGCATCAACTGCCGCCACATACTCCTGCGCCCCAAGGTCAGCGACGAAGACATAGCCAAAGCCATCACACGCCTCGACAGCGTGCGCGCCGACATAGTGGACAAGAAAGAGCTCACATTCGAAACCGCCGCACGCTACATATCTCAGGACAAAGACACCCGCTACAGCAACGGTGTCATGATGAACCAGCAGACCGGCACCACACAGTTCCAGATGTCCGAACTTCCGCAGGAAGTGGCGCGTGCCGTAGCCGACCTACAGCCCGGAGAAGTGTCCCGCCCATTTGTCATGAAAGATCCCAAGCGCGACCGCGAGATTGTGGCCATCGTGAAGCTCACCAAACGTATCGACGCCCATCAGGCCAACCTCGGCGACGACTACCAGCTGCTCAAAGGCATGTACGAGGAGTCCACGAAGCAGGCCATCATCGACAAGTGGCTTGAGAAAAAAATCGCCGACACCTACGTGCGCATCGAGGACGGGTGGCGCGGATGCGACTTCCGCCACAAAGGCTGGATAAAATCCAAATAAGAGGCGCCGGGCCACCCGAAATGAGACGACGCCAACGCCACACAGCACCTATAGCGGTTCTCGCAATACTGGGAGCCATAAGCCTCGGCGTGCCCGCCGGAGCATCGCCTGACCGCACGCCGGCCATCAGGCCACAAGTGCCCACTGCCGACCGTTCCGCCGGCAACAAAGTGTTTCTTGAGCGGGCCGACGTCCTCAAAAAATCACAGAACGATGAATACATGGTTGTGCAGGGGAACGTGCTCTTCACCAAAGGCCCCATGTACATGCGCTGCGACAGCGCCCACTTTTTTCCCGACACCGAGTCCATGGATGCCTTCGGCAATGTCAGTATGGAGCAAGGCGACACCCTATTCGTCTATGCCGACGAGCTCAACTACGACGGAGCCACAGAAGTAGCCTATCTCTACTCCGATGCCGGAAAGAACGTGCGCCTGATCAACCGCGACGTAATGCTCGAGACGCCGGAATTCACATACGACATGCGGGCCGACATAGGCTACTACGCAGCCGGAGGCGAACTCACCGACGCGCACAACCGCCTGAGGAGCATCGAGGGTGAATACATGCCCACCACGAAAGAAGCCAACTTCTACGGGCGTGTCCATCTCAACTCGCGTTCCGACAACGACACACTCGACATCTACACCGACACGCTCTACTACAACACAGCCACCCACGTGGCTGAGCTATATTCCCCGAGCCGCGTAGTCAACGCACGCGCCACCATTTATACCCGTGAGGGGGAGTACAACACCGAGACCAACATCAGCCGCCTTTACGACCGCTCGACGGTGGTGGGAGCTGAAGGTGGACAGCAGCTCACGGCCGATACGATATTCTACGACAAACAGGCCGGATTCGGAGAAGGATTCGGCAACGTAGAACTCACCGACACAGCCAACTCCTCGATCGTGCTCGGCGACTACGGCTACTACGACCAGATTATAGACAGCGCCTACATCACCGGGCATGCCGAACTGCGCCAGTACAATCAAGGCGACACCCTCTACATGCACGGACGCTACATCGAAAGCATGCGCGACATAAGCTTCACGGAAGTGCCGGAAGACACCGTGACCGGAATTCCGGCCCACACGCGGGCCGACACAAGCCACGTGGCAGTAGTGTACCCGCGCGTGAGATTCTGGCGCACCGACCTGCAGGGCGTAGCCGACAGCATCCGCTTCACACAGCGCGACTCCATGTTGCGCATGTACGTAAACCCGGTGATATGGAGCGACAACCGTCAGATATTCGGCGACATTATCGAGCTCCACATGAACGACTCCACAGTCGACCGTGCCCGTCTGCCGCAGAATGCATTCTCGGCCGAGCACATAGAGGATGTGCACTACAACCAGATCGGCGGTAAGGAGATGATAGCGCTTTTTGAGAATGGCGAGATGCGGCATCTCGACATCAACGGCAATGTGGAAATAATAATGTATCCCGAAGAGGAAGACTCTACCATCAATAAGATTGTGAACGCCGAGAGCAGTTTCCTCTCAGCCGACTTTCACGGCAAAGCGGTCGACCGTATTCTCATGTGGCCGGAAACATCCGGCACGGTCACACCGCTTTTCCTCGCCAAAAAGAGCTTGTTTTTCCTGCCTAAATTCAAGTGGTACGAGAGCATACGCCCTCTCGACCGTTTCGACATCTTCGTCGTTCCGGAAGAGATGGAGCAGATAATGGCCAGCGCACCACGCCCAAAGCCCGAACCGGCAGACAAGCCCAAGGCCCCCGCCGTACCTGCAGATGCAGTAAAAACCGCTGATACAGCGCCCGACACAACTGCAACGGAACCGGAAGACAAAGACGGGGAGCCCAAGGAAAGCACAACCGACGAAACCATGCCGGTACCTCCCGAGGCAGACACTACCACAGAGAATCAGGAGATAGAGACCGGAAAACTCCCGGACACAATAGCTCCCGCCGACACCACAGCCTCCTCTGCAGCAGCCCCCGAGGTGGTGAAAGAATCAGTCGAATAAACTCATCTGCATACCATCGTCGTACGGACGCGGACGCGGTTCGGGAGCACGATAGCCGAAATCATCGGCCGACGAAGCATCGGCGGCCTGAGCCAACTCGGATGGGTCGGGAGCCCCGAACCAATCCTGATCGGCGAAACCGGCCTCCACATCCATCAGATCGGCATCAGTGATTTTAGGGGCGGCATCTTCCACGGGCTGCTCGCGCACAGTTTTGCGCCGGCGAGGCTTTTTCTGCACAGGCGCAACTTCCTCGTAGGGCGCCGGCTCATCGGCAATCGCATTGCTTTCGGCACGCGCCGCCGAAGCGGCAGCTTCAAGTTCGGCCACTCGCGCCACAAGCGTCTGCTCGCGTTCCGATGCACGCTCCTCGGCAGCCTTCGACGATGCCTTCAGCGTATCTATCTGCTCCTTAAGCCGCGATATATTCTCCCGCTGACGCGCGAGCATCTCATCTCGCTCGGCTATTGCCTGCTCCACTTTCTCCACTTGTTCGGTGATGGCCTGCAGGTCCTCCACCTCGCGCTGCGCCACGTGTAGCCGCTTACGCATGTCGGCCGCCATCTCATCTGCTATCGCCTGACGCTCGGCCGCCTGCTCCACCGCGCTGCGCAGCTGTGTGTTCTCGGCCTGCAGCGCTTCATATTCTTCTTGCGTGGGGTGTGCCGGCATATCGGCCTCCACCTCCATAATTCCGGGATTCTGAACGGCCACCACTTTAAGCTTGTTGAGCAAACTCTTGTTTTCCAGATCATACTGCTCGCGCTCGGCTTCCAGGCGCGCCACCTGGCTCTCCAGATCCTTGAGGCGGTCGCTGAGCGCACGTTTCTGGCGGTCGGCGCTCAGTTGGCGTTCCTTTATGTCGGCACGCTCGCGCTCCACTTGCTCAGCCTTATGCCGCAGGGCTTCCATCTCGGAGCGAAGCCCGGCATGCTCCGCGCTCCATCGCGCCTCGCATCGACTGTCGGCATCCGCACCCACCCGGGCCAGATAATCTTTCAAGCCCTGGTCCAGACTGTCGTACAGCAATTTGCTCTGCGCCTCAGGGTCGACGCTGCGCGACAAGAAATCGGGCAACGCCGCGTTGAAAATCCCGACCACATGGGCAAAAATTGCCTCCCGGATATCAGACAGTGCTTTCGCATCCACATCGGGGGCTGTTTCGCCACGTAATTCCTGGGAATGTGCTTCGGCTGTAATATCGGTACCGGTATTCTCATCATCGGCCTCAAAAATTGTATCATCCTCGAAGCCGAACAGACGGCGCATCTTGCTATAAAAACTCATGACAATGGATTTATTCGGTGGAATGTGGCCCGCGACCGGGCTTGAAAACCACGCCTTTGCCGGCGCGGCCGTTTATACACACAGTAAGGGGCGATGGCAGGCGCACCACGCGCACATGCCCGTCGTCGTACTCGGCCGGCATCGCGTCAAGAAGCGCCACATCGTAAATATCGTTGCCGGCCCCGGAAGGATCTACTGTGAAATAGCCTACACCGAGACTGGTCAGATTCTGAAAAAAATGGGTGCCCTGGCTCGGCTCTATGCGGTAGCCGTCGCATGCGGCTTCCACGATAAGACGGGCCGAGGCTATGTCGGTCCATGCCACTGGTATGCCCAGTGCGGAATCGCTCGATCCCCACCGACCGGGGCCGATGAGCATATAGTGCTCCCCGCGGGCTGCAAACCCGTCGTTAATGCGGCGCAGCGTGCGCGCAACCTCCGGATTAAGGCCCGAATCAAAAGTATCGGGACGCACATACACCACGCAGCGTATGTCGTCCATTGTGCCGTTGCCCAGCGCAGAGGCGCTGCGCAGCAGCAATGCCTCGTCGGGAGCATCCGTCGACGATTCGTCCACAAGCTCGCGGCGGTCGATTATGGGACGTATCTGCAACCAGTACATCTGGCCACGACGGCCGCGGTCGGAAGAAGCCGGCACCAATGTGCCGGCAAACTCTATCTCCACCGGCCGCTGCATAGCCTCCTGCCCCTTGCACAGCATCACATCCACAGCTTCGGCCAGAGGGAACACACCATCACGCAGCATATTGGCAAACGTGATCACGCGGCGCCCGCGCCCCTCCTCATAGTCGCGCAAGGCACCGTCGGCAGCATCATATGTGCTCGCCGCATACCTTAGCGCACCCGTGCCGGCAAACTGCTGCACCGGCAGCGACACTATATTGAAACCGTCGTCGGTAGCAAATTCATCACTTTCCACCGGCGACCGCCGCAGGGCCAGCAACTGTGTCTGCGTGTCGCGCAATGCCAGTTCAAGCGTGGATGTCTGGAGCACATGCGACGGGTGCCTGGGCGAGAAACGCAACCCCTTGCCTCCGTCCACAATGTACTTGCCGAGGCCTACGGCCACCTGCGCCACACCGTCCTCCGGCTGCTCGTCGCCCAAAGGATAATAGTTAAGCGAACGCCCCACCCCGCTGAAGGCAGGGAAATAATAGTCGCCATGAGGCTCGCCCACAACTTCCTGCAGGATCACGGCCATTTTCTCCTCGTCAATGACATTGCTTGTGGCTGTCATATAGGTCTTGCTCGCCCGGTAGAACACCGACGCATACACACCCTTGATGGCCGACACCAGCATGCGCAGACGTTCCTCGCGGGAATTGCCGCACGGTATCATATATGTGGCGTACACTCCGGCGAAAGGCTGATAATGCGAGTCCTCCAACAAGCTCGACGAACGTACAGCCAGCGGACGGTCCACCACATCGAGCAATGCGTCAAGATTCTCACGTATATCATCGGGCAATTTCGCGGCGATGAATGCACGCAATATATCGTTGTCGGAGGCCTCCGGATCCAGTGCTATGGGGTAAAGTTCGTTTTCCGCCATAAAACGGTCAAACACATCCGTACACAGCACCACGGTGCGCGGTATGGTCACACACACTCCGTCGATATCATCAAACACAGGATTATGCTTGATGATAGAATCCACAAACGCCAGACCGCGGCCCTTGCCGCCGAGACTACCGTCGCCTATACGCGCGAAATTGCTGTAATGGTCGAACCGGTCCTTACGGAACACAGCCACCACTCCACGATTTTTCATGCGGCGGTATTTCACTATAAGGTCAAAGAAGAGCCGTCGCACAGCGGGGGCCTCGTCGATGCTCTCGAAATGATGGCGCCGCACCACATCCGCTATCGGGAAAAGCGCACGTGAGTACAGCCATCGCGATATGTCATTATTGCGGGCATGGCGGTAAAGCGCCTCAGCCGGTATATCGAAAATCGAGCGCTGCATCCCCTTCAGGTCATGTATGCGCATTATCTCGCTTCCATTCGCCGGATCCCGTATCACAAAATCGCCAAAACCGAAATTATCCATTATGGCCTTACCCAGATCCACCGACAGTTTCTTGGAATTCTTATCCAGAAACACACCGCCAAGATCCTTCACCTTCGATGCATTGGATGCCTCGCTGCTCTCGATGATAACAGGCAGATAGGGATCCCTCGCACGCAACTCGCGCGCAAGCAACAATCCGGCATCGCGCGTCTTTTCGCCGCCTTTTGGGAAAGAGACATCGCTGATAAGGCCGAGCATGCGGTCGCCGTACTTCTCATACAGCGCCATCGCTTCCTCGTAGTCCCTGGCCAGCATCACCTTGGGGCGCCCGCGCATGCGGAGCATCTGCTCGTGCTCGTTCAGAGCCTCGGTGGAAAACAGCTGCGACTGCTTCAGCAAAAACTTATATAAACGCGGCAGCACCGATGAATAGAAACGCACCGAATCCTCAACCAGGAGAATCATGCGCACACCCACGGCATTGATATCCACGTCTGCGTTCATCTTATCCTCAAGAAGCTTGATTATGGCAAGCAGCAGATCCATATTGCCCAGCCAACTGAACACATAATCCACTCCCGTCAGCTCCTCCCGCGCCAACCTGCGGCTCACTTCCTTGCTGAACGGAGTGAGCACAACCATCGGCACATCCGGATGAGCGGCTTTTATGGCGCGCGCGCCCGACAGGCTCTCACTGATATCATTGGCCGGCATCACCACCACAAGGTCGAAATCCTTGGCTTTCATCGCTTCGGATGCCTCTGCCGCATTCGACACACGCATCACGCGCGGAGGCGAACTCAGATTGAGCTTCACATACTCGAAATAAAGCTGCTCCTCCACGCGCCCGTCCTCCTCCATCATGAAGGCGTCGTATGGCGATGCTATCAGCAATACATTAAAAATACGGCGTTGCATCAGATCCTGAAACGCCGTGTCCTTAAGGTACATTTGACTGAGAGCCTCCTCGTTCATAGCATGAATGGTATTGAAATACAAAATTAAACAGAATTATCCGATATACCTATTATTTGCCCGAAAAACCTCGGCAAAAAAAATATTGCAATTTTTTTTGCCAAAAATTTGGTCAATTCAAAAAAAGGCTATAACTTTGCACTCGCAATCGAGATTGCAACACACCTTTGCCTTGTGGTGTAATGGTAGCACGTCGGATTCTGGTTCCGCCTGTGAGGGTTCGAATCCTTCCAAGGCAACAAAAAAGAGTTGAGCTTCCGCTCAACTCTTTTTTGTTTTTACACTCTCTTTATCCTGGGGCAATCGGAGCGCAAGCAGAAAAAATCACGGCACAAGCCCATATTACGGCGCATGGTTGTATGCAACCTCGCATAGCGAGGGTACAAAAACTCATAAAAACATACGACACACAGTTTATTTCATTAATTATTAATTCTTTTGTTTCTTTTGTCGTTTTATCCTTCTGTCCCCGAGAAAAACCCAAGGTGATTTCTGAACCGACATTTCCGCTTGTGGCAAAATCATCTCTCTGCGCCAACATTCTATCTGACAGCATTTTATCGAATGATTGTTTTCAAGCCGGCTACCGTAAGTACAAACAAACACCTTGTCTCAGGGTGCCGATTTCACTTTTTTTCATTACCTTTGCACCGAGGTTCACAAAGAACCGGGTCATATGAATTTTGATTTTCCGCATGCAGCGACAACGGCTGTGACAGTCATCAATTACGCATACAAAGAGAATTGGAAGAGCACCCAATGATGCTTTAGCGATAGCATAAACACATGCTATCTCCGGGGCTTCGCATATTATTTCCGGCCCCGGCTTCCATTTCAGTCCATTCACTCACACATCATAAAACTTACCGTATGAACAATCCGAGATTGCTCATGGGGCTGCTGTCTGCGGCCCTAATGGGCTCCGGGGTTTGCGCTGCCGGGCAAAATGCCCGGGTGATATCTCTGGAAGAAATTTTCCAGAGTGCCGAGACCGGTAGCGCACAACTTCGCCCGGCATTAGCTGCGGAGGAAGAGGCCCGGCACAAAATAAGCGTGGCCCGCAGCGAACGCCTCCCCGACATCAACGCATCGTTGTCCATCAGCTATATAGGTGATGGCTTCACGACAGCACGAAATTTCTCCGATCGCCAGAAAGCCCCGATTCCACACTTTGGCAACGGTGTGGGCATAAGCATCACACAGCCACTATATGCCGGCGGGGCTATAACCAACGCCATCGACATCGCCCGTCTGAAATCTACCGCCTCAAGATTTGCCACCGATTTCCGCCGCGACAACATCCGTTTCCGCCTCGCCGGATTTTATCTGGACATATACAAATATTCCAATCTGCGCGATGTGGTAGAGAAGAACATCAACCGGGCGAAGCAGGTGCTGGAAGAGATGCAGATAAGGTTTGAGCAGGGAGTGAGCCTGCAGAACGACATCACACGCTACGAGCTGCTCCTCTCCAACCTCGAGCTGCAAATGACACGGATATGCAACATGCTCGACATTCTCAACCACAACCTCGTTGTCTCCGCCGGCCTTCCTGCGGACACTAAGGTTATCCCCGACCCTGCCATTCTCGACAATTCCATGGCGCCTGAAAGTGAAAGCTGGTGGCAGAGAGAGGCTTCGGCCAATGCTCCGGCACTGTTGCTGGCACGCAACAGTGTGGAGATAAACCGACGGGGCGAGGCCATTGCACGCTCCGGGCGTCTGCCAAAAGTCGGATTGCAGGCCGGATGGACTATGGATGGTCCGATACTGGTGGAAGTGCCTCCCATCAACAGGAATCTCAGTTATTGGTACGTGGGCATAGGCGTGAGCTACAATATCTCTTCACTTTTCAAAACCGACAAAACGATAGCCCGAAGCCGGGCGGCCACTCAGAAATCGTTGGACGAGCTGCACGCCACCGCCGAGAACGTGGAGCTGGAATTGCGCGCCGATTACATTCGCTACCTCGAAGCTTGCGAGGAGCTGAAGACACAGCGCAAAAGCGTGGAACTTGCCGAACGTAATTACTCCGTCACATCGACACGCTACTCGGCTGGTATGGCTCTGATAACAGACATGCTGGAGGCCGCCAACGCAAAACTCGATGCCGAGCAGCAGCTGGTGAACGCCCGTATCAACATCATATACAATTACTACAAACTTCTCTTCACTTCCGGAAAAATATGAAACACCGCAGCAAAAAAATACTCTCCTACATCGTTTCGCTGGCCGTAGTGGCCGCAGCCACAATATGGGTGGGCCACAAATTCATCCGTCTGGGCAATGTGGAATTCACCGACAATGCCACTGTATGCCGGCGCATTGTGCCCGTGAACAGTCGCGTACAAGGATATATAAAAGAAATACGCTTCAATGAATACCAGCCGGTGAAAAAGGGCGATACTCTGCTAATCATCGACGATGCCGACCTTAGACTGCGCGTGGCACAGGCCGCCGCCGACTATCAAAATGCCATTGCAGGAAAAAGCGTTGCCGACAAGAGTATTGGCGTGGCTTCCGCCAACTCAGCAGTATCTGCCGCATCGGTGGCCGAAGCCCGCATACTCATGGACAATGCCCGCGTCGACTTCGACCGGTACAGCCGCATGCTCGACAAAGACGCCGTCACGAAGCAGCAGTATGATGCCGCCAAGACTGATTATGAAGCGAAAAAAGCCCGCTACGAGACATTGCTGCGACAGAGCAACGCAGCCTCTTCCGTGATAAGCGAGACACGCGGACGCCGGGAGCAGAGCGAGGCCGGCATCGAACTGGCAAAGGCCCTGCTTGAAACCGCACGTCTCAACCTCAGCTACACCGTGATCACGGCACCATGCAACGGCCACACCTCCAGAAAAGACCTGCAGCCTGGGCAACTTGTACAGCCTGGGCAGACCCTCCTCGACATCGTGGATGACGACGAGACATGGGTGACGGCCAACTATAAGGAGACCCAGCTTCCTCACATAGCTCCGGGCAGCCGCGTGGCCATGAAGGTGGATGCCATCCCGGGAGTGGAGTTTTCGGGAACAGTGGAGGCCCTGTCCACTGCCACTGGAGCAAGCCTGTCGCTTCTGCCGCAGGACAATTCTGCAGGAAATTTTGTAAAAGTGCAGCAACGGATACCGGTGAGGATAGTATTCGACGGCGATAATGCGCCAGAGGATATGGCCCGGCTGAGAGCGGGCCTCAATGTGGAATGCGAAGTAAAATATTGATATGTCCGACCCTCACCACGACAGGCCGCAAGGCCCCTTCGACATTCCCGACGTGCCCGATTGCATCCCGCGCCGGCTCAAGCCATGGCTGTTTATCTTCTTCGTGCTCATTGTCCAGTTCTCCGGAGGCCTATATCTTGCCGCGGCGTCCAATATGGTGGGCTCAACTGCCCTCATGCAGGAAGACATCCTCATGGCCGGTTACGCCCAACTTGTGGGCATGGCCATCAATTTCGCCGTGATGTTCCGCTTGAAATTCAGGTTCTCAAACAGAGTCGGACTACTCATCTGCGGCACAGTTCTGATATTATCCACATATATCTGCGCCAGCACCACATCCGTACCGGTGCTCGTAGCGGCCGGATTTATTGCCGGATGGTTCCGGATGTGGGCCACATTCATATGCAATTCCACCATACAATTGTGGCTCACTCCTCAACGCGACATGGCGGTGTTTTTCTGCTATGTATATCTTGTGGTCGACAGTGTCATTCAGCTCAGCGGAATGCTCGCGGTGTACACATCGTTCTTTGCCGGGTGGCAATACACCCATTGGCTGATGATAGGGCTGCTGGCACTGATGATGCTTCTCACGGTGCTGCTCGTACGACCGGTCCACGTGCCTCTCCACATACCGCTACTGGGAATCGACTGGATAGGAGCAGGCCTATGGAGTGTGTTCATGCTGTGCTTCACATTTATATGCGTCTACGGCAATTTCTACGACTGGTGGGAGGCCATCGAGATACGTGGCGCCGCCCTGACCGCCGCAGCGTGTCTCGGCATCAACCTATGGAGGGCCACATTCCTGCATCATCCGTATATATCATTCACGGCGTTGACCAACAGAAACGTTGTCCGGGCCACCTTCATTTATCTCGTATTCTTCACCCTGCTTGCCACGGAGCACGTGTTCGAGCACACCTATGCGGCAACAATCCTTGGCTTCGACAATACAAATATGATCGATCTCAACTGGTATGTACTTGCAGGCATCGTGGCCGGATGCGGATTCACCTACGGCGCCTTCGCGCTGAGGCGATGGCGCTATAAAACCATGACCGCTATCGGATTTTTATTCGCCACGCTTTATCTGGCCTATTTCTATTTCTTCATGGGCCGGGAAGTGGAAAAGGAAATGCTGTTCATTCCCCTGTTCTGCCGCGGCTTCGGCTCAGTGGTGATCTCAATCATTTTCCTCACCTCCATTCTTCAGGGCGGCATGCACTTTTTTGTGTTTCCACAGGCGCTCACCGTCAATGGCTTCACCGGAGCCGTCATGAGCGCCACGCTCGCACCGGCGATAATAGGAGAATGGCTGAGGCACCGCGTGGCCGCCAACGCAGCCACATTGAGCGCCGCTCTTACCGATTTCAACCAATCGGCGGCCGGCATTCCGCTACCGGCGCTCTATGGACGCGTGCAGGTGCAAGCTTTGGCCATCTCGATGAAGGAGATCTACGGCTGGCTGCTCATCGCTTCAATATTGTGCCTGCTGGTTATTGTTGTCAGCTATGGGCCGGTACGTCCCGGAGCAATCTTCCCGAAATGGCGCACTATCAGAAAGATATTCCGCCGCAGCCTGAAGGAGGCACCGCCGCAACACTGCTGAGGCCGGCCATCACAGCCGGATACCGTTGCGCAGCAACGAGGGCTCCATCATTCCCGCCGGCATGAAGCGCCGTAGAGTATCGGCCACGGTGTTGAGCATACGCTCGCGCACGTAGTCCTCCCGGATATACATCGACACTCTGCGCAGCGACAGATGGTCGCCATCGATGCTGCGCACATTGAGCCGCTGAAACTCCGTGAGCATGGGCAGATGCATCTCGGGAATTATGGTATAGCCGCCGTTGGCATCCACTATGCGTATCAGGGTCTCGATGTTTCCGGCCTCATACACGTGGCGCCGCCCACGGCGTCCCTTGCAAAAACTGAAAGCACTCTCGCGCAGGCACTGTACTTCTTTCATCACCCACATCTGCTCGTGTTCCAGCTCCTCCGGGCGAAACACGGGCAGTTTGTTTCGGCAGCTCTCCGAGAGGTAGACATAGAAACGCTCCGTGTATAGCGGAATCTCAAATATGCCATCCATTCTCAGGCCTGCAGTGGCAATACCGGCGTCAATGAGATTTTCGCGGAGCGACTTTATCATCGCTTCCGGCCGCATTTCCTCCACCGACAATCCCACCTCGGGGTGTTCGCTCATATATATGCGAATAAACTCGGGAAGGATGTACGGGGCTATGCTCGGCCCCACCACCAGACGGAACGGCCCTGAGATATCGCCTCTGCTTTCGCTCACAATTTCTCTTATGCGGTCGGCCTCCATCAATATCTGCCGCGCTTGGCGCGCTATCCGCACACCTATCGTTGTGGTGGTGACCTTCCGGCTCGTACGCTCAAACAGCCTCACCCCGAGTTCTTCCTCCAGTTTTCCGACCATTCCGCTCAGAGTGGGTTGCGTAACCCCCAGAACCTCCGCAGCGAGCGCAAAGCTGTGGTGGCTGTCTATCGCCACCACATATTTCAACTGTTGCAATGTCATATCTATAGTTTTTATCTATGCAAAGATAGCGATTTTCGTTTGGTTGTCTATAAATTTACCTATAACTTTGTCATATCATCAAAAACAAGCCCACAACTATGAAATATCTGATAATCGGCGGAGTGGCCGGAGGTGCCACTGCCGCAGCAAGAATAAGACGCCTTACGGAAGATGCCGAAATCATTCTTTTTGAAAAAGGACAGCATATATCCTACGCCAACTGCGGACTACCCTACTACATAGGCGGTACCATCCGGGAGCGCGAGAAGCTGCTGGTGCAGACACCCGAGGGCTTCGGCCGGCGGTTCAATATCGATGTGCGCATAAATTCCGAAGTCACAGCCATAAACCGGGCTGATAAAAGCGTTACCGTGACCGCGCCGGACGGTTCGTCCTACACCGAGACCTACGACCGCCTCCTGCTCTCACCCGGGGCCTCGCCGGTGCGTCCGCCGCTTGCAGGCATAGACGGAAAAGGAATTTTCACCCTCCGCAATGTATCCGATACCGATGCCATCAAAGCCTATATGGAGGAGAAAAAAGTAAAACGCGCGGTAATAGTGGGCGGGGGATTCATCGGACTGGAGATGGCGGAGAATCTCATCCACGCCGGAGCAGAAGTGGCTGTGGTGGAAATGGCACCACAGGTCATGGCACCCATCGACTTCTCGATGGCGCAGATTGTTCATGCCACACTGCTCGAAAAGGGCGTGCGCCTGTACCTCGAAACAGCAGTGACATCTTTTGAAGAAAACAATGATGGAATTACCATAAAATTCGCCGACGGACGACACCTGGAGGCCGACATGGTCGTACTTTCCATAGGTGTAAGACCCAACTCCGCCCTTGCTGCCGCAGCCGGCCTGGAACTTGGCGTCACAGGGGGCATCAAGGTGGACCATTTTCTGCGTACGTCCGACACCGATATATATGCTGTAGGCGATGCCATTGAATTCACCCACCCCCTCACTGGCGCACCATGGCTCAACTACCTGGCAGGTCCGGCCAATCGCCAGGCACGCATAGTGGCCGACAATATGGTGCTCGGCGACAGCACCACCTACGAGGGTGCCATTGGCACGTCCGTTGCCAAGGTGTTCGATCTCACGGTAGCCGCTACCGGTCTTGCAGCAAAACATCTGAAACGCAGCGGCACGCCATATCTCTCGGCCACCATACACCCGGCGTCGCATGCCTCCTACTACCCCGACGCCCTTCCCATGACCATAAAGATAGTGTTCGCCCCTACCGACGGCAAAGTGCTCGGAGCACAGATCGTGGGATACGACGGTGTGGACAAGCGCATCGACATGATAGCTCAAATTATAAAGAAGGGCGGTTCTGTGGCCGACCTCACCATGATAGAGCAAGCCTACGCACCGCCATACTCCTCGGCCAAAGACCCTGTGGCTATAGCCGGATATGTGGCCGGAAACATAAAGGAAGGCAAGATGCGGCCTGTGTATTGGCGCGAGCTCGTGGCCATGCAGCCGGAGGAGCGCACCCTGATTGATGTACGCACCCCCATGGAATATGCTGCGGGAGCACTGCCGGGTGCCATCAACATTCCGCTCGATGTTCTGCGCGACCGCATGGGCGAAATACCCACCGACAAACCGGTGGTGCTGTACTGCGGGGTGGGCCTGCGGGGATACCTTGCCTCACGCATCCTCAGCAGCAACGGCTTCGACAATGTGCGCAACCTCATTGGCGGTATCAAGACATTCCGATATGCCACGGCTCCCTTACCCGAGCCGAAGCCGTTCGGCGCATCCGGAACACCTGCCGGTGCAAAGGCGACGGAAAATCCGACCTCGTGCCACATCAGCATCGACGCCTGCGGCCTTTCATGCCCCGGTCCGATAATGAAGCTGAAAGAGGGCGTAGACCGTCTCTCTCCCGGGCAACTGCTGGAAATCACTGCCACCGACCCGGGGTTCACCAGAGATGCGGAAGCGTGGTGCCGATCCACAGGCAACCGTTTTCACTCATCCGAAGCCAACGGTGGCCGGTACCGCGTAGTGGTGGCACGAGCCGAAGAAACCATCCCAGCGAAACAGGAAAACAACAGGCAGAACGGCAAAACATTCATCCTCTTCAGCGATGACCTCGACAAAGCATTGGCCACCTTCGTACTGGCCAACGGGGCAGCAGCCACAGGAGGAAAGGTGACGATATTCTTCACCTTCTGGGGACTGAACGTCATCAAAAAAACACACAAACCGAAAGTGGCGAAAGACTTCTTCGGAAAAATGTTCTCCAGCATGATGCCTGCCGACTCACACAGTCTCAAACTCTCCAAAATGAATATGTTTGGAATGGGCCGCAGGATGATGCGCTACATCATGAAACGCAAAAACATCGATTCCTTGGAGCAGCTGCGCGATGCCGCCATCGCAAACGGGGTGGAATTCATAGCCTGCGGAATGTCGATGGATGTGATGGGCGTACACCCCGAAGAACTACTCGACAACGTGACTGTGGGCGGTGTGGCGACATACATGGACCGCGCCGACAACGCCGGCCTCAATCTATTCATCTGACAACAGCTGCTGTGCCTTAGCTTCGGCGCGGCACTCGAATTCCCCATCAGCGGGCACGCACAGGTTGCGTGCCCGCTGATGCGTTTCTCTTTTGCCAGTAATCAGCTGCTTTTTAACACGTCGAATACCGCCCAAAACAGTAATACCGCAATTTTATTCCACATATGAATATTTTTTCTGTACTTGCGAATATAAAGATCGTGTTGTATTTTTGCATTTGAAATCACACATAAGAGACTCTCCATCAGACAATGAAAGTACTGGTAATAAACGGCAGCCCGCATCTCAATGGCTGCACCGACCGCGGCCTGCGGGAAGTGGAATCCGCACTACTCTCCAATGGCATCGAAGTGGAACGCATAAACATAGGCAACAAAGACATCCGCGGATGCATAGGCTGCAATTTCTGCCGCCAGCACGGGCGATGCGTTTTCAACGACAGTGTGAACGAGACTGCTCCCAAATTCGCCACTGCCGACGGCCTGCTCGTAGGCAGCCCGGTGTACTACGCCGGATGCAACGGTCAGCTTCTCGCTTTCCTCGACAGGCTATTCTACAGTACCTCAGGCACGATAGACAAAACCATGAAGGTGGGTGCAGCGGTATTGTCGTCCCGACGTGCCGGCTCGACATCCGCATTCGACGAGATAAACAAATATTTCACCATAAGCGCGATGCCCATAGCATCGAGCACCTACTGGAATGAAGTGCACGGATTCACAGCCGGCGACGTGGAGCTCGATCTGGAAGGATTGCAGACAATGCGTAATCTGGGACGAAACATGGCTTTCATGATCAAAGCTTTCAGCGCCGCGAAAAAAAGCTCCGGACTACCCGCCCAGGAGCGTTCGTCGTTCACCAGTTTCCATACCGAAGGTTAGCTCACCCACATGGCAACACTATATACGGATCGCCTTACATTGCGCCCGTGGCACGACGATGATGCAGAAGCACTGTATCTCCACGCATCCGACCCTGAAGTAGGTAACGCTGCCGGATGGCCTCCCCACTCATCCGTGGAGATGAGCCGCATGGTCATACGGGAATATTTCTCGGCCCCTGAGACTTATGCCATTGTGCTTAAGGAAACCGGTAAGCCCGTGGGATGCTGCGGCCTCGTGCCACCAGGAGCGCGGCCTAATGCCCGCATCGCCCCGGACGAGGCGGAAATAGGCTATTGGATCGGGAAATCATACTGGGGGCTCGGACTGGCTACGGAGGCCGTTAAAGCCTTGATGAGCCATGCCACCGCAACGCTCGATAAAAAAGCGCTGTGGATAGGGTGCTATCACTCCAACCATCGGTCGGCGCGCGTGGCAGAAAAATGCGGCTTCATCTACGACCATGCCACAGACGAAGAAGTGTTTTTCAAGCACTCGCCTCAGCTCCGGTGATATTTCAATATAATCACTTCACCCACAGCCTGACATCGGCAGAGCGTTGCGTCCATACAGGATTTTCAGGAGTAGAGCCTTCGGCAAGCACATAGACCGTGCCATCCACAAACGCCGTTCCGGCCGTCTCCACTGAAAAGGCCTCCACCACCACATCATCTCCCGTGATGTCGACAATCGACAGCCCGTAGAGCTGCCCCATGTGCACCACACGGTGCGCCAGCAATCGCCGAGGGAGTATCATTTGCGAATTATACGTTGACGGAAACGGCGGTTATAGGTATCGGGACGTAGATGATTTCGCACGAGCGAAACACTGTCGAGCCACTGCGGGCCCCGTTCCTGATGGGCCAGCAACAGCGAGCCATACACACGCACCGCCGTACGCGACGAATCGGTCTGAAGCGTGATTTCATGCCATCCTCCGCCATTCACCCGCTCGGCCACATACTCCAGCGTGCTGTCGGCATATTCCGCCACAACGGTCCAAGTGGCCTCGTGCTGATTGTTGGCGAACTTTGCTCTCCATGTATAGTAATCGCCGCGCTCGCGGTTCTCATCGGCATTAAGCGTGAAGCTGACAGCGCGGCCCGGGCTAAGGCGTCCGATAGCAAAGAAGCGCGAGTCGGGCCACACATCCACACTGTCGCCGGCGATAGTCAGCGACTGGTCGGCGCGCAGACGCGTGTCGCTGCTCGCAACCCTGGCTTCAAGTATCTCTATAGTGCGGTCGTACACCTCCATATAGCGTGCGAGGTGATGCCCGTACCAATCCAGCGATGTATCCACATCGGCCTGTGTGGCTCCGTAACGCGCATACACTGCATCGCGGAGCGCCATGCGCTGCGAGTCGGTGCGCCACTGCTGGGCATTATAGTCCACGACAGCCTCAGCTATATGCCTGTCAGCAAGCAGTTCGGCCATATCGTCCGGCGGTATCACATGCTCAGGCACACGCTTGCACGCCGACACCGCGGATAATACCACGAGTACGATACCGGTACAGACGATTGTTCTCATTTCTCAGCCTCAATAGCCTCTTCTTTGTCCGAAGCAAGCAGATATTTGGAATAAAACAGCAGGATAGCGATCATACCCACCGTAATGGCGGCATCGGCAATATTGAACACAGGGTCGAAAAACGAGAAATCTTTTCCGCCGAGCCACGGCAGCCAGTCGGGCCACGTGAACGAAAACAGCGGAAAGTAGAGCATATCCACCACAAGGCCGTAGAACAGCGTGCCGTATCCCTCGCCGAAAGGTACAAGGGTAGCCACCTGCGGAGGATACGGATTGGTAAATATCTCGCCATACAACATGCAGTCCACGATATTGCCCAGCGCACCGGCCACCACCAGAGCCACGCAGGCCACATAGCCGCGCGGCACTTCCGGAGCCTTGCATTTGCGAACGATGTACCAGAAGCCCACGCATGTGACCACTATGCGGAACAATGTCAGGAACAGTTTGCTGCCAAGCTCCATACCGAAAGCCATGCCCGGGTTCTGCACGAATCGCAGATGAAAGAACGGCAGAATCTCGACATCCTCGCCGAGATAAAACGTTGTCTTGATATAAAATTTAAGCCATTGGTCGAGTGCCACCACCAGAAGGATGACGGCACTCGCCAGCACAGCTTTACTCACTGCCGGCTTCATCAATGCTTGTTTTTGTCCTGCTTGCCGTCAATACTGAGCGTGGCATGCGGAACAGCGCGCAGACGCTCCTTGGGGATGAGCTGTCCGGTGGCACGGCACACGCCGTAGGTTTTGTTCTCTATGCGCACGAGGGCAGCCTGAAGCTTCTGGATGAACTGGCGCTGGCGCTCGGCCAGGCGTGCAGCCTCTTCCTTGCCCAGTGTGTAGGCACCCTCTTCAAGAGCCTTGAATGTAGGCGATGTGTCGGCAACGTCATTGCCGGCATTATTCATAAGCGATGCGCGGAGAGTATCGTACTCATGTTGCGCTTTATCGAGTTTCGCAAGAATCAGCTCCTTGAATTCCTGGAGTTCTTCGTCGGAATAACGGTTTTTATCGGCCATAGCGATACGTGTGTGGGGTTAGTTTAACGTGATGTCTACCTTGACTTCCTTACCGTCGATATCAAGAACCTCAACACCGGGAGATGTCACATCCACAGATGCGCACACCACAGCCTCGGCAAGGACCTGACGGCCGATGTAGTCGGCAAAAGAGGCAAGCACCTCTTCAATATCCCCGGACGGCTCGAATGTGAGTTTTATACGGTCCGTGATATCGTAGTCGCGGTTCTTGCGTATGTTTTGGATGCGGTTGATGATTTCTCGCGCACGACCTTCGTTGAGAAGTTCAGGTGTAAGAGTAACATCCAGCGCCACCGTAATGTTTCCTTCATTGGCTACAATCCAGCCGGGCATGTCTTCGGAAATCACTTCAACATCAGTCAAAGCCACGTCCGGGCATCCCTCCACAGCCTCGAGAGCGATGTGTCCCTCGCGCTCCAGACGTGCGATAGAAGGCTGGTCGAGAGCTGCGATAGCGGCTGCCACTGCTTTCATGCTCTTGCCGAATTTCGGGCCAAGTTTCTTGAAATCGGGCTTGACACGCTTCACGAGGAAACCTTCATCGGCGCCGATGGTCTTTATATCCTTGATATTCACCTCGGCGAGAACCAGATCTCGGATACTTGCCGGCAACGATGTGTCCACGCCCGCTGCTTCGGGAATCAGCAGGGTGCTCAGCGGCTGACGCACCTTGATGTTTACCTTGCGGCGCAGCGCCAGAACCATGGATGTCACGGTCTGTGCGGTGGCCATATGGCGCTCGAGGTCTTTGTCTATAAGAGCGCGGTCCACTTCGGGCCACAGTGCCAGATGCACGGATTCGGCACCGGTCAGGTCGCGGTACAGACGGTCGGAGAAGAAGGGCGATACGGGCGCCATCAGGCGCGCGATGGTGCACAGGCATGTATATAGCGTCTGGTAAGCCGCAAGTTTATCGGTTGTCATCTCGCCACCCCAGAAACGTTTGCGGTTCAGGCGCACATACCAGTTGGACAGGTTGTCGTTTACAAAATCACCTATCGCACGTGCGGCGCGTGTAGGCTCATAATCGTCCAGGGCCTGGGTGCACTCATCCACAAGCGTGTTGAGCAGCGAGAGTATCCAACGGTCAATTTCGGGGCGCTCCTGCACAGGCACTTCAGGCTCGTCGCCCGTGAAACCGTCGACATTGGCATAGAGGGCGAAGAAGCTGTAGGTATTGTAGAGCGTGGAGAAGAGTTTGTGGCTCACCTCCGTGATGCCGTCCGAATCATATTTCAGGTTGTCCCATGGAGCCGAGTTGGATATCATGTACCAACGCAGGGGATCGCTGCCGAAACGGTCGATCTCCATAAAGGGATCAACGGTATTGCCTTTGTGCTTCGACATCTTTTCTCCAAACTTGTCGAGCACCAGACCATTGGAGATCACAGCCTTGTAGGCCACCGAGTCGAAGACCATCGTGGCGATGGCATGCAAGGTGAAGAACCATCCGCGTGTCTGGTCCACACCCTCGGCGATGAAATCGGCCGGATAGTAGCTGCCGCTGTCTATGGCCTCTTTATTTTCAAACGGATAATGCAACTGCGCGTACGGCATGGAGCCGGAATCGAACCACACGTCGACGAGATCCAGCTCGCGGCGCATGGGTTTTCCGGAGGCCGACACCAGCACAAAATCGTCTACATAGGGACGGTGCAGGTCCACCCGCTCATAGTTTTCCTTGCTGTAGTCGCCGGGCACAAATCCTTTATCCTTCAGAGGATTGGAAGGCATCACACCGGCTTCAACCGACTTTTCGAGCTCATTGTACAGCATTTCGGCCGAATCCACGCACAATTCCTCACGGCCATCCTCTGTGCGCCATATCGGAAGCGGAGTGCCCCAATAGCGGCTGCGCGACAGATTCCAGTCCTGAAGATTCTCGAGCCACTTGCCGAAACGCCCGGTGCCTGTGGATGCAGGTTTCCATTTTATGGTGTCGTTCAGCTCCATCATGCGCTCGCGAGCGGCGGTAGTACGCACAAACCAGCTGTCCAGAGGATAGTATATCACCGGAGCATCCGTGCGCCAGCAGTGAGGATAGTTGTGGGTGTGCTTTTCCATGCGGAAGAGCTTGCCGGTAGCTTTAAGGTCGAGGCATATCTCCACATCAAGTGTGGTAGTATCCTTGTCGGCATCGGGATTATAGGCGTTTTTCACAAACTTTCCTTCCCAGGGACGGTAGGCTTCCACATCCACCCGCTCGGCCACAAATGCCGGGTCGAGCTCGTCGAGC
Source organism: uncultured Muribaculaceae bacterium (assembly GCA_910578095.1). Classification (GTDB taxonomy): domain Bacteria; phylum Bacteroidota; class Bacteroidia; order Bacteroidales; family Muribaculaceae; genus CAG-873. The sequence goes on along the minus strand of CAJTOZ010000004.1, from coordinate 21,426 downwards.
ATGTAGAAACGTCCGCGCAGATCCACCATCGGGCGCAGATTGCCGTCCTTGTCCACAAGGGTCAGTGCGGGAACGCCATTCAGCTGCGACACCTTTTTATCGTCGGCGCCGAATGTGCCTGCTATATGCACGATACCCGTGCCGTCGTCTGTAGTGACGTAATCACCGGGAATCACGCGGAACGCGCCCTCGCCGGGGTTCACCCAGGGCAGCAGCTGCTCGTAGTGCATACCCACAAGATCCGAGCCTTTCATTTCGGCCACAACCTCGTAGGGCACAACCTTATCGCCGGGCTTGTAGTCGGCGAGGTTCATTTCTGCTGCATCGGCCTTGAAAATGGAGGCGAGCAGCGGGGTGGCCACCACAACAGTGATTTTTTCTCCACTGTAGGGGTTATAGGTGCGCACCACGCTGTAATCTATGTTGGGGCCAACACACAGTGCGCAGTTGGAAGGCAGGGTCCACGGAGTGGTGGTCCATGCCAGGAAGAAGGGAGTACCCCACCCCGTCATGGCAGATGTAGGATCGGTCACACGGAACTGGGCTATGCACGTGGTGTCCTTAACGTCGCGGTAGCAACCGGGCTGGTTGAGTTCGTGCGAGCTCAGGCCTGTGCCGGCCATCGGCGAATAGGGCTGTATGGTGTAGCCCTTGTAGAGATAGCCTTTTTTGTAAAGCTGCGACAGGAGCCACCAAACGCTCTCAATGTAGCGGTTGTCGTAGGTGATGTAGGGGTTGTCCAGGTCCACCCAGTAGCCCATCTTGTTTGTGAGCTCGGTCCACTCGCGTGTGTACTTCATCACCTCAGCGCGGCAGGCGGCATTGTAGTCGTCCACGCTGATCTTGGATCCGATATCCTCTTTCTTGATACCGAGATTCTTCTCCACGCCCAATTCCACAGGCAGGCCATGGGTGTCCCATCCGGCCTTACGCTTTACGTGGAAACCGCGCATGGTCTTGTAGCGGCACACCATATCCTTGATGGTGCGAGCCATCACATGGTGGATGCCCGGCTTGCCATTGGCCGATGGCGGCCCCTCAAAAAACACAAACGAAGGTGCACCCTCGCGCGCGGCCAGAGTGCGTCCGAAAAGGTCGCCGGCATTCCAGTCGGCAAGCATCTCGCGGTTTACGTCGGCAAAGTTTATGCCGCTATATTCTTTAAATCTCTTCATGAGAATGTGTTGAGCGTGGAGATAATGATTGATTTAAAAGCAATAGAGGGTGCGTCAGCTCCGTTGGCTAACACACCCTCCTGTGCTCTAAGGGGAACATCCGTGGCGCGTGCCCGGACATCCGCCGATACCATGCCGCCGGAGCGGCTGCGGCGACGGATTATTCTGCGGCAGCTTCCTCAGCGGCGGGAGCTTCTTCGGCTGCGTTGGCAGCGGCTTCTGCTTCAGCCTTGGCTGCGGCAAGTTCGGCTTTCTTTTTGGCTACGAGCTCGGCCTTGGCCTTGTTCTTAGCCTGCTCTTCCTCGAGACGAGCGGCAGCAGCCTTCTGGCTGTTGTCGGCCATGGAAGTCTTGTAAGCGGCCACTTTAGCCACCTTCTTGGCCTTCCAGTCGTCGAAGCGGCGCTGAGCTTCTGCTTCATCGAAAGCGCCCTTCTTGACACCGCCCTGCAGATGCTTCATCAGCAGAACGCCCTCGTTGGAGAGGATAGTGCGCACAGTGTCGGTGGGTTGTGCACCGACGTTAACCCAATACAAAGCCCGTTCGAAGTTGAGAGTAATTGTAGCAGGATTAGTGTTCGGATTATAGGAACCTATCCTTTCAATGAATCTACCATCTCGTGGTGCCCTGCTATCGGCGATAACAATAGGATAGAACGCATAGTTCTTGCGACCATGGCGTTGCAATCTAATCTTTGTTGCCATAAAAAGTTAATAAAGAGTTTTGTTTTGGTTGGTTTTGTATTGTTTTGCGGGGGCAAAGGTACGATTTTTTTTCGGCTTTGCAAAACTTTCGTCCTTGAATCTTCATTTTTTGCTTACCTTTGCACATGCTCATACTCATTGCCGAATCAAAAACCATGGCGCCGTGCAATGCGGCGGTGCCGCCGGAAAGTGTTCCGGAAAGACTTCCGGCCCTTGACCGACAAGCGGCCGAACTTATGCGCACGCTCGCCGAACTTCATCCGGTCAACCTGGCAAAGATGGTGAAAATCAGCTTGCCGATGGCTGTGCGCCTGCATGCCATGATTTACGACTTCCCCAACAAGACCACCGGAGCTGAGGCTATCGACGCCTACACGGGAGTGGTGTTCCGGGCTTTCGACCACGCGTCCCTGACACCCGCGGCGGCCGCACGTGCGAAACGCGACCTGCGCATAGTCTCGTCGCTCTATGGCTTGCTACGCACTGATGATATAATCAAGCCCTACCGTCTCGACTTCTCCACCGCGGCCGCGCCCGGCGGAGCCACACTCGCGCGCTATCTGCGCCCGGAAGTAACGGAGCTACTGAGCCATGCGGTGGCCGAAGGAGCCCACTCCGACATACTTGACTTAATGCCGGCCGAAGCTGCCAAAGCCATTGACATGAAAACAATCGGCACTATCTCACGAATATGGCGTGTGGAATTCAAAGAAGTGGTCGATGGTGGAGCGCTGCGCACGCCATCGTCCAACAGATTGAAGACCCTGCGCGGCATGCTGCTGCGCGACATAATGGAGCGCGACATCGCCACCCCTCACTCTCTCGCCGAGCTCGAGACCGACACATTCATGCCAGGCGGGATACAGCCCGATGGCCGCACAATACTTTTTTATGTTTAACCGGCGATATCGCGTGACATTCCATACTGACCGGCACACTGAACCATTCCTGCAGCATCAAGGAATGCCCGGAGCGGCTTGCATCCATGCTCCACATTCAGCATCTTCACTGAATGCGATGCCATTTTCGGGAGCACACTAGCCAGCAGTGCCGACCCCACCCCGCGGCGCCTATAGGATGGCGCCACGGCTATCTGTGTAAGATCGCCATCCGCACTATCCGCCACACAATATCCCACACAGACATCGCCTATATAGGCGCCGAGCACTGTGAGGCCGGCTACACCACGCTCTATAGACTCCACGCTGTTCTGCCACGACGGCTCAAAATCGCACCAATCACGCAGCCCGCACAGCATTCCGGCATCCATCGCACGTATCTCCACCTCCGCGCAAGCAGCACGGGGCGCCGACACAGCTTCCTTAGCCTGCCTGTAACAGTCGTATTCGCAGTCCACGGCAAAACCCAGGCCCTCGTATACGGCACGGGCCGGAGCATTCTCCTTCAGCACCTCAAGCACGCACTTTCTGATGCCGGCCGCCCGCAGAAACGGCAAGCCATGCCTGAACACCGCGCCGGCCAGGCCTTGCCCGCGGAAGCCGGGAAGTGTGCCCGTAGCACAGTCGTAGCTAGTGAGCACCCCGCGGTACATTCCCACTCCATTATACGTGAATGCGACAAGGCGGCCTCCGGAAAAAGCTCCGAACGACAGTTGGGCATTGAATCCCCGGCGTTCAAGCATCGCAAGAATCTGACGGCGGTCGAAAGCCACCGAATAATCGGCAAATGCCGCCTCAAACGCCTCAACTGCCGTATCGGCATCCATTCCTGCAAGATTTTTTATCTCAATATCGTCCTTCATTTGTTCAGTAATTTATTCAGATAGAGACGCACAGGCATGTCGTACCACTTGAGCGCACACCGGGCCATGACAATCACAAGCACAAAGAGCGCGACACATACGGGCAACGCATGATCCAGAGACACGTTGCCGGCCCATACCCACGCATAAAACAGATACATCACCGGATAATGCACTATATAAAGGGGATACGACATCCGGCCGGAAAACTCGCATACACGGGTGGAAAAGGCATCTGTGGTGGCACCGCAAGCGCCGACCCACACCACTGCCGGAAACACAAAAAAGGTGCACACGAGATCGTACACTCCGTTCCATACCGACGGCTCAGCGCCGCCCACATAAGGGCAGCCCATCACTACAGCTATAACGGCCGCACATATCCAGAAAGCACCGCCCACATGCCTCGGCCTGAAGTTGCGCGTAAGCAGCAGCCCCATCGAAAACGAGAACGAAAGGCGGCACAGGCCACCCCAGAATCCGCCTCCGGCCAGTGTCCAGCCGAGGCCCTGATGATATGCTCCCGACATATTTCCCGCCACACAGCACGCCAGACCGACAGCCGAGATAGCCACCACCCACACAAGCGCGCGTGCCGACAACCGGCGGAGCACGACTGCATAGGCCACACTCCCTATATATTCAAAAAATAGCGACCAAGCGGGACCATTCAACGGAAACATCTCGCCATTGCCTCGCACATCTGCAGCCGCACACGGAAGCACCGGAATCATAAACAAGCCCAGCACAAGCGCCACTGCCACATGGACAAACGGCACCGGAGTGCCATCCCAGCGCACGCTTCCCTGCACCAGATACGCCACGGCTCCAAGCACCACACTGAGCACCACCATAGGCTGAAGCCGCACCACACGCCGCAGCATGAACTGCCCCGCACCTATCCTGCGGCCGTCATACGCGTAGCCTATCACAAAACCGGACAATACAAAGAAGAAATCCACAGCCAGATAGCCATGATTCATCAGTTGATCCACCGGCGATGTCGCGAAAGCCTCAAAGAAGTGGTACCACACCACGAGCATCGCTGCCACTCCGCGCAAGCCATCCAGTATTTCGTAGCGCGGGCGACAAGCAGCCGCGGCGGCAAGTTCGGAGGCCATACCCTATACTTTCAATTTTACGCCAATGCGAGCCAACATCCCGGCTATCTGCTCTACGGCAAATGAATACACCGGCGGATAGTACTATTTAAATACTCTCATATACTTTAAATCAAATGTCCCCCGTCAGGCATCATGCTCCGAGGCCACGCTCTGCATCTCCACCAGGCGACGGTAGTAGCCGCCCAATGCTATCAGCTCGTCGTGCGTGCCGCGCTCCACAATCTCGCCTTCATGCATCACACATATCAGCGAAGCATTCCGTATAGTGCTCAGTCGATGGGCTATCACGATGGTGGTGCGATTTTCCATCAGACGCTCCAACGCCTGCTGCACCAGCACCTCGCTTTCTGTGTCCAGAGCCGATGTAGCCTCATCGAGAATAAGCACAGGAGGATTCTTCAATATAGCTCTCGCTATGCTTATGCGCTGACGCTGTCCGCCGGACAGGCGGCAGCCGCGGTCGCCTATCACGGTGTCATAACCATCCTCCGACTCCATTATGAATTCATGGGCATTGGCTATCCGCGCGGCAGCTTCCACCTGTTCCTGGGTGGCATTGTCGACACCGAAGGTGATATTATTGTAGAATGTGTCGTTGAACAATATGGCCTCCTGATTCACATTCCCCATAAGCGAGCGCAGGTCGTGCACTTTCATATCGCGCACATCGGTGCCGTTTATGGTGATGCTTCCATGCTCCACATCGTAGAATCTCGGAAGCAGGTCGGCGAGCGTGCTCTTTCCCGAGCCGCTTTGTCCCACCAGCGCCACGGTAGCTCCGGCAGGTATGTGCAGGTCCACGCCTTTCACCACACGGCGCGTGCCATAGCTGAAATCCACGCCGTTGTAATCTATCGACGCCACACGGGCCGGCACTGCCACAGGATGCTCCGGATCCTTTATGGGGTTTTCGGCATTAAGGATCACATCCACACGCTGCATCGATGCCAGGCCTTTCTGTATAGCATACGCCGCTTTCGAAAGATCCTTGGCCGGATTGATGATGGAATAGAAAATCACCATATAATATATGAATGCGGCTGCATTCATGCTCGAATAACCCGACAATATCAACGAGCCGCCGAACCACAGTACGATGGCAATGGCCGCTGTGCCCAGAAACTCGCTCATCGGATGAGCCAGCGACTGCCGGCGGGCCACTTTGTTGCTCAATCTGTAGAACTGCTGGTTCTCCCTCTGGAAGCGGAATCGCACCTTTTCCTCGGCATTGAATGCCTTGACTATGCGCAGGCCGCCGAGTGTTTCCTCTATATTGGACATCAGCACGCCCCATTGCGTCTGGCCCTCAAGCGACTTGCGCTTCAGCTTCTTGCCCACATTTCCCATAATGGCTCCGGCCACCGGCAGCAACAGGAACACAAACAGTGTCAGCTGCCATGATATCACGAGCATAGCGGCTATGCACACCACTATCATCACCGGATTCTTGAACATCATGTCGAGCGAGGCCATCACCGAATTTTCTATCTCGGCCACATCGCCACTCATACGGGCCATGATATCGCCTTTACGCTCCGTGGTGAAGAATGAGATGGGAAGCTTGGTGATCTTGTCGTAAAGATAGTTGCGTATATCACGCACTATGCCGGAACGAAGCGGTATGATGAAATACGCGCTCAGATACGTGGCCCCGGTCTTCAGTCCTGTCATGAACACAAGCGCGGCAGCCAGGAGCGCCAGCGTGCGGCTCTGGCCGAGGTGCACTATCGACTGCTGTGTGTAGTAGTAGAAATCGTTCACCACCACTTCCTTAAGGCTCGCATCGCCTATGGCCATATATTCGTAATACCCCTCGCTGATACCAAACAGCATCTCGAGTATCGGCACTATGAGTGCAAACGAAAACAGTGTCAGCACCGCGGCCAGCACATTGAATATTATATTGAGTATAAGATATTTCTTATATGGGGGCACGAAGCGCCTGAGCAAGCTCCAGAAATCGTTCATAATTATTTCGCTACTATATTTCTGCAAAATTAGCGATTCGCGGCCACAATAGCAAATGAAAAAAGCCCGCGCATCACTGCGCAGGCCCATGGAAACTCAAGATTGTAGATTATCAGCAGGGCATCATGCCATAAAGCCTTGAAGAGCGGCCGCGCCCGACACCAGACACATATACTGCGTGCCGAACATAAGATTCATCATCACCACCAACGCCGCAATCAGAAGTACTTCCGTCACCACCGCGGCAATAATCAGCCCGGTCGACGCACCGCGCACATTGAATAGCGACGAACATGCCGCCCAAACCAGAGCCACACAGGGTATAAGACCCACGAGAGCCCCAAGAATCATACTCCAAAGCTCGTATTCCAGAAGCGGGTGTATCAGATCGAAGCCCATATTGGAGGCCACCTCATAGGCGCCGTAGCAACTGCCCATCACCAGCGCGGAAACGCCGAGAAGGAAGAAAACCACCGCCGTCACACCGGCCACTGCCGACACCACAAGAAGCAGAATCATGGCACACTTGCCGAGCACGCGGAACATCATCGACACAAACGACCAGAAACCTCCGCCCGATGCCGGAGCCCCGGCCTCGGAAGCAGCGTTGTAGGGAGGAGGGGTGGCGGTGTCGAGCACTGTGCGCCCTACACTGTCCACTGTCACCGGACGGCCCTGCATCTCCAGTATCTGGCGCGATGTTCCGGCCGGAGGGATGATCATCCACAGCACAAGATATGCCACGCACAAAGGCAGCACATAGGTGCACAGAGCTATTACCACCAACAGCAGTCGCATTATGTTGCAATCCCAGTTGAGATAGCGCGCCACGCCGCTCACCACGCCGCCAAACACCTTGTTGCGAGTGTCGCGGTACAGGCGTTTTTTTGTCGGCAGATTTATGGATATGAACGGTTTCTCCTCCACCGTCTCGTCATCTCCGGCACCCGAAGGCGCACCTTCCTCATCGCTCAGTTCCTCGGGGCGCCCCATGCGCTCTATCACCTCATTAACATCGGCAAGCGTCACCACCGAACTGCCGCCCACCATTTTATCCTCGAATATCTCGGCCACACGCCCTTCGATGTCGTCCACTATCTCACGGCCCTCATCGCCGGGAAAAGAATTGCGCAGCTGCGTGAAATAGTTCTGGAGAAGCATGTACGCATCCTCATCAATATAGTATATCTTTCCGCTTATATTTGCGGGAAATGTCTTTTTCATAAAATTACGAATGGTTTATAACTTGTCGTTTGCGTTTTGTAAATGCTCCACCGAACGGCTTATTTCATGCCATGCGCCGTCGAGCTGCTCGAGAAACAGCATTCCGGCTGGCGTCAGCGAATAATACTTGCGTGGAGGTCCCGATGGGGATTCCTCCCACCGATAGGCCAGGAGCCCATCGTTCTTCAGACGTGTCAGAAGCGGATAGAGCGTGCCTTCCATCACTATCAGGTGCGCGTCCTTCATGCGCCCGATTATCTCAGAAGCGTAGGCATCCCCACCCTTCAGCAATAGAAGCACACAATACTCCAGCATCCCCTTGCGCATCTGTGATTTCAGATTCTCAATATTCATTGGATAATGCGATAATAGATGTGTAGATTGTATAGTTTTTTTTGTTTTGACACTGCAAAATTACGAAAGCATATAATACTTTGCAATACATAGTACTATAATTATACTTCTTTAACATTTTGCAGGATATTTCTAAATTTATGCAAAAATGAATTGTGAAATTAAACCATTTGGCGCCGAAAGCGTCATAAATATTGACTTCAAAAACCCTCTCGACAATAAAAAGAGTAAAGCAGTAAATTCATGCATAGACAGGAAGCGCCGACTCGCGAAGAGTCGGCGCTTTTCCGGTTGAAGCCTAAATTACGGTGCAAGAGATATGCAATATCGTATGGCGAGGGCGCAAAAGAGCATAATTTATTGATTATTAATTCTTTTGTCTCTTTTGTCATTTTGTGTGTCTGCACCCTCGAAAAATATGAGGTGATTCATGCACTGAAATATCGGTCTGTACCGCTTTCCGTTTTAAGAAATCAAGAATAGTTTTAACTTTTTCAAAAAATATTTTTTGCCACCTGCCGTTATAATAAATATGAAAAAGATACTACTGCTTTGTATAGCCTCCGTATCGCTCGCCGCTCTGTGCAGCTGCGGCGGAGCCAAGATGAGTACGGCCAACGAGCAGATGGCCCGCGGCGAATATTTCGACGCGTCCAAGACATACCGAAAGATCTACAACAAGCTCACCAAACGCGAGGAGCGCGCGCAGCGTGGCGAAGTGGCATTCCGCCTCGGGCAATGCAGCGAGAAGCTCAACCAATACGCCCGTGCCGCCGCTGCCTATCAGAACGCCGCACGATACGGCTACGCCGACTCCACCCTGCGCCTACGGATAGCGCGCATGCAGCACGCCGACGGCAAGTATGCCGCCGCGATAAAAAACTACGAGGAGTATCTCACCTACCATCCCGACGACAACAACGCGCGCACGCGCCTTGCGGGAGCCCGCATGGCGGCCGAAAAAAATCCGCCCACACGCTATATAGTGCGCCAGCCCAAGCTATTCAACACCCGGCGATCGGACTACGCTCCTATGTTCCACTCCGAACCCCAGGAGCAGCTGTTCATCACATCCACCAGCGAGAAATCCACCGGTACAAAGAAAAGCGAGATCACCGGAATGAAAAACGGCGACATCTGGGTGGCCATAAAAAACGAGAAAGGCGAGTGGCAGAGACCGCAACCGGCAGAAGGCGAACTCAACACCGAACTCGACGAAGGCATAGTGAGTTTCTCTCCGGACGGCCAGACAATGTATCTCACCAAAGCACGCCGCGAACCCAACGCCCCTACAGGAGTGGAGATCTACACATCGCAACGCTCGGAAGCAAAATGGAGCGCGCCTGTGAAATTTGAAATCACGGCCGACACACTCAGCAGCTACGGGCATCCCGCCGTTTCGCCCGACGGACAATGGCTGTACTTTACCAGCGACATGCCCGGAGGCAGCGGCGGCCTCGACATCTGGCGTGTAAGCCTGACGGAACGCAGCGGGTCGCTGGAAAACCTTGGCGAATGGATCAACACTCCGGGCAACGAATCATTCCCGTATGTGCGCAGCGACTCCCTCCTTTACTTCGCAAGCGACGGCCATCCCGGCTATGGCGGGCTCGACATATTCCGCGCACAGCTGATGCCCTCGGGTGGATGGCAAGTAGTGAACATGGGCAAACCGGTAAACTCTGCCGGCGACGATTTCGGCATCACATTCACACAAGGCGAAAACGGATTTTTCAGCAGCAACCGCGGCGATGGACGCGGATACGACCACATATACTCTTTCGAGCTCCCCGATCTCAAAATCACAATCCAGGGATGGGTGCTCGACCGCGATGAAGAGCCGGTGCCCAACGCCGTTATACGAATCGTGGGCAACGACGGCAGCAACCAGAAACAGATGGCACGCCCCGACGGTTCTTTCTCTTTTCCGCTGCAACGTGGCGTAAGCTACGTGATGCTCGCCGGCGCCAAAGGATATCTCAACGCCAAGCAGGAGTTCACAAGCGATGAAGCCGAAGAGGATGCCGTCTACGATGTCGACTTTATCCTCGCGTCGATAACAAAACCGGTGGTCATAGACAATATTTTCTACGATTTCGACCGGGCTACTCTCCGCCCAGAGAGCAAGACCGCCCTCGATGAAATGGCACAGGTGCTGCGCGACAATCCCAACGTCACGATAGAGATGGCCTCGCACACCGACCGCCATGGCACCGACCAGTACAACATCAACCTCAGCGGACGCCGCGCAAAAGCTGTCATCGACTATCTTATCAGTGTGGGCATATCGCCCGACCGGTTGCAGTCGCAAGGCTACGGCGAGTCGCGCCCCAAGACCATCACAAAGAAACTCGCACGCGAATATCCGCAGTTCAAGGAAGGCGACGTGCTCACCGAGGATTATATCCTCGCACTCCCCGACGACCAGCAGGAAATTGCCGACCAGATAAACCGCCGCACCGAATTTCAGGTACTCTCCATCGACTATCAGATGTATTGAACAATGAGATTCCGCACCGAAATAGAAACTTTTCGCGCCGACAGCATAGGCCCCGACGACAGCATACTGTTCCTCGGCTCATGCTTCGCCGACAACATGGGCGCACGGCTCCGGGAGTATGGTTTCGACGTCACGCACAATCCTCTGGGACCACTTTTCAACCCCGCATCCATAGCCGCTGCACTCGGCCGCGCCATGGAACGGCGTTCCTATGTGGCCGCCGATTTTATGGAGCACGACGGCATATACCATGCCATGGACTGGGCTGCACGCTACCAAAGCCCGTCGGCCGGTGTGCTCGCCGAGGCCGTCAACCGCGACTTCACCACCCTCTGTGAAGCTCTGGAACGCGCGCGCATCATCTTCATCACATTCGGCACCGCCTACGCCTACCACATCAACGGCTCAGGAGCAATAGCAGGCAACTGCCACAAATTGCCAGCCTCCACTTTCCACCGTTCCATACTATCCATCGACGATGTGTGCCGCATGTGGCGCCCGCTGCTGCAGCGGTTGCGTGAGGCCGGGAAGCGTGTCATCCTCACTGTGAGCCCCGTGCGCCATGTGGCCGATGGGCTCCACGGCAACAACATCAGCAAAGCCACCTTACTGCTGGCCACCGAGGCTCTCGAAACCGAATATTTCCCGGCCTACGAGATTCTGTGCGACGACCTCCGCGACTACCGCTTCTACGCCGCCGACCTCAAACACCCCTCCGACACGGCCATCGACTATATCTACGAAAAATTTGCCGACACTTATTTCAGTGCAGCAACCAAAGAAACAATACGCGGGCGATACGCAGCCTTCCTGAGAGCCGCACATCGCCCAGGCAACAATACCCTATGAAATTCTCGCTTGAAGACATAGCCGGAATCACCGGCGCACGTATGGAGGGAGCTCCCTCCGCCCCCACCGTCGACACTCTGCTCACCGACAGCCGCTCGGCCGTCGACCCTTCCCGCAGCCCTCTGTTCATTGCCCTGCGCACGCCCTCCGGCGACGGACACCGCTACATAAAGGACGTATACCGGCATGGCGTCAGAGCCTTCATCGTGTCCGAAGTACCGGCTGTGATGCGCTCCGTGCCCGATGCCACATTCCTTGTTGTTCCGGACACGATGCAGGCGCTCCGCGCCCTCGGTTCCGCTGCCCGCAAGGCATATTCCGGCACTCTTGTAGGCATAGCCGGCAGCCGCGGCAAAACACAGGTAAAAGAGTTGTTGTACGCAGCGATGCTGCCTTCGGCATGGCGCTCGCCTCGCTCATGGAACTCGCAGATAGGCGTGCCGCTCAGCCTCTACTCCATCGATCCTAAAAGCGACACGGCCATCATCGAGGCCGGAATCGACAGGCCCGCACAGATGCACACCCTCGCAGAAATGACACGCCCCGACATAGGCGTGCTCACGGCCATCACCGGCGAACACGACGCCGGGTTTCCATCCCGCACCGGCAAGATACGTGAAAAATGCCTGCTGTTCGAGGGATGCCGTACCATAGTCTGCGACAACTCCGACCCCGATGCACCGCGCATTCTGAAAGAACTATACCCCGACGCCCGCATCATCGAGGCTTGCGGCAAGATGGATATCGCATGCGCCGTGCTCAAGGAGCTCGGTCATGAAATAGACAGCCGCACGCTCGACGCCATGAGGCAGGTGGCGGATATATCCACTCGCATCGATGTGAACGAAGGCACCGGAGGATGCCTCGTACTTTCCGACAATTTCACCCCCGATCTCCCCTCAATCGATGCCGCACTCGATTTCATGGAACGCCGGGCCACAGCCGGACGCACATCCACCATAGTCATGGGCGATCTAATGCACGCGCCGGATGCCACCCCGGCCGATATCAAAGCGCAGTATGCCGCTCTGGCCGCAACGCTGCGCCATAGGGGCATAAGCCGCCTGATAGGTGTCGGCCGCGAGATATCCGCCCACCGCGATGTGTTTGATCCTCTCACAGCATCGGAATTCGCCGATTCTCCTGAAGAGTTCGTGAAAAACTTCACGAGCATCGACTTCGACCACGAGCTCATCCTGCTGCACGGCAACGCCGAGCGCATGCGCCCGATAAAAAACATGCTTGCCAATGCCGCCCACGACACCGTGATGGAAATAAACCTCGACGCTATGGTCCGCAACTTCAACGAGTTCCGCTCGCTGATGCCGGCCAACGCCGGCATCGTGGCCATGGTCAAGGCATCAGCCTACGGCATCGGAGCCATCGAGGCTTCCAAAACGCTGCAGAGCCACGGCGCCGCCTATCTGGCCGTAGCGGTGGTCGATGAGGGTGTGACATTGCGCGACGCCGGAATCACAATGCCGGTGATGGTCATGAACCCCATCACCACCAACTTCCGCGCCCTGTTCAACTATCGCCTCGAGCCATCCGTCTTCTCCCTTGCCGAACTCGCACATATAGCCGAGGAAGCCGCAATAGCCGATTGCGACGATGTGGCCGTACACATCAAACTCGATACAGGCATGCACCGCATGGGATTCAGCGACGATGAAATCCCGGCACTGGCAGAGGCCCTGAAAGCGCATCCCCGCCTGCATGTGGCATCCGTATTCAGCCATCTGGCCACAGCCGACTGCCTCGACAAAGACGATTATACAAAACTGCAGCTTGAAACATTCAAGAGCATGAGCGACAAACTGGCCGCCCTGCTCGACAAGCCTCTGCGCCGCCATATACTCAACACGGCCGGAATGATGCGATTCGGCCATACTGCCGATGCCTACGATATGGGGCGTCTTGGCATAGGCCTCTACGGCATATCGCCGCTGCCCGGGGAAGCAACACACATAGACCTCACTCCGGTGGCCACGCTCACCACCACTATAATAGCCCTGCGGCGATACCCCGCCGGCACCACGGTGGGCTACGGACGCCGCGGGGTGCTTAACCGGGATTCGCTCATCGCCACTCTGCCCATAGGCTATGCCGATGGCATTGATCGCCATCTCGGCTGCGGTGCGGCATCATTCCGCACCGGAGGCAAGGACTGCCCCACGGTGGGAAGCATTTGCATGGATATGTGCATGATAGATGTCACCGATGTGGCGGAAGCACACATCGGCGACACTGTGGAAATATTCGGCCCCGAACTGCCCATAGAGCGATTGTCCGACACACTCGGCACCATACCCTACGAAGTGCTGTCCACTATCAGCCCGCGGGTGCGCCGCATCTTCTATCACGAATAGAGTGTGGCGCTACTCGTCGCGGAACGAGGGCAGTGGCAGACGCGACGGGCGCATAAGCACACGCAGCGGCGAGCCGAAGTTGAAATAATTGAGGCACCAGTTGAAGAATACCATCACACGGTTGCGCATTCCCATCAGGCTCATCAGATGCACGGCCATCCATAAAAGCCATGCCGGAAAACCGCTGAAATGGGTCTTGCCCATATCCACCACGGCACGGTTTCGGCCAATGGTGGCCATGGATCCTTTGTCGTTGTAGCTGAACGGACGCGTGAAATTCCCGCTGTTGAGATTGCATGCGAGCGTGCGCGCCTGCTGGATAGCCGGCTGTGCCACCTGCGGGCATCCTCGCGGATAGCGTTCATCGGCATGCATGGCTATGTCGCCTATGGCATACACGCCTTCCAACCCTTCCACACGGTTATATTCATCCACAACAAAGCGGCCGCCGCGGCCGGCCTGTACCTCGGTACCCGTCAGATGGAAAGGCACTCCGGTGACACCCGCCGTCCACACCACTGTTTCGGCCTCAAGAGTGGTACCGCCGGCAAACGTCACGACTCCATCGGCCACTGATTTAACAGTGCGCTTCAGATAAATGTCCACCATGAGCTCGCCAAGGGCGGTCTCGGCATCGCGGCCGGACGCAGCCGTCATGGTGCCGAGCAGCTTGTCGGTGCCTTCCACAAGAATCACACGCACTTCATCGCGGTCTATTCCAGGATATTCACGGGGCACAATGTAGCGCTTCATCTCGCCGAGCGCCCCTGCCACCTCAACTCCGGCCGGGCCACCGCCCACCACCACAAAGGTGAGCAGCGCACGGCGTTTCTCAGGATCGCGCTCAAGGCTTCCGCGCTCCAGCCGCCCCAGGATAGCATTGCGCGCACGCACGGCTTCCGGCACGGTCTTCATCGTGTACACATGCTCGTCCAGGCCCTCAATACCGAAGAAGTTGTTTGTAGTTCCGGCTGCTATCACCAGTTTGTCGAATGGAATGCGTTCGTATTGAGTAGCCACCTCGCGGGCCTTCATATCTATTTCAGTCACCTTGCCGTAGTGGTAGCGCGCATCGCGCATGCGCCGGGCACGCAACTCGCGGCGGATAGGAAACGCTATATTGGCCGGTTCAAGGCCGCTGGACGCCACCTGATAGAACAGAGGCGGAAAACTATGATAATTGCGGCGATCCACAATCACCACCTCGTATCTGGATTTATCCACATGCTTTGCCAGCGTAAGGCCTCCGAATCCGGCGCCTATGATCACAATTCGTTCTTTTTTACCGGTACTCTCCATAAATCAAATAGTATAATCTTTCAACAATCAATAAATTCTCTAAGTTCTCGGGCTCCGGAAATATCACGTATAGACATGAATTCTATGGCACATCCCGCTCTTATATGAACAGAGAAACCATATTGCCTACCGTACGCCACGGCACCTGCATGCCGCCGGAACTCCGACGTCTATTTTTCCACAAAGGGCGCAACCGCTATCGCGGCCGCGCCCATAATGCTTTTGTGTCCACAGGGTGCTTATCTCAGGCGCAGTTTCTGGCCGGGACGCAGCACGCTCTTGGTGGTGATGCCGTTAAGACGGCAGATAGTGGCCACTTTGGTTCCGTTTTTGGCAGCTATACGCCCCAGCGTATCGCCCTTACGCACGGTATAGCTTTTCGAACCGCTGCTGCGGCCGGACGATGCGGATGCCGGCACAGGCTTGTTGGGGTACTTGGCGCGATATGCCTGAGCATACTCCTCATTGGCTTTGGGAGAGAAGTTTCGGGCATTCTGATAGGTACGCTTGTCAAACGTATAAGTGTCCGTATGGGTTGTCTGATTGGCAAAATCGAAAATCGCGCACGGATTGATAGCATAGCCCATATAGCGTGTCTCGAAATGGAGATGCGGGCCGGTGGAGCGACCGGTATTGCCGCCAAGTGCTATCGGCTGTCCGGCTTTTACGTATTGATCGGGCTCCACGAGGAACTTCGAAAGGTGGCCATACACTGTTTCAAGGTCATTGGTATGGCGCAATACCACGTAGTAGCCATAACCTCGACGCTCAAAATTGGTGATACGCACGCGGCCGTCGAAGGCTGCATAAACCGTGTCGCCTATATTCACTTTCAGGTCCACGCCCTTATGCATGCGGCGGAAGCGGCGGCGATAGCCGTAAGGCGACGTGATGTATCCGGGCACGGGCATGGCGAACTTGGATACGTCGATATCGGCGGTCTCAGGCACGGACACACCGGCGTAGCAATTGACGTGCTGGCTGTCCCAACCTTCGGTATAGATGTCAAATTCAGGTTCTTCCTCTTCGGCGAAGAGTGCTTCAAGATATTTAGAGGTGTTTTCCACCTGGGCGCCGGTGCTGCCCTGGTTGGCGAGGAGATCGCCGTGCTGTTGCCGGTGCTGACCCGGAAGCTGATAATTCTGTGCCGCAGCTGCCGCACATCCGAAAACAGCGAGAATCAGGCCGGCCGATATGTTCTGTATGCTTTGAGAGAGTTTCATCTGCTTTTTAAAGGTTATTCTGCGTTAGAGCTCGTCCGGAGCGTAAAGAAGACGAAGGGCGCAGGGCAGATAATCGAAAATCTCATCGGGATGGAAGAAGCGTTTGATTTCTACGGCTGCATTCTCGGGGCTGTCAGATGCATGAACAATATTTTCCTGACCGCTCATACCGAAGTCGCCGCGGATAGTTCCGGGCGCGGCATTGCGGGAATTGGTGGAACCCGTCATGGCGCGCACAACGGCCACGGCATCCTTTCCCTTAAGGCATACTACTATCACGGGGGTAGCCGTCATAGACTCCACCAGGTCGGGGAAGAAAGGACGGTCTACGAGATGAGCATAATGCTCGCGCAGAATCGTCTCATCAAGCTGCATCATTTTAATGCCGCTGATGATAAGACCTTTGTGCTGGAATCGGGTGAGGACATCGCCTACAAGGAAACGGCGGATGGTGGAAGGTTTCAGGATTACTAATGTCTGCTCCATATTTGAACCGGGGAACGTGCCCTTCTTTTTTGATTTGCTTTCAAAATTAGCCATTTTTGAGCAGAAAACGAAGAAATCCGTGTTTAAATAATGTGAAATGCAAGTTAACGTTCTCGGCATTCTGCGGTAAAGCGCTGTGTTTATGCACATTAGCATAAAACATGTTTTACAACATGTTTTCGAACCGATTGCAAGAACAGCCCCGTGCACTGTCCATGAGAGAGGCGCACGGGGCTGTGTGGCAGAACGATATACAGGATCAGCGAACGGCTATCTTTTCGGCACGTCCGGCTACCACCCGGATGTATATGCCGGGAGCCAGATTCTCGGCAGCCACGCGGATGCCCTGGATGGTATAATATGTGGCTTCAGCGTCAGTTGCCGCCTCATCGGCTCCTATATTCTGGATGCCGGAAGCGGGAGCGGCGAACTCCACAACGGGTGCAATAGCCAGCGAAGTAGGTTCGTCGGTCTGAGCGTACCACTTCTTTTCGCCGGTGTACTGGTAGCTGTCATCGGTCTCGCGGAGCAGATGGAAAGCCGTGTTGCGGGCTCCCTCTCCGCGGCGCAGAGCATACACTGCAAGATTGTTGACGGAAGATTCCTCACTGTCGCAGGGGAAGCCGGAAATAACAACGAAGAAGGGCGCGTCCAACTTCACGGCTTTGTTCAGGACAAATACCGTAGGATCGTTGTACGTCTGGGACGCATCGACAAGCTGCGAGGCCGGCATGGCCGCGGAAGCAAGCACATCGCCCGGCATACCATCGGCACCCTGCGCACATATCTCCACCTTCACGGGTGCATCCGGCGAAGCAACGTCGGCTACCGCAAAGTACACATTCACCGCGCTTATGGTAGCTTCGGCCATGGGGGCTTCAAAGCGTTCGGCAAAGGCCTCCATTCCCAGCCAGTTGGTGCCGCAATAATAACCGTACCAGGAAAGATCTACGGGCGCCAGATTAGCGTTCTCCGCAGCCGAGATATTCCATACGGGAGTTTTACCGCCGGCCTTTATCCCGGTGATATAAGCCGACGATGAACCGGCTTCATTGCTTACGGTAAGATCGACATCATACATGCCTTCAGCCGCATATTTGACCGTTACGGACGATGCGGTCGAATTCTCCACATCGGCTCCGGTGAGGGTCCAGCTGTAAGCGGTGGGAGCACCGGTAGATGCATCGCTGTAAGTGATCTCTGTTCCGAGAGGCACCACAATAGAGGCTTCGGGGGAATAATACGGCGCGGGGATTACGGAAATGGCGGCTGTAGGAGCCTGAGCCTTCACCACCACATAGTTTTCCCGTGTGGCGGTAGCGGTCTCGCTGCCGCGGCCCACGGTAAGGCTCACGGTATAAGTTCCGGGCTTGGAATATACCACATCCGGGTTGCGCTCCGTCGAGCTTTCGCTATCCGCGCCGGGGAACGACCACAGATATGTCTCGGGCGCTCCGGTGGACAGATCGGTGAAGCGCGCCGTCTCGCCAACGGAAAGTGTGACGGTAGAGCCATCGCCATCAGGAGCCACAACCTCGAAATCGTCGATGAGCACATTGTCGCCATTGGTCAGATAATACACATAGGCGAAATACACTTCTTTACCGGCATATTTGCTCAGGTCGGCACTATATTGTGTCCATTTTATGTCGTCGGTGGCCGCTTGCTGCGAAGCCAGGAACGCATCCCATATCTTTACCGGCTGCGCACCGTCCACATTCTCGCACACATACAGTTCAAGATTGCCATCATAGATCCACACCGGATTGAAAAGGGCATAGAAACGCACCATGGCATCTGCCGGAACAACGATGTCGGGCGAAGTGATGACAGAAGCATCGCCTGTATTGGCATAGCGATGGAACAGCGAATATTTGCTCTCGGGATTGATAGCCGAAAAGTCAGGAACTCCATTAAAGGACGAGTTCGAAACAAGTCCCCAGGATGAGCCCTGCGAGAACTTCCATTCATTGGCCTCCTCCGTGGAGTCGAAACCGTTGCGGTAGATGGTGGTAAACGCCTGAGGCCCGCGGAAGTCGGCCCGCAGAGGCATATTTACAGTGTAGCTGATGAACTGTGGCTCGCTCCACACATTCTCGCCCATGGCCTGTACGGACAGCACGCAGCTATGGTCGATATTGAGCGAAAGCGATGTGGAGGGGTGTATTTCAAAATCGTCGAGAATCCCAAGATCGTCAAGTGTCATGGGGGCATCGCCGATATGGTACCAGATGGCTTTGGCACGCTCGTCGGAGCATGTGATGGCCACATCCACGGCATCGTTGTAAGTGCCGGAGGCGGGAGTGACAGTCAGACCGGCAAGGGGCTCTTTGGCCACAACAGTCACAGGCAGTTCGATAGTCTGCGGCAGATAATCGGTGTTGCCGGCAAATGACGCTCTGATTACACATTCACCCACGGAATAGGTGTATATGTGGCCGTAGCGGTCGCAGTAGGCGATGCTGTTGTTCGACGAGGAGTATGTGACGGGCTCCACGCGGTAGGGATTGTTGATGAGCGCGAGGTCTTCCTCAAGCAGCTCGATGGTAAGTGCTTCTTTAGTGAAGCTGAGCCCCGGGCTGACGCGTACCACATAGCGGGCCTCGGCCACGGCGCTGAAGTCGGGCCCGAGTTTTGCCACAGCTTTCACCGTGCAGCTTGCTCCCACATGAATAGGCGAGCTATACAAGGTGCCGCCCATACGGGGATTGGAGCCATCGGTGGTATAGTAAATCTCAGCGCCGGCAGGAGCGGATATTGATACATCGAGCGCCTCATCGTAGCTTCCGGGGGCCGGAGTGAACACCGGCTTCTCTACCGTAGAACTGCCCTCCTCGTAAACCACAGTGATGGCACGGATGTAGGTGACTTTATCCGACGCGGGCAGGTTCCAATGGATGTTGAGCTGACCTTCGGCAGGAGTTTCCGATGGCAGGAATACGTATTCCGGTGCAGTTGTTTCGGCTGTTGTTATAGCCGCGTTCTCACTGTCGCCGCACTTATATGCAGAGCCGCCTACCGTTACGGCGAGGGTGGCATCGGCAAGCTTGGTGCGGGTCTGCACTTTTACGGCAGTGATTTTGCCATCGAAGCCGTCGGAGGCCATGTTGAATGCGTTTGTGAATGCTTTTAAGCTTCCTATGGCCTGTCCTGCCGCGGCAGTTGAGGTGAGTTTCGTGCCCGCATCAAACGTGGCGGTCCAGGATACGCCGTTGAAGGTCCGCTCCTGGGTGGTCAGATCGGCATCGTAATTGCTTGAAAAATTAAAGTAAGCGACATCCGGATTGGAAGCCGACGGCTTTTCAGGCCAGTCGAACGACCACTCGGCCGCGGAAGCTGAGTGCCCTGACAAAAAGAGCGCAACAGCCAGAACCAATGTGTAGAAATGCTTCATAAATGATTGGATTGAGTAATTATGGTTTGGTTTTGAAGTACAAAATTAGCAATTCGTAGTATATATGCAAAATCAAAGGCCGTGTTCCAATGAAAGAACACAGCCTTTGTAAAGCGGATACTGTGGTGCGGACTACATATCCATGGCCTTGTAATGCTGATAGGGATGGTCGCATGCGGGACACACTTTTGGAGGCTCGGTGCCTTCAAATTCGTATCCGCACACCATGCAACGCCACATTATAGGCTTCTTACGCTTCCACACAGTGCCTTCCTGCACCTGCTTGAGGTATTTCTCGAAACGCTCCATATGGGTTTTCTCCACCTCTGCGATGGCTTTGAAATGCTCGGCGATGTCGGCAAAGCCCTCTTCCTCGGCCACAGCGGCAGCCTTAAGATAGAAGTCCACGCCTTCCTCGCGCTCTTCCTTAATGGAGATCTCAAGGTTCTCGGCGGTTGTGCCGATCACTCCGGAATCCACCGACATGGTAGTCTCGACGGAGCCGCCTTCGAGCAGTTTAAAGAATATCTTTCCGTGATGAAGTTCGTTATCAGCTGTCTCGCGGAACACTTCGCCGATGGGGAAATACTCCTCCTTGTCGGCCTGCTTTGCATAATAGGTGTAACGGGCATAAGCCTGAGCTTCCGCCATATATGAGTTCACGAGGTTGAGCTCGGTCTTTGTACCCTTGATACTTTTAGTTTTAGATGCTGACATGGCTGTTATATTAGTTTGATTATTACAACTAATACAACAGCCATGCTATGACAATGGTTCGCGGGCCTGGCCGCAAAAATCAGCGGCCGGCGTACATCTCCTCGTAGTAGCGCTCGTAGGCGCCGGAGGTGATGTGGTCCATCCAGTCCTGATGGTCGAGATACCAGCGAACGGTCTTCTCGATGCCTTCCTCAAATTGCAGCGAGGGCTCCCAGCCGAGCTCGCTCTGCAGTTTGCGCGAGTCGATGGCGTAGCGCAGGTCGTGGCCGGCGCGGTCGG
>CAJTOZ010000003.1 GCA_910578095.1 uncultured Muribaculaceae bacterium | reverse complement strand
AAAAACATGTGGGCTATTCAGTCGAAACTTTTTGCACTTCGTTTCTGAAACTACGCCCACAACCGCCTTCAAAACAGCAATATCATAAAAAAACAACAAAAAAAGCATCGCTACTATTGCACAATCAAAAAAAAACACCTAACTTTGCATCGCAATTCGCAAATGGTGCCATAGCTCAGTTGGTAGAGCAAAGGACTGAAAATCCTTGTGTCCCCGGTTCGATTCCTGGTGGCACCACAAAAGGCCGCTAAGTTTCAATAACTTAGCGGCCTTTCTTTTACCCATATCCCTCCAAGTCACCTCACTCAAATATTAAAATTTGCGTCAGAAACGATATTGGATTGAGGCGAGGATGTTGCGGGGCCGGATTTGGAATTGATGTTCTGATCGGGAGAGGGTGCCGTAGGTGACATACTGATAGTACCGTCTGTCAAGCAGATTGTTCGCCGTAAGCGACAGACGCAATTTGCTGCCGGCCTTCCAAACGGCAGACGCGTCAAGAAGAGCGAGGTTCTCGACATTACCTTCCGGAAATTTGGTAAGGAAATGCTCTGCGCCTAAAGTAAATTGCCAACGGTCATGAGGCATTATGGTAGCATAGAATTTCTGGTTGAATGAATGGGTACGGTTGTCAGTGCCGCCAATTTTCAACTGCGAAAATCCATAGTTTGCATCATAGTTCACAGAAAGCCACTTACACAGGCTCCCCTTGAAATATGGTTTTACACTCAGCGTCTGTTGGCTGTAATCTTCCATTATATTGTCACGCATCGACGATGCAGAACTCGTAGAGACATTCACATCAAAGCCGACAACCATACGGCTATGGCCAAGTCCTTTGCTCACCCCTCCAGCTACGCTCCAGAAATGGGCTCCTGAAAGCCTGTCGGCATATGTTGATATGATGAAATCATCAATAAACAGTTGGTTTGACATATATGAACTTACTCTGTAATTATAGGTCAGCGAGGCGTTGGCAAAGAAAGATGTCAGGGGGTTACGATATTTATAGCTCACAGTTGCAGCGATATTCTGCGAATACTTATCAATATCGTTGGCAATGAAAATATTGCGGTAATCCGACATCACTGGCACATCTATACCCATATAAGCCTGAGGCGAACTGAGCATATATGAAAAGGATGCGGAAACCTCACCTTTTGCCGATATTTTCTTGCGGGCGTAAACTCTTGGAAAAAGATTTATATAGTCATGCCTGTTGCCCACACTATGATGAAGCCATTTCGCCTGTATCTTGGTAGACAGCAACCAACCATTACGCTGGTAGTCGAGTTGTGGAGTTGCATATAGGTTTGAAAGGAATGCGTTGAAATATTGGGAATTGTCGAAGTCAGTCATTCCTGCCAAGGATGTATTCATGCGGTGATAGTTCAGGTCGACACCGCCGTTCACATAGAACTTCCAGAAACGGCCTAATTTGCCCCAGCGAGATTCAGTGGTGCTTCGGAAATCAGTAGCGCCGATATTTTGAACTGCATCGTCCTCGCCAAGGACAAAAAGCCGGTCCGGACGATGAGAGAACGAATTTCGGAATGTCAGTTCAAATAGTTTCTTGTCGTTGCGTTTCACAAGCCTGAGATCATTACCGGCCGACAGGCTCCGACGTCTGATACGCTGGTCGAGTTCAAAAGACCCGGTTATGGCAGAACGCGAATTTTCCCAGGCTCCTACAACCGTAAGTTTGTCCTTCAGAAAATAGCCACGCTTGTTAATCTGCATATTGAACTGAGCCGACACATCATGGCGCTGCGTGCGCAGGCTATTGTTCTGGATGAATTCAGGAATTGATTGACTGAAATAATCTGTCCGCAATCCGGAATTATATTCGAGCCTGTCGCCCACATAATTCAGTTTGAAGCGCATTGAAGTGTCTCCACGCTTCCATGCCGTAATGGAATTGGCGAGCCACGACAGATTGTCGCGGGTACGCTTCTCGTTCAGAGGAGCATTGATAATGTCGGCGGCTATATACTCCGGCCACAACGCCTCTGAATAGCCCGTAAACGACATGTCGCTGAAGTCATGTTCGGTTATCTGTTCGGCAGGGTTCCATCCGGTGTTGCCTGCGCGTAGAGTAAGAATATTCTGCACCTTCGGAGCGATACGCATTGCATACAACGAACCATCATAGAGCCACGGCCGGGCACCTGACCCGGCTTTAGCCACACCTACCCACTTTCCTCTCGCACCTTCATTGAGCTTAATATTGATGCCGGCTTCTTCCGGAAACTCAATCCCTTCAAGAGCCTTGACAGGTTGATGGTTTTCCATCACCTCCACAGATTTCACATCCTTGTGAGAGATATTGTTGGTTGCGAGCCCATACTGACCCTCCAAGAAATCATCGCCATCGATATAGAACTTGTTGATGGGCTTGCCATGATACTTAATTGTTCCATCCTCCTCAACCTTAATGCCCGGCAGACGCTTTATAACGTCAATAATGGCATTGTCGGAGGCATTGGCATAACGAGATACATTAAATACAAGAGTGTCGCCCTTTGCATAAATATCCGGCGCTTGGACTATCACATCCTTCAGCTGCGTGGCTTTTGGCCACATCTCCACTCCTTTAGCAAAGTCATAATCCCTGTGCAATTTCAGAGACCCGTATCCCATGCAACGGAATGAAATAGAATCAACCGCTTCCGTGACCCTGATTTTGAAAGTACCGTCGGTATTGGATGACGCAAACGCGATAGCTTTCCCTTGCTTATTCAGTGCTTGCACAACAGCGCCATTCAAGAACTGCCGGGTTTCTCCATCAACGATTGTTCCGTACACCGTTTCCGGGACTGCCGCCGAAGCCGATAGCAGTCCGAGGAAAAGGCTGAGTATGAAAAAACTGTATCTTGTCATTATTTTATACAATCGCGTTCGATGTAATCAAAAGGGAGCTCTATAGGGTCGTAAGCATCAAGCATTGGGCTGCCATCCTCGTCATAAACATCTATATGCCCGTGGCCTCCGGCTTCATAGTAAGCGTATGGATTTACGTCATAGCGGTGTTTCGCGTCATAATATTTCACGCGGGAAGTTGTGTTGTATGGCACTTTGTATATTGTTATCGGTCGGTCGGCCTTTGACTTTATACCGATACATTCAAAATTATAATACCCGTCTTTATCCGAGGCTTTCATGATCAACCCCGGAAGCCCATGCAATTTCCATGGCCCTTCCATCATTGGAATATCTTCTGTATAGAAAGCCGTCCACTCCCGCCCCCGGAAATTGCATGTGGCGGAGTGACATTCGTAGCCGAGAACATTCGCCACACTGTCGGTCAGTTCCCATTCAAATTCCGGCATATCCTCTTCATAGCGGAACCAATCCATACAGATTTTTTCTGTGTGGGTAATTTTGCCTTGGGGATAATTCTTGAAAATCGTCATGAATTCCCCGTTAGAGAGTTTTCCGTCCATAGCAGCCTGCGCCACCTGTTCCGGGGTAATGTTCATCAGGAGCGAATCCACTGTGAGATTCTTGTAGCTGGAGAATTTGGACATGCCATTGGGTCCTGTTTGCAGAAGCATTTGGTCGGTTGTGTAGTTGTCTTCAAGTTGAGAAGTTGTATCATTACACCATGAGTAGTTATAGACAAACTCCATTGTTTCCGGTGCGAGGGTTTCCGTTTCGGGCACATTACTCGGGAATATGCCGAGAGTGCGACGCAACACCTTGCCTGACGAGGCCATAGAGAGTATCATGATGACGATAATTATGATTGCTGTTTTCTTCATTTTGTTGTAGTTTTGGTTCATGATGCAAAGTTACGGCCGCAATAGGCCGCACACCGAAAATAATCATTACTCAAACATTATGGAATTATTACTGAATTATTACTCCCGGTAAATTATCCATCGTTCAATCCCCTTATACTATAGGTTTTTACTAATTTTGCGCCATGGAAAAGAAAATAAAAACACTATATATATTGTCAATCGCGGCGATACTTGCCTTCCTCGGGATGCAGCTGTATTGGCTGTATGGCCGCTATGAGTATTCTCTATCTGAATATGAAAATATTTCGGGAGAGATCATTTCAAGTGCCATTGCCGAGTATAATAATGAAAGAGCAAAATATTCCGTTGTAAAAAAACTTGCCCGAACACAGTCTTCATATCAGATGAATACCGATGTCGACTCTGCCGGAAACAGACGACGCAATGTTACGGTAACCACAAAGGAAATTGATGGCCGTAAAATTCTGGGGATAGCGGAGAAGCGGAATCTTACGTCTGAAGAAATGAAAAGACTTCAGGAGTTGATCCTGGACTCTCTTGATATGGTTGATGCAAAGATAGCCACAG
Source organism: uncultured Muribaculaceae bacterium (assembly GCA_910578095.1). GTDB lineage: Bacteria > Bacteroidota > Bacteroidia > Bacteroidales > Muribaculaceae > CAG-873. The sequence goes on along the minus strand of CAJTOZ010000003.1, from coordinate 134,317 downwards.
TCGATGCCTCGAGTGCGCCATCCGACGGTGTTGCATGGAACGCCATGAGAAATTTCGATAATGAGATACAATCTCCTTTCACCGCAGAAGGGATAGATTCAATATTAAAAAAGAGCAACCTCAATGCTGAGATCACTTTGATTTTGCAGGACAGCGTGACATGGGAACCTGTTACCATTCGTCATTCATCTGTCGTCTCCCCACGGTTCAAGGTCACAATCCCTTATTCCGAACTCGAAAGGAAAGCGGTTATGATTGAATGTAAAATTCCATCCTCGGAGATATTGCGCAGTATGGGATGGACATTGGCATTGGCTGTAGTTCTCTCGTTGTTCCTTATCCTTTGCCTCGTCTGGCAGATCAGGACCATCGTCAAGCTGACGCGGCTTGACAAGATGCGCAACTCGTTCATCACCACAATGATTCATGAATTGAAACGCCCAATTTCCACATTAAAAATGTGTGTTTCCGGAATTGATAATGATAAAATGATGAATGACGACCAAATGCGCCATGAACTTGTCGGAGAGACACGCATAGCCCTCGACAACCTCTCTGCCTACTTCTCAAAACTGCGTGACATAACATTCAATAATGTCGAACAGATTCCATTGAATATCACAACATTCAATCTATTCGAACTCGTAGATAATGTAATTGCCTCCATTCAATTGCCAAGTTCTAAAATTGTTGTGTTTGAAAACAATGTTCCGGGCGAGTTGGAAGTGTCGGCCGACCGCTCCCATCTTATGAATATCCTCACGAATTTGATAGAGAATGCAATCAAATATTCGGGTGAAAATGTAATGATTAATATATGTGCCGAGGCAATTTCGGGGAGTATAAAGATCTCGGTTGAGGATAATGGCAATGGTATAGCCTCCTCCGATAAAAGCAAAATTTTCAACCGCTTCTATCGTGCCAAAGCATCCACATCAGACATCCCCGGAATGGGACTTGGTCTCACTTACGTCAAACTTCTGACGGATGCTCATGGAGGCGAAATCACCGTTGAGAGCACAGAAGGCGTGGGCTCATCGTTCTCTATAAACCTACCGCAATGAAAAAGATACTGCTCGTAGATGACGACCTCAAAAACTCCATGCTTCTCAAACGCTTCATAGAAGCCGAGGGCTATGATCTGACCTACGCTCCCAATGGAAAAATAGGTCTGGAATTATACCGGGGAGTCTGTCCCGACTTGATTCTTCTCGACATAAACATGCCGGAGATGAACGGCTTTGAGATGGCGCAGACTATACGTGCGACTGACCGTCATGTGATTATCTTCTTCCTTACCGACCGTACCGACAAGGTCGATCGCCTGTATGGCTTCAAACTCAAGGGTAACGACTATATCCCTAAGCCATTCTACCCTGAAGAACTGATAGCCAAGATAAACGAACGGTTTGAAAGCGACATTAGCGCGCAGGATGTCGAGTATCAATTGGGCGTCACATTATTCCGCCCGAATCTCGCATCACTGACATATAATGGCGAAACGCACACACTCTCGGTGCGCCAGACAGAGATACTTGCTCTCCTCGCGCAGAATTTGGGCAAGGTGGTCGACCGCGACACAATTCTCAACACTGTGTGGGGCGATAGCAGCTATGCCAATTCTCTTGCCCTCAATGTGCAGATAACATATATCCGCAAACTCCTTACAGACCCGGCAATAACAATAATCTCTCTGAAAAAGAAAGGATATGTACTGACTGTCAACCAAATTTAATTGCGGAGAAACACATCCCCGGGGTAATGATTTCGGCATCTCACCTGTCTACTATATAAAACGTCTTCGCAATGGAATACTCCACCACAGAGTTTGAGACTCTCTACATTCAATGCTTCCCGCCTTCGATGAGGCTCGCGATGTGCCTGCTTCATGAAGAGGATGAAGCTCGCGATGTGGTGCAAGAGGTGTTTCTCAAACTTTGGGGGTCGGACATCCGAATCCGCAATCCTGAAATAAAAGGTCAATGCCACAAGTCGAAATACAGGTGCACAAATCACCTTGGATTTGTCGCAGGCACAGAAGCAGCAAAGAGCACATCGACAACGCTTCATCATTTTTTCACCTGAATGCAAGCCCATTACAGAAATAAATACTAATTTTGCTTACGATATACTGCGGACCGTCCGTTCCATATTATCTTATGGCAGAGAACTTCAATTCATATATCGAGCAGATCGATTTCGAGGCCTGGCGCGAAGTATGCGTCAGCAAGGGCACTTTGCGGCATTTTGCCAAAGGAGAGGAATTCGTCACAATAGGTAAAGTAGGACGCTATATCGGGTACATTGTTTCCGGAGCGCTCAAATATGTAGCCTGCTCTGCCGACGGCACAGAGCATGTGATGGGACTGGTGTTTGGCAACGGCTTCGCCGCCGACTGGCCTTTTTGCCTATACGGCCAAAAAGCCAAACTGGCGATTGTGGCTGTGTCCGATTGCGATATTTACTGCATCCCTACCAATGATTTCAACCGATTGATAGATACCGACCCCACATTCAAGGATATCGTGATGCACTCCACCGAGGCCGTATATTCAACCGTCTACGACCGTTATGTGGATCTGTATGTCAAAACACCGCAGCAACGTTATCATGAACTTGTCACCAACCATCCCGACCTCTTTGATATATTTTCTCTGAAAGACATCGCATCGTTCCTCAACATCACCCCCACCCACCTGAGCCGATTGCGAAAAAACGATAGCAAACAGTGTTAAAATCCCCGGCTCTCAACATATGTTGAGAGCCGTTATTTTTATTAGCTGTAATTTTGCCCATAATCTTTTACAAGAGTATGAAAGCATTTCTTACAGCAGCCCTGATGCCTATTATCGCACTTGCCGCAGTAGCTCAGGAAACGGAAGATTCAATAGCAACCCGGCAATTGCAGGAAATAGTCATCCGGGCACCGAAGGTTATCCGCAAAGCCGACATGGACGTATATCATCCTTCGCAGAGCGCGGTGGAGCATTCCAGAAACGGGATGCAGCTGCTCCGGAATCTCATGATTCCGGCACTTTCAGTCAACGATGCGTTGGGCACCATTTCGTCGGGTGGCCAAAGCGTGCAGGTGCGCATCAACGGCAGAGAGGCCACCATAGAGCAGGTGCAGCAACTACTGCCCGAAACCATAAAAAGGGTGGAATGGATCGACAATCCGAGTCTCCGCTACAATGGAGCCACCGCTGTGTTGAATTTTATAGTGACCAATCCTACTGCCGGCGGCTCGTTGATGACCTACGCACAGCCCGCACTTAATGCCGCATGGGGCCGATATCGGGCAGCCATAAAGATCAACAATGGCAACTCGCAATGGGGAGCATCAGCCAATTTCAAACTCACAAACCGCATGTCGGCATACCGTGAATACAGCGAGGCTTTCACAATGCCCGACGGCACTAAAATAGACCGCTCCGAAAAACCCGACGGCGGCTACCTCAGCGACACCTACGGAGGATTGCAACTGGACTACAGTTACATCAAGCCCGACACAACAGTGTTTTGGGTGGCACTGCACGGATATAAGCAATGGCCCGAAGCATCATTATATCGCAGTATAATGTCTCAATCTGCGGGTCTTGACAATGTGCTGATCAGCGATTTCGATACCCGCGACGGATTCACGCCCTCGTTTACGGCATATCTGGAGCAGCATCTTCCGTACAAACAGCTTATAGCCATAGACTTCAACGGTTCGCTATACAACGGACGCACACGCCGCAACTATACCGAGGAGGCAGATGCCGGGAATGGAACCGCGTTGACGGAGGTCAGCACCTCAATAAAAGACCGCAACCAAGCCTATGGCGTTGAAGCCGACTATATAAAGAACTGGGCGCAATCCCGATTTACAGCCGGCGTCAATTATAAAGCCAACCGCAACCGTTCCACATACGAAAATCTCGGCGGGGAGATATTCCATCAGCGGCAAGACCGTCTTTATTTCTTCGGTGAATATTTTCAGCGCATCAACAAAGTGACCTTGACCGCAGGTATCGGCGCACAATACACATCTTTCAAATTCAAGGAAACCGGCCAAGGCACCGATTCGTGGAATGTACGGCCGCAATTCACCTTCACCTACCGTCCCGGCCAAGCTCATCAGCTGAGGCTGAATTTCTCATCCTGGCAGTCGCCTCCATCATTGGCCGAGACCAACATCGTGGCCCAGCAAGTCGATGCATTCCAGTGGACGCAGGGCAACCCCGACATTCACACCTCACAGTCGTATATGCTGACGCTCCGCTATAGCTACGACATAAAACGCCTGTCAGGCTCATTCGGCATACGTGCCTTCACGAGCCCCGACGCCATAGCGCCTTACACCTATTGGGCGGATGGCAAGCTCATAACCAGCTATGAAAACAGCAAGGGCCTGCAGACTCTTTCATTCTGGATAGCGCCAAGCATAGAGATAGTGCCCGGATGGCTATGGCTTGAGGGCATGGTGCAATACCGTGCCGAACGTATGAGTGGCACCGGCTATAAACTTTACAACCACGACTGGAGCGGACAAGGAGGGCTGGTTTTCCAACATTGGGGATGGCAGGCCATAGTGATGTACCAACGGGCGCAACGCGACCTATGGGGGCAGAAAGTATCGTGGGGTGAAGACATGTCGCTCATAGAGCTTGAATACAATTGGAAGAAATGGCAATTTGGAGCGGGGGTGATGTGCCCCTTCACGAAATACGACCAGGGCGCCCGCTCCTACGATCCGTATCATATCTACGAAAAACACATACGGATGAATGACTATCCGAAATATTATCTAAGCATATCCTACAACCTGCAATGGGGGCGCCAGCGCCGCGACACACGCAAGATTGTAAATGCCGACGGTGAAGTGGCCAAATCTTCTGCAAGTGGAAGATAAACCGGTTTTGTGAGATATGGACCGGGAGCAAATCATAGCACTTCTGATGGTGTTACTTCTGATACTATGCGTATGATGCATGGCTGATTAATCATTAACTGCACGATGAAGAAGACATTAAACCTGCTGATTGGTTTATTCATTGCTTTTGTCCTTACAGGATGCAGCAACGACGAACCAAAGGATAATACCGAACTCATCACTATGTGGGTATCGGCCGAAACCACCACCGTCTACAACGACTGGCTCGAGGAATACATGGAATGTATGCTCGTAAAATTCAGCCCCGGCTCGGATTGGGAGCCCATGAGTTTCGGTAAAATTCAAGGTTTCACTTACGAGAAAGGTGTGGAGTATGAGCTGAGAGTCTACCGCTCAACACCACTCAACGGCCCGATTGCAGGAGAGGTTTACACCTACCGCCTTGACAAAATAATAAGCCGGACGGAGGAGCAGGTAGTGGTTGACGGTCTTAAGCGATACTACACCATCCCATACGAGGGAGGCGAAATCGAAGCGCATTTCACAACCAACATGCCTTGTAGCATATCGAAAATGCTCGGGAGCGTAGATTATGGCAGTGAGGTGACTCTTGACAAAGAAGCGGAAGGAAAGTATGTCATTCGATTTTCCGCGGGAAGAAATACCGGTATGGGACGTGTCAAAACTGTGACGCTGCGCTTCCAGAACGGGAAGATGCTGACACTCGGGCTCTGGCAAAATCCCCGTCCGTTTGGTAAAAGTGAGAAATTTGTGCTCAGCGACGAGGGTTGTCTTGGAGCTTTGCTCGGTGAGGAATCTTATCTCGGCGACCTCACCGACATCACTATAAAAGGCTACATCAATGCCAACGATGCCTTTTACCTCAAGAAGATTATTGACAATGCCGGGAGTTCGCTGCCACAAGGCGAGCGCAAAATATCGGTAAATCTTGCCTATAGTAGCTTTAGTAGCGGCACTAAATCTTATTACAGCGATTGCGGTATATGTGATCTGCCCAAAGAACTCCTCCGGGTTGTTCATAACAATGAGGGCCCAAAGGTGTCTTCACCGGCAATAAATACATCTCTGAGGTTCGCTTGTCGGAAAATATAAAGGCCATAGGCAACAGTGCTTTCTCTCACTGCACACAATTGAAAAAAGTCAACATTCCTGCAGCCTGCAAAATAATCTACGCCTATGCTTTCTATTTCTGTACTTCGCTTGAAGAAGTTGATATACATAATGAGTTCGCGTGGCCTTCCTTTGAGAAGATCGAGGAGGCCGCCTTTTCGGATATTGGACGCCTGAAAAGTTTTGTCCTGCCCGAATCTCTGAAAAGCATTTCCACGACTGCTTTGAGCTTCTATGTCGACAAACTTTTCAGCCTCACTGAAGAGCCCCCAGTATGGGAAGTGCCCGGCAATGCCGGCTATGTTGTGGGGCCCAAACCTGACGGTTGCACCCTTTATGTGCCTTACGGGTGCAGCGAAGCATACAAAGCATCCGAAAAATGGCGCAAATTCAAAATCGAGGAAATGCCCGAAGAAAACTGGTGGGAAATGATACCCTGAAAACAGCCACAAGCAGCGTTAAAATCCTTGAGCATCAATATTTGTTGAGAATTTTCAGTATATTTGCTTATTGAAAACAGACAATCTGCAAATACCAACCTCAACATGAACGGATTTGAATTCTGGATATCGCTTGTTCTCGGCGTTTGGTTCACTATCTCATCAATCATCGGCCTTTATAACGACTTCAAAGAGAAAGCCACGACCAAATGGTGGAAATGGGTCCTGGATCCGCTTGGCCTCATTGTAGGACTGGGCTTTATCTGCGAATTCTGTTTCTTGCGTTAAACCATGAAGCGGAATATCAATAACATACGGCACGAACGGGAAGAACTGAACCGGCTCTACAATGCGCCCGGGCATCGAAGACTGAAATATGCGGCCCTGACAGCAATAGCCGTATCAATCATCCTCATCCTGTCCATGATAATCTGGATAGATGAACTGTCGCCAAAAGCCATGCTGATAATGCGCGGATGCGCTGGCTTGGGGGCGGTAATATTCGTCGTGCTTGTAGGAACATCAACCTATCGTGTCAACAAACACCATATCGCGGATCGCATAAACACGCGGTCCGGAGGCGGTCAGGGAAAGTCGGAATAAGTAAATCAGCATTTCTGGTTGGCATTACCTTGATTGGGGTATGTATCAGGGCGCAATCCTTACTAACTTTGTATTGTAATAGCAGATACAATAATAGAGCGATGAAAGCCAAGATAATACTGACAGCGTTACTTTCACTCAGTACCACGATAGTAAATTCCCAGAATATGAACAATCCGAACACCAACACATCATTGGCTCCCGTAGAAAAGCTGGAGCTCACACAGAATTGGGACAAAGTGTTCCCGGAGAGCGATAAGGTGGACCACTCCAAGGTGGTTTTTGTGAACCGCTACGGCGTAACTCTCGCTGCCGATATGTATAAACCCAAAGGAGCGACCGGAAAACTCCCGGCCATTGCTGTGAGCGGTCCGTTCGGAGCGGTGAAGGAACAATCTTCCGGACTGTATGCCCAGCAGCTCGCCGAGCGCGGATTCCTGACAATAGCGTTCGACCCTTCGTTTACGGGCGAGAGCGGCGGTACGCCCCGCAGGGTGGCGTCGCCCGACATCAATGTGGAGGACTTCTCCGCGGCGGTAGACTATCTCATGAACCGTGAGGATGTAGATTCCGGAAAGGTGGGAATCCTCGGTATATGCGGCTGGGGCGGCATCGCTATCCAGGCCGCCATCAACGACCCCCGCATCAAGGCTACCGTGGCCTCGACGATGTACGACATGACCCGTGTCAACGCCTGCGGATACTTCGACTCTGAAAACACTGCCGGGCAGCGCAACGCCAAGCGTGCGGCCATGGCGGCACAACGCACCATCGACTTCCGCAATGGCTCATACATGCGTGCCGGAGGAGTGGTGGATCCGCTTCCGGAGGACGCGCCGCAGTTTGTAAAGGATTATTACGCCTACTACAAGACACCGCGGGGCTATCACGTGCGCTCGGGCAACTCCACCGATGGCTGGAATGCGACCTCCAACCTGCCATTCATCAACTTCAAATTCTTCGGGTATGCCGACGAACTGGAGAGCGCAGTACTCATTGTGCATGGCGACAAGGCCCATTCATATTACTTCGGCAAGGACACCTTCGCCAGGCTAAAAGGCGACAACAAACAGATGCTGACCGTAAAGGGCGCGTCGCATTGCGACCTCTACGACCGGCTCGATATAATCCCTATGGACGAGATCGCCGCATTCTATGTGGAGAATCTCAACAAGTAGGCCGTACGGATTGCCATGCAAAACCCTATGCGGAACGAGATTGTTATAAACATGAAATAACTATGAGGGTGTTTAAAAACAGATGTTATTAAACACCCTCTGAATCAGCGACAAATTAAAATGCTCAACAATCCCATCTGCCGCATTCTCGGCATAAAATATCCCCTCATCCAGGCACCCATGAACTGGATAAACAATGCAGAAATGGTTGCTGCCGTGTCCAACGCCGGTGCGCTTGGAGTGCTCGGGCCCAATGCCGGCCCAAAAGAAATCGACGGCCGAAGAGTGCCCACCGAAGAGCGTATCAGTATTGAACTCTCACGTGTGCGCCGGCTCACATCCGCCCCGGTAGGTATCAATATATTCTCCGACCATGATGAGGCCACCCGCGCCTATGCAATGAAAACCATTGCGGCCTCCAAGGCCAACAATGTGAATATCTATTGCCTTGTGGGCACTTTCGACGATGTCATCTATAAAGCGATCAAGGAGGCCGGAGGCATCATTGTTCACCGCGAACTCACTCCGACACCCGCATCCGTGCGCATGGCCGAGGAGCACGGAGCCGACATCATCGTGGCTACAGGCACCGACGAAGGCGGCGTGATACCATCCGGCTGCATGGGCACATTCACCATCGTTCCGGCCATAGTGGATGCTGTGAAATCGGTACCGGTAATGGCCGCAGGAGGCATCAACGATATCAGAGGCGTGCGTGCCGCCTTCGCCCTTGGCGCGCAAGGCGTATATGTGGGCACACGATTCATTGCATCAACCGAGTGTCCGGCGGCGCAGAATGTCAAAGACATGATTGTGGCCGGAAGCGGCGAGGAGCTCATTGCCGTGACGCCTAATGAGCGGTCGCTCCCCACCCCGGCAGCTATCGGCTACAACCGTCGGATGCTCGCGGGCGAGCCGGCAGAAGCAATCCATAAAGAGATTATGGCGAAAGGCGGTCTGGGGCCGGCCATGCTCCACGGCGACGTCAATAAAGGCATCATAAGCGTCAATACAGGAATCTCCACCATCCGCTCGATTAAACCCGTTGCAGAAATAGTCGATGAGCTTATGGCCGACTTTCGCAGCAGTTCCAGATGACTCAGCTAAACTGTAGAAACTCCGGAAAATAATTCGTAGATTTGCATCCGGATAGCAGCAACCACTATCCCGGTTTTTCTTTTCATTCACTTGAAGGACCCGGAAAGCAGAGGTCCGCGCACATTCGGATATGAATCTAAACCAATTTCTCCCTACTGCCGCGGCGGAATACCGTACATTGCTGGCAGCGGCATTTGCAATGGCCGAAGAGGCCGGAAACATTCACATGCGCTACTTCCGCAGCAGCAACCTTGAGCAATCCACCAAACTCAACGACAGCGATGTTGTCACTGTTGCCGACAAAGAGGCGGAAGCAGCAATTCTGAACTACATACACCGGCATTTCCCCACACACGGTGTTATCTCTGAAGAAACCGGCCGGGAACACGACGACAGAGAGTGGCGCTGGGTGGTGGATCCTCTCGACGGCACAACCAATTTCGCTATGGGTCTTCCGGCATTCTGCGTGTCCATCGCGCTTGAGCACAACAGGGAGGCCGTGCTCGGTGTGGTATTTGCCCCTTATCTCGGAGAATGTTTTTGCGCGGTGCGTGGAGGAGGCGCATGGCTCAATGGCACTCCCATCCACTGCTCCGACAAAGCCGAGATGTCAAAAGCGGTGGTGGCCACAGGTATGCCCTACGACCGCAACGACAACCCCGACAACAATCTCGCCGAGATATGCCGCATGGCATTATGCGTGCGGGGCATACGCCGGATGGGCTCTGCTGCAATCGACCTTTGCTACACGGCAGCAGGATTCTTTGACGCCTACTGGGAATTGAATCTCAACAGATGGGACGTGGCGGCCGGACAGCTTATTGCTGCAGAAGCCGGAGCAGTCATTGAATCCATCCGCTCCCGGCGCAACCACTCGCTGCTCGCGTCCAACCCCGCTCTCCATCCCTCCATGCGCCACATGCTTCTGAATCAGCCATGACCGATGCTGTAGACATCGCAGCCGCTTTAGCGGGCATGCGTGATGAACGCCATGCCGGGCAGCTCCGGAAGTTTTTCAAAACGGCACCGGGACAATATGGTGAGGGCGACAGCTTCATCGGGCTACGGAATCCGCAAGTAAGGATGGTGGTAAAGGAAGCGTGGAAAGACACGCCGCTTGCAGAAGCGGTGAAACTCGCAGAATCGCCGCTGCATGAGGTACGGCTTTGCGGACTTCTGATAATGGTGGAGCAATACCTCAGCGCCATGAAAAGAAAAGACAGCGAGGCGATGAACGCGATTTTCAACACCTATATCTCCCTTTATCAGCATATCAACAACTGGGATCTGGTCGACCTTTCGGCTATAAAGATAGTGGGCAATCATGAGGTTCTGAATCCATCCATCTCCCTGATGGATGAATGGATCCTCCCCGAGGGGCACTCCCTGTGGCAGCAACGCATAGCGATGGTGAGCACCTGGATGCTCATCCGCAACAACCGTGCCGACGCATGCTTCCGTAGAGCCGCATTCCTGCTGTCAAGCCCTCACGACCTACTGCATAAGGCTGCCGGGTGGATGCTGCGGGAAGCATGGAAAAGAGGATATAAAGATGAGGTGCGCTATTTTCTTGAAACGAACATATCACGGATGCCATCGGTAATGCTCAGCTACGCGTGCGAACAGATGCAGGCCACCGAACGCCATGAATGGCAATCAAGACGGCGCAGACCACGCTCCGCCCCCTTTCTACAGCTTTAAAAACTGCAACTTCGCATCCGCTGCTGAAAAAATGAGTCCAACAGCACAAGTCGAAATCACAGCGCACGTTGAAGCGATTAAATTGCTATATTTTTCATTGCAATTTTGTTATTTTATCAATAGATGATGTCAGTTGCGAAAGATTTGTCAGATAGTGTGCGGCATCGATCCCCATCCAGTTGAAAAGCATTTCTATCTTTGCGTAAATCCACTGGATATAGTCTGTAGTGATTTCAGATTTACCTGTCGGGAAGCATATTGGTTCATGATGTGCTATCCGGTTTCTGAGAGAATTTACATGATCCAGTTCGTTAAAAATGGTCGTATTGTTGTACTGTATTTGCCTTGTTGAAGTTGGTTTATTCGGAAAAATTCGTAAGAGAATACGATTGGATGCCCGGTATTGTGGACTTGAAAACATATACTTCCAAATGCCGAATTCCATTTTTGCAAGCAGGTGGCTATGTGTATAAATATGTTTGTTAACCAACTTATTGTATGCAAACCGAATGATTTGAGCATGGTCACGACATTGTGGAATATCAAAGAAACCTCCGGGTTGTACCGCATCCCTTAGCCAATCCACCCCATAATTAGATGTCATAACTTTGTCAATAGCATTACGGAGAGCAATCTCAAAAGCTCCTACAATAGCAAACATTTCCAAAGACACACGGACATTGGCTCGATAGAGGTCAAGTGTTTTCTCTTGGTCTCCATCACACGCATCAAGGTAGCGTTGCAGCCTCTCTGACGATACTATATTCTGAAAATCAGTGAAATTCACGATTTTAAATAACTTTCTTATTCTGAAATTTGTTTTATTAGAAAAACTACATTACCTTTGTAGTGTTGATCCCCGGTAGCCCCTGTATATCAAGCTATCGGGTTTTGTTTTTTTATACGGCAAAGATACTGTATTTTCTGATATATCGGCTCTAAAGGCGGCTTAATCTGCATTGAGCAATTGGATTTCAAGTATTTTCAAGCCATAAAATTAGGCTGTTACCATTGCGTGGCACAAAAGCACAAAAAACCTGCGATGATTTATGCACCGACATTTCCACTTGTGCCAATCTAACGGCTATATAATTGCTGTCAAAGGCTTTGTCAGGCCGCTCATCCAACCGCGAAAGGCCTTCGCACTTTAGGGCCTGAAATATGTTGTATTATATATGACCCGAAATACAATATACAGCAGATTCAGGGACCAAGCGTTAAAGAACCCTGCCGCAGTTGCCATAATCGAGGACAACCGTAGCCTCTCCTATGCCGACCTCGATGCCATGGCCGATGCCATACTAAGAAAATTTCAAGGAGAAAAGCACCGTTTTATCGGCATTGTGATGACACACAGCGCCGAAATGATAGCGGCGATGCTTGCCGTGCTGAAAAGCGGCGCGGCCTATGTGCCGGCTGAAAAGTCGCTGCCTGAGGGGCGCCGCAGGTACATGATGGCACAAACGGGTGCGAAACTCATAATCGACGACGACTTCTGCCGCGACCTGATGCCGGGAGAAGCCATAGCCTGCGACAAGTCCACGCCGGAGAGCCCGGCCTACGTGCTATATACATCCGGCACTACCGGGCGCCCGAAAGGCGTCGTAGTGGAGAACCATAGTGTGGTCAACTATGCCGAAGCTTTCGAGGCCGAATTCCATACCGGCGCCGGCGATATCATGCTGCAATACTCGGTGAGCTCATTCGATATATTCGTTGAAGAGGTGTTCACCACACTTCTGAACGGAGCCGCACTTGCCATACCATCGGCAGAGGTGATGGCAGGCGGCATATCAGGACTGATGAACTTTGTAGCAAGGCACAGCATCACCCAAATCAGTGGTTTTCCGTATCTGCTCGCCGAAATGAACAAGCTGCAGGCCCTGCCGGCTTCGTTGAGGCTGCTCATAAGCGGGGGCGATATTCTCCGCGAGGCCTATATTGACCGGCTGCGCCACATGGGACCGATGATCTACAACACCTACGGCCCCTCCGAAACCACCGTGTGCGCAAGCTACTACAGATGCGACAACTCCGCTCCCCTGCCCGATGGCACATTTTCCATAGGAAAGCCCGTGAAAGGCGTGGAAGTGAAAATCATGGACCCCGGACTCCGGGAGCTCCCGCCAGGCAAAACCGGAGAGATATGTATCTTTGGCCGGGGAGTGGCCCGGGGCTACATCGGCAATCCGCCCGAGCAAAACAATTTTGTCGCCTTGGCCGACGGCACCCGTTTCTACCGCAGCGGCGACATGGGCTATTTCATGCCCGACGGAAATCTGGTGTTTCTCCATCGCAAGGACGATCAGGTGATGATCCTCGGACGCCGCGTGGAGCCGGAAGAAGTGGAAAACGTGCTCAACGAATCGCCGGAAGTGGAGCGTGGGATCGTACGCCCGTTTACCGACGAAAATGGTCTGCCCTACCTTGTGGCCTATTTCATACCTGCAGGCAGGGAATATTCCTTGCACGCGATAAAATCATGGCTAAACTCTGAACTCGCCGATTTTATGGTGCCGGAGTTCTTCGTGGCCGTAAAGGACATCCCGCTCAACCGGCATGGCAAAGTCGATGTGGAGGCGCTTCCGGTGGTACTGAAGGAGGGGAGCCTATGACCGCCCTGACACGCATCACAGACACCGCCACACTGATGGCTTGGCGCGCAGAGGTGCTGCGCAGTGTGTTTGGCACCGCTCCCGACGATGAGGTCTTGGCCGCCAACCGCCGGTTCTTCCAGAAACACATTGGCGACGGAACGCATATAGCCTATGTCGCAACATGCGATGGCAGGGATGCCGGATGCGCAGCCATCTGCCTCTACGACGAGATGCCCTCTCCCGACAACCCCCGGGGACGCTGCGGCTACATCATGAATGTGTACGTGCGGCCGGAATTCAGGCACAAAGGTATCGCCACAGAACTGCTCGCCAGATTGATAGCCGATGGAGAAGCGCAGGGGTGCGGAAAAATATATCTTGAGACAACCGATATGGGCCGTGGCGTCTACACCGCCATCGGATTCCGTGAAATGAAAAACATGCTGACGTATGGAAATTAAGAAAATACCTTTCGGCAATCTTACCTGCACCTGCTTCAGCCGGCCCGGCTCCGGCAGAGTGGCATATGTGCTCTACCCCCTGGAGGCTATGGACAGCTGGATAGCTCAGGCGTCCGAACGATACCGCAGCTCCATAGTCGTGATATCGGGCATGGACTGGGACAACGACCTTACACCCTGGAAGGCACCCGGAGTGCCAGAAGGCTCGCCGGCATTCAAGGGCGGCGCCGGCGAATTTTTCAACAGGCTCACCGAGATAGTGATACCGTCCATCGAGCACAGCATGGATTTGGACGCGGCACCCGAGCGCACTCTGATAGGTGTCTCGCTCTCCGGACTGTTCGCACTATGGCAATGGCCGCAAAGCGATTTTTTCCGGAATATCGCCACACTCTCAGGGTCTTTTTGGTACGAGGACTTCGTGCAGTGGGTATCGCAACAACCGTTCACCGACAAAACCGGCCTGTGCTTCATGCTGCTCGGCGAAGCGGAACCACGGTCGAGAAACCCGATATTCGCCACTGTGGGAAAATGCACCGGCGAAATCGTCGACTACCTCCGGAGGCAAGGTGTGCGCATCACATACAAGACTGTTGAAGGAAACCACTATCAATACCCCCTCCGTAGACTCGACATGGCCCTGTCACACATCTACGGCTCTGGCGGCAACACGGAGCTCCGGTGACGCAGCCGCAGCCGATACAGGAATTCCGCGGAATTTCGTATCTTCGCAGCCGGGTAAGAATCCCTATCCTTGATAGCCGATGAACAAAATATTTGAGATATCCGGTATAGAAGAGCTGCGGATGTTCCTGATGGAGCTACCGGACATCAGCATCACGCGTGAGCGCCTGTACGCCATGTTTCTGGAACACTCCCGCTACAGCAATGCCACGGAATGGAACGAGGCCGTAAGAATATGCGAGGCTCTCGCCATCACAGGCTGGGGCGACCACGAACCGGTGGAAGCGACGAGAGGGGTGTATTTCAACGGCAATCCTAACACGTATTTTCTAAATCGCGATGCCAGGCCGCTGTTCATGGACGCCGTGTGGTCCGTGCGCAAGGATGGCGTGGCCATAGACCTCGGCCGCTCTTTCTTTCACGACCCTGCCGGATGTGGCGGCGCTGTTCCGGTGGCCGGTGCCGCAGCCTTCGGCCCGACGCAGAATGTGGCGCTCCGCAGCCAGCGCAACTGGATACCTAAAAACCCCATACGCATCACACGCGGCCTCGCCAATTGCTACGAAACCTCGCGTCCTCTGATAGAAAGCTTGGAGAAGGAACTGACGCCGGCCCTCAACCGGCGCATGCGCCCCATGCTCTACGGCAGCGATGTAGACGCAATCCGGCTTAACATCTCGTTCAGTTTCTACGACAACTATCACTGCAAAACCAACTATATCATTGCCGACGAAGCATGGAAACTGAAACCCAAGGACTGCCACGCCCGGCTGCTCGAGATGTACACGCAAAAAGAGATCGAAGACAACGGCTACTATCTGAGAAACCGCTTCACCTACGGCCCCTTCCGCAAGGCCACCGGTACCGCACGCGTGGGAATAGTGCTGGAAAAGGAGTTCAGCCAACAGACGCTGCAACGCCAGAAACATCTGCTGAGCGAATATCTCCTGCACGCAGTCGAGCACACCGCAGAGCGGCTGGCGCCTAAGCTATGCTACGACTTTCCCCTGATGATTGCCGATTTCAAGGCTATCCTGTCCGAATGGGACGTGAAACGGTAATGTAAAAGCTATCCCAACAATACTTAATGAAGTATATTTAACTCAATTTAACAATTTTGAGTTTGCTATTATTGTATCTATTACTAATTTTATAATCGTTACAACTATGTTAATTGCCGAATATGGAAGCCATGCTGAACAGTGCCCAACTGATACAAACACTCCGCCACTACAACGTGCGACCGTCGGTCCATCGCATCGCGGTGCTTGAATACGTGGCCAACAACGGTACCCACCCCACCGCCGACGAAGTTTTCAACGCCATCGCAGTGGTGTTTCCATCCGTATCGAGGACCACGGTGTACAATTCGCTTCACACCCTTGTCGAGGCCGGAGTACTGCGGGAGCTGGACATAGAAAGCGCTTCCACCCGCTACGACCTGGCGCTACAGACACCCCACAGCCACTTCAGATGCACATGCTGCGGCAAGATCTACGACATGGAACTGCCATCCGGACTCGAACACGTGGTGCGGCCGGGATTCACTGTCGAAGCCACCGACCTGTACTTCGCCGGCATTTGCCCGGAATGCTCCGCAGCGCATCCTGCATAATGCACAACAACCCTCTTAACCAATAGAATATGAAAGAACTTAAAGGAACAAAAACCGAGAAAAACCTCATGGAAGCTTTCGCCGGCGAATCGCAGGCACGCAATAAATACTCCTACTACGCATCGAAAGCACGCAAGGAAGGCTTCGAGCAGATAGCCGCCATATTTGAGGAAACAGCACAAAACGAAAAAGAACACGCAAAACTGTGGTTCAAGTATCTCCACGGCGGTGACGTGCCCGACACTATGACCAATCTCCGCGATGCAGCCGAAGGCGAGAACTACGAGTGGACCGACATGTACGACCGCATGGCAGCCGAGGCCGAAGAAGAAGGCTTCACGCAGATAGCGAGCCGCTTCCGCGCCGTAGCCGCCATTGAGCGCCACCACGAGGAGCGCTACCGCCGTCTGCTTCAAAACATAGAGGATGGCATCGTGTTCTCCCGCGAGGGCGATACCGTATGGATCTGCCGCAACTGCGGCCACATCGTCATCGGAAAGAAGGCTCCCGGCGCATGCCCTGTGTGCGCACATCCCCAGAGCTTCTTCGAGATCGAAGCCACCAATTATTGAACACCCGCTGCTATGGCCTCCGGGCCACTGCTCTACTGCAGGCCGCCGACCGCCCTAACGGTCGCGCGGCCTGCACGCTTTACCGCGTGCCTGCGGGCGTTCAGAGGCTACGCAGCTTATTTCTGTAATTGATGGGCGAAAGGCCGGTCTGCTTCCTGAATATGCGGCACAGATACGACGGATCGTCGTAATGCAGCCGCTCCGCAATCTCTTTCACTGTGAGGTCCGTAGTGTCGAGAAGCATCTTGACCACCAGCCCCAGCTGCACATTTATCTGCTCTTTTGCCGTTGTGCCGATATTCTTCCTCACTATGATATTCAGATAATTTGGGGTAATGTTTAGTTTTCCGGCATAGAATGCCACATCATGCCGGCGCGTGCAGTATCGGTTCAGCAATCCTATAAACTCGTTGACAAGCGCCCACGCCCTGTTTTTCGGAGGATTTGCTCCCAGCGTCCCCAGGTGTGTCTCCACCTGCTCCGCCATCACCAGCATGAAATTTTCTGTCTCATTCCGCAACGCCTTTTCCGCAGTGGCTTCCGAGCAGTGGCCGGCTATCCAACCGAGCAGACCGAACCACCGGTCCGTGACGTCATAGAAAGGACGGCGCAACTTAAACACCGGATATCTGTACACAAAATCCCAGAACCTATTGGATGTCACAAGAAAGAAAACATCCTGCGTGGTGTCAAAATCGACAGACAGAAAGCAAGCCTCGAAATCATCCGAAACACCGGACGGAACGGCCACCATATCAAAAACGATGTAGACCATGCATCCCGCAGTGATTCTGTATCGGCGGGAATTTATCGTAATCCCGGCACTTCCGCGCCTACACAGCATCACCATGCAGCCGGCCACATGCAGCGGATGGCCCTGCCTCCATCCCTCTCCGGCTGTCGTGCCGGTAGCGATGCGCCACGCTTCCCTTGAATCTGTCGCTCCCATATTCATTATCAATTTTGCGCAAAATTACGGATATTTCCGGGCATTGCACCACTATAGTTATAAAAAGTACCATGATTGTATGGATTTACACCATCCATAACTCCGATACTCTTGCTAACTTTGCACCCTCAGCACAAAATCAACCCCGCCGACATATGGAAAGAGACAAACTCGACTTTGGAAACGGAAAAATCAACACCCTGTTCCGCGCCATGTTTTTCCCCACGCTCATAGGCATGGTGTTCAATTCCGCGCTCAATATCTGCGACGGTATGTTTGTGGGCCACGGAGTAGGCAGCGAAGCCCTTGCCGCTATCAACATCGTGGCTCCGCTTTTCCTGATATGCACCGGAGTGGGACTGATGTTCGGCATTGGAGCCTCCGTTATCGGCGGAATACGCCTCGCTGAGGGAAATGTGAAGGCTGCGAGAATAATAATGACACAGGCCTACATAGCCGGTGCCATAATCTTCGGCCTGATCGTACTCGCATCGCTGCTGTTCACCCGCCCCCTGCTATATATGCTCGGGTGCAGCCCGGCTCTGGAGACACTCGCCACCGACTATCTGCTGTGGCTCCTGCCGGGCCTCGTGTTCTTTTACCTGCAGTGTGCCGGAATGATGCTCATTCGCCTCGACGGCTCTCCACGCTATGCCATGAGCGTGCAGATTGTGGCCGCCGTGCTGAACATATTTCTCGACTGGTACATGGTGTTTCCTCTTGCAATGGGAATCAAGGGGGCATCTATGGCTACATCCATTTCCTGCATCGTGGCCGGCTTGATGGTGGTGTCCTACTTCATATTTTTCGCCGGCAAACTCCGTTTCTACCGCCTGCGCATGTCGCTCAAATCGCTCAGGCTATCGCTCCGCAACATCGGCTATATGGCCCGTATAGGATTCGCCACATTCATCGCCGAACTCGCGATGGGCGTGATGATGGTCACCGGCAACTATATGTTCCTATCCTGCATAGGCGAGGCCGGAGTGGCGGCATTCAGCGTGGGGTGCTACCTCTTTCCCATCATATTTTCCATCAGCAATGCCGTAGCCCAGTCGTCGCAGCCCATAATCAGCTACAACTACGGAGGCGGTCAGCTGCAGAGGGTGCGGCAGGCCCTCAGGCTTGCCCTGCTGACAGCCTGCGGCTGCGGTATAGTGATCTCGGCGGCCATGTGGACGGGCTCCGGCCTTCTCGCAGGAGTGTTCATAGACACAGCCGACCCCGTCTACGGCATCGCCACGGCAGGCTTGCCGCTGCTGGGGCTGTGCGCACTGCCATTCGCGCTCAACATCACATTCATAGGCTACTACCAGAGCTGCGAGCAGGCCGGACGGTCCATCGCCTACATGATGCTACGGGGCATTATATTCATGGTTCCGGGATTCATCCTGCTGCCGCGCCTCTTCGGCATTCCCGGGCTATGGCTCGCCATACCGGTGTCGGAACTGCTCACACTGTGTGTCATAGCGATGTCCCGTGCACTGTCCGCAGGAAAATCCCGGCGGGCGGCACACGGAACATCGTGATTTATGTCCGAAAACGGCTACAGGTTCAGATACTCCTTGAGGGATTCCACATATTCCTCAAAGGCCTTGCGCCCTCGACCGGTAACGCGGCACACCGTGCGCGTCTTCTTGCCGGAAAATCCCTTCTCCACTGATATATACCCTGCAGAGGAAAGTTTATCGAGCTGAACACTCAGATTTCCTGCGGTGGCT
Source organism: uncultured Muribaculaceae bacterium (assembly GCA_910578095.1). Taxonomy (GTDB): domain Bacteria; phylum Bacteroidota; class Bacteroidia; order Bacteroidales; family Muribaculaceae; genus CAG-873. The sequence goes on along the minus strand of CAJTOZ010000003.1, from coordinate 114,691 downwards.
TCGGTTTTTTCTTTCAGAAACACAAAATCCGCCTCTTCAACATTCATCAGTATCGACATTACCGCAAGACGCAATTGCGAGTGCAACAGCGGATCAAGTTCTCTCATCGTTTTTTAGATTTGCTGTTGATAATGTGGCCCGGAATTATCATCATGCACACCCATGCCAATATGAACAACGGCATATACCAATTGGCTGCAAGCGGTATTCCTCCCACCACACAGCAAATTGTGATAATTCCGACAATTAAACCGGCTGCACCTCCGCCCACAAGGCTGTTTTCCTTAAAAATAAGGCCTTGCGCGATTTCAGTACCCGGCGCAAGAATGAGTGAGTACACCAACATTGCTGCCCAACAGTTAACACCGCCAAGGAAAGCAAAAGCAAGACAGACAAAGGTCAGCACGATCTCGGACACTCCGAAGATAGTCCACATGCGCGATGTTATTTTATCAAAGCTGGTGGTCACACCGTTAACTTGCTGCTCTTTGCGAGACATGACAATTGTGGCAGGAACCCCTACCGCAGGAATGGCAAACCAAAGCCAGTTCCAGGCATTGTGGTGTGTCGCGGCAAGAAGCGCCCACACAAGTATGGAGGTTATTGCAATAAGGTAGCCCCACATCAGCAGGATGTTTCCACTGCCGAGGTATTTGGCTTTTGTACGGGCAATCATCGAAGTGATCACTTCGAGACTCTCTTTTTCTGTGAGTTTTCTGTCTTCCATATCCGGGAGTTTTGAGGATTTGTAAATTGGTTTACATTATAAACCATGATTGTCTTAAAAAGAGCGGTCACGCGTTACCGCCCTGATTTCAGTCGCAAAGTTAATACGGTTTATTTTATAAACCAAATTTTTCACTCACTTTTTTTATTATGGCTATCCGCAAAATTGCCCAAGGTTTTATTCTCAATGTAGGGCCGTGCCTTTGGCACGTAAAATTGGCATGCAGGGCATATTATACATCGCAAAGCGATGTCCCATTGCGGGCGATGCCCCTCTGATGTAATTGGGTAATTTTGCGGATAATCAAATTTTTTATTCACCCCCACCACTCTGTTTTTCCTTTGTCAGATACAGCATGTCCCTCAGTGTCACGCCCTCCTCTACTATGGCATGGGGATAATTGTCGGTAAAAAATCCCTCCACACGGTGGGAATAGCGGTAGCCGCACGAACGATAAAAACAGAGCGTCGACGGTGTCTCACCGGTGCCAAGACGGAAATTCCTTTCAGGATAGAAAGCCTCGGCATAGCTCAGCATAGCGCGCCCGAAACCTCGTCGACGCCATTGCGGCAGCACGGCCAGATTTTTTATCTCCACCCAGCCGTCGGCCTCTTCTGTCACCACACACACGGCCACATAACCGCCCGCTCCCGTGCGTCCGGCGAAAATTCTGCCTCCGGGCAGATAGCGCCCTATCATCGCCTCCGATTCATCTCCCATCAGAAGCAACGGCATCAGGAGTGCCGCATCTCCACGATACTCCTCTGCAACCAATATATCCGACGCCTCAGCAGACATACTGTTTAATTACAGTGTTCTGACATCCGCGGCTTTATGAGCCTGGCCGGCACGCCGCCATATACCGAATACGGTTCGGTGGATTTTGTGACAACACTGCCCGCGGCTATCACACAACCTCTCCCCACCGTCACTCCGTCGAGGATCTTTACCCCGCCACCTATCCACACATCGTCCTCTATCCTGATTCCCTTCAGCGTAAATCCCTGCAGACGTATTTCTCCCGGCCCGTCGAAACGGTGGTTGAACGCCACTATCATCGTATGGGCGGCTATCCTCACACCATTGCCGATAGTCACCCCGCCATGTCCGTAGACCATCGTGTAGGGGTTCTGGCTCGTGTTGTTTCCTATCGTGATATGGCCGCCGCAATCGTTTATCAGCATCACACCTTTTCTTATCTCGCAATTCTCTCCCACGCTCACCGACGAAGCGCCGAGCACAGTCCTGATGGTGACATCGCCGTCGATGAGCGTTCCCCGCCCTATCGAAACCGTAGGACGCATATTATGCACCGCACGGCGCAGCAACGACATCAGGCGGCGCCTGTACATCGTGCATCTTACATCAATACCTGTCAGCATGTGAGTGTCCATAGCAATCAGAATTTAAATTGCAAATATACTCAGCTTATACCGAACGGCCCGCATTCTTGCACATGAATTTACTCTCCGGGCGGCACTTGCTGCAAAAAAAAGATGCCCTTGCAGGTTATTCGGCTTTTTTGAGTATCTTTGCAGGTAATTTGCATTCATCCATGGACACCAAATACGTTTTTGTCACAGGCGGCGTGGTATCGTCGCTGGGAAAAGGCATAATATCGGCCTCCCTCGCGTGCCTTCTCAAGGCCCGCGGCTTTCGTGTGACCATACAGAAATTCGACCCCTACATCAATATCGATCCCGGAACCCTCAACCCCTACGAGCACGGCGAGTGCTACGTCACCGACGACGGGCATGAGGCCGACCTCGACCTCGGACACTACGAGCGTTTCACCAACATACGCACATCCCGTGCCAACAACGTCACCACAGGGCGCATCTACCAGAGCGTCATAGACAAGGAACGCCACGGCGACTACCTCGGGAAAACCGTACAGATAGTGCCGCACATCACCGATGAGATCAAGCGCAGCGTGCGCGCCCTCGGCACCACCGGCCGCTACGACTTCGTCATCACCGAAATCGGAGGCACCGTCGGCGACATCGAGTCTCTGCCATTCCTTGAAAGCGTGCGGCAGCTGCGGTGGGAGCTCGGACAAAACGCCCTGTGCATACACCTCACCTATGTGCCCTACATAGCCGCGGCAAAGGAACTCAAGACAAAGCCCACGCAGCACAGCGTCAAGCAGCTGCAGGAACTCGGCATACAGCCCGATGTGCTGGTGCTGCGCACCGAGAAGCACATAGGCCACGACATGCGGGGCAAGATAGCCCGCTTCTGCAACGTGGCCCCCGATGCCGTGGTGCAGAGCATCGACGTGGACAGTATCTACAAGGTGCCCATGAAGATGCACGAGCAGCACCTCGACGAGATCGTGATGCGCAAGATGGGAGTGCCCGTGGAAGGAGAGCCCGACATGGCTCCCTGGACTGCCTTCCTCCACAAACTCGACGGCGCCACCGAGGTGGTGAACATCGGCCTCGTGGGAAAATACGTGGAACTGCAGGACGCATACAAAAGCATCAACGAATCGCTATTCCACGCCGCCACGTATGCCGGATATAAAGTGAAAATACACTACATCCATTCCGAGAAGCTCAAGCCCGAGAACGTAGGCACGCAATTAGGCGACCTCGACGGCATCATCATCGCTCCCGGATTTGGCCAAAGAGGCATCGATGGCAAATTCGTGGCCCTCAAATGGTGCCGCGAGCACGACATTCCCACCCTCGGGATATGCCTGGGCATGCAATGCATGGTCATAGAATACGCCCGCGACGTCCTCGGTCTCGAAGATGCCAACTCCACAGAGATGGACAGCACCACACGCCACAACGTCATCGACCTGATGGAGGAGCAGAAAAGCATCACAAACATGGGCGGCACCATGCGTCTCGGAGCCTACGACTGCCATCTGCGGCCCGACAGCCTCGCGGCAAAAGCCTATGGCGCCACCGAGATAAGCGAGCGTCACCGCCACCGCTTCGAGTTCAACAACTCCTACCGCGAGGCTCTCGAAGCGGCAGGCATGCAGTGCGTAGGCACCAACCCCGCCACGGGCCTCGTGGAAGTGGTCGAAGTGCCGGCCCTGCGATGGTTCGTGGGCACACAGTACCACCCCGAGTACTCCAGCACCGTGCTCTCGCCCAGCCCCCTCTTCCGCGACTTCATTCGCGCAGCTATCGAATTCAAACACGAAAACGAAAACAAGCACTGATCGTTTCATAACCTAACACGCGGACACACGTCCGCCCAATACAATAAATGGACCGCAACACTCTCACAGGACTTGCCCTGATGGCCGTAATTCTCTTCGGCTTCATGTATCTCAACAAGCCCGACGCCGAGCAGAACATGCAGGCCGACGACGCCAATATCGAACAACTCGCGCAAGAAAGCAGAGAACAAAACTACAGCACCGAGGCCGACACCCTCACTCCTGCCGACCTCGCAGGCCTGCGCGCCGCAGTGCTTTCCACCGGCTCCTCGGCTCTGCACACATCCATCCTGAACATCGCTGCCGACTCCACTGGCACGATAGACGGCACCGTGGCCACCGACGGACGCACCATTGCGCTTTCCGAGCTTAAAGCCGGCTCCGCTCTCGCCCCGGAGGCTCGCCACAAAGCTGTGGCAGCCCTGCGCAAAGGCATCGCAGATGCCCAGAAGTATAAGGCTTTCGCAGCCCATCTGGGAGGCACCGACACCACTTCTGTCATTGAAAACGACCTCATGCGTGTCACCTTCGCATCACGCGGCGGACGCGTCAGCCAGGTAGAGCTCAAAAACTACAAGACCGAAGTCACCACGCCCGAAGAAAACATACGCCTGTTCCGCAACGACACTGACGGCTACGGATTCATCATCACCACCGCCGACCAGCGCCTCAACACCGCCGAATTCAACTTCACTCCCGTGGCCGAGAGCGACACATCCATACTGATGCGCCTCGACCTCGCCGACGGAGCATGGTGGGGCATACGCTACACCGTGGCCCCGGATTCCTACCTCGTGGGCATGCAGATAGTGCAGCAGGGCATGGCTTCCGTGCTTCCTCCCAGCACCGCCTCACTCGGCTTCAACTGGCGCCAGACACTCGGACGCAACGAGAAAGGACGCACATTCGAGGAACGCAACTCCGCAATCATGTATAAATATGCCGGAGAAGGCCCCGACGAGCTCAATTCCAACAAAGACGATAGTGAGGAACTCAATGGCCGCGTGCAGTGGGTGGCATTCAAGAACCAATTCTTCTCGTCGGTGCTCATCGCACGCGACAACTTCACCGGCGCCAACCTGCGCAGCACCGTGCTCGCCACCGACAATTGGCTCAAGGATATGAACATGGAGGCACAGCTCCCCTACACCACAGCCGATGGCCTCGCCGCCGACTTCACCTTCTACTTCGGTCCCAACGACTATCCCCTGCTCAGCAGCATCGAAGACACAATTTATCCCGGAGAAGACCTTGACTTGCGCCGCCTCGTGCCGCTCGGCTGGGGCATATTCCGCTGGGTCAACCAGATCATAGTCATCCCCGTGTTCGACTTCCTCGGACGCTTCATCTCAAGCTACGGCATCATCATCCTGCTCCTCACCATCTTCATCAAGCTCATTCTCTTCCCGTTCACATACAAGAGCTTCAAGAGCCAGGCGCGCATGAGGGTTCTCGCCCCAGAGGTCACGGCCATCAACGAGAAATACCCCGGACAGGAAAACGCCATGAAGCGCCAGCAGGAAACCATGGCACTTTACTCCCGCGCCGGGGCCAACCCCATGTCGGGATGCCTGCCCATGCTCCTGCAGATGCCGGTGCTCATAGCCATGTTCTCGTTCTTCCCCTCCGCAATCGAACTGCGCGGACAAAGCTTCCTTTGGGCCCACGACCTTTCCGCGCCCGACTACATCTGCACGTTGCCCTTCACAATCCCATTCTACGGCAACCAGGTGAGCCTTTTCTGTCTGCTTATGACCATCGCCAACGTGGTCTACACCACTTTCACCATGCAGAACCAGCCCGGCGGACAGAGCATGCCCGGAATGAAGTGGATGATGTACCTGATGCCGGTCATGTTCCTCTTCTTCTTCAACGACTACGCCTCGGCACTCAGCTACTACTATCTGCTCTCGCTGCTCATCACCATCATTCAGACCACTATCACACGCCATTTCGTGGACGAGAAGAAAGTGCGCGCCGAGATGGAGGCCAATTCTAAAAAGCCACGTAAGAAATCGGGGCTCATGGCACGCCTTGAAGCAGCACAGAAGCAGCAGGAGGCTGCAATGCGCGCACAGGCCAAGGCCAACGCACGCAGAAGAAAATAAAAAGCGGACACACCGTCCCGCAAAACCAACCCAAACACCTCCGACCATGGATTTCGCACACAAAGCCTACGGCATTTTTGCCCAAGCAACCGATGCCTACCACATCGACGACCACGTCGACGCACCCGAGCGCAACCCCTACGCGCCCAGCAGCATAGAGCACACGCTCTTTGCAAAAAACCATATCGACGCCGTACAGTGGCACCTCGAGGACATCATACGCGACCCGCTCATTGATCCCGTCGAGGCGCTCGCACTCAAGCGGCGCATCGATGCCTCCAACCAGCACCGCACCGACATGGTCGAGCAGCTCGACAGCTACTTCCGCGATATCTACGCCGATGTGGTGCCGGAAGCCGACGCCACCATCAACACCGAGAGCCCGGCATGGGCACTCGACCGCCTCAGCATTCTCGCCCTCAAAATCTTCCACATGAAGGCCGAGACACTGCGCACGGATGCCGATGAGGCACATCGCGCACGCTGCGCTGCAAAACTCGCCGTGCTGCAGGAACAGCAGGCCGACCTCACGGCAGCCATCGACACACTCCTCGACGACATCGCCACCGGACGCAAGTACATGAAGGTGTACCGCCAGATGAAGATGTACAACGACGCCGATACCAATCCCGTGCTCTACGGAGCCAAGAAACAGTAGTGTGAGACACCGTCTTTCTCCCTCCTCCGCTGCCGGCGGCGGCACTGTGCTGCTCGCGCGATTCTCGGCCATTGGCGATGTAGCCATGACCGTGCCCGTGCTCTACAGCGCCTGCCGCTGCTACCCCGACGTGCGCTTCGTGCTCCTCACGCGCCCCACGATGGTGCCGATATTCGCGTGCGCACCGCCCAACCTTATCCCAGTAGGCATCGACCTCAAGGCGCCCGCCTATGCCGGCGTCAAAGGCATGCGCCGCCTCGCAGCCGAAATGGTGCGCGACTACTCCCCGCGCATTTTCATCGACCTGCACGACGTCCTGCGCACGCATCTCCTCGGATTCTTCCTGCGCCTGCGCGGCATCCCCTGCACACGCATCGACAAAGCCCGGGGAAAACGCCGCGCCCTCACGCGCCCTCACAACAAAGTGATGCTCCCGCTCACAGGCATGCGCGACCGGTATGCCGACACTTTCGCACGCGCCGGTCTCCCACTTCAGGAGCGCTTCGACGGCTTGTTCGGCGCACGCTGCGCCGCACCGCCGGAAGCATTCGCTGCCATAACGACGCCCAAGCCGGAGGGCGAGATATGGATTGGCATCGCACCCTTTGCCGCCCATGAGGGCAAAATATATCCCCCCGAACTCATGGAGCAGGTTGTGGCCGGCCTCACAGCCGACCCCGCTGTGCGCATCTTCCTCCTCGGTGGTGGCCCGGCCGAAACCGAGACACTCGCCGCCTGGGCCTCGCGCTACCCGCACGTGCGCTCATTGGCCGGACAGCGCTACGGATTCGCCACCGAACTCGCGCTCTTCAATCATCTCGACTGCATGCTCACAATGGACTCCGCCAACATGCATCTCGCCGCCATAGCAGCCACTCCCACCATAAGCATCTGGGGCGCCACCCACCCCTACTGCGGCTTCACCGCCTGGCGCCAGACCGAGGCCGACATGGTCCAGCTCCCCATTCCATGCCGCCCGTGCAGCGTGTTCGGCGACCGCCCTTGCGCCGGCCAGAACCTCCAGTGCCTCCGCGCCATCCGCCCCGAAACCATCGTCGCACGCGTAAAAGAGAAACTGTCGAATGGATAAAATGCAGCGTATATTATGGTTTGATGCGTTGAGAGCAAGCCTCGCAATCGGCATTGTTCTGTGCCATACTCATAATGTGTTCGACGACTTTAGCTTTGTGATAGGGGAGCCCATCTCTCCGCTTTTGGCAAGATTCCGTGTTCCCTGTTTCCATTTCCTTGCGGGCCTGCTGTCGATCAGGGCTCTTGAAACATACACCGGTCGTTACCTTGCTCAACGTACACGGTTGTTGTTTAACCGGCTTGTGGTACCGTCGGTGTTCTTCTTGCTCTTTGCGGTACCTTTTGACGATTTTGTCGATGCTGTGTCCTCCGGCTGTGTCCGTGGCAACTATTTTCTGGTAGCCCTTTTTGAAATATCGGTATTTAATACATTCCTTCTATGTATTGCCAATAAACATAGGGAATCTGTATCTCCAAAAAATGTGCTGATTCTATCCGCGGCGCTTACCACATTGATTATTTCACTGTTTCACGACAAATGTTTTGACTATCTGCATTGGAAGCAAGCCACATTCGGAAACATGTTTTTTGCAAGCGGAATGATTTGTGGGATGCATAAGTCGTCATTTTTCAAATTATTATCGCGGAAATATCTTGTACTGGTGGCAGGCGTACTGTTGGTTGCGTGCTATGCTGTCGCCGATATGCCGCACGCTTCTTATTTCGTACGCAAGACGGCATTGAAAATCATCACCCCGTTTGTTGCCATTTATTTAATATTCGCATTATTTCATTCCATAAAGCATATCTTCCGGAATGATGCGTTTATAGGAAAAATATCCCTTTATCTTGGCCAACGCACCTTGGCTACATACACCATATCGTGGGTTTTGATACCTATATTGGCTGCGGTCAGGCCTCAATTTATCATCTTGGACGATGACAGTTATTTTTGGTTTGCATTTCTTATTGCATATATAGGCAGTCTGATTATTCACGATGTGTTGTGTCAGCTCCCATATGTTGAAAAGTATATATTCGGACGCCCCAAGCCTTTGCGTTCGTTTTACAGTACGGTGGTAAAAACGCAGAATAGCTACGTCGTAGAAGCAAACACTTTTAAAGAAGCTAATCCGTCATGAACGACGATAACTCATTCGACATCCGCAACAGCGCCGCACCGGCAGGCTCCGAGCGCGACATAGAACGCGCGCTGCGCCCCGACAGTTTTTCCGCATTCACCGGACAGGACAAGATTGTCGACAACCTGCGGGTGTTTGTGGCCGCCGCACGCATGCGCGGCGAAGCACTCGACCACATCCTGCTCTTCGGCCCTCCCGGACTTGGCAAGACCACGCTCGCAGGCATCGTGGCCAATGAACTCGGCGTAGGCCTCAAAATCACCTCCGGCCCAGTGCTTGACAAGCCCGGCGACCTCGCCGGCATACTCACATCCCTCGAGCCCAACGACGTTCTCTTCATCGACGAGATACACCGCCTCAGCCCCATAGTGGAGGAATACCTCTACTCGGCCATGGAGGACTACCGCATCGACATCATGATCGACAAAGGACCCGGAGCGCGATCCGTACAGCTCGCCCTCGAGCCGTTCACCCTTGTGGGTGCAACCACGCGCAGCGGACTGCTCACATCGCCCCTGCGCGCACGTTTCGGCATCAACTGCCACCTCGAGTACTACGACCACGCCGTGCTCCGACGCATCGTCGAGCGCTCGGCAGGGCTGCTCGCCGTGCGCATCTCGGCCGATGCCGCCCTCGAGATAGCACTGCGCAGCCGGGGCACGCCACGAATAGCCAATGCCTTGCTGCGACGCGTGCGCGACTTCGCTCAGGTGAAAGGCAGCGGCGACATCGATCTCGACATAGCACGCTACGCACTCGAAGCCCTAAACATCGACCGCTACGGCCTCGATGAAATCGACAACAAGCTCCTGCGCACAGTCATCACCAAGTTCAAAGGCGGCCCCGTAGGCCTAAGCACCATTGCCACCGCTCTCGGCGAGGATCCCGGTACCATTGAGGAAGTTTACGAGCCATACCTCATAAAAGAAGGCTTCATAAAACGCACTCCCCGCGGACGCGAAGTCACCGACCTCGCCTACTCCCACCTCGGTATCGACCACTCCGCCGACCTTGGTCTGTTCGCCTGAGAGAATAATCGCCAATTTCTTACACAGAAATTGCGCTCGTAAACATTATTTTCTTATCTTTGCCGAAAACCTTCTCAAATTTCATCCTATGAAGAAGCATAACTTTTCGGCCGGACCGTCCATCCTCAGCGACTACGCCGTAAACAACACCATCGATGCCATCCGCGACTTCGCCGGCACAGGTATTTCCCTCCTCTCCATTTCTCACCGCAGCAAGGAATTCCAGGCTGTAATCGACGAAGCCGGAGCACTCGTCAAAGAACTCCTCGGAGTGCCCGAAGGCTACAGCGTGCTGTGGCTCGGAGGCGGCGCGTCGATGCAGTTTGCCATGATACCATACAACTTCCTGCGCCACCGTGCAGGATATCTCGACACAGGCACATGGGCACACAACGCCATCAAGGAGGCACGCCTCTTCGGCGAAGTCGATGTGCTCGCATCATCCGAGCCCGACCACTACACTTACTATCCCCACGACTACACCATACCCGAAGGGCTTGACTATCTGCACATCACCACAAACAACACCATCTACGGCACCGAGCTCCATGCCGACATCGACGCGCCATGCCCTCTTATCGCCGACATGAGCTCCGATATCTTCTCGCGTCCCGTCGATGTGAAGCGCTACGACGCCATCTACGCCGGAGCACAGAAAAACCTCGCACCCGCCGGCGTCACGCTCGTGATTGTAAAGGACGAAGCCCTCGGCAAGGTGGACCGCCCCATACCCACCATGCTCGACTACCGCACGCACGTAAAGAAAGGCTCTATGTTCAACACGCCCCCCGTGCTGCCCATATTCACGGCCCTGCAGACACTGCGCCACTACAAGGAACTCGGCGGCGTCGACGCGCTCTACGAAAGCGCCTCCCTTAAAGCCGGACGCCTCTACGAAGCCATCGACAACAGCACCATGTTCTGCGGCACAGCACGCATCCCCGACCGCTCGCTCATGAACGTCACATTCGTCATGTCGCCCGAATACGCCCACCTCGAGAAAGACTTCATCGACTTCTGTTCGCAGCGCGACATCGTGGGCATCAAAGGCCACCGCAGTGTAGGCGGATTCCGCGCATCGCTCTACAACGCTCTGCCGCTGGAGAGCGTCGACGCCCTCATCAACGCCATGAACGACTTCGAAACCGCACACAAATGAAAGTACTCATAGCCACAGAAAAGCCCTTCGCAAAGGTTGCTTCCAACGGCATCCGCGAGGTGCTTGAAGCTGCCGGCCACGAGGCTGTGCTGCTTGAAAAATACGACGGCAAGGACGCGCTGCTCGCAGCAGTGGCCGATGCCGATGCGCTCATAGTCCGCTCCGACAAGGTGGATGCCGATGTGATAGACGCAGCCAAGACCCTTAAGATAGTGGTGCGCGCAGGCGCCGGCTACGACAATATCGACCTCGCCGCAGCCACGGCCCGCGGCATAGTGGTGGAAAACACACCGGGACAGAACTCCAATGCTGTGGCCGAGCTCGTGTTCGGTATGGCGGTGATGGCTGTTCGCAACATGTACTCCGGCACGTCCGGCACAGAGCTGCGCGGCAAGCGCCTCGGATTGCAGGCCTTTGGTCAGGTAGGGCGCTGCGTGGCCCGCATCGCTGCCGGATTCGGCATGCATGTGAGCGCGTTCGACCCCTTCTGCCCGCCGGAAGTGATGCGTGAAGCCGGCGTGGAGCCTGTCGACAGCGTGGAGACCCTCTATGCCGGCAGCGATGTGCTGAGCATTCACATTCCCGCCACCCCCGAGACACGCGGCAGCATAGGCGCTCGCCTGCTCGGCATGATGCCCAAGGGCGGCGTGGTGATAAACACCGCGCGCAAGGAAGTGATGGACGAGGTAGGCCTTACGGAGGCTCTCGCCGCACGCTCCGACCTGCGCTACATGGCCGATGTGCGTCCCGACTGCGCCGACACTCTCGCCGAGGCAGCGCCCGGACGCGTGTTCTTCACGCCCAAGAAAATGGGCGCGCAGACAGCCGAGGCCAACATCAACGCCGGCATCGCGGCAGCACGCCAGATAGCAGCCTACTTCCGCGACGGCGACACCCGCTTCCAGGTAAATAAATAGACGGCCTCTTCAGGCACATTTCAACAAATCAGATAAATGCGTTGTTTATAATCAAACAACGCATTTATTTATGAAAGCCATCCCAGTACTGCTCGCCGTAGCTGTAGCCATGCCCGCGCTCGCAGGCGAGGTTGCCGATTCCGCTGCTGCGGACAAATCGGTGCACGTGTCACGCACCTCCGCCGAAATCGCACGAATACTCCACCGCAGCCGTCCGCACGAAAAGCGCGACATACCGGCGCCAAGCTTCGCCATCCACACCGCCGACAACAGCTTTATACTCGCTGTCGGAGGCGTCATCAACCCAATCATGGGCGTCGATCTCGGCAACAACCTCTACAAGCAAGGATCAGGCATCGACTTCACCACTTCGGCCATACCCGTGCCCGCCACACCGGGCCACAAGGGCGACTTCTTCATAAACCCGCTGCAGGGCAACGTGCACATGCAGGTGGTGGGCCTCGCTGGCACGCCCGACGAAATCAGCGCCTACTTCAAAGTGGGCTCTACAGGAGGCACAAGCCCCAATATCAAACTCAAGACTGCCACACTTTCGTGGCGCGGTATCACCGCCGGCCTGAAACACACGCTCATGAGCGACGCCGACGCTTCACAGCCGCCGACCATCGACCCTGAAGGTCCAAACGGCATGCTCTGCACCACCGTCTACGAAGTGGGATACACCACTCCGGAATTTGGAGGCGGATTCAGCGTCGCCGTGGGTATAGACATGCCCACATTCTACTCCTCCAACGGCCACTACCGCGGCCACGACTACCCACAACTCGATGACAAACCCGTAGCCGAGTTTTCCGACGCCGACCAGCGCATACCCGACATCCCCGCATGGATCCAATACCGCTTTTCCGACAACAACCGCGTGCGCCTCTCTGCCATACTCCGCAACTTCGCCTACCGCGACCTCGTGGCCGGCTCCACACGCCACCTCGCCGGATGGGGAGTGCAGCTTTCCGGCAATGCCTCGCCCGACCCTCGCCTCATATTCTACGCCACAGCCGCCTACGGACGCGGCATCGGATGCTACCTTCAGGACATCGCCGGCCTCCCGCTGTCATTCGTTCCCGACAATGCGCATCCCGGGCACATGACAGCCACACCAATGCTCGGAGCCACATTCGGCGTCAGCTACACACCCACACCGCGCCTGCAGCTCAACGCCATGGCCTCGCACTCACACCTGTGGGATGTGGCGGCCTATGCCGACGCACTCCCCGAATCCCAGAACTATCGCTACGCCAACTATATAGCCGTCAACGCTTTTTACAACATCACATCATATCTCACCTGGGGTATAGAATACCTCTGGGGCAACCGCGCCACATGGAACATTGGCTCCGCTTCCGACTCCCGCATCCAGACCCAGCTCGCATTCACGTTCTGAAAGACAAAGGTCATTGACGTGTGAGCGCCCGGCAGGCGCTGCAAAGGCGATACGCGTATCGGCTATAGTTATTTGAACTTAACCGTTGCTCCACTTGCACAATTGAGGAAATAAGTGTAACTTTGGACAAATTTAAAGTTCAACCTTAAATTTGTCCAAAAAACGATGCCGATGCAAAATTACATACAACGTGCCATGCAGCCGGCCTTGCGGAATGCGCTGTCGGTGTTTCCCATAGCCACGGTGTGCGGCCCGAGGCAGTCGGGTAAAACCACGATGTGCCGTATGGAGTTTCCGGAGCTGCCCTACGTGAATCTGGAGGACATAAGTTTCCGCACGCTTGCGATGGAAGACCCCAAAGGTTTCCTCGCACGTTTCCCGAGCGGAGCCATCATCGACGAGGCACAGCTTGCGCCGGCATTGTTCAGCCAGATTCAGGTGATAGTGGACGACGACCGTTTTTCGGGCAACGATTCGCGTAAATTCGTTCTCACCGGCAGCCGCAATTTTGCCCTGCTGCCGGAACTGAGACAATCGCTTGCGGGTCGTACGGGCGTGTTTACTCTTCTGCCGTTGTCCACCGACGAGATTCTTTCCTGCCGCACTCCCGATTTTTCGCCCGAGGAAATGATAATCAGCGGTGGATATCCCGGCGTGTGGAACTCGCCTTTCTCCGCCCGTGGCATGGTTGTGGACAATTACATCGACACCTATGTGGAGCGCGATGTGCGCAGGCTTATGGATGTGAAGGACCTGCACAAATTCTCCATCTTCCTTCGCCTGTGTGCGGCAAGGATAGGCAGCGAGCTCAACAAGTCGTCGCTTGCCGTCGAGGTGGGCGTGTCGGTGCCCACGGTCGACAGTTGGCTCAGCGTGCTTGAGGCATCGTTTGTGGTGCATCTGCTGCAACCATGGCATGCCAACATAGGCAAGCGTCTTGTGAAATCGCCCAAATTGTATTTCACCGATACTGCTGTGGCGTGCCGCTTGCTCGGCCTGCAGGAGGCGTCGCAGCTCGCGGGCCATCCTATGCGTGGCGCGTTGTTTGAGAACCTCGTGATCAACAATGTGCTGAAATCGTCGTACAACCGTGGCGACCGATGCAATCTCAATTTCTACCGCGACAAATCCGGCCACGAGATAGATTTGATTGTAGAAACGCCACATGGCATCGATGCCTATGAGATAAAGGCCGGCATGAGCTATCGGCCCGAGTATTTCCGCAACATCGACTATGTAAAAGACCTGTTGGGCGATGGCATGCGCCGCAGCGGAGTGGTGTATGCGGGAGATGTGGAGAAGCACACACCCGACCACGCCATAATAAACTACCTCAACTTTCCGGACAAATTTAAAGTTCAACATTAAATTTGTCCGGAAAACACGCATTTGCCGAAAAATATTATTAAACCGGCTCTTATTTGCACGAATCGAAAATAATGCTTATCTTTGCCCTTGAAAATTTTGCACAACAGAAAGACCACAGGGACTCAGCCTAAAGAAACGGCCGGGTTTCTCTTTTTTATTGCATAGTACTAACAACCATAAAACCCACACACACCAGCCATGGCTATCACCTACATGACCAAGGAAGGTTACAAAAAGAAAATGGAAGAAATCGCGTTTCTCGAAAACGTGAAACGTCCCGAAATATCCCGCGCTATCGCCGAGGCACGCGACAAAGGCGACCTCAGCGAGAATGCCGAATACGATGCCGCCAAAGAAGCCCAGGGCATGCTTGAGATGAAAATCTCGCAGCTCAAGGACCTCGTGGCAAACGCACGCATCATCGACGACAGCAAGCTCAACACCGAGGAGGTGCAGATCCTCAACAAGGTGAAAATCAAAAATGTGGCCAACGGACAGACAATGGAATACACCATCGTAGCCGACAGCGAGGCCAACCTCCGCGAGAAAAAAATCGCATCCTCCACTCCCATCGCGCAGGGCCTGCTCGGCCACCGCATCGGAGAGGTTGTAGAGATTCGCGTGCCTTCGGGGCTCATGAAATTTGAAATCGTAGAAATCTCCTTCTGATGGCCACCATATTCTCACGTATCGCAGCCGGCGAGATCCCTTGCTACAAGGTAGCCGAGGACGACCGCCACTTCGCATTTCTCGACATCAATCCGGTGGCTCCGGGCCATGTGCTCGTAATTCCCCGCCGCGAGGTAAGCTACATCTTCGACCTCGACGACGACGAGACAGCCGCCCTCCACTGCTTTGCACGCCGTGTGGCCCGTGCAGTAGGCGCCGCCATGCCATGCAAGCGTGTGGGCATGACAGTGATTGGCCTCGAGGTGCCCCACGCCCACATACACCTCATACCCATCACCGTAGAGAACGACATGAACTTTGCAAAAGGCAAGCTCACACTGCCCGATGCCGAGATGCGACACATAGCCGACGCCATCAGCGCCGAATACGACAAACTATCCGCACAATGAAACGCCTCATCATACCCGCACTCGCAGCCCTCGCCGCTGCATGCGCCGGCCAGCAAGGCTGGAAAATAGAAGGCACCGTCGATGGCGGCGAAGGCCGCAAAATGGCAATAGAGGCATTCAACGCCGGACGCTGGTACACCATCGACAGCGTGGAAATCAACCGCGGCGGCACATTTGCCTATCAGGCGGCAGCCCCCGCAGCCACTGCCGAAGTGATGCGCCTGAACCTCGACGGACGTCACATCTACTTCCCCGTTGATAGCCTCGACTGCCTCACCGTGGCCACCGACACCGCCGGTTTCGGCAGCTCCTACACTCTCGCAGGCACGCCGGCCGCCGACAAGATAGTGGCCATCGACCGCCTGATAGCGGAGAGTATCGCTGCCAACGGAACAGCAGGCGCGCTCACCGACAGCATTCTCAAAACGCGCCTCAGCGAAATAGCCATCAACGACTCCACCTGTATCGCCGCATACTATATCATCAACAAGAACATCGCCGGAAAGCCGCTGTACGACCTCTCGCAGCGTCTCGACCTCGGCGTGGTGGGAGCAGTGGCACAACGATTCGCCGACAACCGCCCCGACGACCCACGCACCCAGTGGCTCGCCAACATCTATCTCACCGGCCGACGCCTCAACAACCCCGATGCCACCCCCGGTGTGAGCATTGAGGCACAGGAAAGCGGCCTCATCGACATCGTGCGCTACGACAACCGCGGCACATCGCGCAGCCTCGCCGAGACAGCCTCGAAGGGCGGCGTCACCGTCCTGAGCTTCACCACCTACGATGCCGACGCATCTCCGGCCTACAATGTGCTCCTCGCCGACCTGCACCGCCGCTACGCACCCAATGGCCTCGAGATTTACCAGATAGCTTTCGATGCCGACGAGGTTGAATGGAAACGCAAGGCCGACAACCTGCCGTGGATCACCGTATGGAACTCGCCCCTCGACGGCGCCGATGTGCTCATGCAGTACAACGTCGGAGCATTCCCCGTCACATACGTAATCGGACGCGACGGAATTATAGCCGAGCGCATCACCGACCCCGCCAAACTCGAAGCAGCTGTGGCAAGAGCTATGTAAGAGCCAACAAAAGTTAAAAAACATTATATTTGGTTAATATCACAGGCGTCGCGCACCTTTGCCGGCGCCTGTGTTGCACTCTTACACAAAAAATTACTATCTTTGCATAAACTTCAGAGTGAAGGAGGGGGCACGGCGCTTCCTCCTATTTTTTAAGCCTTATGATCGACAAGCAGAAACTCATCTCCACCATCAACGAAGCCATCGCAGGATCAGACATCTTCCTCGTCGATGCGCGCATAAGCCCCGCCAACGAAATAGTGGTGGAAATCGACTCCCCCGAAGGAATCGACATCGACACATGCGCCGGCATCACACGCCATATCGAGCAGGCGTTCGACCGCGACGTCGAGGACTACGAGCTCGAGGTGGGATCGGCCGGCCTGACGGCCCCAATGCGTGTGAGGGGGCAGTTCCTGAAAAACATCGGCAACCCCGTAGAAGCCCTCACCCGCGACGGACGCAAGCTACACGGCATCCTCACCGCCGTCAACGACGACACCACCGCCTGCACCATCACCGTGGAGACAAAAGTGAAAGAGCCGGGAGCCAAGAGGCCCGTGCTCAAGCCCGAGGAAATTACCCTCCCGCTCGCCGACATAAAATACGTGCGCTACGAGATAAAATTCTGAAAAAAATAATAACCCATACTCATACACAACCCTTCAAGCTATGGCCAAGAAAGAGGCAACCCCCAACATGGTAGAGCAGTTCGCCGAGTTCAAGGAACTGAAAAACATCGACAAGACAACGATGATCAGCGTGCTGGAGGAATCCTTCCGCAACGTTCTCGCAAAAATGTTCGGCACCGACGAAAACCTCGACGTCATCCTCAACCCCGACAAAGGCGATGTCCAGATTTTCCAGAACCTCACCGTAGTTCCCGACGGAGAAGTCACCAACCCCAACCTCGAGATCTCCCTCAGCGACGCACAGGCCGACGACGACCCCGACGCCGAAGTGGGAGAAGAGCACACCAAGGAAATATTCTTCGACAAATTCGGACGCCGCGCCATCCTCAACCTGCGCCAGACCCTCCAGAGCAAGATTCTTGACCTGCAGCACGAAGCCGTGTTTGAAAAATTCAAAGATCTTGAAGGCGAACTTGTGTCCGGAGAAGTCTACCAGACATGGAGCCGCGAGACACTCCTGCTCGACGATGAGAAAAACGAGCTCCTGCTCCCAAAGAGCGAGAGCATTCCCGGCGACTTCTTCCGCAAAGGAGAAACCGTGCGCGCCGTCATAGCCAACGTCGACAACAAGAACAACAACCCCAAGATCACCGTCAGCCGCACCAACGAGCAGTTCCTCCGCCGCCTCTTCGAGCTTGAAGTGCCCGAAATACACGACGGCCTCATCAACATACGCGCCGTAGCGCGCATCCCCGGCGAACGCGCGAAAATAGCCGTAGAAAGCTACGACGACCGCATCGACCCCGTAGGCGCATGCGTAGGTGTCAAAGGCAGCCGTATCCACGGCATCGTACGTGAGCTGCGCAACGAAAACATCGATGTCATCAACTTCACGGCCAACCCCTCCCTCTTCATTCAGCGCGCGCTCTCCCCTGCAAAAGTAAGCAGCATACGCCTCGACGAAGACGAGAAGAAAGCAGAGGTGTTCCTCCGTCCGGAAGAAGTGTCGCTCGCCATCGGTAAGAACGGCCTCAACATCAAGCTTGCATCCATGCTCACAGGCTATACCATCGACGTATACCGCGACACCGAGGATTCCTTCGAGGAAGACATCTATCTCGACGATTTCAAGGACGAGATAGACGAATGGATCATCGAAGCACTCAAAAACGTAGGATTCGTGACCGCCAAGAGCGTGCTCAACGCACCGCGCGACATGATCATCGAGAAAGCCGACCTGGAAGAAGAAACCGTCGACAACATTCTCGCCATCCTGCGCGCCGAATTCGAGGACTGATCCCCGGAGCACTCCCTCACATCCTCTCTCCCACACTCCCACACCCATCCACCCAACTGAAACGAACGAGCATTAACAAACATATATGGCGAAACAAAAGATAAGCAACCTCGCAAAGGAACTCAACGTCGGCCTGCCCAACATCTTCGAGTTCCTGCGCAAAAACAACATCGAAATCGTCGAAAGTCCCAACACACGAGTTGAGGATACGGTGGTCGAGATGCTCACACATCATTTCCAACCCGACCGAGAGTTAAAGACTCGTTCCGACCAGCAGACAACCGACCGCCAGCAACAGCGCGCAGCCGCTCGCACAGCGGCTCCCGCACGCGCAGCCGAACCGGAAGAAGCACAAACACCGTCCGACATCGCGCAAAAGCCACGCATCCTCGGAAAGATAGAGCTCGACGCCAAGGGCAACCCCGTGCGCCCCGCCCAATCCGCCGAGGCACGTAAAGCCGAGGCCGAAGCCCGGCAGGCTGCCGAGGAAGCCGCCCGACGCGCCGAAGAGGAAGCGCGCAAGGCTGCCGAAGCCCGCAAGGCCGAGGAAGAAGCCCGGCAGGCCGCCGAGCGCGAAGCCGCACGCCGCGCCGAAGAGGAAGCACGCCGCCTCGCCGAAATGCAGAAAAAAGCCGAGCGCGAGGCCGCAGAGCAGAGCGCAGCGGCAGAGCAGACACCACAGCCCGAAGAACCCGCAGCCACCGAACCGGCGAAAGAACCCGAGATATTCACCACGGGCAGCGCTCCGCGCGTGCAAGGTCCCGTGATTCTCGGCAAGATCGACCTCTCCGCCATCAACTCCAACACCCGCCCCAAAAAGAAAACCAAGGAAGAACGCCGCAACGAGCGTAAAGCCCAGGCCACGGCAGGAACGGGCGCAGCAGCCGGCGACTCCCGCCGCAAGCGCAACCGCATAGGAGGATCGCAGAAAGTCGACATAGAAAAAGCCGGACGCCAGGCTGCCAACGAACCACGCCCCGCACGCGGAGGACAGAACGGCGGCGCTGCCGCTGCCGACCGCCAGCGCCCGCCCAAAAACCAAGGACAGGGCAAACGCGGACAGAAACCCGCACCCGCACCGGAAGTCAACGACGAAGACGTATCGAAGCAGGTAAAGGAAACCCTCGCACGCCTCACCAGCAAAGACAAAGGCCTCAAGAAAGGCGCGAAATGGCGCAAGGAGAAACGCGACGCCAACGCTGCCCGCGCCGAGCAGGCCGCACGTGCCGAGCAGGCCGAGAGCCGCACCCTCAAGCTCACCGAATTCGTTACGGCCAACGACCTCGCTGTCATGATGGACGTGCCCATCAACCAGGTCATCGCCACATGCATGAACATCGGTGTCATGGTCAGCATCAACCAGCGTCTCGATGCCGAGACCATCAACATCGTGGCCGAGGAATTCGGCTACACCACCGAATACGTATCGGCTGAAGTGGCCGATGCCATCCACCAGGAAGAAGACCGCGAGGAAGACCTCACCTCGCGCCCGCCCATCGTCACCGTCATGGGCCACGTGGACCACGGCAAAACCTCGCTGCTCGATTATATCCGCAAGGCCAACGTCATCGCAGGCGAAGCCGGCGGCATCACCCAGCACATCGGCTCCTACAGCGTCAAGCTGCCCGACGGCCGCCACATCACATTCCTCGACACCCCCGGCCACGAGGCCTTCACGGCCATGCGTGCCCGCGGTGCCAAGGTCACCGACATCTGTATCATCATCGTGGCCGCCGACGACAACGTGATGCCGCAGACCGTCGAGGCCATCAACCACGCGTCCGCAGCAGGTGTGCCCATCGTATTCGCCATCAACAAGATAGACAAGCCGCACGCCAACCCCGACAAAATCAAGGAGGAACTGGCTGCCATGAACTATCTCGTGGAAGAATGGGGCGGCAAATACCAGAGCCAGGACATCTCCGCCAAGAAAGGCATAGGCGTGGAAGAGCTCATGGAGAAAGTGCTCCTCGAAGCCGAGATGCTTGATCTCAAGGCCAACCCCGACCGCCGCGCCACCGGTGCCATCATCGAGTCGTCGCTCGACAAAGGCCGCGGCTATGTGGCCAACGTGCTCGTGCAGAACGGCACGCTGCGCGTAGGCGACATCGTGCTTGCCGGCAACCATTTCGGCAAGATCAAGGCCATGTTCAACGAGCGCAACCAGCGCATCAAGGAAGCCGGACCCGCCACTCCCGCCCTCATCCTCGGCCTCAACGGCGCCCCCACTGCCGGCGACACCTTCAATGTGATGGAAACCGAGCAGGAAGCCCGCGAGATAGCCAACAAGCGCGAGCAGCTCCAGCGCGAGCAGGGCCTGCGCACCACCAAGATCCTCACCCTCGAGGATATCGGCCGACGCCGCGCCATCGGCAACTTCCAGGAGCTCAACATCATCGTCAAGGGCGACGTCGACGGCTCCATCGAAGCCCTCAGCGACTCCCTCATCAAGCTTTCCACCGAGGAGAT
This sequence comes from uncultured Muribaculaceae bacterium, assembly GCA_910578095.1. GTDB lineage: Bacteria > Bacteroidota > Bacteroidia > Bacteroidales > Muribaculaceae > CAG-873. The sequence goes on along the minus strand of CAJTOZ010000003.1, from coordinate 93,407 downwards.
TCAGGTCAACGTGCTCCACAAGGCCGTGGGCGAGATCTCCGAGAGCGATGTCACGCTGGCCGCCGCATCCGACGCCATCATCATCGGCTTCCAGGTGCGTCCCTCGCAGGCCGCACGCCGTGTGGCCGAGCGCGAAGGCGTGCAGATACGCCTCTACTCCGTCATCTACGACGCCATCGAGGAAGTGAAGGATGCCATGCAGGGTATGCTTGCACCCGAGCTCAAGGAGGAAATCACAGGCACGGCCGAAGTGCTCGAGACCTACCACATCAGCAAGGTGGGCACCATCGCAGGTGCCATCGTGCGCGAAGGCAAGATCAAACGCACTGCCAAGGCGCGCGTGATCCGCGACGGCATCGTGCGCTACACCGGCACCTTCGGTTCGCTCAAGCGATTCAAGGACGACGTCAAGGAAGTGGCTTCCGGCTACGACTGCGGCCTCTCCATCGCCGGATTCAACGACATCAAGGTGGGCGACATAATCGAAAGCTTCGAAGAAGTCGAGGTGGCCCGCAGCATCTGACCATAAGCCGCTCCGAAGCGGCTGTGGGAATAAATAATTAAAGTTTAGGAATGAAGAATTGGCGATGCCTCGGCTCAACAGTTCTTCATTCTTTTTTAATCTCCCCGCAATGTAGGGACGCACCACGGTGCGTCCTATCTCCGCAAAAACATCGCTTATGGGCATAAACCGTTTTTCAGGTGCACAAACAAAAAGAATTACATTCATTAATGTAGGGATGCACCCTGGTGCATCCTGATAATAAGTGCGTTAGGATAGGATGCTCCGGGGAGCATCCCTACATTGATGGAATAACAGCAATTTCTTATTTTTTATTTCCGAACCATGAGGATACATCTCAACATAGGCAGCAACCTGGGCGACCGGGCCGCGTATCTGCAACGCGCCTTGGAGCTGCTCGCCCGTGAGTTTGAAGGCGCGGAAATACACACTGCAGGCCCTGTGGAGAGCGAACCGTGGGGCTACGATTCGCCCAACCCATACCTCAACCTGGGTGTCATGGTCGATCTGCCGGCGGCGATGGCTCCCGAGCGGGTGCTCGACATCACACAGCGCGTGGAATGTGCCGTGGGCGAGGGCGCACCCCACCGCAACGCCGACGGCAGCTACCGCGACCGCCCCGTCGACATCGACATCATCGGCATCGACAGCATAGTGCTCCGCACCCCCCGCCTCACGCTGCCGCACCCACGCGCCGCCCTCCGCCCCTTCGTCATGCAGCCCCTGCAGCAGCTCGACCCCGAAGCCGCAGCCTTTGTGGAAGCCACAGCCGCGCAATAATACCGCCTCCGCGACGTTATTATACTGATGAAAAAGTTCGTATACACTCTCTCCATATCGCTGCTTATCCTCCTTGGCGCCACAGGCTGCATCGAGGACGGCTTCACCACGGCAGCAGCCGATGCACCGGTCGCAGCAGTCGACACCCTCCATCTCGGCACCGTGTTCACCGACGAGCCCACTCCCACACACCGCTTCACCATACACAACCGCGCATCGCGCTCCGTGGCCATAACATCACTGAACCTCGGCGGAGACCATCCCGAATGCTTCCGCCTGAATGTCGACGGCTTCAGCGGACGCGAGTTCAGCGACGTCGAGATCCGCGCGAAAGATTCCATTTATGTGTTTGTGGAAGCCACCTTGCCGCCCAATGGACGCGACATACCCGTCGATGTGCGCGCCACGGTCGATTTCACCGCCTGCGGCGTCACACGCTCGGTAGTGCTCGATGCGCAGGGACGCGATGCAGTGCGCATGCGCGCCGTCACTCTCACCGACGATACCGACATCCCCGCCGGTAGGCCATACATTGTCTACGACTCACTCGTCGTAGCACCTGGCGCCACGCTCAGGCTCGGCCCGGGCGCAGAATTGCTTTTCCATGATGGCGCGCACCTGGCCGTGCGCGGCACCCTTATCAGTCTCGGCACACCTGAGGCCCCCGTGCACATGGCCGGCGACCGCACCGGCAACGTGGTGGCCGACATCTCGTTCGACATCATGTCGCGCCAGTGGACAGGCGTATTCCTCACGGCCACCAGCCGCGACAACGTACTCATAAACACCGACATCCGCAACACCTGGCAGGGAGTGCGCATCGAAGGCGACCCCGCCACCGGCACCACACCCACCCTGACGCTTCTCAACTGCCGCCTGCACAACTCAGCAGGCCTTGTGTTTGAAGCCATACACGCCTCCACGGCTCTGTTCGGATGCGAGTTTGCCGAGGGCGGCGAAGGGCTCGTGCGCCTTCAGGGCGGCACCCACAACATAAACCATTGCACGCTTGCCAACTACTACCTGTTTTCCGCCATCACAGGACCGGCCCTGCAACTCTACCACACCGGCTACACCCCCAAAGACGGCAAAGACAAGGACGACGATGGCAGCGGCGCACCTTTCGCCTCGGCCGACATCTCCAACAGCATTATCTACGGTATCGGCGACGATGTGAACCGCGGCGACCTCACCGGCACCAACATCTCCATCCGCTATTGCCTGCTGAAAAGCGCCGGATCGGACGACGACAATTTCATTTCGTGCCTCTGGGACACCGACCCGATGTACCGCAACGACCGCGCGGCCTACGTGTTCGACTACCGCCTGCAGCCCGGATCGCCCGCCATCGGCGCCGGCATGCAATACGCCGTCGACCCCCGCGCGGCAGTGGACGCCTACGGCAATCCGCGCGGCACCGCCCCCGACCTCGGCGCCTACGTATTCGTGCCCGACGACGCATCGGAGTGACGTATTTTGCGCCCTGAGGCCCAATTTTGTAGTTTGATGAATTTTTGCTATTTTTGCAAGTTGAAACATCAGACTATAAAAGATGGAAGAATCGAAATTCAAACGCACCCTCATAACCACCGCTCTCCCTTATGCCAACGGCCCTGTGCACATCGGCCATCTGGCCGGCGTATACGTGCCTGCCGACATCTATGCACGCTATCTGCGCCTGCGCGGCCAGGACGTAGTGATGATAGGCGGCAGCGACGAGCACGGTGTGCCCATCACCATCCGCGCACGTAAGGAAGGCATCACTCCGCAGGATGTGGTGGACCGTTATCACAAACTCATCAAAGACTCCTTCGAAGAGTTCGGAGTGTCGTTCGACATCTACTCCCGCACCACATCGGCCACACACGCCGAAACGGCGTCGGAATTCTTCCGCCACATATACGACAAGGGCGGCTTCGTGGAAAAGCCGTCAATGCAATTCTACGACGAAGGCGCCGGACGCTTCGTCACCGACCGCAACGTGGTGGGCGAGTGCCCCGTGTGCCACGCTCCCGGCGCTTATGGCGACCAGTGCGAGAAATGCGGCTCGTCGCTCAGCGCCACCGACCTCATCAACCCCCGCTGCGCCGAGACCGGCAACACACCCGTGCTCCGCGAGACATTCCACTGGTACCTGCCCCTCGACCGATGGCAGGACAAGCTCCAGCACTGGATTCTCGACGGCCACAAGGAATGGCGCACCAACGTGTACGGCCAGTGCAAGTCGTGGCTCGACCTCGGCCTGCAGCCCCGCGCCGTCACCCGCGACCTCGACTGGGGCATCCCCGTGCCCGTGGAAGGCGCCGATGGCAAGGTGCTCTATGTGTGGTTCGACGCCCCCATCGGCTATATCTCCAACACCAAGGAGCTGCTGCCCGACACATGGGAGACCTGGTGGAAGGACCCCGAGACACGCATCATCAACTTCATTGGCAAGGACAACATCGTGTTCCACTGCATCATCTTCCCGGCCATGCTCATGGCCTACGGCGATGGCTACCAGCTGCCCGACAATGTGCCTTCCAATGAATTCCTCAACCTCGAGGGCGACAAGATAAGCACCTCGCGCAACTGGGCCGTGTGGCTCCACGAGTACCTGCGCGACTTCCCCGGCAAGCAGGATGTGCTGCGTTATGTGCTCACAGCCAACGCTCCCGAAACCAAGGACAACGATTTCACCTGGGCCGATTTCCAGGCACGCAACAACAACGAGCTGGTGGCCATTCTCGGCAATTTCGTGAACCGCGCCATGGTGCTCACCCACAAATATTTCGACGGCACTGTGCCTGCTCCCGGCGCATTCAACGAAACAGACGAGAAAATGCTGGCCGAGCTGCGCGACAGCATCGCCGCACTCACCGACTCGCTCGACAACTTCCATTTCCGCGACGCCCTGCGCCAGGCCATGGACATAGCCCGCCTGGGCAACCGCTACCTGCAGGAAACCGAGCCGTGGAAGACAGCCAAGACCGACATGGACCGCACCGCCACGATACTCTATCTGGCCATGCAGCTGTGCGCCAATCTGTCGGTAGCCTTCGCGCCCTTCCTTCCCTTCATGTCGGAAAAACTCGTGCGCATGTTGGGCATCGGCACCATCAGCTGGGATATGCTCGGCAGCACAGGTCTTGTGCCCGCTGGCGCCCGCATCAATCAACCCGAGCTGCTCTTCGACAAAATCGAGGATGAAGCCGTGGAAGCACAACTCAAGCGCCTCGCCGACACCAAGAAAGCCAATCTCGAAGCCTCGTGGAAACCCGCCGAGCAACAGGCCGACGTGGATTTCGACACCTTCTGCCGCTCCGACCTGCGCGTGGGCACCGTGCTTGAGTGCGAGCGCGTGCCCAAAGCCGACAAGCTGCTGCGCTTCCTCATCGACGACGGCACGGGCACACACCGCACCATCGTCAGCGGCATAGCCAAAAGCTACCCCGACCCCTCCGCTCTCGTGGGCAAGCAGGTAGTGTTCATAGCCAACCTGCCTCCGCGCAAGCTCCGCGGCATTGAATCCCAGGGCATGCTCCTCTCTGCCGAGGACAAGGACGGCCGCCTCGTGCTCACCACCGTCAGCGACACCGTAGCCCCCGGCGCACAGGTAAAGTAACCCCACGGGGACGAAACAACTTGAAAATCTTGAACTACAAACGATGAAGCCACGCATTCTCATAGTCTACACAGGCGGCACCATAGGCATGATCGAAGATCAGGCCACCAAGGCGCTGCGCCCGTTCGACTTCTCGCATCTGATGGACAACGTGCCTAAGATCAAGATGCTGGACTATGTCATCGACAATATTCAGTTCGACCCGCCCATCGACTCCAGCGACATGAGCCCCGCCCACTGGCAGGACATCGTGCGCGCCATCGCCGACAACTACGACAGCTACGACGGATTCGTGGTGCTGCACGGCACTGACACCATGGCCTACACCGCCTCCGCACTGTCGTTCATGCTCGACGGCCTTGAGAAACCCGTCATCATCACAGGCTCGCAACTGCCCATCGGGGAAGTGCGCACCGATGGCGAGGAAAACCTCATAACAGCACTGCAGATAGCCGCCGAGCGCGACACCGACGGCCGCCCGATGGTGCAGGAGGTAGCCATTCTGTTTGAAGACTACCTATGGCGTGGCAACCGCGCCAGCAAGCGCTCCGCCGACAATTTCAACGCATTCCGCAGCAGCAACTACCCCGAACTCGCGCGCATAGGCCTCGGCATACACTACAACCGCGAGAGCCTGCACCGCGACCACGGACACGGCTCCGGAATGAGAGCCCACTACACCCTCGACACCAACGTAATCGCCATCGACGTCTTCCCGGGAATCACCGAGACAGCCCTGCGCCACATGCTCGCCACTCCGGGCATCAAAGGCATCGTGCTGCGCACATACGGCACCGGCAACGCCCCCACCGCCGCGTGGTTCACAGAAGCCATTGCCGAAGCCGTGCGCAGAGGCATCGTCATAGCCAACGTCACACAATGCGCCGACGGCGGCGTGCACCCGGGACGATATCTCGCCGGCGACATTCTCAGCAACACCGGAGTGATCAGCGGCGCCGATATCACCTTCGAGGCGGCGCTCACAAAAATGATGTTCCTTTTTGGCCTCGGGCTCTCTCCCGAAGCCGTGCGCCGGCGCATGGTCCATACCATAGCCGGAGAAATGTCTGTATAAACCCCATGCGCAGAAAAGCTCTCACCATACTCGCCGCACTGCTTCTCCTGGCCGCCATGCCGGCAGGAGCCGCGCCCACACGCGTATGGGAGACAATAGAACTCACGGCTGCCGACAACGACACCCCCGTCGCCGTCACAGCCACCGTGCGCGAAGGCTACGTCTACGTCACCCTCTCGCGCCGGGCGCAAGTCAAGCTGTTCACCATCCTCGGGCAGACCGTCTCACAGACCGAACTGCCTGCCGGCACATCGCGCCTGAAAGTTCACGCACGCGGCATATACATACTCAAAGCCGGCGACACCACCCTGCGCATAACATTGTAGCGACGACAACCTCACAACAGCCATCCATGAAAAAACTTCTGCTGCCTGTCGTTCTTTGCTTCTGCTCATGCCTGTTATCCAATGCCGGCAACGCACCATACAGCATTGACATCGACAGCCTGCGCATCCACCTCGAATTCTACTCGCCGCACACCGTGCGCGTGGTCAAGACACCATCCGGAGCTGCCATCCCCGCACCCTCGGAAGCCATAGTGGCGCGTCCCGACAGTGCCGTGCGCGTGGCAGAGCGCCACAGCTCGGGCAAAGCATCCTACACCACATCGGCCATGCGGGTGGACATCGACAAGCGCACCGGCACCGTCGCGTTCGCCGACAAGCATGGCCACACCCTGCTGCGCGAGAGCGCACCCGCAGCGTTCGGCTCATGCACCGAACTCGGCCACGACGCACGCACAGCCGCGCAGAGCTTCCGCCTGACACCTGCCGAGCATATCTACGGTCTTGGCAATCTCGGTGGCCTGAAAGTGTCGCGACGCGGATTCCGCCGCACCCTCATGCCCGGAAACATCGAGGACGGCATCCCCGCCATACACTCCACACGCGGCTACGCCCTCTACTGGGACTGCTTCTCCCCGACAGCCTTCTCCGACACAGCCAATATCATGACCTTCGCATCGGAGCCCGCCGACGCCGTGGACTACTATTTCATGGCGCCCGACGGCACCACCGGAGGTGCCGTAGCGGAAATGAGACGCCTTTCCGGACGTGTGCCCATGATGCCGCTATGGACCTACGGCTTCTGGCAGTCGCGGGAGCGATACAAGTCGCAGGACGAGATATGCGGCGTGATCAAGCGCTACCGCGAGCTGGGGGTTCCGCTCGACGGCATCATCCAGGACTGGCAATACTGGGGCAACAACTATCTGTGGAACGCAATGGAATTCATGAGCCCCGATTTTCCCGACCCACAGCGCATGACCGACAGCATACACGCCATGAACGCCCACATGATCATATCCATATGGTCGTCGTTCGGGCCTCAAACAAAACAGTATGCCGAACTCGACTCCCTCGGGCTGCTCTTCGACATATCCACATGGCCGCAATCGGGCATCTCCCACATCTGGCCGCCGCGCATGGACTATCCATCAGGAGTGCGCGTCTACAACTGCTACGATCCCCGCGCACGCGATATCTACTGGCGCCACCTCTCCCGCCTGCACCACCTCAATATCGACGGATGGTGGATGGACTCCACCGAGCCCGACCATTTCGACGGCCACATGGACTTCGACACCGGCGATGGACGTAGCTTCCGCCGGCGCCGCGGAGCCTATCCTCTCCTCACCGTAGGAGGCGTGCACGACCATCAGCTGCAGGCCGACACCACACGCCGTGTGTTCATCCTCACACGCTCCGGATGGTTCGGACAGCAGCGCTACGGGTGCAACGTCTGGACCGGCGACGTAGCCTCCACCTGGGACATGTTGCGCCGACAGATTCCATCCCACCTCAATTTCACCATGACCGGAAACCCCAACGTCAATTCCGATCTGGGAGGATTTTTCTGCAGCCACTACTCCACCGCCGGACAACCCGCCGCGCAAAACCCGCAGTTCCAGGAACTCACCGTGCGCTGGACGCAGCTGGGCGTATTCACGCCCATGATGCGCTCCCACGGCGCCGATTCTCCCCGCGAGATATACCAGTTCGGCAAACCGGGCGATGCAGCTTTCGATGCACTCGCCGGCGCCATACGCCTGCGCTACTCACTGCTCCCCTACATCTATGCCACGGCATGGCAGGTAACCGATGCCGATGCATCGTTCATGCGCCCGCTGGCCATAGAATTCCCGGCCGATGCACGCGCCGCCGATGCCGACCGCCAGTTCATGTTCGGGCAGTCGCTGCTCGTGGCGCCCGTGCTCGATCCTTTCTATACCCCCGAAGCCGTGGTCGACATCGACGAAAACAGCGGATGGGACCGCAATTCCGGCACAAATGCCGTCGCCGCCACCCACATCGACTTCCGTGCGCCGGGCACAGCCACAGCCTATCTGCCGGCTGGCACCGACTGGTATGACTTTTTCACCGGCACACGCTACCGCGGAGGACGCACCGTCACGATAGCCAACACTCTCGCCGACATACCCGTGTTTGCCCGCGCCGGCAGCATCATACCCCTCGGCCCCGACGTTCAGTACGCCTCCGAAAAGCCCTGGGACGAGCTCACCATACGTGTGTTTCCCGGCGCCGACGGCTCCTTCACCCTCTACGAGGACGAAGGCGATGGCTACGGCTACACCCGCGGGCGCCACTCCACCATACGCTTCGACTATTCCGATGCCGCAGGCACCCTCTCCATAGCTCCCCGCAGCGGCTCATTCCCGGGCATGCCGGAGCGCCGCACATTCACCATAGTCAACGCCGCCACGGGAACCACCCGCACCCTCGACTACGATGGCAAGGCCTGCCACACAGCCATCTGAACCGTTTTTTCACATGCCGGAGCATCCACTTCGGCCCCGCGCTTGTTATTATAACATGGAACGACTAAAAGTAAAAATAATCAACCGCTCGGGCTACGAACTGCCCGCCTACGAGACAAACGAAGCCGCGGGAATGGACGTGCGCGCGGCCATCGCCGAGCCCATCACCCTACAATCGCTCGACCGCGCCCTCATTCCCACAGGCCTGCGCGTGCAGCTGCCGGCCGGCTACGAAATGCAGATGCGCCCGCGCAGCGGCCTCGCACTGCGCCACGGCATCACACTCGCCAACAGCCCCGGAACTGTCGACGCCGACTATCGCGGCGAGATCTCCGTAATCGTAATCAACCTCGGCCGTGAGCCGTTCACCATCAACCCCGGAGAGCGCATTTGCCAGATGGTCATCGCCCCCTACACCCACATAGCATGGGAACCCGTAGAGGAGATCGACCGCACACGCCGTGGCGACGGTGCCTTCGGACACACAGGACTTGACTGATGAGACACCGACTGCACCACGCCCTGCTCGCCACGCTGTTCATAGCAGCAGCCGTGATGTCGGCCGCCGGCAGCCCCGACCGTTGGGACGATGAAGCCGCGCGGCGCAAGGCGGCCTACATCTTCCTCGACGCGATGTCCGACCTCAGCAGCGAAAACTACACCGACTACGCCGCCAAGCTGAGACGCGCCACTGCGCTCGACCCCTCCGACCCCGACATAGCCGCCGAGTATGCCGAACTGCTGCTGCAGACCACCGACCTCGACAGCGCCGGGACAGAAGCCGCATACAGCGCTCTGTGGAAGCGATTCAAAGCCGCACCGCACAACTACGAGAACGCCACAGCCGTGGCCGACATAGCATCGCGCCTCGGCAAATACGCCGATGTGGCCGCCGTGTGGAAAGCCCTCTCGCAGGCCCTTCCGGGGCGCAACGACCCCGACATGAACCTCGCCGACACATACGTGCTCATGTACATGCGGGGCGACACCGCCGCATTCGACAGCGCCATGACCATATATTCCCGCCTGGAGGAAGGGCTCGGATTCGACATCAGCCTCGCCAGCCACAAGATACGGGCACTCGCTCTGCGCGCCGACACCGCCGCCGTTGTAGCAGAGCTCACACGCCTCTCGGCAGCCGCGCCGGCCGACCCCGACGTGGCACTCTACACCGGACAAGTGTTTGAAAGCTTCACCATGCCCGACAGCGCCCTGGCACGCTACGACCGTGTCTGCGCCATCGACAGCACCGACGGACGCGCCCTGCTGCTGCGCGCACAGCTCCACCTGCGCCGTGGCGACAGCGCCGCATTCGACAGCGAGGTGTTCCGGGCGCTCGAGAGCGTCAACCTCGACTTCCCCAACAAGGTGCGCATGCTCAAATCCTACATCAGCGCCCTCTACGACGACACCACACAGCACGCACGCATCGACCATCTTTTTGAAGTGCTGCGCGAAGTCAACTCGGGAGAGCCCGAGCTGCACGCCCTCAACGCCCTATTCCTGGCCCAGACCGGACGCAACGATGCCGCCGCCGAGCAAGCAGGCTACGCCGTGGACCTCGACCCCGAGAACCCCGAGCTGTGGAGCATGCTCGTGCAGATGCAGGCGCGGCGCAACAGCGATGAAGGCGTCATAGACGCCGCACGGCGCGCCGCCGCACGCTTTCCCGACGCCCTGTACTTTCCAATCGTCGGCGCAGCCCGCCTCGCCAACATCGAGCGCTACGATGAGGCCACAGCCATGCTCGACTCCTTCGACATAGCCGCCGTAGAAAACCCCGAGGCGGCAGGCGACTACTGGAGCACACGCGCCGACATTGAATACGCCCGCGGGCGCCGCGACAGCTCGGCCGTGCTCTACGAGCGCGCCATAAGCATAAACCCGCACAACTACATGGCCATGAACAACTACGCCTACCATCTTGCCGTGGCCGACACCCTTCTCGACCGGGCCGAGCACTTCTCGGCACTCGCCGTGAAAAGCGACACGGAGAACCCCACCTACCTCGACACCTACGCGTGGGTGTTCTTCCGCAAGAAAGAATACACTCTCGCACGACGCTACATCGATGCTGTGCTGCGCCTGTATGCCGACAGCGAGCCGTCCGACAGCGAGCCGTCCGGCGAGGAACCTTCGGCTGAAGTATTCGACCACGCCGGCGACATTTACTTCATGACCGGCGACCGCGACCAGGCGCTCAAATATTGGCAGCAAGCTCTGGATCTCGACCCCGACAACGAACTCATAGGCCGAAAGGTGGCCCACAAGACCATATTTTTTGAATGAAACACCGCATCACACTCATAGCAGCCGCGGCAGCATTGCTGCTGGCCGCAGCGTGCAGCACACAGAAGCAGGCCCCGCATGCGCCGGCCACAGCTGCCACCCTCACCCCTGAAGCCAATGCAGGAGCCGCACAGCGGTTCGCATCCATGACAGCCGCCTACGGCATGTGGAACGACGTACAGATGCCCGTGCGGGCCAGCCTGCGCTCGCCCATGAGCCTCAGCGCATCCGGCAAGATCACCATGGTGCGCGACCGCCTCGTGCACATAAGCATGCGCCTTCTCGGCATAGAGCTTGCCGTGGTGAGCATCACACCCGACTCCATTCACATCTACGACAAATTCCACCGCTACCTCGTGGCCGAAAGCACTGCCGCTCTCACCGGCGGCACGGGCATATCCTTTGCCGACATACAAAGCGCCCTTCTCGGGCGTGCATTCGTGCCCGGCCACGGTCCCGCCACCGCTGCCATGGCCTCCGGCCTCTCCCTCTCCGCCACAGGCACATCGCTCGAAATAGCGCCCGCCAAGGCCCACGCAGCCTACAACTGGACCATGGAAGCCTCCACCCTTTCCGACGGGCGCGTGGCGCTCACAGCCATCACCGTATCCGCAGCAGGCAAAACCGCCACCTGCACCTACACCCCTGCCACAAAACTCACCACCGCCGGAGCCGTGGCCTCGGCCCTCAACATCAAAGCCACCATAGGCTCAAAAAAGATCGATGCCGGCCTCACCTACACCGTCGACCAGGCCGTCTGGAACACATCGCCCGCCATCTCGCAGCCATCCACAAAAGGCTACAAACGCCTCTCCGCAACCGCGTTCCTGAAATCCGGCCTGACACTGTAACGGCTGCACGCCAACAATGCAGGCCCGTGCCTGCGGCACGTACGGCCCGAAAACAACCACAAAAGGACTGATAATAAATAAAATAACTTATGTTACTTATGTCCTTTTGTACCCTCGCCATACGAGCTTGAAAACACAAAACCACAAAAGGGACAAAACAACTAAGGCATGTCCCTGCATTGCGGGGGACATGCCTTTGGTCGTTATTCTCGCTTATCGGCTGACTACACCGTCAGGATTTCCTTTTCCTTGGCCGCGAACACTTCGTCGATCTGTTTCAGATACTTGTCGTGGAGCTTCTGCACGGCTGCTTCGCCGTCCTTTTCCACATCTTCCGGCATACCCTGCTTCACGGCTTTTTTGAGGCCGTCGATGGCATCGCGGCGGGCGTTGCGCACACTCACCTTGGCCTGCTCGGCCTCGGCCTTGCTCTGCTTCACCAGCGCGCGGCGGCGTTCCTCCGTGAGCGGCGGAATCGACAGGCGTATCACTTCGCCGTTGTTTTCAGGCGTGATACCCAGTTCGGAATTGATGATAGCCTTCTCTATTTCCCTGAACATGGGCTTCTCCCACGGAGTGATGGCAATCGTACGCGCGTCGGGCACGCTCACGTTGGCCACGTTGCTGATGGGCACCAGGCTGCCGTAGTACTCCACGCGTATGCCGTCCAGGATCTTGGCGTTGGCTTTGCCGGCGCGGATATGGGCGAGCGCCTCTTCAAGATAGGCCACTGCCAGTTCCATTTTTTCAGCGGCAGGGTCGAGATAAGTTTTCACGTCAGTCATAATCGTATGGTATTTTGTTTGATTCTCAGTACACCACAGTGCCGATATTTTCTCCGGCGAGCACCTTGGCCAGATTGCCGGGCGTGTCCATATCGAACACCACTATGGGCATGCCGTTTTCCTTGCACAGCGCTGTGGCCGTGAGGTCCATCACACGCAGGCCGCGGGCCACCACCTCGTCGTAGCTTATGCGGTCGAACTTCGTGGCCATGGGATCCTTTTCGGGGTCGGCGGTGTAGATGCCATCCACGCGGGTGCCCTTGAACATGGCGTCGGCCGCCACTTCCACTGCACGCAGCGCGGCGCCGGTGTCGGTGGTGAAGAAGGGGTTGCCGGTGCCGCCGGCTATGATGGCCACCATGCCCTGCTCCATGGCCTCTATGGCATGGCGCGAGCTGTAGTAGTCGCCTATCGGATACATGTTGAGCGCCGTGAACACCCGTGCCGCGCAGCCCACGCTCTCAAGAGCCGAGTTGAGCGCGAGCGAGTTGATCACCGTGGCGAGCATACCCATCTGGTCGCCCTTCACACGGTCGAAGCCTTTGGCCGCGCCCTGCACGCCGCGGAATATATTGCCGCCGCCTATCACGATTGCCACTTGCGTGCCGCCATCCACGGCCGCCTTTATCTGCTCGGCATACTCGCCGAGACGCACAGGGTCTATGCCATAGTGCTGGGCTCCCATCAGAGATTCGCCGCTGAGCTTAAGAAGCACCCTGTTGTATTTATTATTCATCGGTCAGTTTTGCTTTATGAGTTTTGGCAAAGTTAATACTTTTTGTCGATAATGTCACATTATAAGCCGGCAATCAATGTTTTTTGGACTAAAATTTTGCCATTCGGCACGGATGAAGTAATTTTACAAGCCGAAATTGAAAAATCTCAAATACCATACAATATCGCGATGAAAATACGCCATATTTTAGCTTTGGCCCTCGCGGCCCTCACGAGCGGCTCCGCTGCCGCTGCCGAACCCACCGGATTCTACGACTCCTGCAAAGGAAAAGGCGGAAACAATCTGCTCGATGCGCTCCATTCCAAAATAGGTCCGCACACCAAAGTAAGTTACGACGGACTTTACGATGTGTACAAGACTTCCGACGTGCATCCCGACGGCACCGTGTGGGACATGTACTCCACCAAGAACTGGGGCACATGGTCGCGCGCCACAAAATGCGGCAACTACCACGGTGTAGGCGACTGCATCAACCGCGAGCACTCCATGCCCAAAAACTGGTGGGGCGGAGGCAAGCAGGAACAGTATTCGGATGCCTACCATCTTTACCCTACCGATGGATATGTGAACGGCCGGCGAAGCAACTATCCCTTCGGCGAATGCGCCAACGGTACAACATTCAGCAACGGTTCCATAAAGGGGCTCGGTCGCCTCGGCACGTCTACATTCCCGGGCTACAGCGGCCAAGTGTTTGAGCCGGACGACCAATACAAGGGCGATTTCGCACGCACATATTTCTACATGGCCGCATGCTACAACGACCGCATCTCGTCGTGGAGCTCGCCAATGCTTGCCGGCAACGATTACCCTGTGTTCAAATCGTGGGCCATCGACCTCCTGCTCAAATGGCACCGTGAGGACCCCGTGAGCGACAAGGAAACCGTGCGCAACGATGCCGTGTATGCCTGGCAGAAAAACCGCAATCCCTTCATCGACCATCCCGAACTCGCCGAGTACATCTGGGGCGACAAAAAGACAAGTATCTGGAACGGCTCCGACGAACCTGCCGACGGCTCGTTCACACTTCCCGTCGACGGCTCTACCATCGACATGGGCCTGGCCGCTGTAGGCATCCCCGTATCGACCACTGTGACCGTGCGCGGCAAAGACCTCAGATCGAACGTGACCATCACCGCCGACCAGGGTCTCAGCGTCAGCCCCGCCACCCTCACAGCCTCCCAGGCCAACGCCGGTGCCAACGTCACCCTCACATGGACCCTCCCGCAGGCCGCCTCGTATAGCGCCAATCTCACAGTAGCTTCCGGCAACGCCAAATCCACCGCCAAGGTGACCGTGCGCGCCCAGGAAGGCCTGCCCGCGGCTCCCGCCACCCTTGTTGCCGCCGAAAGCTTCCAGGCCAACTGGACCTACATCGGCGACGACATCAACGGCCACTACTCCCTCGACGTGCGCCAGGCCGGAACAAGCATCGATGGATATCCGCGCAACGTCGACGCCGCAGCAGGCTCGTACCTCGTAGACGGCCTCGACGAGAAGACCACCTACACCTACACGCTCTCCTCCGCAACGCTCACATCCAACACTGTATCCGTCACCACCGGCGAACGCCTCCCCTACATACAGTTCCTCTACGATGGCGTGCTGGAATTCACATCCGAGCCCGGCGTGCCTTCCGATCCTGAGGAAATCCTCGTCGAGATCGACAACATCGACACAGACATCACTGTGAGCGTGGCCGCTCCGTTCGAGATCAGCTCCGACCGCACCAACTGGAACCGCACCATCACCCTCTCGCCCGAAGAAGACCGCATATACATGCGCCTCAACTCCGCCAACGACGGAGGCTACTCCACCGTCATCAGCGCAAGCGCCGGCACTTACTCCACCGAAAGCGGCATCATCTACGGCACATGCACCGACGATACACCCGCCGACTTTATCGAAACCTTCGAGGCAAACTTCGCCAAGACCTACACCAACGGAGAATACCAGGGTTCGGCTGCGAAATGGAATTTCTACAACATCGGTGTCGTAGGCCCCGAAAGCCAGGGCGACCGCATCTATGCCGGAGAAAAATCCTGCCGCTTCGGCAAGGACTCCAGTTCCTCCCTCGAGATGCTTGAAGACAAAGCTCTCGGCGCAGGCAACGTCTCGTTCTACGCTTGCCGCTGGCGCAACAACCAGGGCAACAACGATCCCGCAGCCGTGCTCGCCGTATACTACTCCACCAATCACGGCGACACTTGGGAACACGCCGGCGATGTAAACATCGATGCCACCGAATACACACTCTATACTGTGCCCGTCCGCGTGGTCGGCAACATCCGCGTGCGCATAGCCCAGGTGAAAGGCTCGCGCCTCCACCTCGACGATGTGGCCATCACCAACTACAAGGAAACCGGCATCAACGATCCCTCGTCCACCTACTACACATGGGACGCCTACTCCCCCGCCGCAGGCACACTGTGCGTGGAAGCATCCGAACCTGTGACTGTGGCAGTGCACGGCATCGATGGCATCACCTACGTGGCAACCGACACAATAGCAGCAGGCACCGCCACCTATGAGCTCCCCGCCGGGCTGTACATCATCGTTGTCGACGGACAGTCGCGCCGCGTACTCGTAAAATAAACACCTCCCCCACATGACCACTCCCTCCTCCCACAACACCGCCTCAAGCCGCCGGGCATGGATGCAGCGATATCTATCGCTGCCCACGCTCGGCGTGCTGGCTGTGCTTGTCTACATCGTTTTCTTCGGCGACAGCTCTGTAGCACGGCGCATCGAATACCAACGCCAGATCGACAGCCTGCAGACACAGGTCGACATCGTGCAGGATAGCGTCGACCGATACCGCGAGCTCAACCGGCGTCTCGAATCAGACCACCGCGCCATCGAGCGCGTGGTCCGCGAGCAGTACAATATGAAACGCGACCACGAAGACGTATTCATCATCGACTGACCAACAATCGGGCCACAATGGTGTTATCACGTTAAAGACTCCAAGATTATGACAAAACTCTCACGCATTTGCGAGGCGGTGGCGCCGATAGGCCTCCTCCTCGTGGCCGCCGCCACACTCATACCCCTCTTCAGCGGAGGGTTCATGCACATGAACGTAATGCGGTGGCTCTACGCCGCAGGCGCCCTATGGCTGCTTCTCGCACGCCTGTTCTCCCCCTACAGGGGCGACGACCTGCGCCTGCGCCGCCTCTTGCGCATGCAATCCTGGAGCGCGCTGTTCTTCGTTGCCGCAGCCGTGTTTCTGTTCGTGCCGGGCACAGCACCGCGCGACTGGCTCGCACTCACCATGGCCGGCGCCGCCGTGCAGGTAATCGCATCCATCATGATACCGCGGCGCATGCAGCAGATAAACAAAAAGAAATAATGAAACGGCTCCTATTCCCCCTCCTCCTTGTTCTGGCAGCCGCCGCAACAGCTACGGCAGCAGTCTACGCGCCACACGATGTGCCCAACGTACACACTGCCGACCGCACACGCAACCTGAGCAATCCCGACGGCATCATATCGCCGGCAGCGCAGACCGCCGTCGACAGCCTTGTGGCCGGCGTGCGCGCCGCCACCTCCGCCGAGATGGCCGTTGTAGTGGTCGACGACATCACCGACCCCGACGATATCGACCAGTTCGCCACCGAACTGTTCGGCCTCTGGGGCCTCGGCAAGAAGGACCGCGACAACGGCGTGCTGCTGCTCGTGGCCAAGGACCGCCGCAAAGCCGTCATACGCACCGGCTACGGCGCCGAGGGCGTGCTGCCCGACATTGTGTGCGGCACCATACTGCGCGAGCAGATGTTTCCCGCATTCCGCGAGGGCGATTTCGATGGCGGAGTGACCGCAGCCACGGCCACCATTGCCCGCCTGCTCACCGATCCCGATGCCGCCGAAGAACTGCGCTCGCGCCTTGAGGACGCCGACCGTGGCGACGACGACGTGGACCTCTGGACAGCCTACCTCGTGGTGGCCGGCATCGTCGCCGCCTTTATGCTCCTGATGCTCGCCGCGGGCCTCTACGAAGTGCGCCGCCGCAGCCGCTTTGAGAAATACAAGACTATGGAGAGCTGGAAACCCGTCTATCTGATTCTCGGCTTCGCCACCATAGGCATGGGCATGCTTCCCGCAGTGATTCTTGTGGCCATGCTCCAGCATTGGCGTAATGGCCGCCGGCTGTGCCCCAACTGCGGCACGGCCATGAAGAAGGTGGACGAGGTGCACGACAACGACTATCTCACCCCCGCCCAGGACCTCGAAGAAAAAATAGGCTCCGTGGACTACGATGTGTGGCTATGCCCGCAGTGCGGCGAGACCGACGTGCTGCCCTATGTGAACCGCGCTTCCACCATGCATGAGTGCGAGAATTGCCATGCACGCGCCGCCAGGCTGTCGGCCGACCGCATAATCCGGCGCCCCACGGTGTCGGCGCAGGGCATGGGCATGAAAGAGTACACCTGCCTGAATTGCCACCACATCACGCGCCGCCCCTACACCATAGCCAAGACCGCCCCCGTGGTGGTAGTGCCCATGGGCGGAGGCGGCTCCGGTGGCGGAGGCAGCTTCGGAGGTGGATTCGGCGGCGGTATGACCGGCGGCGGCGGAGCCTCCGGCGGCTGGTAAATCTCCGCCAGGACACAGCTCCAATAGCTTAAGCCTTATGGGCTCTCAGTGCGCCTCAAGCCAATTGTCGGCCACTCCGGAGCTCACCTCCAGAGGCACCCGTCCGGAATGGGCGGCGCGCATACGCTCCTCCACAAGAGTTTGCAGTTCCGCGAGCTCTCCGGGCTTCACATTGAATATCAATTCGTCATGTACTTGCAGTATCATGCGTGATTGCAGTCCGCGGCGCTTTATCTCGCGGTCGATATCGATCATGGCCACTTTGATGATGTCGGCAGCCGAACCCTGCAGAGGCGCATTGATGGCGTTGCGTTCAGCATAGCCGCGCACGGTGGCGTTGCGCGAGTTTATCTCGGGCAGATAGCGCTTGCGTCCGCGCAGTGTGCTCACATAGCCCTGCTCCTTCGCATGCTCTATGGACCCCGCCATATAGGCCTGCACGCCGGGATATGTGCGCATGTAGCCCTCGATAAGTTCTTTAGCCTCGCCTCGCGGTATGCCCAGGCGCTCGCTGAGACCAAAGGCCGATATGCCGTAGATGATGCCGAAATTGGCGGTTTTGGCAGCGCGGCGCTGCGCATCCGTGACCTCTTCCACATCCACACCATAGATTTTAGCCGCCGTGGCCTTATGGATGTCTTTTCCCTCGCGGAAGGCCTGCACCATCTCCGCATCGCCGCTCATGTCGGCCATCAGGCGCAGCTCTATCTGCGAATAGTCGGCAGACAGCAGCAAGTCGCCGGGATCGGCTATGAACGCGCGGCGTATCTCGCGCCCCTCATCGGTGCGTATGGGTATGTTCTGCAGGTTGGGATTGGTCGACGATATGCGTCCGGTGGCCGTCACGGTCTGGTTGAACGTAGTGTGTATCTTCCCGGTGCGGGGGTCAACAAGTTTTGGGAGCGCATCCACATACGTAGCCAGCAGTTTCCGCAACCCTCGTATTTCCAGAATCACCCCCACTATGGGATGCACCTTGGCGTGCTTCATGAGCTCCTCTTCCGTAGTGCTCCACGCCCCGCGCTTTGTTTTCTTGGCTTTGGGGTCGATCTTCAGGCGCTCGAAGAGCACTTCGCCCACCTGCATGGGCGACGATGCGTTGAATGCGCCACCGGCCATGCGCGCGGCCTCGGCCTCAAGGTCGGCAAGCTTGGCATGCAGGCGCGTGGAAATCTCGGCGAGCACATGCGCATCGATGCGCACACCCTCCCATTCCATGCCGGCCAGCACGGGGATGAATGGCAACTCCACATCGCGCAGCAACGGCGTGAGGCCGTCGGCCTCGATAAGCCTTGTCAGTTCGGGCATAAGTGCGAGCGTCACCTCGGCGCGCTCGCACATCGGCGCCATCGCCGCCTCCGGCGAGTCGTAGCGCAGTTTGCGGCGTTCGGGGGCCGTCATGGCGTAGTCGCCCATGCGCAGATGAAGATAGCGGAAGGCCGTATCGGCAAGGTCGTTGCTCATTTCCGGATTCAGCAGGTAGCGGCCCACCGAGGTGCTGAACCACGGCGCACGCCATTCCAACCCCTCGCGGCGCAGCAGAAGCATGGCGCGCTTCACATCGTGGGCGGCTATGGTGGCACTTCCTTCCAGCAGTGGACGCAAAGCTTCGATCATGGCGGCACGCTCATCGGCAAAATCCGGGAGCGCCATATAGGCTGTGCGGCCATCAGGGGCGGCCAGGGCTATGCCCAGGAGGCGCGCCGTCATGGCCCCATCGCCGGGGGCGTACAGAGCCACGCCTACGGCTTCGGCGCCGCGAAGCGAGAAAACATATGCCTGCGCATCCGCAACGCGCTCTATGAGGCTGTAATCGCGTCTCAGCACCACCGCGGGCGCGTCGGCGGGCGCGGCAGCGGGAGTGGGGTCTTCTGCATCGGTGGCTTCTGCGTCGAAAAGCGACAGCTGGCCGCCTTCTGGAGCCGGCGCGGCTGCGGCAGGTGCCTCATCGGCGCCTCCCAGGCGATTGAGGAAGGTGCGGAATTCCAGGCGGCGGTACACATCGCGCAGGGCATCCATGTCGATGTCGCGACGCTTCAGATCTTCGATGCTCAGGCCGTCGAGGGGCACATCGGTGCGTATGGTCACAAGAAATTTGGAGAACAATATCTGCTCGGCACCGGCGGCAACCTTGCGGCCCAGCGCACCCTTTATCTCCGGCGCATGCGCCACTATCTCCTCTACCGAGCCGTATTCGGCCACGAGCTTCACGGCCGTCTTCTCGCCCACTCCGGGACAACCGGGCACATTGTCGCTCGCGTCGCCTTCGAGCGCAAGCAGGTCGATCACCTGCAAGGGGCTCTTTATGCCGTAACGCTCACACACCTCACGCGGACCGCGCACTTCAAAGCCTTTGCCGCCGAGAGCGGGACGGTACTGAAACACGCTGTCGGTGACGAGCTGTCCGTAGTCCTTGTCGGGTGTCATCATATAGGTGACGTAGCCCTCCGCTTCGGCCATGCGGCTGAGGGTACCTATCACGTCGTCGGCTTCAAAACCGGCTATCTCCACGACGGGGATACGGTAGGCGGCAAGTATCTCCTTGATATACGGGATGGAAGCTGTGATATCCTCCGGCTGCTTCTCGCGCTGGGCTTTGTATTCGGGATACGCCTCATGGCGGAAAGTATCGCCCTTGGGATCGAAGCACACGGCTATATAGCCGGGATTCTCCTTTTTAAGAATCTCGTCCAGGGTGTTGCAGAAGCCGAAGATGGCCGAGGTGTTGAGACCGGCCGAAGTGTATCGCGGCGCGCGTATCATTGCGTAATACGCGCGATATATCAGCGCATAGGCGTCGAGCAGAAAGAGTTTTTTGTCTTGTTCCATAACGCGAATTTAGCGCTTTTCCGCGAATTTATTATCGTTTATTTTTTAATTCTTATTTCTCCGCGCAGCGGCAACTGCGTGGAGCACCCTCCCACGGCCACCTCCACGCGGGCACCGGCAGGCAGGCGGAAATCGCGCTCGGCCGGGCGCCAATCGCCGGCATCGGCCAGCGGCAGCGACAACTCCACGCGGCGGCTCTCGCCGGCGGGCACTGCCACACGCGCGAATGTGCGCAACTTCAAGGGCGCGCCGGCAGCGGTGCGCAGGTAGAGCTGCGCCACCTCCTCGCCGTCGCGACTACCGGTGTTGGTGAGGGCGAATGTGGCGCGCAAGGTATCGCCATCGGTGCTCAATTTCAGGCCGGAGTACTCGAAAGTGGTGTAGCTGAGGCCGTAGCCGAATGGATAGAGCGGCGCGGCGGTGGAGTACATATATGTGTGGCCGTGGCATATGTCGTAGTCCATCATCGGCGGCAGGTCGAGGATGTCGGCAGGCCACGTCTGCGTGGTGTGGCCTGCCGGATTGACGCGCCCGGTGAGCACGTCCATCAAACCATGGCCCTGCTCCTGCGCGCAATGGGTGGTGTGGAGTATGGCCGGCACCTCTTCGGCCACAGCCCCGAGCGCATACGGGAAGCTGCTCACGAGCACAAGCACCGTGCGAGGGTTGGCGCGCACTATCTGGCGCACCATGTCGGCATCCGGAAGGGTGAGGGCGCGGCGGTCGGCTGCCTCACGGCCATCGCTCGGCACAGGGCAGAATTTCCAGTCGGGGCGCGTGCCGTAGGGATGGTTGCCGGTGCACACAATCACCACATCGGCCTCACGCGCCGCCATCACGGCGCTGTCCATACGGTTGTCGGTGGCATAAAGCAACTCCACGCCGAGCGGCGCGAGTTCTTCGGCGAGTGCCTTGCGCAGGGTCACGCCATAGGGGGCGCGTCCGCAATACCAGTCCTGCACTATATTGTCGGCATAAGGGCCTATGAGGGCCACCTTGCGCACGCTGTCAAGCCTCAGCGGCAGCATGGCGCCATCGTTTTTCAGTAGCACGGCGGTGCGCGCCACAGCCTCGCGGGCGAGCGCACGGGCATGGTCGGTGGCATGGGGAGCGGGGGCCAGAGTGTCGCGCCCGATCTCCTTGTAGGGGTTGGGGGCATCGGGGGCGTCGAGCAAGCCCAGTTTCAACGCCACGAATATATTGCCGCGCACGGCACGTGTGATATCATCCTCTGTGAGCAGACCGCGCTCAAGTGCTTCTTCCACGTCATCGCGGTAGCGGTCGAGAAACATGCCTGTGCCGGCCTTGACTATGGCAGCCGCCCCCTCCGCGCGGGTGGGGAACTGCTTGTGGGCGTCTATGAGCAGGCCCAGCGCTCCGCCGTCGGTACAGATGATGCCGTTTTGCCCCCACTCGCGGCGAGCTATGCTGTCGAGACACGGATGCATGGCCATGGGGATGCCGTTCCAGCTATTGTATGCGGCCATGAAGGCGCGCGAGCCACCTTCCGTCACACCTTTATAGAAGGGATAGGCATAATAGTCGCGGAAAAGGCGCTCATCGAAACGGCTGTCGGAGCTGTCGCGCCCGAATTCGTTGCTATTGGCCAGAAAATGCTTCATCAGCGACGCCACTCTCCAATAACGCGCATCATTGCCCTGCAGCCCTCGCACCGTAGCCACAGTCATGGCCGCCGTCAGACGTGGATCCTCGCCGAAACTCTCCTCGGTGCGTCCCCAGCGGGGGTCGCGGGCCAGGTCGGCATTAGGTGCCAACTGCACCAGCGAGCGGCGCACGGATGCCGGATGCTGCGTGTAGTACCGCGCTTCCGTGGCAGCCTGCTCGGCCACGCGCCGCACGAGGGTGGTGTCCCACGATTCGCCCAGCCCATAAGCCTGCGGGAAGATGGTGGTGGAGCGATGGTACTCCGGGCGCTGTGAGCCCGGGCCTCCCAATTCCAGGCCATGCAGACCTTCGACGAGCCCACAGTGGCCTATGCCCAGGCGCTCCACGCCAAGATCCGTACTGAGCAACGACAGTTTCTCCTCAAGCGTGAGCTGCCCGAGCACACGCTCCACACGCACGCTGTCGGGCAGAGACAGGTCATGGAAAGAATAGTCTGGCGCAACTTGTGCGCCGGCGCCCACGGCTACTACAGCCACCAGAGCACATACAAGCAGGTTTTTCATGGCAATAATTTATCAATCATGCAAATATACGAATAAGTCGAGCGCAAAACCAAATTTATTTGCATTTTGCCGAGCATGAGTATACCGGACGGTAGAAGTATGCAATTTCTCGCAAAAACTTTGCTTGCGATTCCGTGACTTTTTGTCGGGGAGAGAGTGGAGGATTTTCAAATAGACGATTCTCAGACGCCGTTTTACACAAATAAACATCTGATTTACAAGGTGTAATATGCATATTTTTGTGTTGTTTTCCAGAGGTGAAATAGCGCGAAAAATGAGATTTTTGCAAATTGCTGCGGCTTTTCAAAAAAAAATGCTAACTTTGTGTCCTAATTACGAATTGATGACACCTGCATTTCAATGGATATGCGACGGGGTGCAACTTCAAGGCGTTGACACCCGGAGACTTGAACAATGGATTGAACAAGTCGTGGCGGCGCACAACCGTTTTTTAGGTCCGGTAAGCTACATCTTCTGCAACGACGACCGAATACTTGAGGTTAACCGCCAATTCCTGAATCACGATTATTTTACGGACATTATCACATTCGACTACTCGCACGGGCGCGTGGTGAGCGGCGACATGTTCATATCGCTCGACACCGTACGCACCAACGCCGAGCAGGTGGGGGCAAGCTACGACCGCGAGTTGCTTCGCGTAATCGTCCACGGCATCCTGCACCTCTGCGGCATCAACGACAAGGGTCCCGGCGAACGTGAGATAATGGAACGCCACGAGGATGAGGCACTGGCCATGCTGCCGGCCGACATAGCTCCCGTGCGCTGATTTTAATTCTTTTATTGCGCAAATGAATTTTCAATACGACGTTATTGTTGTGGGTGCCGGGCATGCCGGTTGCGAAGCTGCGAGTGCGGCTGCCCGGTTGGGAGCACGTACGCTGCTCGTGACCCACGACATGAACAAGATAGCGCAAATGAGCTGCAACCCGGCCGTGGGCGGCATAGCCAAAGGCCAGATTGTGCGCGAGATCGACGCCCTCGGCGGCGAGATGGGGCGCATAATAGACGCGACAGCCATACAGATGCGTATGCTCAACCGCTCTAAAGGCCCTGCCATGTGGAGCCCGCGCGCTCAGGCCGACCGCAATCGCTTCTCCGCCTTATGGCGCCATACGCTCGAGCATACAGAGGGACTGGACATGTGGCAGGATGCCGTGACAGCACTCGTAATAGACCAGGACAACATGCAGGTGCGGGGCGTACGCACGGCCCAAGGAGCTACGTTCCACGCAGATCAGGTGGTGCTCACCAACGGCACATTCCTCAACGGCCTCATGCACATAGGCCGCGTGCAGCTGGCCGGCGGACGCATATCCGAGCCGGCAAGCTATGGCATCACCGAGCAACTCGCAGCCATAGGCTTTGAGACCGCCCGCATGAAAACGGGCACACCGGTGCGCATAGACGGTCGCAGCGTGGACTGGAGCCTCACGGAAGAACAGCCCGATGAAGAGGACTTTCACCGCTTCTCCTACGGCCCTGCGCCGGAGCACCCGCTGCACCGCCGCGCATGCTACACGCTGAAAACCAACGAGCGCACCCATGAGGTGCTGCGCCGCGGATTGCCGGACTCGCCGCTATATAACGGCCAGATAAAAAGCATTGGCCCCCGCTACTGCCCGTCTATCGAGACCAAGATTGTGACATTTGCCGACAAGACCGAGCATCATCTGTTCCTTGAACCGGAAGGAATGGACACGACGGAGTATTATCTGAACGGATTCTCTTCGTCGCTGCCGATGGACATACAGATAGAAGCCCTGCAGACTATCCCTGCGCTGCGCAACGTGCAGATATACCGCCCGGGCTATGCCATAGAGTATGATTTCTTCGACCCCACGCAGCTGCGTCACACGCTGGAGACACGCCTGGTGGGCGGCCTGTTTTTCGCCGGACAGATCAACGGCACCACTGGCTACGAAGAAGCTGCCGGACAAGGCCTGATAGCAGGCGCCAACGCTGCCCTGCGCTCGCAAGGCCGTGAGCCATTCACGCTGCGGCGCGACCAAGCCTACATAGGCGTGCTTATCGACGACCTTGTGACCAAAGGCGTGGACGAGCCGTACCGCATGTTCACCTCGCGCGCCGAGTACCGCATACTGCTGCGCCAGGACAACGCCGATGAGCGCCTCACGCCTCTCGCCCACACCATGGGCCTCGCATCGGACGCACGCATGCAGCGGCTGCAAGAAAAAATAAAATGGCGCGATGCCGTGATAGATCTGATAGAGACCCTCTCCATACCGCTGTCAGAACTTGAAAACATAAATAAAATGATGGACGAGCTCGCACAAGCGCCGTTCGCACAAGGCGTGAAGCTGAAAAGCGTGGTATTGCGTCCGAATGTGCGCCTGAGCCAGCTCGACGCCCCGGCAATCGTACCGCAACTTTATGAGCTCGGCGCGCAGATTCCGCGCGATCTGTACGACGAAGTAATGGAGTCGGCAGAGATTCTCATCAAATACGACGGCTACATACGCCGAGAGCAACAGGCGGCCGACCGTCTGCGCAGGCTCGAAGATGTGCGTCTCGGCGACAAACTCGACTATGCATCAATAACCGCACTCAGCACCGAAGCACGCCAGAAGCTCATAAAGCACCGGCCCGACACACTGGGGCACGCATCGCGCATTCCGGGCATATCGCCGGCCGATGTAAATGTGCTGCTGATACTCCTGAACAAAAACATATAGATTGTTCCACGTGGAACAATTTTCAACCAAAAACCGCAATATCAAATAATTACCAACCCCATATATAACAAATGGAATACATCAAATCAAAAATTCGTGACGTTATTGATTTCCCCACCAAGGGAATCGTGTTCAAGGATCTGACGACCGCATTCAAGGATCCCCGCGCCCTCCACATCATCGGCTGGGACCTCTCGCAGCTCTATCGCGACAAGGGCGTGACGAAGGTTGTGGGCATTGAGAGCCGTGGCTTCATCGGTGGCTCCATCCTCGCCTTTGAGCTCGGTGCCGGATTTGTGCCCGCACGTAAGCCCGGAAAACTCCCCGCCGACACCGTGCGCATGGAATACGCCAAGGAATACGGCACGGACACCATCGAGATGCACCGCGACGCCATAGGCCCCGACGACGTGGTTGTGATCCACGACGACGTGCTGGCCACGGGTGGCACCATGGCCGCATGCTACGAACTGGTGAAAAGCATGAATCCTAAGAAAATCTACATAAGCTTCATCATCGAGCTCGAGGGCCTGAACGGCCGCGCCATCCTGCCCGCCGACGCAGAAGTGACCTCGCTCATCAAATATTAAGACTGTGGCCGGTCCCTGAACCGGCGTTACGTATAAAGGTTTCGGGTCATGCGCCCGAAACCTTTTTCAATATGAACAAAACTTTTGCACGACAATGAGAATAGTGATACAGCGCGTGAAGCATGCGAGCGTGAGCGTGGATGGCGAACTCCTGAGCAGGATAGGCGCCGGCCTTCTTGTGCTCGTGGGAGTGGAAAAGGAAGATACGGAAGAAGATGCGGCGTGGCTCGCGGCAAAAACGGCCGGGCTACGCATATTCAACGACGATGAGGGCGTGATGAACCGCTCGGTGGTGGATACAGGCGGCGAAATACTCGCCGTGAGCCAGTTCACGCTCACCGCATCTACACGCAAAGGCAACCGCCCGAGCTATATCAGAGCCGCGGGCCATGAAACGGCCGTTCCGCTCTACGAACGCTATTGCAGCCTGCTGGCGCAGGCCACGGGAAAAGAACCGGGACGCGGACGCTTCGGCGCCGACATGGCTGTGGAACTGCTCAACGACGGCCCTGTGACGATAATCATCGATTCGCGATTAAGGGAATAGCGGATGCATTGAAGAGCCGGTTTTTTTCGCATTTTTGCATACGCCGTTTGCGTGAATGTAGGCTTTTTCGTACTTTTGCACCATGAACCCTATAGAAATTCATTGCGAGAACACCGGCAGCACACTGCTGGTGGAAGGGGGCGAAAGCCTCAGAGACGTCGCGCGCCGCATCGAGCTGGATTTTGAGCCGGTGTGTGCACGAGTGAACAACAAGACGGAGGGTATGTACTATTGCGTGCATCGCCCCAAAACGGTGGAATTTCTTCCTGCAACGAGCGCATCGGGCCAACAGGCCTACGTGCGCTCGTTGTGTATGATGCTCTATCGTGCTGTGAGCAGGATAGTGCCGGAAGCTCAGCTGCACATACGGCACTCGATAGCCAAGGGCTACTACTGCACGCTCAACGACGATGCCGGCTATCTGCCCGTGACGCCGCGTCTGCTGGCCGAGATCGAGGCTGAGATGCGACGCCTTGTGGCAGCCGACCTGCCATTTGAGCAGCGCGAGGAACGCACCGAGGATGTGATAAAGAAATTCGAGAACCAGGGGCTTTCCGACAAGGTGTTGCTGCTGCGCACGCTGCGGGAGCCTTACACTGTGTACTGGCGTCTGGACGGCATCTGCGACAGCTTCTATGGCGCCCTGGTGCCGCGCACAGGGCTGCTGACATCGTTTGACCTGCGGCCTTATAAAAAAGGGTTCATGCTTTTCTCGGAAGACGCGGCCACGACCGGCGACATGCAGTCTCACGAAAAAATGTACAAGGCCCTGACCGACTACATCAATTTCAACCATATCCTGGGTGTGAGCAACGCCGGCGAGATAAACGCCATGGTGCTGAACCGCAACTCCTCGGACCTCATCAACGTGGCTGAGGCGCTGCACAATAAATACATAGCCCAGATAGCCGATGAAATCACGCGCCGGCACGAAGAAGGCGGCGCACGCATAGTGCTGATAGCAGGCCCGTCGTCGTCGGGCAAGACCACCACCACCAAACGCCTCGCCATCCAGCTGATGGCCAACCTGCTGAAGCCACAGGTGATATGTCTCGACGATTATTTTGTGAACCGCGTGGACACCCCGCTCGACGAATTCGGCCAGTACGACTTCGAGAATATCAATGCGGTGGATCTGCCTCGCTTCAACGACGATCTCACGCGTATCCTGCGTGGGGAAGAGGTGCAGCTGCCCACGTACAATTTCGAGACGGGAAAGCGCGAGTTCCGTGGCAATACGGCGAAGCTCGAGAAGGGTGGCGTGCTGCTGATAGAAGGCATCCACGGCCTCAATCCGGAACTGACGGCAAGCATCCCCGACAATGTGAAATTCAGAGTGTACGTGTCGGCGCTGACCACACTGACCATAGACAGCCACAACTGGGTGCCCACTACCGACAACCGCTTGCTCCGACGCATCGTGCGCGACTACAAATACCGCGGTTTCTCGGCGGCAGAGACCATACGGATGTGGCCGAGCGTGCTGCGCGGCGAGGAAAAATGGATATTCCCGTATCAGGAAAACGCCGATGCCACGTTCAACTCGGCGCTGCTGTTTGAGCTGAGTGTGTTCAAGGAACAGGCCGAGCGCATCCTCAAAGAGGTGCCGAGCGATGAGCCTGAATACTGCGAGGCCTACCGTCTGCGCCGCTTCCTGGAGCATTTTGTTCCTATCCAGGCCGAGATGATTCCGCCGACAAGCCTGCTGCGCGAATTTGTGGGCGGAAGCTCATTCCACTACTAAGCAATTGAAACATAGACATATAATGAAAAATCAGCGGCATTCCACTACGGGTGCCGCTGATTTTTTTGACGAAAGGAAACCTGTTGATGTCAGGCCTCGTGGCGTGGAGCCGGCGGATAGTCGAGCGAATAATGCAGACCGCGGGATTCGTGACGCTCTTTGGCCTGGCGCATTATCAGGTAGCCCACGTTGATGATGTTGCGCAGCTCGCAAATCTCGCGGGATGCCTTGGAGCATTTGAACAGACGTTCCGTTTCCTCGTAAAGTATGTCGAGACGGTTCCACGCGCGGTCGAGACGCAGATTGGAGCGCACGATGCCCACGTAGGTGCTCATGATCTGGTTGACCTCACGGATCGACTGCGTGATGAGCACCATCTCCTCGGGATGGCGCGTGCCCTCGTCGTTCCAATCGGGCACATCGGTGCGGAAATCGGTATGGGCTATGGCCTCTACTGCATGGCGGGCGGCGGCATCGGCGTAAACCACAGCTTCTATCAACGAATTGGATGCCAGACGGTTGCCTCCATGAAGTCCGGTGCACGAGCATTCGCCTAAGGCGTACAGATGGCGGATACTGCTCTGGCCGTTGAGATCGACTTTGATGCCACCGCAGAGATAGTGGGCGGCGGGCGCCACGGGGATATAATCCTTGGTGATGTCTATACCGAGGGAGAGGCACTTGGCGTAGATGTTGGGGAAGTGGCGGCGTGTCTCTTCAGGATCCTTGTGGGTGACATCAAGATATACGTGGTCGTCGCCATACTGTTTCATCTCGCTGTCGATGGCACGGGCCACGATGTCGCGAGGGGCCAGACTGAGACGCGGATCGTACTTGTGCATGAACTCCTCGCCGCGCAGGTTCCGCAGCACGGCGCCATAGCCGCGCATGGCTTCGGTGATGAGGAAGCTGGGACGGTCGCCGGGATGGAAAAGCGCGGTGGGATGAAACTGTATGAACTCCATATCGGCTACGGTGCCTTTGGCACGGTAGACCATGGCTATGCCGTCGCCTGTGGCGACGAGCGGATTGGTGGTGGTGGTGTATACAGCCCCTACCCCACCGGTGGCCATCACGGTTGTTTTTGCAAGAAAGGTGTCGACGCTGCCGGTGGCGGTGTCGAGGATGTATGCCCCGTAGCAGTCAATATCGGGGGTGCGTCGTGTGACAATACGCCCGAGATGGTGCTGAGTGATGATCTCGATGGCGAAATGATGCTCGTAGATGTCGATATTCGGGTTCCGGCGCAAGGCATTGATGAGGCTCTGCTGAATTTCGAAACCGGTGTTGTCGGCGTGGTGGAGGATGCGGAACTCGGAGTGGCCGCCTTCACGATGGAGGTCGAAGCTGCCGTCGGGAGTGCGGTCGAAATTCACTCCCCAGTCGAGAAGCGCTTTTATCTGGTCCGGAGCCTTGGTGACCACCTGGCGCACAGCCTCGGGGTCGCTGAGCCAGTCGCCCGCCACCATGGTGTCGTGTATGTGCTTGTCGAAATCGTCGACAGCGAGATTTGTCACAGATGCCACGCCGCCTTGGGCAAGAGCGGTGTTGGCTTCGTCGAGGGTGGTTTTGCAGACGAGTGCCACGCGGCGGCCCGGAGCGGCCACCTTGAGGGCGAAACTCATACCTGCGATGCCTGAGCCGATGATTAGAAAGTCGTAGTGATGTGTCATGGCGTTGTCAGGATTTTTGATATTCTGTCGGAGACATCCCTGTGAGATGTTTGAAATATTTTCCGAAGGAGGATTGGTTTGAGAAATTCAGCGCATATGCCACTTGCTGGATATTTTTTCCAGAATACCGGAGCATGTTTTTCGCCTCCATGAGCACAAATTCGTCGATCCATCGCGCTGCGCTCCGTCCTGTGGCTTCTTTCACTATCAGCGAGAGATATTTGGGCGAGATGCACAGCTTGGACGCATAGAAGGCTACGGAGCGCTCCATGGCATAGTGGGCGCGCACCAGCTTTATGAAGTCGTGCACGTAGGCTATGCGCGGCGAGCGGGGGCGCGAGGCGTCGCTGTCGTCGGTGTTGATGCGCTTGTAGTGTATCTTCGTCATCTCATAGATGAGGGCGGCGATGAGGCTGGAGCCCACACTGAGCGAGAGCTGGCGCGACACCTGGTCGCGGGTGTTGCGTATGAGCAGATGCAGGTACTGCTCGATGAGGGCGAGCTCGTCGTGGGAGAGGGGTATTACGGGGGTGGGGCGCTCTACCATTGACGGGAGATTGAACGCCGACATGTTTATGTTGATGCTCTGCAGGAAGCGTTGCGACATGAAGAGTATGTAGCTGTCGGCGGCCATCACGGGGTCGGCAGGCGTGATGGATATGCGGCTCGAGGGGTGCACGACACACAAGGCGGGGCCCTGCACACTGAATGTGTCGAGGTTAAGGCATAATTCGGCATTTCCACGCCTCATCAGAATGAGTGTCATTCCGTCGACACGCATGGGTGTGTCTACGGGAGGATGGCCGGCGGTGGTGTCTTTGTCGAAATGCGCCACAAGATAGGCGTCGTCGAGCTGACTGTAGCTGCTGACCATTGTCTTGATGCCTGTTACGAGGTCGAAATTGATGGTCTGTTCCTTTGTTTGTTCCATTATGGAAACAAAGTTAGGAATATTCTGCCAAAAATAAGAAAAAAAGAATAGAAAATAAGTTGTTTTTACTTGACGGACGCGCACACAGCAGAGGCTGTGCCGCTGTTGCCCGTGTGGGGGCATTGTGGCACAGCCTCTTGTATTATGGTGCGGTGACAGGAGAGAGATCAGCGCACGGTGGCCTTGACAGGAGCAGAGCCGGGAGCGCCCACTATGTATATGCCGGCGGGAAGCTCAATCTCGATTATGCCCGACAGGCACGGTACGGAAGCCACGGGACGTCCTGCTACATCATAGACGGTGATGTCGTACACCGGTGCGGCATCGGCACGCAGCAGCAGCATTCCCTGCTCGGCGAGGACTGTGAGGGGAGCGTCGGCCACGACGTCGGTGATGCCGGTGTGGGATACAAACACGATGTTGCTCTCCGGCGATTCGACACCAAGGCGCACCGCGCGCACGGAATAGCTTTCGCTGTCGCTGAGGTCGAATTCGTCGATGAGTTCGCCGGGACCTTCGGAGAGTATCTCCTCAACGGTGGGGAGACCGTTGTTGTAGCGTGTGCGCGTGATGATGTAGTAGTCGACGGTTTCGCCGGAGGCCGGGGTCCAGTTGGCCACGTAGGATGTGGAGGTGATGTCGGTGGCGGCTGTGGCCACGGGAGCTGTAAGCACGGGGCGCTCGAGACACTCGCCGCGCAGCTCTATGCCTCGGGAACCGTTGCCGTCGACGCCCGTGCCGTTTATGAGCAGACGCGCGGTGTGGGCACCTATGGCTGTGGGCTTGTAGGTGACTGTAAGCCATGTGCCTTCAGGACTGTTGACCTGAGAGGAAGAGATAGTGTTGACGGGGATGGAGAACATGCCTGTGTCGCCACGATACAGGCGCAGCGTGAGAGGCTGGCGTATATTGGAGCCCTTGAAGAGCAGTTTGGCCTGCACGGAGGAGCCGATGGCCACTTGTCCGAATTCGAGGACAGCACCGTTGACAGGCGCTTCCAGCTCGGCGTCGGCCACAGGGTCGGGCGACTGTCCCACCTGATAGGCTTCTCCCACTTTGTCGCCCCAGATGTATTCCACGAGTTCGGGGTGGTCGATGAACGGGTTGCGGTTGTCCTGGAAGCTGAACACGGCCTCGTTTCGGTCGAGCTCTTTCTGGCTGACGGGGTCGTCGCGGTGCCATTTCAGAAGCATGCGCACACTCCATGCGTTGAGTGTCGGGTATACGTTCTGGGAAACCATGTACATGTAGGACTGGTTCCAGGTGAGGTTCTGGTAGCAGGTGACCATGTAGAAGTATGTGCGCGCGAAGTCGCCTTTATATTCATCGGCCGGCTCGAAGACCTGCGTGGCTCCCCCACCCTGACCCTGCACGGGATATCCTACCTTGCAGACACCGTTGTCGAATTTAGGCGTGTAGGACATGTCGACCTCTCCGAGCGGATAATTGCTTTTGGCGGTGTTGGCCTTCATCTCGGAGGGATACAGATGGTTGAGGTCGATGTAGGCGGTGGTGTAGTCTACGCTGTTGTTTTGTTTCCACCACGATTTGGGAAAGCTGTGCTCGCGGTTGAGGCCGCTGAAGCTCGGGGCGTAGAGCGGAATATTGGAGTACATGTCCCACCAGCGGTTGCTTTCGGGATAGACATCCGTCACCCGGAAGTATTGCGGCAGATTGTTGTAGGATGAAACGGTGCGGAAATTGTGTATGCGGTTGTAGACAGCAGTTTTAAGGGCACCTTCCTTAAGTCCGTTCAGGGAATTGTAGTAGCCGGCCGGAGCCTCTGCCTGAGCGGTGGCAAATCCAAGCACAGCTGCAGCTGCGATGAAAAAATGTCGTAAGTTCATGTAAGGTAAGAATTGTTTTGGCTGCAAAGATAAGATAATTTTTATGAATTTTATAACATTTTAGCGGCTGATAGGGTTCGGCAACACGCCCCCTTCCGTGAGGTGTGTTTTCGGAAGGGGGCGGAAGAGCTGGGCGCGCCGCCGGTGTGGGCGGGGCCTCAGGGAGCTGTTATGTGCTCAGAGCATATCGGAGAGCGGCGTGTAGGGCAGATCCCAGGCTTCGGCCACGGCACGGTAGGTGATGTGGCCGCCCACCATGTTGACACCCTCGGCGAGGCCTTCGTCGGCACGCACGGCATCGCGCCATCCGCGGTCGGCGAGACGCAGGGCGTATGGCAGTGTGGCGTTGGTGAGGGCGAGCGTGGATGTGCGCGGGACAGCCCCGGGAATGTTGGCGACGGCATAGTGCACCACACCGTCGACGGTGTAGACCGGATCGGCATGGGTGGTGGGATGCGATGTCTCGAAGCATCCTCCCTGGTCGATCGCCACATCGACCATCACGCTGCCCGGCGCGAGCAGATGCAGCATATCGGCCGTGATGAGCCTGGGTGCCTTGGCGCCGGGAATGAGCACGGAGCCGATGACGAGATCAGTGTGTGGAAGCTGTTGCTCGATGTTGTGGCGCGAAGAATAGAGAGTGGTGACATTTGCCGGCATGACTTCGTCGAGGTGGCGCAATGTGGGCAGCGAGATATCGGCGATAGTGACCCTGGCGCCGAGGCCGGCGGCCATGAGAGCGGCATTACGGCCCACCACTCCGCCTCCGAGCACAAGGACCTGTGCCGGCATCACTCCCGGCACACCCCCGAGGAGCATGCCTTTTCCGCCTTGCGGTTTTTCAAGGAAGCGCGCGCCTTGCTGCACACTCATGCGTCCGGCCACTTCGCTCATGGGGGTGAGAAGGGGGAGCGTATGGGCGCGGTCGGTCACGGTCTCATAGGCTATGCATGTGGCTCCGGATGCCAGCATGGCATCGGTGAGTGCACGGTCGGAGGCAAAATGGAAGTAGGTGAAGAGGAGCTGGCCGTCGCGCACGAGGGAGTATTCCGGTTCGATTGGTTCCTTGACTTTTATGATCATGTCGGCCTCGGCATATACATCGGCTATAGCAGGTAGCACAGTGGCGCCGGCCGCAATATAGTCGGCATCGGAAAAGCCGCTGCCGTCGCCGGCCGTGTGCTGCACAAAGACTGTGTGTCCGTGCTGTACGAGTTCTTTCACTCCTGCCGGTGTGGCGCCCACTCGGTTTTCATTGTTCTTGATTTCTTTTGGTATACCGATTTTCATGGCTGTTAAGGTATTAGGATGGTTTTCGGGGTTGCAAGGTAATGATATTTTTTCATAAATAAAAGCATGATGGCGGTTAAAATGATGTTTAAAAACAAAAAAGTTTCGGAAGAGGCGCTGTGGGGCGGTGCGGGCTTTTGGCTGATTGGCGGAAAAATGGTAAATTTGCAGCATGGGACGACTTATGTCGATAGACTTCGGGCGGAAGCGTTGCGGAATAGCCGCTACCGACCCGCTGCGCATCGTGGCCAACGGCGTGTGTACGGTGGCCACATCGGAGTTGTGCGCATGGGTTAAGGCCTATGTGTCGCGCGAGAGCGTGGACAAGATAGTGGTGGGGCTGCCTGTGACGCTTCGCGGCGAGCCGAGCGAGAGCCAGCGGTGGCTGCGCCCCGCGATATCGCGTCTTGCGCGTGAGGTTGCCCCTGTGCCGGTGGAGTTTTTCGACGAGCGGTTCACATCGGCTCTGGCCCATCAAGCCATGATCGACGGCGGCCTGCGGCGCACGGCACGCCGCGACAAAGCTCTTGTGGACGAGATTTCGGCCACAATAATCCTGAACGATTATCTTCAAAGCAGACAATATAATCAGCAATGAAACTACCGGTATATCTATACGGCCATCCCGTTCTGCGCAAGGTTGCGGAACCGGTGACGGCCGACCGCGAGGGGCTTAAGGAGCTCCTGGCCAACATGTATGAGACTATGTATGCCTCGGAAGGGGTAGGACTGGCTGCTCCGCAGGTGGGGCTGAGCGAGCGTATCGTGGTGATCGACGCCGACCCCGTGGGCGAGACCTTTCCGGAATGCGCGGGCCGCAAGCTCACACTCATCAATCCCGAGATAGAGGTGCTGGATGGCGAACGCGTCAGCCGTGCCGAGGGATGCCTGAGCCTGCCCGGCCTCAGCGAGAATGTGGGACGCACGGAGCATATACGCCTGCGCTGGGTGGACGAGAATTTCGAAGCCCACGAGGAGGAAATAAGCGGTTTTCTGGCACGCATAGTGCAGCACGAGTGCGACCATCTGGAAGGAAAGGTGTACATCGACCATATCTCGCCGATACGCAAGCAGCTCATCCGCTCCAAGCTCAACAATATTGTCGGCGGCAAGATACGCTGCGACTACCCTGTGCGCTTTGCGCCTCGGCGCAAAGCGTAGTGGATGGCTCGCTTCGCTCGCAGAGAATTGTGGCCATGAGGCCACAAGAGAATCGTCGGCAAGCCGACAGAGAATCGCGGGCTAAGCCCGCAGTTGAGCTCCACACGGCCTACAAATCTTTTCAACTCTTAATCCTTCCTGCTTATGGCCGAGAGTCCGGCATCAATCAAGAGTATGGCCTTTGCCGCACGGATTGTGCGCATGAGCCGGTATCTCGAAAGAGCAAAGAAAGAGTACGACATCTCCCGACAGGTGTTGCGCTCGGGCACAAGTATCGGCGCCAATATAGCCGAGGCCCGCTCGTCCATAACAAAAAAGGAGTTTCTTTCAAAGATTTTCATATCCTTGAAAGAGTGCCGCGAAACAGCGTATTGGCTTAATCTGCTGCACGAAACAGATTACCTAACCGATGAACAATTCCGCTCCATCAACGCCGATTGCTCGGAGCTGTATCTCATACTCTCGGCTATAGCCAGAACCACAACAAAAAACTTAGCTCTACAAGAAAAGAACAGGAAGACAAAACAATAGCAAACAACTGCGGCGCAGCCGCAATTCTCTGCACGACGCAGGAGTGCGATTCTCTGCGCGCAGCGCGATTATCTTTGTGCTGCGGAAGCAGCACAAAATTCACTAAACACAACTATGGCTGACGATAAAAAAATAATTTTTTCAATGGTGGGTGTGAGCAAGATTTACCCGCCTCAGAAACAAGTGCTCAAAAACATCTATCTGTCGTTCTTCTACGGCGCAAAAATCGGTATCATCGGTCTGAACGGCTCCGGTAAGTCGTCGCTGCTGAAGATTATCGCCGGTATAGACAAGGATTTCCAGGGTGAGGTGGTGTTCTCTCCGGGCTACTCTGTGGGCTATCTGGAGCAGGACCCCAAACTGGATCCCGACAAGACCGTGATAGAGATCGTGCGTGAGGGCGTGCAACCTATCATGGACATGCTGGCCGAGTTCGACAAGGTGAACGAGGCTTTCGCCGATCCTGACGCCGATTTCGATGCTCTGCTGGCACGCCAGGCCGAGCTTCAGGACAAACTCGACGCGGCAGACGCCTGGAACATCGACAGCAAGCTCGAGCGCGCCATGGATGCGCTGCAGTGTCCGCCCGACGACCAGAAGGTGTCGACCCTCAGCGGCGGCGAGCGTCGCCGTGTGGCCCTGTGCCGCCTGTTGCTTCAGCAGCCTGATGTGCTTCTGCTCGACGAGCCCACCAACCACCTCGATGCGGAGAGCATCGACTGGCTGGAGCAGCATCTGCGCCAGTATCCCGGCACAGTCATTGCCATCACCCACGACCGCTACTTCCTGGACAATGTGGCAGGATGGATCCTTGAACTGGACCGCGGCGAGGGTATACCCTGGAAAGGCAACTACTCCAGCTGGCTCGACCAGAAGACCAAGCGCCTGGCGCAGGAGGAAAAGCAGGCCAGCAAACGACGCAAGACCCTCGAGCGCGAGCTCGAATGGGTGCGCATGGCTCCCAAGGCCCGTCAGGCCAAGGGAAAAGCCCGCCTCAACAGCTACGACCGCATGCTCAACGAAGACCAGAAGCAGCGCGAGGAACGCCTCGAGATATTCATCCCCAACGGTCCGCGTCTGGGCAACAAGGTGATAGAAGCGCAGCATCTGGCCAAGGCTTTCGGCAGCAAGCAGCTGTTCAAAGACCTCAGTTTCATGCTTCCTCCGGCAGGTATAGTGGGCGTGATAGGCCCCAACGGCGCCGGCAAGACAACGCTGTTCAAGCTCATCATGGGCATGGAAAAGGCCGACGCCGGCACTTTCGATGTCGGCGAGACGGTGAAGGTGGCCTATGTGGATCAGACCCACAAGGATCTGCATCCGGATGCCACTGTCTATGAGGTGATATCGCAGGGCGTGGAGAGTTTCCGCATGGGAGGACGCGATGTGAACGCGCGTGCCTATCTGTCGAAATTCAACTTCACCGGAGCCGACCAGGAGAAAAAAATCGGAGTGCTAAGCGGCGGCGAGCGCAACCGCCTGCACCTGGCCATGGCCCTGAAAGAAGAAGGCAACGTGCTTCTGCTCGACGAGCCCACCAACGACATCGACGTGAACACATTGCGTGCCCTTGAGGAAGGCCTGGAGGATTTCGCCGGCTGCGCCGTGGTCGTGAGCCACGACCGCTGGTTTCTGGACCGTATATGCACCCACATCCTGAGCTTCGAAGGCGACGGAGAAGTGGTGTGGTACGAGGGTTCGTACAGCGACTACGAGGAGTACAAGCGCGCCCGCAACGGCGGCAAGGAGCTCCCTCGCCGCCGCTACAGAAAGCTCATGGAGTAAAGCGGCATCCATAGATTCAAGGATCAGAAATTAAGAGGGTGTTTAATAATAGATATTAACGCAAGGGTTCCATATTTTGGAGTGAATTTTTCGGTGCGTTGAAGGAGTGTACTTGATGTACACGACTGAAACAAAGCGAAAAAGGCACCCAAAAGATGGAATTCAAATCAAACAGACTCTGAACAGGCATCCCTATAACTTGAATTTAATGACATAATAAAACCAAACAGATGTTTATCAGATTAAAAATTACCGCAGAGCGGCCTCTCTTTGGCGCTTTTCACCCAACTCTTCGGTCGAGTGGCAAAGGCCACACTCCCTCATCGTTAAGCGAAAATCGCTCAAAGACCGACCGCCCTTGCGTTAACATCTGTTATTAAACACCCTCTAAGAATGAAAAAAATGGAAATGGAACGCGACAGAACCATTAATCGCCGGCACGGGAGTTTGCGCTCCCGGTGTGCCGCACATTTCCACCATGCGTTTTTCATTCTTAATTTTTCATTCTTGGTTCTCGCCATATCGGCCTGCAGCACCACAAAGCATGTGCCGCAAGGGCAGATGCTGCTCAGGGAGGTGAGCATCGAGGTGGAGGGCGACAAGCGCAATGTAGACCCGGAGGAGCTCTATTATTTCCTGCGCCAGACGCCCAACCACAAGGTGCTGGGCTTTGCCAAGCTCCAGCTGGCCACATACAACCTGAGCGGCTCGGACTCCACCAAGTGGTTCAACCGCTGGGTGCGGCGCGTGGGGCAAGCTCCCGTGATATACGACAGCGAGCTCACGGAAGCCAGTGTGCGCCAGTTGCGCACGGCTCTCGTGAACCGCGGCTACATGGGCGCTGAGGTGTATGCCGATACCGTTGTGAAACCCGGCGGAAAGCGCGTGGATGTGGTGTACCGCATCACTACCGGCGATGCCCACCGCATAGGAAGCGTGGACTACGATATCGCGGACACCGCTGTGATGTGCCTCGTGATGGCCGATACCGCAGCTACGAAGATGCGGAACGGAGGACCGCTTGACCGCAATCTTCTCGACGCCGAGCGCGCACGCATCACCGAGAACCTGCGCAACCACGGCTACTACGCTTTCACGAAAGAGTATATCAGCTTCATGGCCGACACTGTGGCCGGAAGCAAGGACGTGGGGCTGACCCTGCGTGTACGCGCGCCGCACAATGCCATGGTGCGCGCCGATTCCAGCGCCATGCGCTACCGGATAGCCAGCGTGACCTTCCTCACCGACGCCGATGCCGGCGCCGGCACGCCGCGCGACACTGTGCGCTACCGCGACATCAGTGTGGTGTATGGCCCCGACCGCTATCTGCGTCCTTCCGTGCTGGAGGAAAAGTGCTACATCACTCCCGGCATGCCGTACAACTCACGTGCGGTGGACCGCACCTACGAAGCGCTTGCCCAACTGGGAATACTGCGCTTTGTAAACATAGAGATGGTGCCGGGACCGGAGGTGGACGGAGAGCAGTGGCTCGATGCCGTAATCAGCATGGGGCGCAACCGCAAGCAGGCGGTGAGCGTGGAGCTTGACGGCACCAACAGCGAAGGCGATCTCGGCGCCGGCGTGGCGCTCACATACCAACACCGCAATCTGGCACACGGCTCCGAACTTCTGACGGCAAAACTGCGCGGGGCCTACGAGAGCATCAGCGGCAATCTCGACGGCCTCATAAACGACCGCTACACGGAGATAGCCAGCGAGGTGGGTATCACGTTCCCTAAGTTTGAATTTCCGTTTCTGAGCAAGCGCTTCAAGAAAAAGGTGCGCGCATCCACCGAATTCGCCGTATCGTTCAACTATCAGGAACGCCCGGAGTACACGCGCCTGATATTCGGCGCCGGATGGAAATACAAATGGCAGCAACGGGTGCGCGATTTCCAGCTGCGGCACACATTTGACCTCATAGACGTGAATGTGGTGCGCCTGCCGCGCTCCACCATGGATTTTCTTGACGAGATAGCTCCGGACAATCCCCTGCTGCGCTACAGCTACGAGGACCATTTCATAATGCGCCTGGGCTATACCCTCTACCGCAC
This sequence comes from uncultured Muribaculaceae bacterium, assembly GCA_910578095.1. Lineage (GTDB taxonomy): Bacteria > Bacteroidota > Bacteroidia > Bacteroidales > Muribaculaceae > CAG-873. The sequence continues at coordinate 53,510 of CAJTOZ010000003.1, read as the reverse complement.
CAACCGGCGCATCCCTACGGCCACGGTGAATGCCTTCGCCATACAGCCGTGGGTGAGCACTCTGCGCCTCTCGGGAGAGACAGCCGGCAATGTGCTCTACGCCCTGTCGAGCATCGACGGGCAGAAACGCAGCGACGGTGTGTACAAGCTGTTCGGCATACAGTATGCACAATATGCCAAAGCCGAGTTTGACTACACGTACACGCGCAATTTCAACAGCCGAAACGCGCTGAGCATGCACATCGGCGCCGGCATAGCCGTGCCCTACGGCAACTCGCGCATGGTGCCTTTCGAGAAGCGCTTCTATGCCGGAGGCGCCAACGGAGTGCGCGGGTGGGGCGTGCGCACGCTTGGCCCGGGCGCCTACGACTCGCGCAATTCCGTGCGCGACTTCATCAACCAGTGCGGCGACATACGTCTGGACCTGAGCGTGGAGTACCGCGCCAAACTCTTCTGGGTGTTTGAGGGCGCGCTATTTGTGGACGCCGGCAATATCTGGACCATACGCGATTACGAGACACAGCCCGGGGGTGTGTTCCGCTTCAATAAGTTCTACAAGCAGATAGCCGCGGCCTACGGTGCCGGCTTGCGCATGGATTTCACCTATTTCCTGCTACGCCTCGACCTTGGCATGAAAGCCCACAACCCGGCTTCCGGCCAGGAACCGTGGCCCTTGCTGCACCCGAAGTGGAGCCGTGATGCCAATTTCCATTTCTCAGTAGGCTACCCCTTCTAAGTTTAAGGCACAAAATATCAAAAGAAACAACCTATGTATCTTATGTCTTCTTGTCCTTTTGTGCCTGTTTCCTGAACAAGAAATACACCAGCAAAATGAAGTCTCTCATAATATTCGACCTCGACGGCACGCTGCTGAACACCATCACCGACCTCGGCGATGCCGCCAATCATACGATGGCCGCCATGGGCTATCCGCAGCACTCGCCTATGTCGTACCCCTCTATGGTGGGCAACGGTGTGGCCAAGCTGATAGAACGCGCTCTTCCCGACAGCGCACGCTCGCCGGAGATAATAGAAAAGGCGCTGGAGATATTCCGCGCCTACTACGACGAGCATCTGGCCGACAGCACGGTGCCCTACCCCGGCATTCCCGAGCTGCTCGACGAGCTCACATCCCGCGGAGTGCGTGTGGCCGTGGCTTCAAACAAATATGAGAGTGCCGTGCGCCGTATCGTGAAGCATTTTTTCCCGTCGATAGAGTGGGCGGCCGTGTGCGGCAATGTGGAAGGAGTGCCAGTGAAGCCCGATCCGTCCATCGTGTTCCGCGTGCTCACAGAAAGCCCCACACCCAAATCGGAGGTGCTTTATGTGGGCGACAGCGGGGTGGACATGGAGACCGCCAGGCGCGCATGCGTGGACAGCGTGGGTGTGACGTGGGGATTCCGCACAGCGGCCGAACTGCGCGCCCACTATGCAATGTACATCGTCAATTCGCCGTCCGAGATAGCCGATATTGCTCTGGCCGGAGAATAGGCTCTAAAGATTGCGCCCCACCCACCATGCAGCAATCGCCAGGGCTATGCCGAGAATGAACACCGGCGAGCGCAACACACGCCCTACGGGAGCCGGAAGGATGTCGACCACCGCATACATGCCTGCGAGGGGCACTGCGAAAAACAGGGCCGGATTGTAGCCCCAGGCCTCGGCCACACGCCCGTGCAGCAACGCATGGAGGGCCCGCTGCGTGCCGCATCCCGGACAATCGTAGCCGGAAATAAGTTTCAGCATGCAGCGCGGAGCCGGCCCGGATGATGGATCGACGGAGTAGTAGCAGACACACAGGACGGCGACCGCTACGAGAGCGACCGCCGTCATTGCTTTTCGTTTGGACGTCATGCCTCGGGCATCAGAACATCATGGCCATGCTTAGGGGAAGGCCAACGATGCCGAGAGTGATGGATATGATGACCAGCCACTCTGTGGCCACCGACATGCGCCGCGCGCCCTCGTAGTCGCCACGGTTGTAGCGGGCGTTGGAGAGGGCTCCGCACACTACCGCCGCAAGGCTGAACGGGGTGCAGCAGCAGAGCGTGAGTATAATGCTCCAGGCGAGGAATGTGGGCGGCCGCTGGGGCTGCTCCACGGCTACAGCCGCAGTCTCCACAGTGTGCGTGGCCGGGCCGGCAGCTTCAGCTTCCACCTCCCGCACAATCACTGTGGCCTCTTCGCCACCGATGTGATCGCCGAAGAGGTCGGACAGTTCGGGAGCCTGACAAGCGGGCATCCACTGCGGCATGCCCTCGTACCATACCGGCGTGGCGGGCGGAAGGTGCATGGCGGCTATCTGCTCCTTGGTGTAGGGGCCTTGCTGCACGCCGTTAACATGAATCCAGATTTTCATCTTATCAGAAGAATTTCACCTCTTCGCCGAGGATATCGCTCAGAAGGTTGTTGGCAAGGCTGCTGGCGCCGATACGGAAATATTCGTTGGTGAGCCATTTTTCGCCGAGCACGGCTTTAACCACGCTGTAGTACTGCACGGCTTCGGCAGTGGTGCGCACACCGCCGGCGGCCTTGAAGCCCACCATGGTGCCGGTCTTCTCGTAGTATTCCTTGATGCACTCGCACATCACATAGGCAGCCTCGAGCGAAGCGCCGGGATAACCCTTGCCGGTAGATGTCTTCAGGAAATCGGCACCACAGTAGAGAGCGAGCACCGAGGCCTTCTTGATGGCGGCGGCAGTCTTGAGCGCGCCGGTCTCGAGAATCACCTTCATGCGGGCGTCGCGGCAGGCGTGTTTCTGCTCGATCATCTCGTCGCACACCTCCTCATAGTCGCCGTCGAGGAAATTGCCCAGGTTGAGCACGATGTCGATTTCGTCGGCGCCGCCTTCCACAGCCAAGGCTGTCTCGGCCACCTTCACCTCGATAAATGTCTGCGACGAGGGGAAACCACCGCTCACGCAGCACACATCCACATCGCTCACATCGAGCACCGTGCGCACCACCTGCGCAAAGTTGGGGTAGGTGCATATGGCGGCAACGTTGCGCAACTCGGGGTGTTCCTCATCGAAAGCGTTCACGCGCTCCACAAACGCTGCCACGCTGCTGGGAGAGTCGGTGGCGTTGAGCGTGGTGAGGTCCACGGTGTTGAGCAGGAACTTGTGCACCTCGGGGGTGTTGTTGGCGTCGAAATTCTCTTCAAGTATCTTGGCCACAGCAGCACTCACGGCTGCATCATCTTCCACAACCTTGCTGGCTGCGATAGCATCGTTGTATTTGTCGCTCATAGTCGTTGGTGTTTTAGGTTATGATTTCAATTTATTGTTGTCGCGATGCCGCGTGGCGTCGCGTAGGGTTTTCTTGTCAAGATTGGCACGGAACGCCTCGGCCAGGTCGACACCGGTCTGATTGGCTATGGCAGCCACCACCCACAGCACGTCGGCGAGCTCATCGGCGAGAGCTTCGGGCCCGCGCTCGCCGGCCTTGAAACTCTGGTCGCCGTAGGTGCGCGCCATTATTCTTGCCACCTCCCCCACCTCTTCCGTGAGCACGGCCATATTGGTGAGAGGAGAGAAGTAGCGCACCCCGATGGTTGTGATCCACCGGTCGACGGCCTTCTGGGCCTGCCGCAGACTTATATCCGTATCATTGTCCGTCATTTGTGCAAAGATAAAGAAATTTGCGCACATGCCGCACTAAAAAAGCGCAAATATTGAATTATTGGAATTTTCTAATCAAGTGTCTGGATGCCTCCGCCGTTCACCATCAGCGTCTGTCCGCTGATCCAGGCCGATATAGGAGCAGCGAAGAAAAGGATGGCGTTGGCAATATCCGACACCTTTCCCAAACGGTGTATAGGAGTGCGGGCAAGCATACGCGCTTCAATCTCCGGGGTGAGCACCGTGGCCAATGCGGCTGTGTGCGTGGCTCCAGGGCCCACATTGTTGATTCGGATGCCCATCGGCCCATAGTCGTGCGCCAGATTAGCCGCCATACGGTTCAAGGCTGCTTTCGACGAACCGTAGATAGCCATATTGGGATCGGCGTTTATGCTGCTCATAGAAGTCACATTCACAATCGAACCATAGCCCGATTTCTGCATATATGGGGCGGCCAAGCGCGACAGACACCAGGGAGCCACCACATTAATCGCAAAAATGCGCTCCACGTAGGCGCGGTCGATCTTGAACGGGTTCTCACGGCCGCCACCGCCGAGACCGGCATTATTCACCAGCACGTTGACCGTACCGAAAGTCCCGACTGCGAAATCGATCAAGCGCTTAAGGTCATCATCCACCAACGCATTGCATACTGTGGCGGCAGCCTTGCCGCCATCGGCATTGATAGCTTCGGCCACTGCAGCCGCCTTATCCCCGTTGATGTCGCTCACAACTACCGAGGCTCCGGCAGCCGCTAAAATCTCACAGGCACCTTTCCCTATACCATCACCTCCTCCGGTCACGACGGCCACCCGTCCGCTAAGGTCAAACAAAGCAGCAATATCCATCATAGTTTCTTCAATTATTTGTTTTACAAACATTCATAAACGCCGGACAGCCATAAAACAGCTGCCCGAGTGTATAACAAACTTTGCCACCATAATGTCGGTACTGGCCGCATCTTCGATGCAATTTCGGCGTGACTATAAAAAACACCGAAGGGCATGCCTTATAAAAAGCATGCCCTTCGGCTGTAAATTTGTCGGGGTGAGAAGACTCGAACTTCCGACCTCCACGTCCCGAACGTGGCGCGCTGCCAACTGTGCTACACCCCGATTGGCAAATTTGCGACTGCAAAGATAATGCTTTTTTCGCAGAGCCGAAAGTTTTTTAGTGTTTTTTTAAACGATATCGGGCAAAAGTGGGGCGCACGCAGCGCGGCGACACATCAATTAATATTTTTTTAGCCTGCGTGCAAGGCTGATATGGAAAAAAAGCGTACTTTTGTGGGCTATAACAACATGCAATAATTTTACACAACTGCATATGGACTTGTTTGACACCATCAGTTCCGACATAAAGGCCGCCATGCTCGCGCGCGACAAAGTGCGCCTGGAGGCCTTGCGCGGCATCAAGAAAGAATTTCTGGAAGCGAAAAGCGCCCCGGGCGCAGGTGGCGACCTCAGCGACGATGCCGCTATGAAAATACTTGTGAAGATGGCTAAGCAGCGCCACGAGAGCGCACGCATATACACGGAGCAGAACCGTCCCGAGCTCGCAGAAGCCGAGCTGGCAGAAGCCGCCGTGATAGAGACCTACCTGCCGAAGGCCCTCACTCCCGAGGAGCTTGAGGCGGAATTGCGCCGTATCATCGCCGAGACCGGAGCAAAGGGCCCCGCCGATATGGGACGCGTGATGGGTACCGCCACCAAGGCTCTGGCGGGCCGCGCCGACGGACGTGCCATCTCCACCATGGTAAAGACCCTTCTGGCCCAGGGATAAGCCACTGCCAGAATTTATAATAGACTGTTTTTAAAAACGCAACCACACATACAGCAGCATTATGCTTACTATCCAGCAAATAAAAGCCAATCCCGATGATATCGTGCGCCGCCTTGCCATCAAGGGCTTCGACGGACGCGAAGCCATAGACACCGTGCTCGCTCTCGACGACGCCCGTCGCGCGCTCCAGCAGAGCAACGACACCGAGGCCGCAGAGCTCAACAACCTCGCCGCACAGATAGGTGCGAAAATGAAGGCCGGCGAACGCGCCGAAGCCGAGGAGCTGAAGGCCAAGGTGGCCATCCTTAAGCAGAGCCAGAAAGAGTATGCCGAAAAACTCGCTGCCACGGAAGCCAAAATCCGCGAGACACTTCTGGGTGTGCCCAACGTGCCCTGCGACATGGTGCCCGAAGGCCGCAGCGCCGCCGACAACATCGTGGACAAAGAGGGCGGCAAGATGCCCGATCTCGCAGCCGATGCGCTTCCCCACTGGGATCTGGCCAAGAAATACAATCTGATAGACTTTGACCTCGGTGTGAAAATCACCGGTGCCGGATTCCCCGTATATCTGGGCAAAGGCGCCAAGCTGCAGCGCGCGCTCATCCAGTTCTTCCTCGACGAAGCATCCGCCGCAGGCTACCTTGAGGTGCAGCCCCCCTACGTGGTGAACGAGGCCAGCGGCATAGGCACCGGCCAGCTCCCCGACAAGGAGGCACAGATGTATGTGGTCACTCTCGACAATCTTTACCTCATACCCACGGCCGAGGTGCCTGTGACCAACCTTTACCGCGACGTCATCATTCCCGACGACCGTCTGCCCATCAAGAACTGCGCCTACTCGGCCTGCTTCCGCCGCGAGGCCGGCAGCTACGGCAAGGATGTGCGCGGCCTCAACCGCCTGCATCAGTTCGACAAGGTGGAGATTGTGCGCATCGAGCGTCCGGAGGACAGCTATGCAGCTCTTGAGGAGATGAAGGACCACGTGCAGGGTCTGCTGGACAAGCTTGGCCTCCCCTGGCACATCCTGCGCCTGTGCGGCGGCGACATGAGCTTCACCTCTGCCATCACCTTCGACTTTGAAGTGTACTCCGCAGCCCAGGGCCGCTGGCTGGAAGTGTCGAGCGTATCGAATTTCGAGACCTACCAGAGCAACCGCCTGAAATGCCGCTACCGCGGAACCGACAAGAAAACGCGTCTGTGCCACACTCTGAACGGCTCGGCTCTCGCTCTCCCGCGCATAATGGCCGCCCTGCTCGAAAACAACCAGACGCCGGAAGGAATCGTGGTGCCCGAATGCCTGCGCAAATACACAGGTTTCGACATCATCGACTGACGCCATCCCACCCCCGATGCCTACCTACGCAAGCATAGACCAGGGCAATACAGCCACAAAGCTCACAGTGTGGCGCGACAGCGAGCCCATAGGCCGGCTGGCGGCGAAGACTCTCTCCGCCGCAGCCATAGAGGCGGAGCTTGCCCGCCACGGACATATCGACGCCGGAATATACTGCAGTGTGGGACGCCGAGATGCAGCGCATCTGGATGTGCTGCGTGCCGCGTGCGGCACAGTGGTGGAACTAAGCCACTCCACGCCGCTGCCCATAGAGCTGCACTACTCCACGCCGCACACGCTGGGGCTCGACCGCATAGCGGCTGCCGCCGGCGCGGTGGCAGCCTACCCCGGGCAGCGATGCCTGGTGGTGGACATAGGCACCGCCGTGACCTACGATGTGGCAGGTCCCGACGCCGCTTTCCACGGCGGCAACATAGCGCCCGGAGCAGGCATGCGGCTGCGTGCCCTGCATGCCTACACGGCCCGCCTGCCCGAGGTGGACGTGGACGGCGAACTCCCGGCGTGGGGCTCCGACACCGCCACAGCAATGCGTTGCGGCGCTCTCCGCGGCATTGCCGGAGAGGTGGGCTACTACCGCGGGCTGCTGCCGACCGACACCGTTGTGGTGCTCACCGGCGGACGCGCCGACACGATAGCTCCGCTTCTGGAACGCCCGGCCGTGGTGGACCACGACCTCGTGGGAAAAGGTCTCATAAGCATACTGCGCCACTCTCTGGGCGCCACACAGCATATCAAGGACAACTGACATACAAAACAAGAAATGATAAAACGACTCATCTGCGCCCTGACAATAGCCGCCTGCGCGGCCATCGGCGCCGCCGCACAGAACGGCACCATGACTCCCTATTCGCGCTACGGCTACGGCATACTCAGCGACAACGCCACAGCCGCGCAGCGCCAGATGGGCGGCGTGGGCTACGCCATGCACTCGGGCCGCACGATCAATGTGATGAACCCCGCGAGCTACGCGCGCATAGACTCCATGACGTTCCTCTTCGACATGGGCATCGACCTCACCTGCCTGTGGAACGAGGAGACAGCTTCCGACGGGACCCGCACGCGCAGCAACGACTTTGGCGGTGGCCTCGACTACATCACCATGCAGTTTCCCATCACCCGCGGCCTCGGAGCCAGCATTGGCCTGCTGCCCTACAGCAGTGTGGGCTATGCCTTCGGCAATTCCATTGACAACGGCTATGCCTCGCGCAGCGGTTCGGGTAGCCTCAACCAGCTGTATGCCGGTGTGGGCTACGCTCCGTTCAAGGGGCTGAGCATAGGCGCCAACATAGCCTATCTCTTCGGCTCCACCTACAACGACAGCTATGCCATCACCAGCGCGGGAAGCACGACACTGTTCGAACGCCAGCTCGAGGTGCGGGACTGGAATCTGAATGTGGGCCTGCAGTACTCCCTGGCCTTGCGCAAGCGCGACATGCTGACTATCGGCGCCGTGTTCAGCCCCGGCAAGAATCTCCATGGCCACACCGCCACTTTCAGCTACGACCAGACCATGGAAAACGCTCCCACCGAAACCGAGGAAAGCATAGACGGACGCTACTCCACACCGTGGACCCTCGGCGTGGGCATAGGCTACACCATCAACCAGCGCATGCTCATAGAGGTGGACGGCACCTACCAGCCCTGGAGCAAGGCTAAATACGCAGGCGAGAAAGGCACACTCGACGACCGCTACAAGATAGCCGCCGGCCTGCAGTGGACCCCCAACCCGCGCGGCAGCTATTTCCGCCGCGCCCACTACCGCATCGGAGCGTTCTACAACCACGATTATCTGCGCGTGCGGAGCGCACAGAACCAGAGCTACAACGGCGTGCGCGACTATGGCATAGGCGCCGGTATCGGTTTTCCGGTGCCGGGCTTCAAGACCATTGTCAATCTGGGCGTGGAATGGCGCCACCGCCAGGCCACTCCCAATGCCCTCATCAAGGAAAACTATCTCAACATCACGCTGGGCGTGAATTTCAACGAGATGTGGTTCCGTCCCAACAAGATTTATTGATCCGGAGGCGGTAAAGGCGCAGCGACATGCGGTACACAGCGCTTGCAGCGATAACATGCGCGGCAGTGGCCCTCGGGGGCTGCGGCGAGGAACGCCACAGCTATGTGGACAACGCCGGCGACACCACGCCGACGATGACGACGGTGGATGTCAGCACTTTCGTCAGCGACAGCGGCTATGTGCGCTACCACATCACCACGCCCGTATGGGAGATGTTTGAAGAAGCCAAGGACCCCTACTGGCGCTTCCCGCAGGAACTGCATCTGGAACAATACGACCTCGAAATGAAGCCGGAGGCCAACATCCGCTCCGACAGCGCGCGCTATTTCAGCCGTCGCCGCCTGTGGCGCCTCGACGGACATGTGGTGATGGTGAACGTGCAGGGCGACAGTTTCCTCACCCAGCAACTGTTCTGGGACCAGCAGCAGCGCAAGGTGTACTCGGATTCGTTTATCCACATCGTGCGCACCGACAGAGTGATCGAGGGCTACGGCTTCACAAGCAACGAAAATATGACGGCCTATACCGTCAACCGTCCAACGGGCATAATACCCGTGGAACGCGATGCCGCCGGCAGCAGCGCATCCGGCACCGACAGCATAGCCGCCGACAGCACTGGAAGCGCTCCTCCCAGGAGCCGGCGTGCAGCACCGGCCAGAGCCTCGCGGCGGGCCGACACAGCCGCCGGAGCAGCCACAGCGGGCAATGCCGCCATTCTCACACCGACAAGATAGACTATGGAACCTACGTGGATAATAATCACAGTGATATCGCTCGTGCTCTCGGGATTTTTCTCGGGCACGGAAATGGCATTTGTCACCGCCGACCGCGTGCGCACCGCCGTGGATGTGCGTCGCGGAGGACTTGTATCGGGCCTGATAAAACGTTTCTACGCCCACAGTGAGTTTTTCATCTCCACAATCCTCGTGGGCAACAATGTGGTGCTCGTGATCTACGGTATGGGCGCCGCCAAAATGCTTGAGCCGTGGCTGCAGGGGCTTCTGCACTCGGAGTTTCTGGTGCTGCTGTCCCAGACACTCATTTCCACCGCTGTGATCCTAATCACGGGTGAGTTCATACCCAAGACCGTGTTCGGCATCAACCCCAACAGCTCCCTGCGCGTGATAGCGCTCCCGATAGCGCTGTTCTACGTGGTGCTGTATCCCATATCGCTGCTCGCCACCTGGCTGTCGCGCCTGCTGATGCGGCTGGTGGGCGCGCGCACGCACAGCAGTTATATCAGCCTCATAAGCATGGGCGACCTGAATGACTATCTCGAAGAGGCCATCGACAGCATGGAAGAGAAAAAGACCACGGTGGAAAATGAGGTGAAGCTGTTTCAGAACGCTCTCGACTTCAGCACCACCCATGTGCGCGACTGCATGATACCGCGCAACGAGATAGTGGCCGTGCCGTTCGATACGCCGCGCGAGCAATTGTCCGACCTGTTCACGTCTACCGGCCGCAGCAAGATAATAGTGTTCCGTGAGGATATCGACGATATCGTGGGATATATCCACGTGAGCGAGCTCTTCGTGCCCGGCGAGGACTGGCAGAAGCACATCAAGCCAGTGCTGTACGCTCCGGAAAACCTGCTGGCTAATGTGATGATGCGCCGCCTGCTGCAGCAGAAGCGTTCCATAGCCGTTGTGGTCGATGAATTCGGCGGCACGAGCGGTTTTCTGACACTGGAGGACCTTGTGGAGGAAATATTCGGCGACATACAGGACGAGCACGACAAGGGAGGCTTCACGGCACGCACGGTGGAGCCCGGTGTGTACGAGGTGTCGGGACGCTGCGAGATAGCATGGCTGAACGAAAACCTCCATCTCGACATCCCCGAAGACGACGACTACCAGACCATAGCCGGCTATCTGCTGCACAGCACAGGCACTATCCCTGCAGCCGGGGCTCCCATACTATTGGGCAACCTGAGTTTCGAGGTTTTGAAAAAGAGCGCCACACGTCTGGAACTCATACGCATAAAACAAATAGAGGGAGAGGAAGCGTAATTCCGACACAAGCCGAAATTACAGTTCAGCCTCGTATGGCGAGGGTACAGGGGGCAGAAGAAACAGATTTTTTGATTATCAATCCTCTTGTTTCTTTTGTCGTTTTGTGCTTCTGTACCCGCAAAAAACATGATGCGGTTCATGCGTTATTTTACTCTTATCATAGTGAGACCGTCGCGCAGCGGCAGGATCACGCGCGTGACGCGTGGGTCGGCCGCCACATGGTCGTTGAAGTCGAGGAGCGCCGCCGTCTGAGCGTCGCGTCGTGCATCAGGATGCAGAATCTTGCCGCTCCAGAGAGTGTTGTCGGCCAATATCACTCCGCCACGGCGCATGCGTGGCAGCAGAAGTTCGTAGTATTCGGTATAGAAACGTTTGTTGGCATCAATGAACGCCAGGTCCCAGGGCTCGCCGTCCAGGGTGGGGAGCACGCTCAGCGCATCGCCGATGTGCAGCGTCACAGGGGCTCCGGGATGCGGACGTGCGAACAGTTCCTCCAGTTCCGGCTCCATTTCGTCGTCGATCTCTATGGTGTGGAGCTCGCCATCGGGCGGCATACCCTCGGCAATGCACAGCGCCGAGTAGCCAGTGAACGTGCCGAGTTCAACAGCGCGTCGCGGAGCCACAATGGACGAAATCATGGCCAGGAGGCGTCCCTGCGCATGTCCCGAACACATGCGCGGATATACGTGCCGCACATTTGTGCGGCGCCAGAGATTCCTCAGCATCTCAGGTTCGGGATCGATGTGGACCTCGATATAATCTTCCAGAAAATTATCGTCTATCATAGCGCAAAATTACAAATAAAATAACGATTATCTGCAAAAGCTGCCGGGGATAGTGCCCTAAGATACATTTGCAAATGTAAATTTCGGCGAAGTCGACAACTTTTTTACGTTTGGCATTGTAAATTTTTCATCTTTTTTAGCTAACTTTGAAGTCGGAATGCCCCCATACATCGCCGACACAGCTATATCACTATGAATCAGGACGTTTATCACATCCCCGCACTACTTCCGCAGACCATCGCCGCGCTCGACATCCGTCCGGGCGGTGTGTACGTCGACGCCACCTATGGTGGCGGCGGCCACTCGGCAGCCATACTTGAAAGCCTCGGCAACGACGGGCACCTTTACGGCTTCGACCAGGATGAAGACGCAGTGCGTCGTGCGCCGGCAGCCGGCGACCCACGTTTCACCATGGTGTACAGCAACTTCCGCTTCCTGCACAACTTCATGGACTACTACGGCGTGGACGGTGTGGATGGCGTGCTTGCCGACCTCGGTGTGAGTTTCCACCATTTCGACGACCCCGAGCGCGGATTCTCCTTCCGCTGGGACGGCGCCCTGGACATGCGCATGAACCGCCGCGGGGGCCGCTCCGCCGCCGACCTGCTGGCCACAGCCAGTGCGGAAGAGCTCACACGCATGCTCCGCCTTTACGGCGAGTTGCGTCAGGCTCCGCGCCTTGCGGCAGCCATCGTGCGCAGCCGTGAGGCCGGCAACCCCGTGACCACGGTAGAAGGCCTGCGCGGCGTGGCCGAGCCACTGCTCAACCCCCGCCAGCTCAAAAAGGAGATGGCACAGCTGTTCCAGGCCCTGCGCATAGAGGTGAACGATGAGCTCGGCGCATTGCGCGCGCTGCTCGGTCAGGCGCTGAAAGTGCTCCGCCCCGGCGGCCGTCTGGCCATCATCACCTACCACTCCCTCGAGGACCGTCTGGTCAAGAACTTCATGCGCACCGGCTCCATCGACGGCGAAGAGAAGAAAGACTTTTTCGGCCGCTCGCTGGCACCCATGCGGCTGCTCACCTCAAAACCCATAGTGCCCGACGCGGCCGAGACAGAAGCAAACCCACGCAGCCGCAGCGCCAAGTTGCGCGTGGCTGAGAAACTACCCTCTCCCGAACTATGAAAAAAATACGCCTGCCACATGCCGACAGCCGCCGCATAGCCGACACGGTGGATGTGATCACCCACGGCAAATTCATCACAAGCGGCCTGTTCAAGCGCTACTTCTTCGCGGTGCTTCTGATAGTCGTGCTCGTGATGATGAGCATATCGGTGCGCTTTGACTGTGTCACGGGCATGGAGACGATAGCCTCGCTGCGCACACGCCTCGAGGTGGTGCGCACGGAGCTTCAGCGCGAGCGCTCCACCTATATGAGCTCCACACGCGAATCGGCCATGCAGCACCGCATCGATTCCCTCGGTCTGGGTCTCGGCATCCAGGAACGTCCACCATATAAACTTCCGGAAACAGATGAGCGCCGATAACCGCACCTCCTCAAGGAAGGGCAACAGCCGCCGCGCGCGCATAATGCTCAACCTGTCCATCGTGCTGGCATGCGTCGTGGCCATGTCGGTAGCCATAGTGTTCATGCTGGTAAACACCACCGTGGTGAACGCCGACGCCTGGAACGCCAAGGGCCAGCGCCAGCTCGACACCATCACCCCCATACAACCGCTGCGCGGCGACATCCTGGCATGCGACGGCTCCATCCTGGCCACCAATCTCAACTACTACGATGTAAGCATCGACTTCCGCCCGAAGCACTTCTGGATAAGGCAGTATGTGGAATCGCTCGACAGCCTGGCCGACAGCCTGGCCCTGCACTTCCCGCACCGCTCGCGCAAAGAGTGGCACGACTATCTCTCCAAGCCCCTGTCGCAGCCCAAGAGCAAGCGCAGCGGCACGTTCCGCCTGGTGCGCAACGTGCCTTTCGATGTGGCGCAGCGTTTCAAGCAATTCCCGTTTTTCCGCCGCACCCGCAATGCCAACCGCACCGGCCTGAAACTGGAACCGGTGCTGCGGCGCATGTATCCCTACGGCGACATGGCCCGGCTGAGCGTGGGCCGGGTGGGCTATCTTCCCGGCAAAGACGCGCAGCACGGCATCTCAGGCCTGGAGCAGGCCCTCGACACCCTGCTGTTCGGCACCCCCGGACGCGCCAAGCGCGTGATGTTCACCAACCGTGTGGCAAAATGGCCCATCGAACAGCCGCGCCACGGCTACACCGTCACCACCACCATCGATATCACCATCCAGGACATCCTCGAAAGCGAGCTGGGCGAGATGCTCGTAAACAGCAACGCCGACTGGGGAACAGCCATGATAATGGAAGTGGCTACGGGCGATATCAAGGCCATATCCAACCTTGAGCGCGACTCTCTGCACCCCGGCCGCTACATAGAAGCCATGAACCGTGCCGTGCTGGCCTACGAACCCGGCTCCGTGATGAAAGCCATATCTATGATCCCCGCACTGGAGGACGGCTACGCGCTGCCCGTGGACAAGACCTATTCCATTGGCCACAGCTACGCCTACAAGGGTGGCCGCGCCATCCACGACACCCACTCGCCGGCCACTCTGCCCGTGAGCCGCTTTCTGGAATACTCTTCAAACATAGGCATGACCAAGCTCGTGGCCGCACACTACGAGAACAATCCCAACGGCTTCCGCGAGCGCCTGCGCGAAATAGGTTTCTTCGACCGCTTCGGCACAGGCATCGCCCGAGAGCGACGCCCGTATTTTCCCACGGTGGAAAACAACAACCGCGGCCTCGTGGCTCTCTCGCGCATGACATTCGGCTACAGCACCATGATACCTCCGCTGTACACCTGCGCCATATACAACGCCATAGCCAACGACGGCCGCTTCGTGCGTCCACGCCTGGTCAAGGCCCTGCGCAGCCACGACGGCCGCGACAGCATCATTCCCGTGAGCTATGTGCGCGACAGCATACTCTCGCGCCGCAACGCCGCACTGCTGCGCGAGATGCTCACGCAGGTGGTGTACGGACAGGGTGGCACAGCCAAATTCCTGCGCGACAAGACGGTGCGCATTGCCGGAAAGACCGGCACGGCAAAGATTGCCAACGAACTGCGCCCCGGGCAAAAACGCGACAGTGTGGTGGGCGCCGACGGACGCAAGCGCCCCGTCAACCTCGGGTATAAGGAAGGACACTACCGCGTGGCGTTCTGTGGCTTCTACCCTGCCGAGCGCCCGAAGTACACCTGCATCGTGGTCATAAGCGACCCGCGTCCGCCGCTCCACGGACCGGCAGTGACAGCCGGAGCCGTGCTCAAGAACACCGCTCTCAAGCTGTATGCCCGCGGCTATCTCGACAACTACGCCGACATCGACGAGAACGCTCCCGCCGATGCCGGACGCCCCACCCTCTACGCCACATTCCGCAAAGACCGTTCGCTCAACATCCACCGCTACATCGACATGGACCGCGCGGCCGTGATCACGCCCCCCGCACCCCCTGTGGCCGGATGTGTGCCCGATGTGCGCGGCCTCGGCGTGCGCGAGGCTGTGGTGCGTCTTGAGGAAGCAGGATACAATGTGGCTTTCGACGGCATAGGATATGTGACAGCGCAGAATCCGCCGGCCGGAACGAAGGCTGCGAAGGGCCTGCGCGTAAGTCTCACTCTACAGCAATTCTGACATCATGCACAATCTGAAGCAACTACTGCAGGACATAGGCACACACAGCGTGCAAGGCACGGCCGATAAGCCTCTGACAGCTCTCACGGCCGACTCGCGCCGTGTGGAGAAAGGATGCCTTTTTGTGGCTGTGCGCGGCACAGCGGCCGACGGCCACAACTTCATACCCGCGGCCATAGATGCGGGAGCAACCGCCATAGTGTGTGCCGACGACTACACGCCATCTTACGCAAGCGACGGCGTTACATTCGTGCGCGTGCCCGACACCGCCGAGGCTCTCGGACGCCTCGCCTCGGCATGGCACGGACATCCGTCGCGGCATCTCACACTCGTAGGTGTCACCGGCACCAACGGCAAGACCACCGTGGCGACACTGCTCTACGATATGGCATGTGGCCGCGGCGAGCGAGCCGGGCTGCTCAGCACCGTGGTCAACCGCATAGGCAATCGCGCCGTGGCCTCCACACACACCACTCCCGACCCTCTCGAGCTCAACGCCCTGCTGGCCGAGATGGTGGAAGATGGATGCACCTTCGCCGCAATGGAGGTGAGCAGCCATGCCTGTGCGCAGCGCCGCATAGCCGGACTGCACTTCGCAGGGGGCATATTCACCAACCTGACACGCGACCACCTCGACTACCACCGCACATTCCAGGCCTATCTGGAAGCAAAGAAAATGTTTTTCGACGCATTGCCGGAAGATGCGTGGGCGCTCGTCAACGCCGACGACAGCCACGCGCGCATATTGGTGCAGAACACACGCGCACGCGTGAGCACCTACGGCCTGCGCACGGAAGCCGACTTCCGCGGCGCCGTGGTGGAGGACCGCATAGACGGGATGCTGCTGCGCATCGACGGCCAGGAACTCCACACATGCTTTGCCGGACGTTTCAACGCGGCCAATCTGCTGGCTGTGTACGGCGCTTCGCGGCTGATGGGAGAACCACGCATGGAAGCCTTGACACAACTGAGCGCGCTGCACCCCGTGGCCGGACGTTTCCAGACATTCCACGCCGCAGGCATCACAGCCATCGTGGACTACGCCCATACGCCCGATGCCCTGGCCAACGTACTGTCCACCATCCGCGAGGCCACAGGCCCCGACGCCGATGTGATCACGGTGTGCGGCTGCGGTGGCGACCGCGACCACGGCAAACGCCCGATGATGGCAGCCGAGGCCTCGCGCCGCAGCACGCTGCTCATCATCACCTCCGACAATCCCCGCAGCGAGAGCCCGGAGGCCATCGCGGCCGATATGCTTGCCGGTCTTGACGCCGACGCACGCCTCTCCGCCGAGGTGGAACTGGACCGCAGCGCGGCCATACGCCGCGCCATTCTCGGCGCGGAGGACGGCGGAGTGGTGCTGGTGGCGGGCAAAGGCCACGAGAACTACCAGATATGCGGCGGCGAACGCCGCCATTTCGATGACTGCGAACAGGTGCGCGCCGCATTGGCCGAGCGCGCCTCAAGAAAAGCCGAATAACACCCACACAACCCATGCTATACTACCTCTTTCAGCAGCTTCAGGATTCGGGCCTGCCGGGCGCCCGACTGATGGACTACCTCACATTCCGCTCCGGCGCGGCATTCGTGCTCGCCCTGCTCATGGCCATCTTCGCAGGACGCGTCATCATCCGACGCCTGCAGCTCATGCAGGTAGGCGAAATCATCCGCGACCTCGACCTTGAGGGCCAGCAGGCAAAAAAAGGCACGCCAACCATGGGCGGGATCATCATAATCCTCAGCATTCTTGTGCCCTGCCTGCTCGTGGGCAATCTGGCCAACCCCTACATGCTGCTGATGCTTGTGGCCACGCTGTGGCTCGGAAGCATCGGTTTTCTCGACGACTACAAAAAATTCTCCAAGCGCAACAAGGACGGCATACGCGGCAAGTACAAGATATTCGGCCAGGTGGGCCTGGCCATCATCGTCGCGGGCACCATGTATCTCAACCCCGACATGGTGATTGTGCAGAACCACGAGATCATCAGCGCCGACACGCAGCGCGTGGAGGAAGTGGTGTATGGATCGGAAGAAGTGAAATCGCCGGAGACCACCATTCCTTTCGTAAAAAACAATAATTTCAACTATTCGTGGTTCACGGGCTGGATGGGCTCTGCCGCCGAGACAGGCGGTTGGGTGGTGTTTTTCTTCGTGGTGATGTTCATTGTGACCGCCACCAGCAACGGCGCCAACCTCAACGACGGTCTTGACGGCCTGTGCGCGGGCCTGAGCGCCGTGGCCGGCGTGGCACTCGCCATCATGGCCTATCTCGGAGGCCACCTCATCTACTCGGCCTACCTCAACATCATGTATATTCCCGCCAGCGGCGAACTGGTGGTGTTCATGGCTGCGTTCATAGGCGCTCTGGTAGGCTTCCTGTGGTACAATGCCAGCCCGGCGCAGGTGTTCATGGGCGATACGGGCTCGCTGACCCTCGGCGGTATCATCGCCGTGTTCGCCATACTCATCCACAAGGAACTTCTGCTGCCCATACTCGTGGCGCTGTTCTACATAGAGGATCTGTCGGTTGTGCTTCAGGTGGCTTATTTCAAGCGCACCGGCGGCCGCCGCATCTTCAAGATGTCGCCGCTGCACCACCACTTCCAAAAACCCGGCGACGGCTCATGGCCGGCACTGATACAGTGGCCCGCCCAGGCCATTCCGGAGGCCAAGATAGTGACCCGGTTCTGGATCATAGGCATCATCCTGGCCGTCATCACCTTCGTAACGCTTAAAATAAGATAGCAATGGACAAACGCAAAATAGTGGTGCTCGGTGCCGGAGAAAGCGGCACAGGAGCCGCAATCCTGGCCCACGACAAGGGGATGGATGTGTTTCTGAGCGACTACGGCACTGTGGCTCCCCGCTATGCCGCCATGCTCGATGCCGAAGGCATCGGATGGGAGCAGGGCGGGCACTCCATGGACCGCATACTCGCCGCCGACGAGATAGTGAAAAGTCCCGGCATCGCCGACTCCACTCCTGTGATGAAGGCTGTGCGTGAGCGCGGCATCCCCGTTGTCAGCGAGATAGAGCTGGCCGCACGCTATTTTCCGGAAGGCACACGCACCGTGTGCATCACCGGGAGCAACGGCAAGACTACCACGACGATGCTCACCCACCACATACTGCGCCGCGCAGGCATCGATGCTTCCGAAGCCGGAAACATAGGCCGCTCACTGGCGCTGCAGGTGGCACGGGAACCGCACGATGTGTATGTGATAGAGCTGAGCAGTTTCCAGCTCGACAATATGTATGATTTCCGCGCCGATACCGCTATAATCACCAATATCACCCCCGACCATCTCGACCGCTACGACTACAAGATGGAGAATTACGTAGCCGCGAAAATGCGCATACTGCAGAACATGCGCCCGTGCGATACGTTCATCTCCTGGGCCGACGATCCGGTGGTGGCGCTCCGCAGCGAGCTGCAGGCTACGCAGGCACGCCGACTTGAGTTTGCCATCGGTAAGGCTGCCGACGCATTTATCGGCGCCGACGGCAAGCTGATGCTCTGCGGCAGCGAGCTGATGGCTGCCGCAGAGCTTTCGCTGCCAGGCGACCACAACCGCCTCAACAGCATGGCCGCGGCTCTGGCGGCATCAAGCATGGGCGCCTCCCGGGAAGCCATAGCCGAGGGACTGCGCACGTTTGCTCCCGTGGAGCACCGTCTGGAGCCTGCCGGCACCGTCGATGGCGTGCGCTGGATCAACGACTCCAAGGCCACCAACGTAAATTCCTGCTTCTATGCCCTCGGAGCCATGACCACACCCACCGTGCTGATACTCGGCGGCAAGGACAAAGGCAACGACTACAGTGAAATACTGCCTCTGGTACGCGAAAAAGTGAAAGCCATCGTGGCCATGGGACTTCACAACGAGAAGATAGTGGAATTTTTCTCGCCGTACGTGGCCGTGGAATCCACCCACACGCTTGCCGATGCTGTGACTGCCTGCCGCCGTGTGGCCGCGGCGGGCGACACCGTGCTGCTATCGCCGTGCTGCGCGAGCTTCGACTTGTTCAAGAGCTACGAGGACCGCGGACGCCAGTTCAAGGCTATGGTGAAAAACCTCTCCTGAAAAAATACACTATAACGACCTTAACTTTACTGAAATGAATACTATAGCCGCCGAAGCCGACATCATACGCCCGCGCGTGCGCACGGACCACCAGATATGGGGCATATACATCGTGCTCCTGATATTCTCCATCATAGAACTGTTCAGCGCATCCAGCCAGGAAGTGCGTGTGGACGACATCTACGGTCCGCTCGTGCGGCACGCCCAGTTTCTCGTCATGGGCCTTGGCGCCATGCTTGTGATACAGCACTTCCACTACCGCTACATTGTGAAAGCCATTCCGTGGCTGATAGGGCTGAGCATAGCCGCCATGCTGTACGTGCTTGTGGCCGGTGTCACCATCAACGGTGCGCGCCGCGGCATGCGCATAGCCGGTATGGTGATTCTGCCCGCCGAGTTCATAAAACTCGCTGTGGCACTGGGTGTTGCCCTCATCATGAGCCGCTATCAGGTGAAAGGGCGGCGCGATGTGTCCACACACGGCATAGTGCTGTGTGTGGCCCTGACACTCGTGAGTTCCGGACTACTGTTCACGCAAGGCCTCACCAACACACTGCTGCTTATGTGCATAAGTGTGGCCATGATGGCCATCGGTGGCGTTGGATTCAAAAAATTCTGGTGTGTGATAGGCATATACCTGCTCATAGGCGGTGGTGCCGTGCTTGTAAAGATAGTAGCCGCCAAGAGCAGCGGCCCCACCCCGGAAGCCATAGAGGTGGCACGCCTCAACCAGGAGGAAGTGGGCGCGGGCAATGAGCGGGACCGCTCGGCCACGTGGTTCGGACGCGTGCAGCGCCATTTCCGCCTCAACAAGCATGCCGACCCCATCACCGACATAAACAAGCAGGAGCAGCTCAGCTACATAGCCCAGGCACATGGTGGCATCACCGGCGTCGGTCCCGGCAAATCGCGCGAGAATGCAAGACTGCCGCTGGCGTTCAGCGACTATATCTACGCAATAGTGGTGGAAGAATGCGGGCTTGTGTTCAGCATATTCCTGTTGCTGTGCTACCTGTGGTTGCTCATGCGCGCCGGCTATGTAGGCATAAGCTTGCGGCGCACCCCGGCGTGCTTCCTGATGATAGGCTGCGGCATATACATAGTGGTGCAGGCGCTGTTTCACATGGCCATCGTCAGCGGTGTGTTCCCTGTGTCGGGACAACCGCTGCCACTCATCAGCAAAGGCGGCACATCGGTGCTCGCCACGTCGATAGCACTCGGTGTGATGCTCAGTGTGAGCCGTCATGCGGCGCGCACCGACGACAAGGACACCGAAGCAGCCACACGTGAGCTCCAGAGCCTGCCCGAAAATCTTAGAACCGACAACCCCACACAGCTATGAAGCATACACCCCTGAAGCGAGTAATCATCAGCGGAGGAGGCACCGGAGGCCATATATTCCCCGCGCTGAGCATAGCCGGAGCCTTGCGCCGGCGCTATCCCGACATTGACATACTCTTCGTGGGCGCCGACAACCGCATGGAGATGCAGCGTGTGCCGGCCGCTGGCTATCCCATAGTGGGGCTTCCCGTGGCCGGATTCGACCGCAAGCGTCCATGGCGTAATTTCCGCACCCTGTGGCTGCTGTTCAAGAGCATGCGCATGGCCCGGCGCACCGTGCGCGATTTCCGTCCGCAGATAGCCATAGGCGTGGGTGGCTACTGCAGCGGCCCTACCCTCAAGGCCGCACAGCGGTTGGGCGTGCCCACCCTCATCCAGGAACAGAACGGATATCCCGGAGTCACCAACAAGCTGCTGGCGAAGCAAGCTGATGCCATATGCGTGGCGTATGAAGGCACGGAACGGTTTTTCCCCGCCGACAAGATACATCTCACGGGCAACCCTGTGCGTGAAGCTCTGCTGGAGTGCAGCCTTTCGGCCGCAGAAGCCAAGGAGCAACTCGGTTTCGACCCCGGGCGCCCGTTGGTGCTCGTGGTGGGAGGCAGCCTCGGTGCCACCACCATCAACCACGCGATAGCTGCCGGAGTGAAGGACATCACAGACGCAGGCGCCCAGTTGCTGTGGCAGACAGGACGCCGCGACACGGAGCTGGCCGAAAAGGCTACCAAGGACAATGCGGCAGCCCGTGCCACACAGTTCATCACCGACATGGATGTGGCCTACCGCGCCGCCGACATTGTGGTGTCGCGCGCAGGAGCCGGTTCCATAAGCGAGCTGCAGCTGCTCGGGAAAGTGGCCGTGCTGGTGCCGTCGCCCAACGTCACCGAGGACCATCAGCGGAAAAACGCCCTCGCCCTCACCGCGCACGATGCCGCAGTGATGGTAGAGGATGCCGATGCCGCCACGCAGCTTGTGCCGGCAGTGAAATCGCTTCTGGAGGACGCTCCGCGACGCCAAGCCATGAGCAAAGCTATCTCGGCGATGGCTCTCCGCGACGCCGACGAGCGCATAGTCGACATCATAGAAGACATAATACAGCAGAAAAACAATGGATAAAGCACCCGAACGCATATACTTCGTGGGTGGCGGAGGCATAGGCATGGCCGCCCTCGAGCGCTATTTCCTATCGCAGGGAAAAGATGTGGCCGCCTATGACCGCACTCCCTCCGACCTCACCCGGCGCCTCGCCGATGAAGGCGTGGCGATGTGCTACGACGACGATGCCGCCACGGCCATCCCGCAGCAGTTCCGCAGCAAAGAGGGCACACTGGTGGTCTACACTCCGGCTGTGCCTGCCGATTCGGCCCTGATGCGCTATTTCCGCGAAGGCGGGTTCCACATGGTGAAACGCGCCGAGGCTCTGGGCGTGATCACCCGCGGCAGCCGCGCGCTGTGTTTCGCAGGCACGCACGGCAAGACCACCACATCGTCCATGGCCGCGCATGTGCTCCACCATTGCCCCTGCGGGTGCAACGCATTCCTTGGTGGAATCCTGCGCAACTACGACAGCAACCTGCTGCTGGCGCCCGATTCCGACTGGACTGTGGTGGAGGCCGACGAATACGACCGTTCCTTCCACCATCTGCGGCCGCACATAGCTGTGATCACCGCCACCGACCCCGACCATCTCGACATCTACGGCACCGAGGAGGCCTATCTGGAAAGTTTCGCCCACTTCACCGAACTCATACGCCCCGGAGGCTCGCTCGTGGTGCACACCGGCCTGAAACTGCATCCGCGCGCAGGACGCGACGTGAGCGTGTTCACCTATTCCCGTCACGAAGGCGATTTCCACGCCGACAATATCCGTGTAGCCGACGGCACGATAACTTTTGACTTCGTGCATCCCGGCGGCCGCATTGCCGACATAGAGCTCGGCGTGCCGGTGCAGATAAACATAGACAATGCTGTGGCCGCGCTCGCCGCATGCTGGCTCACAGGCGATCTCACTCCCGATGCCGCCCGCATCGCCATGGCATCCTACATGGGAAGCGAGCGGCGTTTTCAGTTTCTGCTGAAACAGCCTGACGGCGGACGCGTGATCATAGACGACTACGCCCACCACCCCGACGAACTGCGCACGAGCATAGCCTCGGTGCGCGCGCTATATCCCGGGCGCCGCCTGACGGTGGCATTCCAGCCCCACCTGTACACACGCACCCGCGACTTCGCGCCGCAATTCGCCGACGCCCTTTCCGGCGCCGACTCGGTGGTGCTCACCGACATCTATCCTGCCCGTGAGCTGCCGCTGCCCGGAGTGAGCTCCGAAATCATCCTCCGCGATGTGCGCTGCGACGACAAGACGCTCATTGCCAAAGACAATTTGGTGGATTGGTTGAAAAATTGTAACTTTGACATTCTATTGGCCTGTGGGGCCGGCGACATGAGTCTGCTGCTCCCGCAAGTCGCTGAATCATATAAAGCCTGAAGCATCCTCCGATCCTCTAACTCCAACCCACCCTCCGAAAAGATGTCCAAGCGATCCATCATAATGTGTGCATGCAGCGTGGTGCTGCTCGTGTATCTGGCATTTGCCGGAACGCTCACATCGGCCATGGCCGGAAGCGCTCCGGTGGGAGCCACGCACATCAATGTGGCCGACAGCCTGCACACCGGCTTTATCACAGCCGATGATATCGCGCGCGATTTTGCTCCCGGGGCTGTGGCGGGTGCTCCGCGTTGTTCAGTGAGCCTTCGCGAGATAGAGCGCAGCCTTCTGGCCTCCGACAAGATAGAGCGTGCCAACGTGGCCCTGCTCAACGATGGGTCCGTGGCCATAGACGTGGTGCCGATGGTGCCTGTGGCGCGTGTGTTCGACCACGGAGGGCGCCGCTCCTACTACATCAACGCCGAGGGCAAGCGTATAGGAGCCGAAGCGCGTTTCCACATCGACGTGCCTGTGGTGTGCGGCACATTTTCCGACGAATACAGCCCCGCGCGGCTGCTGCCGCTGCTGCGCCACATAGCTGCCGACGCCCAGCTGGATGCCCTTGTGAGCACCATAGTGAGCGAGGCCGACGGCGACATAATCATCGTTCCGGCCATGCGCGGCCATGTGGTGAACTTTGGCGACACCACCGATATGGCCGACAAATTCGCCCGGCTTCGCCGCTTCTACCGCACGGTGCCGGGTGTGCGCGGTTGGGACAGCTACGACACCATCAGTGTGAAATGGCGCGGACAGGTAGTGGCCACACGTCGTGCCGGACGCCTGACAGCCGTGCAGCTGGCCGTGCAGGAGCAGGAATACAACGATGCCGACATAGAAACCGTGCAGGGACACGACCCGAATGACCCCGACAACGGCATAGTGCCCGACGACGCATACAATTAACCGACACCAATACAATCTCCACTTCTCAACAATCATATATGGATGCAAAACACATAGCCGTTCTTGAAATCGGCAGCAGCAAAGTCAAAGGCGCCGTGGCCCGCGTGGACACCGACGGTGGCGCCACCCTTCTCGCCATGCACGAGATAAAAACGCTCAACTGTGTGCGTCACGGACGCGTGCAGAACGTGCAGGAAGTGGCAGCACGCGTGGAAGAAGTGATACGCCGCCTCGAAAACGACCCTGCGGTGGCCCCCCGCAAGATACGACGCCTGCGCATAGCTCTGGGCGGCCGCTCAACGGCATCGGTAAACGCATCCGCCGAAGCCAAGCTCCCCGCCGAGGTGGAAATCACCTCCGACATCATAGACAGACTTAAAAATGACGCGGTGCTGAATCTGCCGGCCGACCGCCACGTCGTATCCGTGCTCCCGCGCTCGTTCAATGTCGACGGTAAGGAGGTGAGCAACATTGTGGGCATGTTCGGCCGCAATATACATGCCGACATGACAGTGATACTCGCCGCCACCGACAACCGCACCAACCTCGACCGAGTGCGCCTGGTACATGCCGACGGCGATGAACCCGTGCAGCGCATCTATGTGCCCCGCCAGCTGGCTCTCGCCCGCATGGCGCTCACGCCCTCGGAGCAGCAGCTCGGCGTGGCCCTCGTGGACATAGGTGCCGAGACCACTACCATAAGCATACACCGCGACGGCGTGCTGCAGTCGCTCGTCACACTCCCGATGGGCGGCCGCAACATCACCCGCGACCTTGCCACAGGCCTGAGCATCACCGAGGAGCAGGCCGAATACATCAAGACAGCCCAGGCAGCGGCAATACCCGACCCGCAGACCGACGGCGCGAGCCCGGAGGCACGTGAGATAAACAGCTACTCGCAGGCACGCGCCGGCGAGATAATAGCCAATATCATGCACCGCATAGAGTGCGCCGGATTCAAGGCTGCCGAACTCACAGCCGGCATTGTGCTCACAGGACGCGCCGCACGCATGAAACGCATGGCCGAACTCTTTGAGACACAGACCAAGATGAAAGTGCGCATAGCTCCGGCCGACAACAGCGTGCGCCCCGGCAACACCGGAGCAGACCCCGTGGACACCCTCGACATAATGGCGCTGACAGCCTGGCCGCTGGCCATCGGCGACAGCGACCTGACAGCGCTTCCCGACAAACCTGCGGACGACGACACCGCCGACAAAAACGACGAAAGCGACAACTTCGGCCACATATACGACCCGCGCAAGGCATCGGCAGCAGCGCGCGCACGCGCCAACGATGAAATCGACGACGAGGACGTGCTGCGCGACGACCCCGATGATGATGACCCCGACGAACACTACGAGCGCCACCGCCGCCACGATGAACGCAAGAAGCACAAGGCGCACAAACCAAAGCCCGACGACGATGGCGATTTCATGGACGGCGAAGACGAAGTGGAAGAAGGTGGAAGCCGCTTCGGTGGACTGCGAAGCTTCATCACCCGCTTCGGACAAAAAATCATAGGCACTCCCGGCCCTGATGAAATCGATGAATAAAACCATATACCCACAACCATATCTCCCCATCAACATATATGGCACCCGACGATACACAATACCTCAATAAATACGAAAACAACAGCGACGAGCCCGACCGCATAGTAGTGATCGGTGTGGGCGGTGGCGGCAACAACGCCGTCAACTACATGTACCGGCAGGAAATACGGAGCGTATCGTTTGTCGTGGCCAACACCGACCGTCAGGCACTCCTGTCGTCGCCCGTGCCCAACAAATTGCTCCTGGGTCCGAACGTGACACGCGGACGCGGCGCCGGCGCCAAGCCAGAGCGCGCACGAGCCGCCGCCGAGGAAAGCGCTGCCGATATCGACAAGATATTCAACGACGATGTGGACATGGTGTTCGTCACCGCCGGCATGGGCGGCGGCACAGGCACAGGAGCCGCGCCTGTGGTGGCACGCGTAGCCCGGGAGCGCGGTCTCCTCACCATCGGTATCGTGACCATCCCCTTCCTCTTCGAGGGTCCTAAGAAAATCAACAAAGCCCTTGCCGGCGCCGAGGATATGAGCAAGGTGGTGGACGCACTGCTCGTGATAAACAACGAGCGCCTCACCGACATCTACCCCAACGAGATATTCGAGGACGCATTCGCCAAGGCCGACGATACCCTGGCCACAGCCGCACGCTCCATATCCGAGATTATCACCAACGACGGCTACATAAACCTCGACTTCAACGATGTGGACACTACCCTGCGCGATGGTGGCACCGCCATCATATCGATAGGCTACGGCGAAGGCGAGAACCGTGTGACAAAAGCCATCGAGGACGCTCTGAACTCGCCGCTGCTCAACAATACGGACGTATTCTCCAGCAAACACCTGCTGTTCAACCTCTGCTACTCCCGCGAGGCCGAGGACCGCTTCAAAGCACGCGAGGCACGCGAATTCAACGACTTCGTGAATAAAATCGACCCTCAGGTGGAGGTGATATGGGGTATCCAGTACGACGAAACTCTCGGCAACAAGGTGAAACTCACCGTGCTTGCCTCCGGTTTTGACATAACAATCAAGGAAAACGACCGCGGCGAAGCCGAACTCGTGCTTTCCGGCGACAGCAACGAAACTCCCACAGCATCCGAACCCGCTGCCATAGACATGGAGAAGATAGCCGGATGGTATGGCGAGGAGAAGGTGGGCGAGACCATACGCACCCAGGACCGGCAGCGCTACATAATCCTTGACGACGACACCATTGACGATGACAAGGTGATAGAACGCTTCGAAAAGACACCTGCCTACAACCGCGACCGCCGCATGGCACAGAACATCAAGGCTGCTGCCGCGCCGGCTCCCGTCACACGCATAGATACACCCCACGCTCCGGCTTCCGATCCCAACCAGATAAACTTCATGGACGACGAAGCATGAAGAAACACCTCGTCATAAGCACCGGCGCCGGTATGAGCGCCGAAAGCGGCATATCCACATTCCGCGATGCCGGCGGCCTGTGGGAACGCTACCTGGTGATGCAGGTGTGCAGCGCCGACGGTTTCGCGGCCAATCCGGCACTTGTGCATCAGTTCTACAACGAACGCCGCTCACAGCTCGACACCGTGGAGCCCAATGCCGGCCACCGCGCCCTCGTGGAGCTCGAGCGCGACTTCGATGTGGACATAATCACACAAAACGTAGACGACCTGCACGAACGCGCGGGAAGCACACGCGTGCACCATCTGCACGGCGAGCTGCGCAAGGTGCGCGCGCTTGACGACGAAAGCCTGGTATATGCGTTGCGGCCGGGAGAATGCACCACACCCGACACCCGCATAGATGGCCATGCGGTGCGCCCCCACATAGTGTTTTTTCAGGAAGCAGTGCCTGAATTCGAACCGGCCACGGCAATCGTGGGCGCGGCCGATATATTTGTAATCATCGGCACGACGCTGAGCGTGTACCCGGCAGCCGCCCTGCTGCGCTACGTGCGCCCCGGCGTACCCGTGTACTATATAGATCCGAATCCTGCCGACGTGCCGCCGCATGTGCATGTGATCCGTGCGGGCGCATCGGAAGGAATAGCCCGGCTCGCACGCCTGCTGCACACCGAAGCATGAACGCCGACTCCCTCTACATACTCCCGCGCCACGCTGCCGAGACGCATCCTTTTGATGCCAGTCTCGACCACGCCCTCGAGGCGGCTGTAGAGCAGGAGCCGCTGGACATGTCGCTGTTCCGCAGCATTATAGCTGAAGCATCGGCCCCACCGGCATGGACACACGGACATGAACCCTCGCCACGCATTATCCACCCGGCCGGCCACTCCGTGGTGCTCGGGATGCTTGCTCTGCTGTTTGTGGCCTGCCTTATGGCCTACAGCCATTTCGGGCGCGCCCTCACCTCCAATATCCAGGATCTCTGGAGCGTGCGCCGCAGACAGAACGCCTTCGATGACGGCAGTCCGGGACGGCGGCGCGTGGCTATGCTCCTCGCATTGCAATTCGCAGCCTGCGGCGGAGTGCTTCTCTATGCGGCACTGTCGCCCGGAACATCGCCGGACGCCGCAGCAGCGCTGGCCGACACCCTCCGCATGATGGGCGTGGCTGCGGCCTACTATGTGTTTCAGCTCTGCGCCTACGCCACGGTAGGGTATGCTTTCGCTCCTGATGCGTCCCGCGCCCGTCAGTGGCTCGACGGCTTCACATCGTCGCAAGGCCTGGCCGGTGTGGTGCTGATACTCCCCACCCTCGGAATAGTGTTCTATCCCGATGCCGCGGCAGCGATGCTGATAGCCGCCGCTTGTGTCTATATATGCGCCCGACTGATATTTATTGCCAAGGGTTTTAGAATTTTTTACACCGGAGTGCCCTCATTAGTCTATTTTATTTTGTACCTTTGCACCCTTGAAATAGTACCCGCAATCTGTGTGTGCGGCGCCGCCGCCTCCCTGGTGTCGGCATGCTGATGCACAGATAGCCT
Source organism: uncultured Muribaculaceae bacterium (assembly GCA_910578095.1). GTDB lineage: Bacteria > Bacteroidota > Bacteroidia > Bacteroidales > Muribaculaceae > CAG-873. The sequence goes on along the minus strand of CAJTOZ010000003.1, from coordinate 24,962 downwards.
ATAAAACGCGTTAATATAGTGATTATCAAAAAGATTTTAGTTTCTCAGCCGAAGCCCGAATCCGAAAAATCGCCTTATTTCGAAATTGCCGAAAAATATGGTGTGGAAATCGTGTTCCGCCCTTTCATAAAGGTAGAGGGGTTGTCGGCAAAAGATTTCCGTGCGCAGAAAATCAATATTTCAGATTACACTGCCATAATCTTTACGGCAAAGACTGCGGTCGACAACTTTTTCCGTCTCGCTGAGGAAACACGTGTCAACATCCCCGACACACAGAAGTATTTCTGCTCATCGGAAAGCATCGCCAACTATCTGCAGAAATACATCATCTACCGCAAACGCAAGATATTTGCTTCCAAGACCGGCCGTCTTGCCGACATCATACCGGCTATGGTGAAGCATAAGAACGAAAAATACCTTTTCGCCGTCAGCGACGTTCACAACAACGGCAGCGATTCCAAGCTTCTCACCGACAGCAAAGTGAATTTCACGCCCGCTGTGATGTACCGCACCGTAAGCAACGACTTTGCCCCTGATGAACCCTTCGACTACGATATGCTGGTGTTCTTCAGCCCTCAGGGCATACAGTCGCTTTTCAAAAACTTCCCCGACTTCAAGCAAGGCGACATCAAGATAGCCACTTTCGGCGCTTCCACCACCAAAGCCGCCGAAGAGGCCGGACTGAAGCCCGATATTGCAGCCCCCAACCCCAAGGCTCCGTCGATGACACAGGCCCTTGACAACTATCTCGCCGAGGTGCAGCCTCCGTCTGACGACAACGCCGACAACGAATAAGAATAGAACGTGGACCACACGCTCCGTCTATACAAAAAACAGCGCCTCTGTTCGCCCACGGCGATCGAGGCGCTGTTTGCCCGCAGCCCTGAGTGTCACAGCGCCCTGGCCTACCCCTTGCGCGCCGTGTGGCGCCACGGCAGCGAGCGCCGCAGTGATGCCCCGCTGGCATTCGTCATAGTGGTGCCGAAGCGGCGCCTGCGCCATGCTGTGGACCGGGTGCTCATGCGGCGGCGTGTGCGCGAATCCTTCCGGCTGAACCATGCCCGATATGCCCTGCCTCCGGGCTCACGCACTGATATAGCTTTTGTCTATGTGGCATCATGCACGGAACCTTACGCCGCCGTTGAGCGAGCCATGACAAAACTCCTCTCCAAAGTTCACCCTACAGACACCCCCGACCAATGACACTTGCCGCCCGCATCCTCTCCCTGCCGGTGCTCTTCTACAGGGCGGCCATATCTCCGCACTTTCCCCCGGCCTGCCGGTTCACCCCCACGTGCAGCGCCTATGCTCTCGAAGCGTTGCGGCGCCACGGCGCCTTGCGCGGCTCGTGGCTCACCATACGACGAATCCTGCGCTGCCACCCATGGGGAGGCAGCGGCTACGATCCTGTGCCATGAACTTCGCCGATATCCACACCCACAATGTTCACGCCGGACACGATGCTGTGATATGTATCGAGCCCGACGACGCCATGCCCGCCGGCGACAACCTCCATTTCAGCTGCGGCGTGCATCCCTGGCGCAGCAGCGAAGCCGAAGCATTGTGGCCGATGGTGGTGGCCCGAGCCACCGACCCGCGCGTAGTGGCCATAGGCGAGTGCGGCATCGACCGTCTACGCGGTGCGGACGTGCAGCTGCAGACAGAGCTTTTCCGCAGCCACGCCCTTCTCGCCGAGGAGGTGGGCAAACCGCTTATCATACACTGTGTGCGCGGATGGGCCGAATTGCTCGCCGTACATCGCGCTGTGGCTCCGGCCGTCACATGGATTGTACACGGATTCCGCGGTGCGCCGGCGCTCGCGCGCCAGCTGCTTGATGCCGGGATACACTTGTCGCTCGGGGAGCATTTCCGTAGCGACACCGCAGCATGCATCCCCCCGGACATGCTGCATTTCGAAACCGACACATCCACACTGCCAATAGAGCAGATAAAAACGAACATCACTAACCAATCATACAGTCAGCCATGATTCTCAACCTCATCGCATTCACCTCCGTGCTCCACGACAGCAGCATGGTGCGTTCATCCCACGAAGCTCTCATCACCGAGCTGGAAAAACACTTCGAAAAAGTAAATATCCTCTCGGCCGAAGAAGCTGCCGCGCTCCCCGACGACACATTCCGGGCTCTTTTCATAGCCACCGGAGGTGTGGAATGTCAGGTAAAAGAGGCCTTCAGCACACTGCCCGACCCCGCTCTCCTCGTTGCCGACGGCACCCACAACTCTCTGGCAGCATCGCTGGAGATAGCATCTTTCCTGCGTGCTCGCGGAATGGCAAGCGAAGTGGTGCACGGCACAGTGGCTCAGATAGCCGAACGCCTTGTGCAGCTCAGCCGTCTGCACGACGTGCGCGCCAAACTCGCCGGCAAGCGCATCGGTGTGATAGGCACGCCTTCCGACTGGCTCATTTCCTCAGGCATCGACCCCGAGGCCGCCAAGGAACGCTGGGGAGTGGAGCTCGTGCACCTGCCTCTGGAACGCGTCTATGAATACTTTGACCATATAAGCGATGATGAAGTGGCCGATGCCTGCGCAGCTCTCTCTTCACGAGCCAAGGGATGCGTGGAACCTGATGCCGCCGACATCACCAAAGCCATGCGTCTGGCAGTAGCCATAAAGCGTCTTGTGGCCGAAGAAAATCTCGCAGCCATCACTCTCGCATGCTTCCGTCTGCTCGAACGCACTGCCACCACCGGCTGCCTCGCTCTGTCGCTGCTCAACGACGAAGGCATCATGGCCGGCTGCGAGGGAGACCTCCAGACACTCTTCACCATGATGCTCGTGCAGGCTGCCACGGGCAAGGCATCCTTCATGGCCAATCCTTCTAAAATAGACACCTACAGCAATGAGGTGGTAATGGCCCACTGCACCATAGGTCTCGACCAGACCCAAAGCTTCATACTGCGCAACCACTTTGAATCGCTCAGCGGTGTAGCCATCCAGGGAGCATTGCCCCAGGGTAAGGTGACGGTAGTGAAAGTGGGAGGCAACGATCTGGACCGCTACTTCGTCACATCGGCCTACCTGCAGGAGAACCTCAACCACCACAACATGTGCCGCACGCAGGTGCGCCTGCACTTCAATCAGCCGGCATCATACTTCCTGCGCCACAGCCTCGGCAACCACCATGTGCTGCTTATCGGCGACTATGCAGAGCTTCTAAACGATCTCCTCACAGCTGCCGGCTGCACACGCGTGAAATAAGCACCCACACCACCACCATCACATAAAGAGCCGTACGGAATTCCGTGCGGCTCTTCCATTTCATAACACTATCAACACATGTTGAAAAGCCTGTTGAAAACTGTGAAAAACTATTCAGCAAAAATCAATAACAAAATTTGCAATTGCCACACATATTCCCTATTGGAAAAATAAACCGGACATGCAACATCCATCATAATAAAGTTTAAAGCTCATTATCAATCCCTTTTTCTACTGCTTTCAACAAAAAATTCGGCGAAAATTATTAACTTTGCACATTATTAACAGAATGTTGATAATGTGCTTAATACTCTATAAGCCATGCAGTAAAGCTGTTCATAAACTTTAAAAACCTGAGGCTATAGTGCAATAACCCATATTTGCAAGCAAATGGCCGGAAAGTTATTGAGCTTATCTACACTTACTACTACTACTTATAAAAGAATTTAATTTTAAAATATAATCTAATAAAGAATATAATGACTGTCGATAAAGGCTATGTCGACGCCCCTGTGCCGGAAGGCATCGACCTCGCCGCTGAAATACGTCGCCTCAAAAAAGAAAAAAATGCAGTGGTGCTGGCGCATTACTATCAGAACGGCGACATCCAGGATATAGCCGACCATGTGGGCGATTCCCTGGCCATGGCCCAATATGCCGCCACGCTCAAGGACGCGAAAATCATTGTGGTGTGCGGTGTTCATTTCATGGGCGAGACGGCCAAGCTGCTGTGTCCCGACAAGAAGGTGCTTATCCCCGACATGAATGCCGGATGTTCTCTGGCTGACAGTTGTCCGCCGGACGCTTTCGAGGCTTTCATCAAAGCCCATCCGGGCCACACGGTGGTGAGCTACGTCAACACTTCAGTGGGGGTGAAGGCGCTCACCGATATCGTGGTCACGAGCGGCAACGCCCGCAAGGTGATAGACAGCTTGCCGGCCGATGAAAAGATAATATTCGGCCCGGACCGCAATCTCGGCAACTATATAAACAGCCGCACCGGACGCTCCATGCTGCTGTGGGACGGCGCATGCCATGTGCACGAGCTGTTCTCCGCCGAGAAGATTGCGGCGCTGAAGGAGGCCCATCCTGAGGCAAAGGTGCTGGTGCATCCGGAGTGCAAACGCGCGCTCACACTGATGGCCGACTGCGTGGGCTCCACCGCGGCGCTTCTCGACTATGCCCGAAAGAGCGATGCCAAGGAATTCATAGTGGCCACAGAGAGCGGAATACTTCACGAGATGCGTCGCCTGTGTCCCGACAAGACATTTATACCGGCTCCTCCGTCGGACAGCACGTGCGCTTGCAACGACTGCGCCTTCATGAAACTCATCACCATGGAGAAGCTTTACAATACTCTCCGCTACGAACTGCCGGAGATACATATAGACCCGGCTATCGCCGACAGTGCCCGTCGCCCCATCGAGCGCATGCTCTCACTTTCGTAAAAATAAAAGCAATGTAGGGATGCACCACGGTGCATCCTAAACACCATCTAAATATTATGAATTATAATCCTCAGGAGATAGAACCGCGCCTGCAACAGTACTGGCGCGACAACAACATATATAAAGTGGAGGCCGATGCCTCACGTCCGAAATTCTATGTGCTCGACATGTTTCCTTATCCTTCCGGAGCGGGATTGCATGTGGGGCATCCGCTGGGCTACATAGCAAGCGACATATATTCGCGCTACAAGCGTCTGCGCGGCTACAATGTGCTTCATCCCATGGGCTACGATGCCTATGGCCTGCCTGCCGAGCAGTATGCCATACAGACGGGACAGCATCCTGAGAAAACCACTACTGACAATATAGCCCGCTACCGCTCGCAACTTGAGAAGATAGGTTTCTGCTACGACTGGAGCCGCGAGATACGCACCTGCGATCCGGAATACTACAAGTGGACACAATGGGCTTTCAAGCGCATGTTTGAGAGCTATTACGATACCAAGGCCGATGTCGCGCGCCCTATCGCTGATCTTATAGCCCATCTTGAGCAACATGGCACGAAGGATCTGGCGGCGGCCGGTACCAAGGAAATTGAATTTACTGCCGAAGAGTGGGCCTCCATGGATGCGAAGCAGAAGAGCGACGCGCTCATGAACTGGCGCATAGCATATCTCGGCAATTCCATGGTGAACTGGTGTCCGGCACTCGGCACCGTGCTTGCCAACGACGAGGTGAGCGAAGGAGTGAGCCTGCGCGGCGGCCATCCCGTGGAGCAGAAAATGATGTATCAGTGGTGTCTGCGCGTGAGCGCCTATGCAGGCCGTCTGCTCGACAGTCTTGATAAACTCGACTGGACAGATTCGCTCAAGGAGACGCAGCGCAACTGGATAGGCCGCAGCGAAGGCGCGGAGATGCACTTTGCAGTGGCCGACAGCGATGTGGTGCTCGATATCTTCACCACACGTGCCGATACCGTGTTTGGTGTCACCTTCATGGTGCTTGCTCCCGAGAGCGCGTATGTAGACATGGTCACCACGCCCGACCGCCGCGAGGCTGTCAAGGCCTATGTGGCAGCTACCAAGCGCAAGACAGAGCGCGAGCGCATGATCGACAAAAAGGTGAGCGGCGAGTTCACCGGCGCCTATGCCATCAACCCGCTCAGCGGCGCCCGCGTGCCCATCTATGTCAGCGACTATGTGCTGGCCGGCTACGGCACCGGAGCCATCATGGCCGTTCCGGCCCACGACAGCCGCGACTACGCTTTCGCACGCCATTTCTCGCTGCCGGTGATTCCTCTCATCGAAGGTGCCGATGTGAGCGAGGAGAGCTTCGACGCCAAGAGCGGCAAAATGATCAATTCGGCCGGTCCCGAACTCGACCTCAACGGCATGGAGGTGAAGGATGCCATCGCAGCCGCGAAGCGCTTCATAGAGGAAAAAGGCATAGGCCGCGTGAAGGTGAACTATCGTCTGCGCGACGCCATATTCAGCCGCCAGCGCTACTGGGGCGAGCCTTTCCCCGTCTATTATAAGGACGGCATACCCTGCCTGCTCCCGGACAGCGAGCTGCCTCTGCTCCTGCCTGAAATCAGCAGCTACAAGCCCACAGCCGACGGCGAGCCCCCGCTGGCACGCGCCAAGGAATGGCACACAGCCGAGGGATATCCTCTCGAACTGAACACCATGCCGGGTTTCGCCGGCTCGTCGGCCTACTATCTGCGCTACATGGACCCGCACAACAGCGAGGCTCTCGTGGGCAAGGATGCCAATGCCTACTGGCGCAATGTAGACCTTTACATAGGCGGAACAGAACATGCCACCGGCCACCTCATATACAGCCGTTTCTGGAACAAATTCCTCTTCGACCTCGGCGAGGTGGTGGAGGACGAACCCTTCCGCAAGCTCATAAACCAGGGCATGATACAGGGCCGCAGCAACTTTGTATACCGCATAAAGGATACTAACACATTCGTGTCGGCCGATCTCAAGGATCAGTACGACACCACTCCCATACACGTGGATGTGAACATCGTGAGCAACGATGTGCTCGACACCGATGCCTTCCGCGCATGGCGCCCGGACTACGCTGATGCAGAATTCGTGCTTAACGCCGATGGAAAATACGTGTGCGGATGGGCTGTTGAAAAGATGTCGAAATCCATGTTCAACGTGGTCAATCCCGATGATATTGTGGAACGTTACGGCGCCGACACGCTGCGCCTGTACGAGATGTTCCTCGGCCCGCTCGAACAGAGCAAACCCTGGGACACCAACGGTATAGACGGCGTGAACCGCTTCCTGAAAAAATTCTGGGGACTCTACTTCAAGGGCGACCAGCTGCTCGTGGATGATTCCGAACCCACGGCCGACAATCTGCGCAGCCTTCACAAACTCATCAAAAAGGTGGGTGCCGATATAGAGAACTTCTCTTTCAACACCTCCGTGGCAGCATTCATGATATGCGTGAACGAGCTGTCGCAGCAGAAGTGCCATTCGCGTGCCGTACTGGAGCAGCTGCTTGTGGTGCTCGCTCCGTTCGCTCCCCATATAGCAGAGGAGCTATGGCATGCAGCTCTGGGCCACGACGACAGCATCGTTGACGCCGCATGGCCTGAAGCTAACGAGGAGTATCTGCGCGAGAGCAGTGTCAACTATGCTGTGAGCTTCAACGGCAAGGCACGTTTCAACATGCAGATGCCTGCCGACGCCGCTGCTGCCGATGTGGAGGCTGCCGCTCTTGCCCATGAAAGTGCTGCCCGATGGCTCGAAGGCAAGACTGTGCGCAAGGTGATAGTGGTGCCCGGAAAGATTGTGAATATTGTAATAGGCTAATGACGGCGGGAAGCTGTGCCACATTCTCCCGGCAGCAGGCAGGGTGAGAGGATGGCACAGCTTCCTGTCGGCAATAAAAATGCGGTGATTACGTTATAAAAGAGATGAAACAGCCCCGTACAATAGTATTTGCATCGCACAACAGCCATAAAGTGGAAGAAATGCGCCGCATCTGCGGTCCGGCTTTCAATATAGTGTCGCTTGCCGATATAGGTTGCCATACCGATATACCCGAGGAAGGCGCTACTTTGGCCGAGAATGCGGAGGCAAAGGCCATGTGGGTGTACAGGCACTACGGGCTGGAGTGTTTCGCCGACGATACGGGCCTGGAGGTAGATGCACTCGACGGTGCTCCCGGCGTGCATACGGCGCGTTTTGCGGGTCCGGAGTGCGATTCTGCCGCCAATGTGGACTTGTTGTTGCATAAGCTTTGTGGCGCACGGGTGCGCACAGCCCGTTTCCGCACTGTGATAGCACATGTGTCGTCGGATGGCGATATCCGTCGTTTTGACGGAGTGGCTGAAGGTTCGATAGCCACCGAGCGGCTGGGATCGGCCGGATTCGGTTATGATCCTGTGTTTGTTCCGGCAGGCCACACCCGCAGTTTTGCGCAGATGGCTCCTGATGAAAAAAACGCCATAAGCCATCGCGGACGCGCCACCGCTTTACTTAAGGAATTCTTAAATAACCTATAAGGTGATGATAAAAAAACTCTCGCTCTTCTGTCTCGTAGTTTTTGCTGCTGCCACGGCTTTTGCCAGCGGTAGCGGCACGTGGAATATAATGCCTGTGTACGGCGGCATTGCCGACCATATAATAGATACACCGGATCTGGTGTATTACCTCAGCAAAGGGCATCTGTTCAGCTTTAATAAGAATACGGATGAAACCTACCACTATTCCACAATCAACCGCCTCAACGACACAGGTGTGTCTGTGATAGGGTACAATCCCTACAAGCGTTATCTCGCCGTGGGCTACACCACGCATAATATCGACCTTATATACGACAGCGGCAAAGTGGTGAACATCCCCGACATACGCGATGCCAGCATCTCGGCCGACAAAACCATCAACAACTTTGAATTTTCGAAAGACGGGCACATGTATGTGGCCACTAATTTTGGTTTTGTTGTGTTTGACGATGACAAGCACCGGGTGTCGGACAGCGGTATATTCAACGAGGCTATAAGCTATGCATGCCAACTCGATGGCCATCTGGTGATAGCCAAAGGCAATGGCGTGTATGCTTCTCCTGTGGACGACCGTCACAACAATATCAATAATTTCAAGAAACTGGGCAACCTTCCCGGTAGCGGAGCTGTGTTCCATCGTCTGGGCGATAAGCTGTTGCTTGGCCGCAATACGGTGAATTCGAGTTCCAACAGTTATTATGTGGTGACGCCGGATTTCTCGGCCAATACTATTGTTAGCAAAAAGATAGACAACGGTCAGCTGCGCATGGATTTCACTACGGGTGCCGATGAGATAGTGCGTTTGGCTTCCGGCACTGTGATGCGCAGTTTCAACCCCGACGGCACATTTTCACTGGAGGTGCTCCCTTCCGTGTTTTTTGACAAAGCCATAACGACGAATTCTGGCATGGCATCGTCGCTGTGGGTTTCTGATATCAACGGCGTGGCCGAATACAATGTGAAGGATGCCAATGTAACCCAGCTCCGCGCCGCTGCCAAGCCCGAGACCCTGACCTGCCATTGGCCGGCGATAATGCGATTGTCAAAGGATGGAAAGAGGATATATATATCCAATATGGGTTTTGACTCATATAAGCAAGAACCCGGTCCTTCATGGACTACTTTCTTTCAAACTACAAATGTTATAGAAGACGGTAAAGTCCGCGATGTATCATATTTTGATGAGAAAGGTGTGTCTATAAAAGGAGCAACACAAGATTTATGTGAAGATCCGTATGATAGTTCTATATATTATTTTGCTAATGACATAAAAGGAGTTTATGCGGTAAAGGATGGAGATATCTTATATACCCTGGATTCTTCCAATTCTCCTTTCCCGGTAGGAAATCGCTCATGGCTATTTAATGTGAATTTTGATAATTATGGAAATCTATGGATAGGGCTATGGGCTGCAGATGGTAGAAATCCAATATATATTCTTCCTGCTGAAAAATTAAAAGATCCTGAAAATATTAATATTAATGATTGGATAGTGGTAGATGTAAAACCTTATTCACAATCAAGCGGAGTAGTTTCTTTTCATCACTCGGGAAGCAATTACGTACTATATGGTTGTAATCACAATACCAAGGGTATTCTTGTTTACAATCATAATGGCACACCTACCGATACATCAGACGACAAATATTTGGCCACTAATATTTTTGTGGATCAGGATGGTGCGGAAGTGCCTATCAACCGTATATTTGCGTTTGAAGAGGATAAGAACGGCAAAATATGGATTGCCAATGAAAAGGGTGTGTTTGTGATAAACGACATAAACAAAGCCGTTAATAACAACACACTGTACATGCGTCGTCCCAAGGTTCCCCGCAATGATGGTACAAACTATGCCGACTATCTTCTCGACGGTGAGATGGTGTTTGATATAAGTGTGGATCCTTCCAACCGCAAGTGGATAGCTACAAGTGCTTCCGGTGTATATCTTGTAAATGAGGAAGGAACGGAGATACTGGCCAATTATACCACTGAGAATTCAATTTTGCCTTCAAATAAGGTTTTCGCCGTAATGGCCGATCCGCACAGCAATATGGTGTATATAGGCACTGACAAGGGATTGGTGTCGTACAGCAGTGATTCGGCTCCGGCGGCTGAGGATTACAGCGACGTATATGCCTATCCCAATCCTGTGCGTCCGGACTACACCGGATGGGTGACTATCACCGGGCTGATGGACAACTCTCTGGTAAAGATCACCGATACGGCCGGCAACATCGTGGCACAAGGCAAGAGCGAGGGTGGTTTGTATCTTTGGGACGTATGCAATATGTCAAACCAACGTGTGCGTTCGGGCGTTTATTTTGTGTTCGCTTCGCAGAACGAGGGTTCTTCCGCTTCCGGCAAGCCCGTTACTAAAATAATGGTCATAAATTGATGGACAACAATATATTGAAATACATCGACGAGCGTGACAAGAGTTATGGAGTGGCCGGTATGGCCATCGCCGTCGTTGCCTACGACACGGAGGATATGCTTGCTTCCGTGTCGATGGATGCCGAGCCCGGTCATACTATAGAATTCGGTTCGGAGTTTTTTTATAATGCGAATCCGCGCATGTCGGCGAAAATAGCATGGAATGAACTTATAAAGCACTTCCGGCTTGCTACCGGGCTTATGGTGGCCAATACCATGAGCCGCAATTATGTGCAGCACCGTCGCCGTCTTCCCGACGATACAGCGCGTGCCTTGCGCGAGGCAGTGTATAATTATGGAGCCGACGATGAGGCACAGCTTGAGAAAGACGAGATAGAGGCTGTGCTGCAGCGCAACATTGAATTTTTCGACAGATTGTTCCAGATGCAGGCCGTGCATGATGCCACGCACGCTCTGGCGGCGGATCTGGTGGAGAAACGTAGTTTCTCGGCGGCTGAGATTGTGGACCGCCTGGCGTCGATGATGCGCTATTTATAGAATTTTCTGACTACGAGAGCCGCTTCGGGCCCCATATTGAATATAAGGTCGAGCACGCTGAGTCCTGACAGGAATCCGTGCTCGGCTTTTCTTATCTGCCAGTATTCGCTGCTGCATTGCGTGGATGGCGTTGTATTGGCTTCTGAGGCATCGTAATTGATTTCAGTGTCAATCAGCAATATTTTGCATATAGCGTCGTTTACGGCCCTTATCTGGGCTTCAAGGGGCGTGTTTTCCTCTACAAACAGGGCCGGCGCAAGACGGTCTATATAATATTCATAAAAAGGGGTGCGCCCGTAGGCCGATGCAAGGGTGGTGGAGTGTATGGCTTGCCAGCGTCCGTGGCCGCTGACGAGAACATCGCTCCATCGTGCGTTTTTGATGCCGTGTGGCGCTTTTATGGGCACTGTGAGGTTCAGGCGTCCGCGGGTATCGGCCACTTCGTAGCGATGGGTCTCCTTATGGCGCTTGTCAAAAGGTCCCATCATTGCGATTGATATAGAATCATGAGCAGCTATGGTTGCATAATATCCAATATTAGGAGCTAATGACGGGTACAGGATGCGTGTATCATGTATCATTTATATAGAAACGATAATTTTTCAGCTTTTATAATTTTTTTATTAGTTATATAAATCATATATGATATAAGGATTACAATTAAAGTAGTTATCCCGAAATATATATACATATTAAGTGAGGTTCTGATATTTGAATATATAAACAACTGTATAATAGGGCAATGACATAAATATATAAAATAAGATATATTGTGTTTTATTTTAATTGTGAAGAGATTGCCTGTAGCTATTGAAAGCCATAATGAGCATCCTGTGATTACAATCGGGTTAGATGCAGGAAAATCCCATATTCTATATTTTATAAAAATAAGAGCTATTAAAACGGATGCAATTTTCCATTTATTGTTTATAATGTGGTCTAAATATATATAACATAATACTCCCAGATAATAAAAACAAAATTCGCCGATAAATTGTCTGCCCATTATATCGTACATTCTGTTTCCTGTTTTACTATATAGAAATGACATTAATATTCTATATGTTAAAGAACTAATAATTATAAATAAAATGATAGGTAGTGTATATTTCCTATATTTTATATGTAAGTTCATAAATATAGGAAATGTAAGAAACAGCACTAATTCAACTTTCATAGTCCATAATGTGGAGTTTACCGCACTTTCCACAAATAAGTCAGAGCAGAATACTCCAGGCAATACGGGACATAAGAAGTTTAAAGTAAGTATATTAAAAAATATATATTTCCACCATGCTAATGATAGGAAATACTCAATCGGATTGTAGGAACTGACTCCACAAAGAATTATAGCAAAACTAAATATCACTATATAGTATGGTGTCATAAGTTTGCAAAACCGACATTTCAGATAATTCTTAGTGGATTTAGCTTTAGAAAAAGTTCTATAAGCTAAGAAACCGCTCAGAGCAAAAAAACCGACATTGAAGGTTCCAATAGGGAAAATAGAATCTTTTCCGTTTAAAAAATATAAATGGGATAGATAAACACATGAACATAGTATATATCTTACTATGTCCATGTTGTAGAAATGTTCTGTGCGTTTGTCTATATGGGTCATTTATCAGGGTTGGCGTCCTTGAATATCCGGTTCCATCGAATGCCTCCGTTGAAGATGCTTCGGTCGCGGTCGAAGCTTATGAGCACGCGCATAGGTGTGCCCACGATGTGGTCCTCGGGAACGAAGCCCCAGAAGCGGGAGTCCTGTGAGTTGTCCCGGTTGTCGCCCATCATGAAGTAGTAGTCCATGGCGAAGGTATAGGCGTCGGCAGGCTTACCGTCTATGTAGACAATGCCGTCGTTGTCGATGTATGCGTCGGTGTGTCCCTCGTAGTTGCGTATCACACGATGGTATATCTTCCATGTCTCAGGTGTGAGACGCACTGTCATGCCTTTTTTGGGTATGAGCAGTCCTTGTGTGCCACCATAGTCGCTTAGTGTCCAGTTTTCGGCTATACCCTCAGGGAAAAGATTGAGAGTGGCTCCGTCGGTTGCAAACACTTCGCCGAATTTCACAGCATCGTGCAGTGTGCCGTCGGCTTTTAGCTCGGCGATCATGGCTTGTGTCATGGGCATGACATAGAAGAAGTCGTTTTGCTGTGCGCCGGGGAGTATCGACATCAGGCGCATGCGGTCGGTTCCTTCGGCCATGAGCCCTTGCACGTCGCCTCCGGCTATTCCGAGCGAGTGCATGCGCTCGTCCGATATTGGGGCCGAGGTGGCCACAATGTAGTTGAATTGGGCGTTGGCGGGCATTGGCTGAGGCTTTCCATCGATGTAGATAGTGTCTCGTACGATGCGGATGCGTTGGCCGGGCATACCTACGGCCCGCTTCACAAAATTCTGCCTGCGGTCGACGGGTCGGTATATCACTTCGCCGAATTTGTCGGGATTCTGCTTTATGAATTCGCGACCGTAGTGCTTCACGAGCAGGTCGTAGTATTCGGGTGATTCCTCGAAACGCGCACACACGGTGTCGCCGGCCGGGAAATTGAACACCACTATGTCTCCGCTCTCCACATTGCGCAGTCCTTTAAGGCGGCGGTAGCTGTTGGAGGGGCTGTCGAGATAGCTTTTGCAGCCGAGTATGGGCAGAGTGTTGTGCACGAGCGGGAAGTGGACCGGTGTCATCGGTACGCGCGGCCCGTATGTGAGCTTGTTTACCCACAGGTAGTCGCCGGTGAGGAGTGTTTTCTCGAGCGACGACGATGGTATCTGGTAGTTCTGCCCTACGAATGAGAATACAAAATAGACCAGTATGAGGGCATACACTATGGCATCGACCCAACTCATCACCGCCGTGACGGCTTTATTCTTGCTGTTTTTCCACCATGTGAAAGGGATGTAGCCGGTGATGTAGATGTCGAATAGCAGAATGAGCAGAAGAGCCCACCACGGATTGCCTATCCATGCCACCCAGGCTATAAACAGAGCTGCAACGACACCGAAGCGCACCCAGCGTGTTGCTTTCACGTCTGCGATGCGCTTGAGGAAGTCGCTTTTGAATGTGCTGGTGTTCATGATGCTACTCTTTGTAGCTGACGGGAATCTCTCTCGAGATAGAGTTGTCGAGCGAGATGAGGGTTTCCGTGCCTACTACACCCGGGATCATCTGAATCTTGTTGTTGAGCAGGTCCATGAGGTGCTCGTTGTCGCGCGCATAAAGCTTGAGGAGCAAGGTGTATGGGCCGGTGGTGAAGTGGCATTCCACAATTTCCGGTATTTTGTCGAATTCGGGCACGGCGTCGCGGTACATGGCACCGCGTTCGAGCGTTACGCCTATGTATGTGCATGTGCTGTAGCCGAGCACGTGGGGATCTACAGAGTAGCCTGAGCCTGTGATGACATTGAGGTCGATCATGCGCTGTATGCGCTGATGGATTGCTGCACGGCTGACACCGCATTCCAAAGCTACGTCTTTGGAGGGTATGCGGGCGTTGTGCATTACTATTTTCAGAATGTGTCGGTCAAGATTGTCGATAGTTTTTTCCATAACTGGGATTATCGCTAAATTTTCTGCAAAAGTAACAAATTTCTATCAAATTTCAGAAATATCAGTTCAAAAAACCGTTAAATATGTCGTATAACATGATTTTTCCCACCATAACATTCCAATTTGATACAAATAAGAGGATTTAGCATAATATTATGTGGGTCTGTACGTTTGTTATATACTTATGAAGTTGCGCGCGATCATATTGCCGTTGTTTATCTGCTGCTGTCTTGTGGCTGCGGCGGCCCGTCCCGAGCGCACTCTCGACAATCCCGGTTCGGCCCGTGAGCCTTACTATACGGGATATTATTTCAAGATCGACGAGGCCGGCGATACCGTGCCTGTGTTTGCTCTCAGAGGAATCACGGTGTTTCCGAAGCTGAAGTTCAAAAACAAGAAAGAGGAGAAATTCTATTGGCGCACCGTGCGCGATGTGAAGCTCACGCTTCCTTACGCCAAGCTCATAGCGGAAACGCTGATAGAAACCTACGAGTATATAGAGACTTTTCCTACGAAGAAGGAGCGTGAGGAGTATCTGAAACGCATGGAAAAATCCCTGTTTGAGCAATACAAGCCTGTGCTGAAGCGTTTTTCACGCCGTCAGGCCAAGGTGCTCATAAAGCTTATCCAGCGTGAGACCAATCAATCGTCGTACGATATCATACGTGCTTTTCTGGGGTCGTTCCGCGCCGGCTTCTGGCAGGGGTTCGGCAAGTTGTTCGGTGTGAGCCTCAAGGCCGACTACAATCCGTCGTCCGACCGTGAGGACGCCATCATCGAGCGCATAGCATGCGGAGTGGAGGAGGGCACTATCCGATGAACGATGCGCACGTTCTTGAGCGCTACAAGGCGTGGCTGCTGCTTGAGCGGGGTCTGAGCGCCAATACGCGCGAGGCTTATGCCGCCGATGCGTCGCGTCTGTGCGCATGGCTCTCCGAACGCGGCACTGTGGCTGCCGATGCCGATGTGTCGCAGCTGCGCGAATTTATAGTTTTTCTGCATGAGCTGGGCATATCCCCGCGTTCGCAGTCGAGGGTGATATCGGGCGTGAAATCCTTTTACCGCTTCATGCGTCTGGAGCATATAATCGACGACAACCCGTCGCTGCTGCTTGAGGCTCCGCGCATAGGCCGGCGGCTGCCTGAAGTGCTGACGGTGGCCGAGGTAGACGCCATGCTCGCGGCCATAGATTATACCCGGGCCCACGCCCAGCGCAACCGTGCCATCATCGAGGTGCTGTTCAGCTGTGGATTGCGTGTGAGCGAGCTTGTGGGGCTTGAGATCAGCCGCCTTAATCTCGATCTGGGCTATCTTACTGTCACGGGCAAGGGCTCCAAGGAGCGTATGGTGCCCGTGAGCCCCTCTGCAGTGGCCGAGCTTACCGACTGGATGTGCGAGCGCCGTAGCTATCCGGTGAAGCCCGGCCACGAGGGGTATGTGTTTGTGAACCGCAGCGGGCGTGCCCTCACCCGCACTATGGTTTTTTATATCGTGCGGGATCTGGCCGAGGCTGCCGGCATACGCAAGACCATCTCGCCTCACACGCTGAGACATTCCTTTGCCACAGCGCTGCTTGAGGGAGGGGCCAATCTGCGTGCTATCCAGCAGATGCTCGGCCACGAGAGCATTGCTACCACGGAGATATATCTGCATCTCGACAACACACGGCTGCGCGAGGAGATATTGCGTTGTCATCCGCGCAGCATGTAGGGTGGGGTCACCAATGCCGCGTAGAGAGCCGCGGCACTCCGATACGCACGCCATGGCAGGAGAAGCCGGTTGTGTGGAGCGCATGTATGGCGAGCGCACGCGTGATCACTATGTCGTCGTGGCAACCGCTTTTGGCTGCGAAGGATCCGTTGGGCAGCTGTTCGTATGTCATGAATTCGTCGCAGGCGCATGGGTCGCGCTCCACATAGGCGCCGTCGCGCACAGCCTCTATCAGTTCGGCCACTATCAGCGACTTTGTGGCGCGGTTGGTGTGGAATCCTACGCGCCGTGTGGGTGTGCCGGTGGCGGTGTCGAAACCTTCGCGCATGTAGAGATTGTGGTATCGTCCGGCGAGGCGCGACAGCACGAAGAGGTTGCAGTCGGCTGCCGATTCTGTCTCCAGCGTGTTGCTTTCGATGATGAGCAGCGCATTGTTGTAGAATCGTGCCATGCGCTCGGCGCAACCCACGAGCAGGTCGTGGTCGGTGTGCCCGCGCCATTGCGCCACCACCTCATGGACATCGGAGGAGGCACGCGCGTCGCGCATCACTGCTATCACTGACCAGTCGGAGCCTGCGGAGCGGCCGCCCACATCCACGCTCACCACATAGCGTTCGCCCGGCCGGGGTGCTTTCCACAAGAGCATTCGGCCCAGGGAGTCGTCGGCAAATCCGGTGTCAGCCGGTTCTCCGCGTCGGGGAGCGATATTGCATCCTGCGCGCAGGCGTTCTATTGCTTCCAAGGCAAATACTCCTCGTCCGGTGTTCATGAAAGCCTCCGTGTCGGTGGTGGGATACTCGGCCATCATCATTACTGCGTCCTGATTCTCTATGTTTTTTCTGTGGTACCAGTATATCTGGTCGAGGCATAGCCCGGCGTTCCAGAGCCCCCACTCGTAGTCGGTCATAGTGGCAGCGAATTGCGCAGGGTCGTCGGGTTCCATGCGGTATATGGCTATTTCGTGCCATGGCACGAACACGGCATGCTTGTCGCCGCGCCCTTCCCTGCACCGAATCCATTCCTTATGGAAATAAGAGCCTACGCCATTGGCCGTGCTTTCAATCACTATCAGGGAATTCGGGATAAGGGCTATGGCTCCGCACACGGCGCGTATGAAATCCTGCGGCGAGCTTTTGGGCGTATCGGGCCAGAATGCGGTTTCGCTAAGGTGGGCCATGCAATAGTCGGAGCCGCGCACCGCTTCCTGGTTTTCCGCCGAGCCAATGGTCACGCGGCATCCCCGGCCTGCTATCTCGCGTATGTTGGCCGACCGCTCGAACGCCCGGAAGCGAGGCTCTTCATCGCCGTCCCACAGTTCGGGAGGGTAGGCCGAGAGCATCTTGGTGTACATGCCACGTATATTAGCTGCAGCGTCCTTCACGTGCGCACAGATGAGTGAATGCCAGTTTCGGCACAGGCAGTTTTGTATCCATGCCATATACATCTGCACCAGTGTGCTGCCGCCCCATTGCCGGGCCTTGAGCATGATCATGCGTATAGGGCGTGCGGCTCTGCGGTCGGCCTCCATTATCGCCGCCACGCGCCGCTGTGGCGCATTGAGCACGAATGGCACATCTGCGCCGGTGACCTTATGGCGTATGCGCACGCACGTTGCCGCCCAGTATTCAAAATCGTGACGACACCGCAGGCGGCGCCATGCCACGGCATCGCCCATGGCTGCGGCATATTCGCTGTCGTGTGTCATCTCCACGGGCACGAGTGCACGTGGCAGACCCTCCACCGGTGTGTCGGTCCATACGCGCCGGCCGCATGCTCCGAGCCCTGATATGGGGTTGAATCCACCTTCGGCGAGCTCCCGCGCCCGACGTCTGTCGGCATCAAGCGCGAGCACGGTGTGTATATCGGGCCGGTTCATGACACATCCACGCGGCTGAGCATGAATCCCGGGGCCGCGCTGCCCTCTACATTGATTTCAATATATCGTACGGGGCGCAGTGGCAGGCGTATGTCGAGCGGAGAGCGTATCTGTCCGCGCACACGCAGCGCCACAGAGGGTGACGGCTCGCACAGCTGCATGCCGGCTGCCGATGTTTCTATGAGCAGGTCGGCATTGGCGGCCGCTGCGTGCAGCGATACACGGCTGATGCGCCGGCGCCATCCGTTGGCGGGTGCTATCCGCACCCGCCATGCCACCCTCATGCGTGCCGCGCTCTGCCTGTGTAGCGCGATAACGCCTGCATCGGTGGCTGCAAAGGCGCCTCCGGCATCGCATGCCACAGATGCGATACGCGCGATGTCGCGCCGATAGCCACGCAATGGTTTTGTGTCCATGCACCATACGTCGGCGCCCACGCGCGGTCCCATGCACCACAGTTCGCTGTGTGTGCCATCCCACGCAAGCATTGTATAGCCGCAGGCCTTTATGACGGTGGATACTGTGCGTGCCCCCACACGCAACAGGTCGCCACCTCCCACAGCATAGATATCGCCGTCGGCCCCCTCCGCTACGGCCTCGGGTGCCGCTATTCCGCGGCTGTCGATGCGTCCGGATGCGATGGTGTCGCGTGCGGAGTTGAGGGCTGCGGTGTATATGCCGCCCGCAGCGAAAGCATAGAATCTCGAGCGCCCGAAATCCCAGCTGGAAGTGCTGCCGGGAGCGGGCAACAGTCTCATCACCCTTTCTCCGAAACCTCCGCGTGAGGCTATGGCCACAGCCGGGGCGGAGGCGGTAGCGGCCACCACACAGTCGGGCATGGCTCTTTCCACCTGAATTTCTTCCGGCGGCTCGAATGCCGCAGTCTCCGGAGTGAATGCATGGCCCGAGGGATGGACATATACCGCCATATGCCTTCCCTCGGCAGGCGTGAGCTGAAAATCCGCACCGACGCTGCCTGCTTCGCTCCTCACGCCTATGCGCATGCGCACTGCATCGGGAGAGGGGTAGCAGCACAGGGGCCCGAAAGAGGTGGGCGCAGCCTCCTCTCCTTCCGAGCGTCGCACCACCCTTGATCCATCGGCCATATCCACGCACACGTATGCTTCCCACTTGCCGGAGCCTTCTCTTGAAGCTGCCATAGCCTCTGCGGGATAGCCGGCGAAGCGCCTCGGCGTGATATCGCCCCAAGCCACTACATCGCCTGCCACAGCGGCACACCGGGCCGAGAAGCAGTGCGGCGCGGCCGTTGCGAGGGCGCTTGCAGCTGCCTCCGGCACGGTTGTGCGCATGGCTTTGCGCATGGCGGCGAGTTCTTCTGATGGTTGCATGCTTGCCGAGCAGGGTATGGTGTGGATTCCCGCTTCGGCGGATATTGTGGCAACCACGCGCTCCAGCACGTCCATGCGTGCAGCTGCGGCAGCCACTATGCGCTGTGTTGCGGCAGTGTCCAGTCCTCCTATGGCCCAATCGGAGATTTTCAACCGCACCGTGACTGCAGCCGATGCGTCCAGCGGATGTGAGAGCCAGATCTGCGGGTCGGCGTCGGGTTCTACCGGCTGCAGCTGTGGTGTCATGCTTATGCGCACGGCGCGCACCCGGCCGGCGTAGTCCGCGGGAATATCGACCACGGGCACCCATGTGTGGGCTGTGAGGGTATAGCCCTCCAGCAGTGCATCGGCGTTGCATGTGAGTTTGATTCCCTGCGCGCATTGGGCTTGTCCGAGCAATACCGGCGCCGACGTATACAATTCCGCACCGTCGGCATCGAGCAGCGTGTAGCGTGCCAGAGCCGGCTGCATCATCACTCCTTCTGTGCGGGCCTCGTCGCATAGGGTTGCGTAGGCCCCTTTTATATCGGCAGACACCGCTCTTGAATCGGCGGCAGAGAGGGTGGACTCGCGGCGGTAGTTGCCTGTGAGTGTGCGCGCTCCCACATCGGTGCGCAGTAGCCCTCCGTAGGCTGCACGCAGTCCTATATGGGGGTAGTCCTCCGCTTGTTCCGGATTTAGCGTCGCATAGTCAGGACCTTCGGCTGTGTACAGGCCTTTCGGTGTCATTATGAGCAGGCGTCCGCCGGTGTGGGCGGCGCACAGCACTTCGGATGCCGGCGAGCCGATGGAGCGTCCGGTGCCGTTCTCTCCGTATATGAAGAGTTCGTTGTCTTTGACTGTCAGCAGCATGTGCTCACTGCCGGCAGTAGTGAAGCCAAGGAGCGGACGGTGGTTTTCTGGCGCGGCAATGTCCGGTAGCCCCACAATTCCGAGTGCGGCGTCCCCGGATGAATCGGGCCTGAGGTTCAGGCAGTCGAGGGTGCCGGAAGAGCCTGTGCCCTCGGCATGAAAAACAGTGGCATGAGAATTGTCCATAGATTGTAGTTTTTGCGTTTGTATGGCAAAATTACAATCGTCCGGAAACGCGCCTATCGTGTTTTGCGTGTGGTGCTGCGCGTTTATGGCAATAAAATCAGCGCAGGAGTGGGAAAGGATAGGCGCGCAGTTCGGCCTGCAGAGCGCGTTCGTGCCCCTGGCAATACTTGTTGCACAAGGCGTGGAAACGCGGGCTGTGGTTGTGCTCGGTCAGGTGGGCGAGTTCGTGGCAGATGACAAAGCGGCGCAGATGTTCGGGCACAAACATCAAGGCTGCGCTCAGGGTGATTTCGCCCCGTGCCGAGCATGTGCCCAATGTGCGCACCCCGCTGCCTATGTGCCATGCCGCCGGGCGCAGTGCGAGGCTTTCGGCCGTAGCGGCCGCCATGGGTATGATGATGGATCGCGCGCGGTTTCGGGCCACGCGGAGCATCATTTGCGATACGATGCGTTGCACGCTGATATCGGCGAGGTCGAGCTGAGGATCGATGAGCAATTCGGCGCTGGCTGTGGTGCCGCGCAGTCCTATTCCTCCTCTGGCTTCGTTGCTGACGTGCACCTCGATGCGTATGCCCGGTTGTTCTATCACCTGCCCGTCGGAAAACAGCAGCCGCTTTTCCCGGGAGCACACGTCTTTAAGTTTTGGAGCCAATCTGCGGAGCGCTTCATCGATATCGGCTTCGCATGCTCCGGCGGGAACGGTGAGAATAATGCGGTCGGCCCGTCGGCGGGCTATGAAACGGCGTGCGTTGCGGCGCACCGTGATGTCGACAGGCAATCCGTGGATGGTGTATTCCATCAGTCTTCCCCCCAGTGCAGTTTCTCTCGCAAGGTGGTGGCGAAGCCGTAGTCGGCTGGATGCAGCACCTTGACTCCGAAGGGTGCCTTGCGCAGGGTGAGGGTGGTGTCGGTGTCGATGGTGATTCCGCGTCCGTCGATGCTTAGGCGCACGTGCGGCGCACGACCGCCGGCGGTGAGTGTAAGTTCGGAGCTGTCGTTCACCACGAGCGGTCGCATCGACAGGGAGTGGGCCGCAACGGGCGATACTATCCACACCGGAGCCGACGGCTGTACGATGGGGCCGCCCACGCTGAGATTGTAGGCGGTGGAGCCTGTGGGGGTGGAAATGAGCAGGCCGTCCACGCGGTAGTCGGCGAGAAGTTCGCCATCGAGTGTGGCTCGCACGGATATCATGGCAGCAGTCTCGCTCTTGAGCAGGGCCACTTCGTTGAGCGCGTAAGGTTCAGTGTCGAGTTTAGGCGACACTATCTGAATGAGGCTCCTTGTCTCTACGGAAAGGAGGCCGTTGATAAACGCCGGCACAATGTCGCAGATACCTTCGATGCCCACGGCCGTAAGATAGCCCAGATGGCCGGTGTTGACACCCGCTATGGGTGTGGATGCTTGTCCTATCCACTCGGCTGTGCGCAGGAAAGTGCCGTCGCCGCCGATGCTCACAGCCATATCGGCGCCGGCCTCGGCTCCGTCGGCCATCACGCGGCGCACGCATCTCAGCGATCCGGGTATCAGCCCCGAGAGATAGCGGTAGAGCTTCGGGTGCATGACCACATCGTGGCCCGCATCGTCGAGCGAGCGCAGAAAAGCGTCGAGCTTGTCGAGGTGGGCGTCCTGGCGGCGGCTTCCGTAGATGGCTATTTTCATGGCGTGAATAGGTTTTGTGCGGACTGTTTTTTGAAAAAATACTTTCTACATCTCGAGATAGCGCAGCAGAGCTTCGGCACGTGTGCGCGCGGTGTCGTCGTCGTAGCCTGTAACGGCGGGGCCGTCGAAATCGACCACCTCATATCCGTAGCGAGCGAGTGAGCGCACCACGGCCGATGCGTCGCGCCGGCCCACGCGCAGCCCCACGAGAATGCAGTCGGCAGGGGTGTCGGCTTCATCGTCGGCACGGCGTGGAGAGAGCAGGTTGAGGTTGAGAATGTGGGCGTCCACATCCTCAACAGCTCTGGCTATGCGCGAGGCCGCATAGTCGTCGCGTCGGCAAGCCACGAGCAGATGGCATGCCTCCGGCGCCGGCATGAACAGCTCTGCGGCCGACAAATTTTTTATATCTTTTGCAGACAATTCTTTCGTCATATCGTTTATTCTGACTAATTTTGCATGTCAGAGGCATAGTGCCTGAATGCAAATTTAAGCATTTTCTGCCGTAATTCATAAAAAATATCGCTTTGAAAACCAACCTTAGCGTAAACATTAACAAAATAGCCACGCTGCGCAACGCGCGTGGCGAAAACCGCCCCTCCGTGGTGCAGGCGGCGGAGGATTGCCAGCGTTTCGGCGCCGACGGCATCACGGTGCATCCGCGTCCCGACGAGCGCCACATACGCCGCAGCGATGTAACGCAACTGCGCCCTGTGGTGCGCAAGGAATTCAATATAGAGGGCCATCCTACATCCGAATTCATGGATCTGGTGATGCGCGTGCGTCCAGAGCAGGTCACTCTCGTGCCTGATGCCCCGGATGCTCTCACATCAAGCGCCGGATGGGATGTGGAGGCTCATTTCGATGAATTGTCGGCCATAGCCGAGCGGCTCACCGGTGCGGGCATACGCTGCAGCATCTTCGTGGAGGCTGATCCGGACGCCGTGCGCGCCGCAGCACGTGCCGGTGCCGACCGCGTGGAACTGTACACCAAGCCCTATGCCGATATGTATCCTACCGATCCCGAAGCAGCCGTGGCGCCCTTTGTGGAGGCTGCCCGTGCGGCCCACAATGCAGGGGTGGGGGTGAATGCCGGCCATGATCTGAATCTGGAGAATCTCCGCTTTTTCGCCGAGCGCATGCCGTATCTCGATGAAGTGTCGATAGGCCATGCCCTGATATGCGACGCCCTGTATCTGGGGCTTGAGGAAACGGTGAAGCGCTACAAGGAATGTCTTAACATATAAACATGCTCTGAATATGCTCTTTCTGCAAGAAATCGCGGCAATAGCCGCCGACAGCGCCGCGGCCGCGGCGAGTGCCATATCCCCGGTTGCCGCTGCAGCCGAGCCCGCCCCGGCTCCCGAGCCTTTGTCGCTGTGGCAGTTGTGTGTGGAGGGCGGATGGGTCATGATCCTGCTGGCACTTCTGCTCGTGATATCGATATATGTGTTTGTAGAACGTTTTATCGTGACCTACAAAGCCGCTCGCTACGACGAGGGTTTCATGAAGCGCATAAAGGATTATATACACGATGGCGAAACCGAGAGCGCGCTCAATCTGTGCAAGGCCAACGGATCGCCTTACTCGCGCCTGATAGCCAAGGGTATCACGCGCATAGGACGTCCTATGAACGATGTGCTTGTGGCCATAGAGAATACGGGCAATCTTGAGGTGGCGGCCCTCAGCAAAGGGTTGCCCTGGCTCGCCACTACTGCTGCCGGTGCTCCGATGCTCGGATTCCTCGGCACAGTGATAGGCATGGTGCAGGCTTTCTATTCCATAGCGTCGGCCGGTACGGCGGCTTCGATAGGCGATTTTGCCGGCGGTATCTACACGGCTCTGGTGACTACGGTGGCCGGTCTTATCGTGGGCATCGCGGCGATGTTTGCCTACAATGTGCTCGTGGCGCGCATCAACAAGGTGATGAACATGATGGAGGCGCGCACGATGGAGTTCATGGATCTGCTCAACGAACCTGCAAGCGTCTGAAGTCATGGCACTCAAACGTCAACAGGACATGCTCGCCACATTCTCCATGGCATCGATGACCGATGTCATCTTCCTGCTGCTTGTGTTTTTCATGGTGACGTCGACATTCGTGTTTCCGACGGCACTGGAAATCAAGCTTCCGGAGAGCAGCGAGCAGACACCGCTGAAGCCGGCCACACGCGTCTATGTGGACGCCGACGGCAGCTATTACGTGAGTTACGACCAGGGAGAGCTGCAGCCCGTGGAGGCCGACCAGCTCATAGACTATCTGAGCATCATCAACGCTCAGGACAGCGCTGCCGCATTTGCCGTCTATGCCGATGAGGCTGTGCCCTACGGCAAGGTGGTGGAGGTGCTCAACGCCGGTGCGGGAGCATCGCTGAAAATGGTGCTTGCCACCAAACCCATGACAACAACGTCTGAACCACAGCCAATAAACGATCTCCAAGACTGACAAGCGATGAACCGCACGCGTCTGTATTCCGCCATTGTCACGCTATGTATGTGTGTGCTGATACTGCTATGGCTCGTATCGGCACATGTGAGCATGCGTGTGTCCGACAGCGAGTGGCCGCCGAAGCACACAAGCGAGATCACCATGGAGGAGTATGCCGAGATAATAGATCTGCCGCGCACGCCGGCGCCTGCC
>CAJTOZ010000002.1 GCA_910578095.1 uncultured Muribaculaceae bacterium | reverse complement strand
GCATCTGCAGCCGCGCCGTTGGTGCGTTGTGCGGGATAGGCTCTTAGCCTATCAGTTCCACTCCTATGCCGGGACGGTCGGGCAGTGTCACCTTTCCGTCGACTATTTTCAATCCGTCGAAACGGTCGTTGGCAATAAGCAGATTGCCGTCGAGGTCGGCCCAATCGACCATGGGCGACAGCTGGGCTGCGGCAGTGACGGCGCAGCTGGTCTCGGTCATGCATCCCAGCATCACTTTCATCCCGAGAGCACGGGCCAGCACGGCCATTTTATATGCTTCGTGCATGCCGGTGCTTTTCATCAGTTTGATGTTGATGGCATCGTACACGCCATGGGCGCGCTGCACATCGGGCAAACGCTGCAGAAATTCGTCGGCCACCAGGGGCAGGGGGGAGCGCTCGCGCACCCATGCGGTCTCGTCGATCATCTCCTTTGGCATGGGTTGCTCTACAAAGAGGCAGTTGCGCTCGGCCAGCCAGTTGCACATCTCAAGAGCGTGCTCCTTGCTGCTCCATCCTTGATTGGCGTCTACGCAGATGGGCACATCGCTCACGCGCCGAAGCGCTTCCACTATTTCCTTGTCGTGGCCGACTCCCATTTTCACTTTCACAACCTTGAATGGCGCGCACTCTTCTATCTCTTTCTGCATCTCGGCTGGGTCCGGCTGATAGCTGATGGTGTAGGAGGTGTTGGGCGTGTTGGCGGGATTCAGGCCCCAGATTTTGTACCACGGCTGCCCCATGATTTTGCCAAGAAGGTCGTGGAGGGCGATGTCCACCGAGGCTTTTGCAGCACGGTTGTCGGGAGCCACGCTTTCCATATAGGCATGGATATCCTCTATGCGGAAAGGATCGGAGAACTGGCTGAGACCCAGCTTCCCGAGAAATTCGGTGACGCTGCTCACACTTTCCCCGAGGTAGGGAGGCATTGAGGCTTCGCCGTAGCCTATGAGGCCGTCGTATTCGAGTTGCACCTGCACGCCGGGGGTGGTGGTGCGCTTGTTTTTGGCCAGATTGAAAGCATGGCGCAGTTTGAGCTCATAGGGGCTGAAACTGAGATTTAGGCGCCCGGGCTTGCCGGAGGCTTTTACTGTGGGCTTGCCGAAGGCCGAGAACGATACCGGGCTCATAGCCAAGGCTGTGCCTAATATTGAAGTCCTGAGGAAGTTGCGTCTGTCCATGGTTTTGTAGTTTTGTTGGTCGTTGTTAGGAGAAAAGGGAGGCTATACGGCGCATGAGGCGCGAGCGGGACGATAGCCGGTACTGTGTGTGGAGATACTCGTACGCACGATCGATATCGCGCGAGGCATAGGCCTCGCTGAAGATCCTGTGCCGCTCCACGGCGCCGGGCGGCAACTTGGCCATATCCATGTACTGTGGCAGAGAGAATGTCCATTCCAGTGTGGCTTTGGCTGAAGCCGAGCGAGGGTCGGACGTAGCATATCTCGCTATGGGCGCGAGGGCTGCCACCAACACGTTTTTAAGTTCTATGCGCAGCGGGTCTATTCCTTTCCGGAATGAGTGCTCTTCTATCTTTTTCATGCGCATGTCGTAGAGGCATGCGAATTGTTCGATCACTCCCCGTGCGCGATAATCGCCGGTGGAGCGTCGGCTGGCGCCGGATGTGGTGCCTCCCCAGCGCCAGTAGTAGACGTGGTCGGGGATAAACACGATTCGGCGTGCGCGCTCAAAGCACAGCATGTTGAATATCACGTCCTCATAGGCTGTGTTGCACATCCGCGGCATGCTGATGCTTTTCACCAGCTCCGTGCGGTAAAGGCGTCCCCAGTAGGCGTAGCTGGCAAACATTGTGATGCCGAAAAACGCGATATAGTACCGGTCCATGATCTCGTCATGTTCTATCACGCGTCCGTAGTCCACGCTGTCCGAGCGCATAGGCCTGTAGTTGCATCCGGTGCGAAGTCCTGCAGGTGGAAACACGCGCACAGCCTCGCCCGACACTATGTCCACCCGGTGTTCTGTCATGGCGCGCAGGAGTGTGGCCAGGGCATCGGGCGCGAGCCAGTCATCGCCATCGATGAAGGTGATATACTCTCCTGTCGCGGCAGCGATGCCGGTCTGTTTGGCCCGGGTTATGCCTTGATTCGCGGGATTGTTGATCACGCGTATGCGGCCTCTGGCTTCAGGTGTTGCCGCCCATCGCTCCAGCACCTCGCGGTCTCGTCCGGGGCTGCAGTCGTTGACGGCAATGAGCTCCCACTGTCCGTAGGTCTGGGCCAACACCGACTTGACAAGCTTCGGGATGAAACTTGCAGAGTTGTAGAAATTGGCCACGATGGACACCAGCGGTCGCTTGTCGGTCATGTATATATACTATCTGGATATCAATGATTGAAGTACCACGGATGGTCGGCTGCGCGGGTGATGCCGTCGGATCCCTCGTTGCCGTGTATGCGCACTGCGTGGAGAAAATGGGTGGTGAGGTAGTCGGGCGATGCGGGGTCCACGCTGTTGCGTTTCACGCGGCCGGATGAGTGCACATAGTTGCCGTCGGCGTCGTAGATGGCCACATGGGTCACGCGGCCGGTGGTTGCGTTGCCGAAGAACAGAAGATCGCCTGCTTGGCAGTCGCGCCAGTCGGCAGCCTCAATCCGCTTGCCGGTGAGGGCCTGCTGCGAGGCATCGCGCCGCAGTATGATCCCGTTGGCCAGATAGCCTGTCTTTGCCAGACCGGAGCAGTCGATGGCTTTGGTGGAAGTGCCACCCCAGAGATAGGGCGTGCCTTCCATGGAGTATGCTACGTCCAGCACCACATCGGGGTTGAATTCCTGCGATGCCCAGCTGCTGATCTCCGTCAGGGCCACGGCGTCCACCCAGCCTTTGCGGCCATCGGGCAGCTCCACTTCCACGCGTCCGTTTTTCTTGCCGGACATCGTGGGGCGCACGATGTTGCCGAGTACGAGGTCGGATACCACGTCGCGCAGGCCGTTGGCTTTGGGCGACGTGTAGGCGCGTACCTGATAGGGTGCGGTCACTACCATGCGCGGCGCTTCACGCCATGCGTTCATGGCGCTGTCGCTCAATTCGTGAAGCGAGGATGCAGGAGAGTAGGCTATGTACCCGTCGGGCGTCTGTACGAGGGTCCATTCGCTGTTGGTGCGCTCAAGCACTCTGAGCGGCATTCCCATGAGAGCCTGAGTGGCCATCTCCGCTGCGTGCCGTGGGGCAGTGCGCAGGCTCGCAGCCGTGATGCGCGGGAGTGCCCAGAGGGTGTCGGGATATACCTTTATATGATTGGCGAAGGGGATCCCTGCAGCCTGCATACCCTCGGCCACAGCCTGAGCCACGGCTTTTTCGCTCGTGGTTCCTTGCAGTTCTATGATGCCATCGGAATTCTGCCGTGCGCTGATGTCGGCGATCACTTGCCGACGGTCGGGGGCCAAGCGCTTCTTGACATCGGCGATGATGCTGCGGGCGCGGTCGGCAGGGCGTGCCACGGGCTCGCAGCTCAGCACCTGCATGCGGCGGCGGAAGCCGGGGTAGAAGATGTTGCCGGCGGAGCATTCAAGTTCGCCCGCCTGCTGGTCCACGGTTTCGCTGCGCACGTAGCGCTTGGCAGGAATCAGCGGACGGCATACGCCGCTGTTGGCCGCCATGCGGTAGGCGTCCATGCCGGTGGAGTAGAAGTGGCGTGTGCGCGGGTCGGAGGCGTTGTCGTAGCGCCCGAAGGAAACATCCACGGGCACCCATCCGATGCCTTCGAAGTAGACCTCGGCCCAATCGTGGTAGTTCACCTCGCCGGGGTGCATCATCCAGCCGCTTTCCCAGCGCGCGGGCACACCGAGTGTGCGCATGAGCGAGATATACAGCAGCGACACCTGGCCGCAGTCGCCGTGGCCTTCGCGCACCACATATTCAGGGATGCATCCGATGGTGCTGTATTCGCGGGCTCCTGCCCAGGGGAAGTGGTGGTAGATGTAGTCGTACACCATCTCGCTCTGTCGCAGAGGATTGGTCTCTGCGCCCACTATCGCATGCGCCAGGGAGTCCAGCCGCACAATGTGGGGCGCTTCCATAGCGGTGTATTCTCGGTAGAGGGTGCTTTCCTTATCGTAGGGGAGCATAGTCTCCATTATGTATTCCGGATCGAAGTACTCTCCCGAGGCCGTGTATTCGACAGTCATGTCGAAATGAGTGTCGCGGCCGGTCTGCACCGGCTGCTCCATGTAGAGGCTGCGGTGGGCGCCGTCGGCCGGATCGCTCACACTGTGGGCGGCGGGGTGTGTCTCTACGATGCGTATGCCGCTCTGGCGCTGAGAGGGGCGCGGAACCGGGAGCCACAGGCGCAGCGTGTCGCCTTCAAGGGCGTCGCTGTAGGGCACATCCACGCTGTAGCGGTAGCGTATGCGGCGTGCCGCGCCGTTGTCTATCTTGCCATCGGCGGTAGCGAGAATGCTGTCCACATAGGCGATTCGTGCCTCGGTGGCCGGCGAGGTGCGGCCGGTGTAGCCTCCGTTCATGCCGGGATTCACAAGCCCGAGGTTGCGTGGCGATTTGGTGTGCATGCGTGTCTGCCCGTCGAAATCCATCACTTCTATATATCCACGCGAGATGAAGTCGCGGATATCGGCATCGGTGACACCGGGATGCAGGCGTTTTATCTGTTTGACGCCCTCTTTCAGCGTGAGGCCGAAATCGGCGCGCGTGCGGGCTGTGATGGCAGCTGCCGAGTCGGCTTCAAGCCATGCCGGGGACGCGGCCTGCGCGGTCACGGCTCCGGCGAGAGCGATAGCTGTTGTGATAATGAGTCGCTTCATTGCAATATCAGTTTTCCAAAGTATTCAGGGCGGTGAAAGTCGGGGATGGGGGTGTTGATGGCATTCCAGCTCAGGAAATGCGGCTGTGAGGTGCCGGACGCGCACTTGTAGAAGTTGCCCCGCATCTCCACAGGGGTGCCATCGTATCGCACGCCTATGAGATCGAGAGGTATGACGGCCAGCAGATTCCATGAAAACATGCCTTCGAGCTCGCGGAACGGGCGGTTGCCGCAACTGGCGTAGCGCTGTACGCGCTTGAGTTGTTCGGGGGTAAGGCGCACGGCAGCCGGGCGTTCCATGCGGTGCGACGCGTTCAGCACGCCTATGCAGTTGAATTCAAAATTCCAGTATTCTCCTCCGGGAGTAGGCTCTACGAAAAACTCCACGCATGAATCGCTGCTCACCGGGCCAAGATCTTCAAATACCTCCGCGCGCAGAAAGTTGGTGCGTGAGAAAAAGTCGATATACAGAGCGGTGCCGCTGTGTGCTATGGTGAAGGACGACAGCGGGCGGTAGGGATAGCTTTTTTCCCAATTGACGCAGCTGATGATGCGGCGCGGGGCGCGGGCATCAAGGAGCGACATCATTTCGTCGGCCGAGACACAGTTGTCCAGTTCGGGTATGCGGGGTATGAGGAGGGTTTTGCTTTGTGCCATGGGTGGGTTAATGGAATCAGACGAGAAGATAATGTTTTAGGGCCAGCCCTACACCCACGGCTGCCATACCGATGAGAATGGCGGCTATTATGCGGTTGAAGAGCCAGAGCGAGCGCACATTGAAGCGCCTGCGCAGTTTGTTGACAAGATATGTCACACCATACCACCAGGCCATGGCTCCTCCGAGAATGGTAAGATAGGCCAGGATGTAGTGGTGGACGCCGAACTCAGGCAGGATGAAGTTGAAGCGGGCAAACAGACCGATTATGAAGAACAGAATCAACGGATTGCTCACGGTGAGGAGAA
Organism: uncultured Muribaculaceae bacterium; assembly: GCA_910578095.1. Classification (GTDB taxonomy): domain Bacteria; phylum Bacteroidota; class Bacteroidia; order Bacteroidales; family Muribaculaceae; genus CAG-873. The sequence continues at coordinate 137,111 of CAJTOZ010000002.1, read as the reverse complement.
AGCCGCTCACGAGGTCGCCCCAATATGTGCCGCCGCTGCGCCGCACGGCTTCGCCATCGGCGGCCTTGAGCGAGCGCGTGGGGTTTTTGCGGAACAGATACAGCCCGAAGGCTCCGAGCACTATGCCTCCCACTATCTGCAGCATCAGCTGGTGGCGGTCGATCATGTCGGTGATGAAGCTGATGCCGAATCCGGTGAGAAGGCAATAGAGCAGATCGCTCACGCTGGCCCCGACGCCGGTGAACATGCCGGGCCAGCGGCCTTTGCTCAACGTGCGCTGTATCACGAGCATGCCTATCGGGCCCATAGGCGCCGATATCAGTACGCCGATGAGAAAGCCGCGTGGAAGTATGTACAGCAGTTGCTCCATCCTTTGTTGCCGACAAGTTCAATCAAGCAAAGATAATATTTTTTTTACACACGATATGGCTCCATTGCTACAAAAAACCTAAAAACTGCCCAAAAACACAAAAAAAGTATTGATGGATTTATGCGGTATTTTAGGCTGTCGGGCCCGAACCCTTGCGCGATATCCCTTGTTTTATAATAAGAAATTCCAAACAGCTATATAATAATGTAAATTCTGTCCAAGATGAAAAAATACGGTATTTTCTATGCATCAAGCACCGGACGTACGGCCGAAGCCGCGCGTGCTATAGCCAAAGCTCTCGGTGTGGCCGAAGCCGATCTCCACAATGTAGCCTCCACCGGTCCTGCCGCGCTCGGGGATTACGAAGTGGCCATTCTGGGTTCGCCCACCTATGCTGCCGGCGATATGCAGGCCTATATGTCGGATTTTATAGACGGTGCGCAGGCTCTTGACCTGCAGGGCCATAAACTCGCATTCTTCGGCACCGGCGACGACACCATGGCACGTACGTTCTGCAGCGCTGTGGGCGATATGGCCCGCGCCATGTCGCATACGGGCGCGGTGCAGATAGGCGAATTCGATGCCCGTGGCTATGTGTTCGACGACAGTGCGGCCGAGATCGCTCCCGGAGTGTATGCCGGCCTTCTGCTCGATTATGTGAATCATCCTGAAATGAGCGAGGCCCGCATCAAAGCCTGGACAGAGAAGATTGCCACCGAATAGTGGAACATAAATAATACCAAGCGCGGCGCCCAATGTGAAAAGGGCGCCGCGCTTGGTATTACAGAAGCCTGGGATCAGTCCTTTGAAAACAAGGATTTGTTGCGGTGCAGCAGATTGAGGAAGCGGAGGTCGTCGCGCAGGGGAGCGCAGTTGACGCGTCCGTCGGAGTACTCTGTCCAGTCATAAAGATTGGCGTATCCGGCTTTGAGGGCCTTCTCGGCTGCTGAAAGTGCCCGGTCGTTGTCGCCGGCTTGGGCGAAATAGCATGCTGCGAGGTAGTTGACGCGTCCGTCGGAATCGGATGTGGCGGCAAGTTCTTTTTCCACCTCGGAGTTGAGCGTGCCTGTGTCGGTGCCGGCAAAGAGACGTGCGAATGCGGCGAGCGACTGAAGCGGCTTTTCGGGGGAGGCATTGAGCGAAGCCACACGCTGGTAGAGACCTCGCGCTGCCGAAGGCTGCTTCATCTGATCCTCAAGGATTGAAGCACGCAGGAGATAGAACAGGGGTTCTTCCGCGTGATTCATCGATGCTTCGCCGAGCAGCTTCATAGCTTCGTCGGTATTGTCCTGAGCGGCGTAGCATAATGCCATTTCCGCGAGTGCATCGCCGTTGTCGGGCATTGCTGCGAGTGCATCGGCCGAGGCCTGAAGGGCCTGAGGTAGTTGCCCTTTATGGCGGAGGATGCGTGCGCGCAACAGATGGTAGGGGCCGTTGTTGTGCACTGAGGCAAGGGCATATTCCACGTTGTTGAGAGCGCCGTCGAGGTCGGCGAGGGCAAACTGGCATTCAGCTATGGAGCCGTAGATGCCGCGGTAGTCATCGAGACGGTTGTCAATGATGTACTGGTAGTCGGTGAGCGCGTCAAGGTAGTGGGCGTGCTCCTTCTCTATAGATGCGCGCAGATAGCGGTACATACCGTTGTCGGGCACCTGCGCCACGGCGTTGCTCAGCGATGCGATCGTTGCGGGATAGTCGGAGTGGCTGAACTCCATGAGGGCATCGATCACCGGCTGTGTGTCGCCATGTGTGCCCAGGGCGAGCAGAAGGTCGTCGACGGCTGCCTGCGATTGTCCCATCTGACGGCGCACTCTTGCGCGGCGCACATATATGTCGGGGTTTGAAGGGTCGAGGGCCACGGCCTGCTCAAGATAGTCGTTGGCCATGCCGAGGTTGTTTTCCTGCATGGCTATGCGTGCGAGACCGAGCGGAGCCTCTGTGTTGCGCAGGTTCAGGCGCTGCAGGCGCTGATAGTCGGCTTTCGCATCGGCGAGTTTGCCGAGTTCCAGCTCTGTGGAAGCCTTCAGTGCGAGCACCTGCTGCGACGATGGCTGCAGTGCTGCGGCCTTTTCCAGGTCGGGCAGCGCGAGTTCGCGGCGTCCGGTCTTGATGTAGATTGATGCGCGCAGCATGTGCTCGCGGAAGAGATAGTCGCTCTCGCGTGCGGGGGTGCACTCAATGGCGCGGTTCACATCGTCGAGCGCACGCCGGAATTCGTCGAAATGATAATAGTCGTTGGCACGCCGGAACAGTGTGTCGTAATTCTTGGGGTTGGCTTCAAGCTGCTCGGCATAGACGCGGAACACAGCCTGTGTCACAGGGTTGTTGATAGTCTTGCGCTGGCGCTGGGCGTCGGCCGGGGCTGCAGCAGCAGCCACTATGCAGGCTCCTATCAGGAACTTACGGATGGAGTGGTTCATTTATGCTGTTGATTGTGGTTCGAATGGATGTGAGACGTCGCAGCAGGCCCGGAAGGCGGTCGAGGGGCAACATGTTCTTGCCGTCGCTGAGGGCGTTTTCCGGGGTGGGGTGTGTCTCTATGAACAGACCGTCGGCTCCGGCAGCTATGCCGCAGCGGGCGATGGTCTCGATGAGGGCCGGACGGCCTCCTGTCACCCCCGAGGCCTGGTTGGGCTGCTGCAGGGAGTGGGTGCAATCGAGTATCACAGGCACGTCGAGTGCTTGCATGGCAGGAATGCCACGGAAGTCGACAACAAGATCGGTGTAGCCGAATGTGGTGCCGCGTTCGGTGACGGCTACCTGTGGATTGCCGCAGCGCAGCACCTTGTCGACGGCAAACTGCATGGCTTCCGGTGCGAGAAATTGTCCTTTTTTGATGTTGACCATGCGTCCGGTGGCGGCTGCCGCTTCCAGAAGGTCGGTCTGGCGGCACAGGAATGCCGGAATCTGGAGGATATCGACATAGCGGGCTGCGGTTTCAGCCTCCTGCGCGCTATGGATGTCGGTGACGACGGGCACGCCCGTCTCTTCCCGCACTTGTGCGAGTATTTCCAGAGCCTCTATGTCGCCGATGCCGCGGAAAGAGTCGATGCGGGAGCGGTTGGCTTTGCGGTAGGAGCCCTTGAACACGTAGGGAATGCCGAGCTCGGCACATACCGGCGCTATCTCACGGGCGATGTCGAGGGCCATCTGCCGGCCTTCGATTACGCAAGGGCCGGCCAGCAGGAAGAAATTGGAGCAGGGCGATGATTTGAGATATTCCGAAGTTGTCATTTCATCAGTTGGTTGACGATATGGATGGTGTCGCAGCCCACGAGGGCGGCGGTTTCGGTGCGCAGGCGGTTGTCGCCCATAGTGACGGGGATGTAGCCGGAGCCGATGGCGCCAGCCACCTCGTCGGGTGTGAAATCGCCTTCGGGCCCGATGAGTATGCGCACGGGGGCGCCGGGAGAATAGGAGCGTGCCAGAAGGCGGCGCTCCACAGCGTCGTCGCAATATCCTATGAAGCGCTGTTCGCCCGGTGCGGCGGCTTCGGCAAGGTAGGCCGCGATGGGGGTGATGTCGTCGATGCGTGGCAAGATGGCTTTCAGCGACTGCTTCATGGCTGCCACGGCTATCTTGCGCAGGCGCTCGGTGTTTATATCGCGGCGCTCGGAGCGCGCGCACCGGAGCGGGGTGATACGGTCTATGCCTATTTCCACCAGTTTCTCCACCAGCCACTCCATGCGGTCGGTGTGCTTTGTGGGTGCGACTGCCACGGCTATGTCGGCCGGCCACACCCGTGGCTGCTCCTCGACGCTGTCAATGGCAAGCAGGGTGCGCTTGCTATGGGCAATGGCTATGTGGCAATGGTAGCGATGGCCGCTCCCGTCGACCACTTGCACGGCGTCCCCCTCGCGCATTCGCAACACTCGCACGCAGTGCTGCGAATCGCTTTCTGGCAAGGTGGGCTCGGTGGCTATGTCGGGAGCGTAGAACTGTATCATCGTATCAGGTGGAGCATCAGACGTTTTCGGGAAGCGTGTCTTCAGCTTCTTTCATCTCGGCGCGGGCCTCTGTTTTGTCGGTGGTGGGGTTCTTGAAGATGAAGAAGAAGAGGATAGTGACTACAAGAGCATACGCGGCGAATATAAACCACGATTCGCGCCATCCGTCAAGCTGCTGCACGGCGTCCAGGCCGGGTGCGAACACCTTTTTGTTGATGATGAACGTGCCGGCTATCCATGTGCCGAGCGAGGCACCGATGCCGTTGGTCATTATCATGAACAGGCCTTGGGCGGAAGAACGCATCTCGGGCGATGTCTGCTGGTCGACGTACAGGCCACCGCTGACGTTGAAAAAGTCGAAGGCCACGCCGTAGACCACGCAGGAGAGCATGAGCAGTCCCACGCCGGAGGTGCTGGTGTCGCCGAGACCGAAGAAGCCGAAACGGAGCACCCAGGCCGTCATGGCAATCAGCATTACGCCTTTTATGCCGAATTTGCGCAGGCACACCGGGATGAGCAGTATGCACAGAGCCTCGCTGCATTGCGACAAGGAGATGAGGAATACGGAGTTGGATGCGAAGAAGTCGTCGGCGTATTGTGCGATGTTCTTGAAGTGTTCGATGAAAGTGGAGCCGTAGCTGTTGGTGATCTGGAGCGATACACCGAGTAGCATCGAGAATATGAAGAAGATGGCCATCTTGCGGTCTTTGAAAAGCTTGAACGCCTTCAGACCGAGAGCATCGGCGAGGCTGCCTCCGGAAGCGCGGTTGACAGGGCAGGCAGGCATGGTGAGGGCGTAGGCGGCAAGAACGAGGCTCACAATACCGCACGCAAGGAGCTGGGTGTAGGAGTTGGAGATGGCCACACCGTCGATTTTAACAAAGTTCACAAACCATTCGGCTGCGATGAATCCGACAGTGCCGAATACTCGAATGGGAGGGAAATGCTTCACAGTGTCGAGACCGGCCTTGCCGAGGGCGTTGAAGGCCACAGAGTTGTTGAGGCCGATGGTAGGCATAAAGAATGCCACCGACACAGAGTACAATGCGAAAAGGGGACCGAACTGCACCTCCGAGCCGGCCTGCATGGCATACCATCCGGCGGCCATCATGAACGAGCCTGCGATAAGGTGGCAGAGACTGAACATTTTCTGTGCGGGAATGAAACGGTCGGCCACCATGCCCACGATTCCGGGCATGAATAGCGATACGATACCCTGCATGGTATAGAACCAGAAGATGTAATCGCCGAGCCCGACGGAACTTAGATACAGGCCGATTGACACTAAATAGGTGCCCCATACGGCAAATTCCAGGAATCCGAGGGCGGCAAGGCGCGTCTTGATAGCTTTCATGATAGTGGTTGTTTATAATTTATGCAAAGGTAATGATTTTGTGCGAATGGCGGAAGTTTTAGCGGTTAAAATGTGGCATCTTCATGCTTGAAGCGGCATGTGATGCGTATATTCGACACGCGGGAGGATATAGCGCTGTTTTCATGAACGCCCAGCCACCTGGTGCCGTCCGGAAGGGTGATGACGGTGTATTTCTGTGCAGGCATTTCTGAAGCGTCTATATTCCGGCGTAATGGCCGGAATGCTATTCCGCGGTGTTTTGTAGCGGGGGTGAGGATGAACGAGACGGCTCTGACATCGGCTTCCGGACGCAGCTTGATGAAGTACATTCCCCACAAAGGCAGGTGCATTATGTGGTCGGGCTCCAGTGCCTGACCCCGATGGCCGATGAGCTCGCAGGGAACAATTTCGGTGGTCGGGTCGGCGTTGTAATACTTCAGAATGATATCTTTCGACGGGCCAATTATGGTGTGGTTGAAACTGCACTGGCTCAGAGGCACGATATATCGCCGCTCGAAACGGTTCAGCGAATAGGGGCGACAACAAATCACGCGCTCTCCGCGGGCAATACTGCCGCGGAGGCAAGCGTAGGTCCGCGCATTGCCGGCGTCAGCCGGCAATGTATACATTGCCGCTATTGTCAAAACTATCGCTGCCGGCAGCGATAGGGCGCCGAGAGTGCGCGCGTTCAGCCGCGAAGCCGCGGCGATAAGCAGCACGGTGGCGTATAGTTCGGTCGGTATTCTCGAGTAGTCGCTGGTGTAGCGTGTGATGATTATGAATAAGGCGGATACGAGCCAGGCAGTCAGTATGATGATATGCTTGGCGGCAAAGCGGCGCATGGCCCCGAGAGCCCTGTGGCGCCCCGTCGCTGCAACAGCTGCCACGGCGAGTATTGCCAATGTAATGCTCAGGGGGGCATTGGTCATGGAATACACCGATACGGCGAAGGCATGGATATGGTCGTATAGCCCCGTACAATCTTTATGGCTGTCGAAAAGGCGCGCGGTGTTGAGAGGCGACAGGCACAACGGGATTGCGCCGCAGATGTATCCGCACAGCAATGCTATGCGCCGGCGGGTGATGAGGTCGCGTCTCACGATAAAAAACAGAATGCATCCCGCGGCCATCCCTACGACAAAACCTTCGTTGGTCCATCCGGCGATAAATCCGAATAGCCACAGCAGAGGAAGGAATATGTAATCATAGGAGGAGATGGTATTGTGGCTGTCGCGTGAGAAAAGGATGTAGAAAGCGATTGTCAGCACGGCCGGAAAAAGATAGTTGCATGCACCGCTCATCCATAGAAACCCTTCAAAAAAGCCGGGCATCACGAACCACATAAGCGCGGCCGAAAGCACGGAGAGTGGAAGAAGCCGGCCGCGGACGGGGCATCCGGCCCGCACTATCAACACGGCCAGCAGAAGGAATGATGCTGTTGCCGCGACGGCGAACAATCCTTTCCCGATATGGTGTGCCGCCCATACAAGCAGATGAGGCACGAAACGGGATACGCCGGCGAAATGGTCTGTATAGAACGAGAATGCCTCATATCCCGGAATATGCTTCAGGTGGTCGGGGGCGTGGCGGAACACATAGCAATAATCATAGATGTAGAATTGTGTCTGCGCAGAAAGCATATAGAATGCCGCTGCGTAGATTATGGTAAAGACAATCAGCAGCGTGGCATAGGGTGTGTGTTTATTTTTCATCTTGTGTGACCTTGGCAGGCAGGATAGAGGGGCGGGGCTTCCGTCATTGCCGCTTTCGGCTCTCGATGATTTTTTTCAGGCGTGCCGCTTCTTCATAATCCTCGTTGTCGATGAGTTGCTGGAGCTGCTGTTCCATCTCCTCGATGGAGGGTTCCTTGCGTTCGGGAGGTTCGGCGGACGGGTCGGAGTCCAGGGAGGCTTCGGCAGCCGAGCCTTCGTCGTCGGGTTCTTCAATTATGAAGCCGGTTTCGTCGAGGATGTCGCGTGTGGTGAAAATGGGAGCTTCCGAACGTATGGCCAGAGCTATGGCGTCGGATGTGCGCGCGTCGAGCGTGATGGTGTTGATGTCGTCGGAGAAAGTGAGTTCGGAACTGAATATGCCGTCCTCGAAACGATAAATGAACACTCGTGTGAGCCGTACTCCGAAAGCTTGCGCGAAGGTGGAGAAGAGATCGTGCGTGAGCGGGCGGGGGGTGATGATGCCCTCAAGGGCGATAGCTATCGACTGGGCTTCCGGGGCGCCGATGACCACGGGGATACGGTAAGGGCCGTCTTCCTGCGCGAGCAGAAGGGCGTAGGCGCCATTCTGGAGCTGATTGTAGCTCAGCCCCATGACGCGCAGCGGAATGAGATTGTCGTTGTCCATGAGTGTCAGGGAATGACCGGGGCACCGGTGATGATTCCGGAACCGATGCACACGGTGTGGTTTTTGTCGTAGATGACGGCAAACTGGCCCGGAGCTATGCCTTGCACCGGCTCTGCACTTTCCAGCACAAACTCTCCGTCGCCGGCAGGCGTGAGAACACCGGGGGTGAATGCCGGTGTGTGCCGGTTTTTGAACGACACTTCCACCGATGTCGCGCCGGGCCATGGATTTTCGGTGATGTAGTGCATCTCCGTGAGATTGAGCGTGCGGCCATACTGTTTGTCGGTGCCGTAGCCCTGCGACACGTATATGACATTGTCGTGCACATTCTTGCGCACCACATACCATGGGCCTCCGCTGAGGCCGAGCCCCTTGCGCTGCCCGATGGTGTGGAACCAGAACCCGCGGTGCTCGCCGAGTTTGCGCCCGGTCTCGAGCTCGATGATGGGGCCGGGCCGCTCGCCGAGATGGCGGCGGATGAAGTCGTTGTAGTTGATCTTGCCGAGGAAGCATATTCCCTGGGAGTCCTTGCGGTAGGCGTTGGGCATGCGGCATTCGATGGCCAGTTCGCGCACGCGGCTCTTTGGAAGATCGCCTATGGGAAACATGAGGTGGCTGAGCTGCCCGTAGGAGATGCGGGCGAGGAAGTCGGTCTGGTCCTTGACAGGGTCGACAGCGGTGCCGAGCCACACCTTGCCGTCGCGTTCGACGGTGGTGGCGTAGTGGCCTGTGGCCGTGCGGTCGAATTCATGTCCCCAGCGTTGCTCAAAATATCCGAATTTGATTATGCGGTTGCACATTATGTCGGGGTTGGGCGTGAGGCCCCGGCGCACGGTGTCGAGCGCATATTGCATCACGTTGTCCCAGTACTCGTCGTGCAGCGACACCACATCGAACGGCAATGCGTATTTGCGTGCTATGTAGTTGCACATCTCGATGTCTTCCTCGGCCGAGCATTCGCCGTTTTCGCCGGCTATGCGTATGTAGAACAGGTGCAGGTTGTGGCCCTGCTCGAGCAGCCGGTGCACAGCTATGGCGCTGTCGACGCCGCCGGATATCAGAACGGCTATGTTCATTGCTGCGATACCATGACGTTGAACACTTGGAGCGCCATTGTGTAGGGACGGTCCTTCAGTATGATACGCTGGTTCTCATCGAGCAGATATATGGCGGGACGGATGCGTATGGTGAAATATTCATCCATTTCGGGCATTACACCTTTGGTCCATGTGTCGGGGAGCTTGGCGAGGGCCTCGGCCTTGGCTTCGGTGAGCTCGCCGGGGTAGAACCATGCAATGCGCAGGTCGCCGCTCTCCACCAGGCTGCGGGTGGCGGGGTCGATGCTGAAGCGTATGGCAGCGGTGGTGGCATCGGTGTCGTCCGGGTCGGCAATCACGATCATGCTGCTCACGCTGTCGGTTTCGAGCAGGCGCGCTGTGCCGTCGGTGGCGGTGTAGGGCAGTGCAGGCATGGTCTGCCCGAGGGATGTGGTGTTGATGCGTCGCAGATGGCGTGCGAAGTGCTCCCGCTCGGCGGCGGGTATCTTCTTGCTGGTGGCAGCGGCAGCGGCAAATGGTTGGTAAAGCTCGTCGCTGACTATGGCAGCGGTGTCGCTATAGGTCCAGTTTTCGGCCATGTGTGCCGCACGCAGCAGTTTTTTTCCATCCTTGGACACGTCCTTCAGAAAGCTGCGTATGGCCATGTGGGCGGTGTCGGCGGCACAGTAGGGCATGAATGAGATCCAGTCGCCGAAAGCCGCGTTGAGGCCCTCCGGGCGGTCGAACACCTTTTTCAGGTCGGCGCGGTCCCAGAAATGGTACACAAGGAAGTTGCAGCGCTCGCGCAGCAGGGTGATGCCTTCCGGAGGCTGCGGGTACGGAAACAATTCCGGCCGCTTGGCGGCGTTCTGTGCCGATGCGCCAATGGCCGGCGAAAGCGCGGCCGCGGCGAGCATGGCGAGAAAATACTGGCGCATGGGGGTCAGAGCTTGAGGAGTTCCTCGATCTTTTCCTTGATAGCCTCGTAGCTCTGAGAGCCTGCGAGGCGCAGCGATGTTTTCTTTCCATCCTTGAAGAACAGGATGGTGGGGAGTGCCATTACACGGCATTCCACGGCGAGATCGTTCTGCTCGTCCATGTTGTATTTGCCCACGACCACGCGTCCCTCATATTCCTCGGCTATCTTGTCGATGGTGGGGGCCATGGCCACGCAGGGGCCGCACCATGTGGCCCAGAAATCTACGGCTACGGGTTTGCCGGAAGCAATGATGTCGTGAACGTTCTCGTCGGTGAATGTATGTGCCATATTGGTTTGATATGATTTTTATGTTGTTGTTTGTTGATTGCTTGTTCAGTGTATGCGGTGCACCTCGTATTCGATGTCGTTGTCGTCGAGTGCTTGCAGGGTGGCTCGGGTGAGGGGTATTTTCTTTGCCGAGCGCATTACGATCTTGCGATTGTAGCGCGGTGAGAAAATATTGAACGACAGGCTCCCGAGATTGTCGCTCGACCGGCCTATTATGTCGTTTATTATACCGCCGAATTCGGGGGTGAGCATGTCGTCGGCCACCTTGAGGGTGATTCCATCGACAAGGGAGCCTTTGATGTCGTCGAGCAGACGCACGGAGTCGAGACGGAATCTCACTTCGTCGCCGAAGCGCCCCTTGCCGTAAGAGCCGGTGACGAGCACAGGCGTGCCGGGCTGGCACAGGTGGTTGTACTCGTAGATGCTTCGGCCGAAGAGTATGATTTCGGTGGTGCCGGTGAAGTCTTCGATTTTTATCACCTGCATCGGATCGCCCTTGCGTGTGGTTTTGGCGGTGTTGGAAAGCACCAGACCACCGAATGTTATCTCCATTCCGTCCTGCGGCACAAGTTCCTCGCGCTGGGCCACCGTGCACTTGACCCCGTAGTTCAGCTCTATGAAGTATGGGTCGAGCGGGTGGGCCGACATGTAGATGCCCACCAGTTCGCGCTCGCGTTCGAGACGGGCGATGGCAGTCCATGGCAAGGCATGCTCTATGGGCGGCCGGCTTGCGGCGTTGACCACTTCGTCGTCGTCGCCGAACAGCGATGCCTGCTGTTCTCTGCGTGAATTCTGTGTCTGGGCGCCGTAGCGTATGAGCGTATCGGCGAGGGTGCCCCCGCGTGGCGTCTCGGCGAAGAAGTCCTCACGCTGTATCTCCTGAAAGCAGTCGAACGCTCCGGCCAGAGCCAGGCTCTCGAGCACCTTGCGGTTGATGGCCCCGGCGGGTATGCGCTCCACCACATCGTAGATGTCGCGGTAGGGGCCGTTGAGGTCTCTTTCGGCGATGATGGCTTTCGCGACACCTTCGCCCACACCCTTGATGGCCATGAGGCCGAAGCGTATGTCGCCTCCGGCGTTGACGCTGAAACTTATGCGTGATTCGTTGATGTCGGGCCCGAGTACGCGTATCTTCATGGCTTTGCATTCGTCCATGAAGCCTACGAGCTTGGTGATATCGTTGAGGTTGCGGCTGAGCACCGCCGCCATGTATTCCGATGGGTAGTTGGCCTTTAGGTAGGCTGTCTGGAAGGCTACCCAGCTGTAGCACGTGGCATGGCTCTTGTTGAAGGCGTAGGATGCGAACTGCTTCCAGTCGTCCCATATTTTACCGAGCACCTTGACATCGTGTCCTCGCTCCTGGCCGCCTTTGAAAAACACCTCTTTAAGCTCCTCCATCTTGGCTATGAGCTTTTTACCCATGGCCTTGCGCAAGGTGTCGCTCTGGCCGCGCGTGAATCCGGCGAGCAGGCGGCTCAGCAGCATGACCTGTTCCTGATAGACAGTTACGCCGTACGTGTCCTTGAGGTATTTTTCCATCTCGGGGATGTCGTAGACGATGGGCGCTTTGCCATGCTTTCGTGCGATGAAGTCGGGGATATATTGCATGGGCCCCGGACGGTAGAGGGCGTTCATGGCTATGAGATCCTCGAAGGTGCTGGGCTGCAGTTCGCGGAGGTAGCGCTGCATGCCCGTGGATTCAAACTGGAACGTGCCTATAGTGCGTCCGGCGCAATACAGCTGATAGGTCTTGGGGTCGTCGAGCGGGATGTTGTCGATATCCACATCAATGCCGCGTCGCTGCTTGATGTTGGCTATGGCTTCCTTGATGATGGAAAGTGTCTTGAGCCCGAGGAAGTCCATCTTGATAAGGCCGGTTTCCTCGATCACAGATCCTTCGTACTGTGTCACGAGCACCTTGCCGTCTTTTTTGTCATCGGCGGTGCTGACGGGCACCCAGTCGGTGACGTCGTCGCGGCAGATGATGACGCCGCAGGCGTGCACGCCGGTGTTACGCACGTTGCCTTCCAGGGCGAGGGCATAGCGCAGGGTGTCCTTCACGAGCGGATTGGGGTTCTGCAGCTCGGTCTTGAATTCCTCAACGTATTCGTAGCAGTTCTTGAGTGTGGTCTTCAGCTCCTTGCCGTTGACTTCCGGCATGCGCTTGGGCACAAGGCCGGCTATGCGGTTGCTCTCCGGCAGCGGCAGCTGCACCACACGCGCAACGTCCTTAAGGGCCGATTTGGCCGCCATTGTGCCGTAGGTGATGATGTGGGCCACCTTCTCCTCGCCGTATTTTTGTGTTACGTATCGGAGCACGTCCTCGCGGCCGTCGTCGTCGAAGTCGATGTCGATATCCGGCAGCGATATGCGGTCGGGGTTGAGGAAGCGTTCGAAAAGCAAGTCGTATTTCAGGGGGTCGATCTGGGTGATTCCAAGACAGTATGCCACTACGGAGCCGGCTGCCGACCCACGTCCGGGTCCTATCTTGACACCGAGCTGCTCACGTCCGGCACGTATGAAATCCTCCACGATGAGGAAGTAGCCGGGAAAACCCATGGTTTTCATGATGTGGAGCTCAAATTTGATTCGCTCGTCCACCTCATGGCTCAGCGGCGTGCCGTAGCGCTTGGCCGCGCCATCGTAGGCGAGCTTGCGCAGATAGTCGGCCTCAAATTTTATGCGGTACAGCTTGTCGTAGCCGCCGAGTTTTTTGATCTTGGCCTCAGCTGCCTCCTGCGACAACACCACATTGCCGTTTTCATCGCGTGTGAACTCGTCGAACAGTTCCTGCTCGGTGATGCGGCTGCGATACTCCTCTTCTGTTCCGAAACTTTCGGGAATGGCGAAGTTCGGCATGATGGGCGCATGGTCAATGCTGTATGTCTCCACCTTGTCGAGTATCTCGGCCGTGGAGGCAAGTGCCTCGGGGATGTCGGCGAACACTTCGTTCATCTCCGCCTGCGTTTTCAGCCATTCCTGTTTGGAATAGAGCATGCGGTCGGGGTCGTCGAGTAGTTTTCCGGTGCTGAGGCATATCAGGCGGTCGTGGGCTTCGGCATCCTCTTCGTTGGTGAAATGGACGTCGTTTGTGGCCACGAGTTTCACATCGTATTTGCGGGCGAGAGCTATCAGTTGCGGCTCGATGCGCCGTTGCAGCTCGTAGGCTTCGTGGTTGGCACGCGGCACAGTGGCCTTATGCCGCTGTAATTCGATATAATAGTCGTCGCCGAAAATTTCCTTCCACCATGCCACGCATCGGTCGGCGCCTTCTTCATCGCCGGCGGTAAGCAGTTTCGGCAGTTCTCCGCCGAGACATGCTGAGCATATTATCAGCCCTTCGCGATGGGCTGCGATGGTGGGCTTGTCGGTGCGGGGATGGGAGTAGTATCCCTCGGTCCATGCCTGGCTGACAAGTTTGATGAGGTTGTGGTAGCCCTTTTCGTTCTTTGCGAGTACCACGAGGTGTCGTCCGGTATCGCGGCGGTCGATATGCTCGTGCAAGTCCTTTTCCGCCACATACATCTCGCAGCCTATGATGGGCTTGAATATTTTTTTGCGCAGGCTGTCGGCCTGGGCCTCGGCTTCGGCAGCTGCCGCCTCATCCCCTTCCTCGCGTGCTTTTTTCGCAGCATTCTCGGCCTCCTTTATGGCGTCCTTGGTCTTTCCGTTTTTCTTTTTGATGTAGTTGGTGAATTCCTTGACACCATACATGGTGCCGTGGTCGGTGAGGGCCACGCCGCCCATGCCGTCGGCCATAGCCTTGTCAACGATGCTTGAGATTGAGGCCTGGCCGTCGAGAACGGAGTATTGGGAGTGTACGTGTAGATGAACGAATGGGGTCATGCGTATGCGCGCGGGTGATGTGGTTCGGGCTTAAAAACTCCCAAAGTTACGAAAAAAATCGCAAGCGCGCGGCGCTGTTAATAATTTTTATGTGGGCGGTGTGTCACACTGCGGCCTGCCGCTGGTATAGACGCAGCACGCCGAGGGTCATAAGCTGTAGCGGAGTGAGGTGTTTTTCGGCTATATGGCCGCAGAGTGCCCATGCCATGGTGCGGCGGTCGCGGCGAGGAAGGCTGCGCAGAGTGCGCAGGGTGCGGGGAGCGAGTTTTGTGGTCATTGCAGTGGATTTTATTGGTTATGCTGCAAAGTTATCACGCGTTGTGTGCCCAGCTGTGGCCCATAAAAGTTAAAATATGTTATCTAGTTCCGGTGACGTATCTTCCGAATGGAATACGGGCGATAATGCCGGTGAGCACATAGCCGGTGGCGAGTGTGAGCAGGGCCGTTATAAGCGTACGTGGCACCACATGAAAGCCGCTGCTGTCAAGCACTCCCCAGTAGAGTTCGCGGGCGATGAAGATATGGGTGAGATATATGCAATAGGAGTATTTGGCTATGGACGATAGTATAAGTTGAGTGCGTTTTCCGGGACGTACGTTCTGCATTACGGTGTAGAGCATCGCCACAGCGATGGCGCTTCCTATCTGAAGATTGTCTATGAGTTCCGGGCTGTAGGAATTGCCGAACTTGAGAGAAATTATTATCGTCGGGTATAGGATGGAGAGGGCGCAGAGGGATATCCATCTCCGGTTGCAGCCTATCTTAATGGGATATTTGTTTAGGTAGTACCCCAATATCCAGTATCCGAGAAAGCCGCCGAAATAGCAGAACTCCCAGTAATAGCTGCCTGAAAGATAGTATCGTGCTATCAGCTCCGGGAAAAAGTGGGACAGCCACGGATACATCATGCTGACGCACCATATCCCCAGAAACAATCTGATCTGCCGCCGGGAGGCACCTGTGAGCCATGGCGATATGAACGGGGCAAATAGATACAGGCCTATCATTACGTAGACAAACCAGTAGACGCTGATAGCCGGCTGGAAAGGAATCTGCAGGATGACAGTAGCGGCCTGATGCCATGTCCATCCCTTTGTGTAGGTGTACAGCATCACCCCCAGCACCGACCAGATGATGAGTGGTGGCAGGAGCTTGGAGAAGCGCCTCCTGTAGAAGTTGCGGAAACCCGTGTGGACGGGCAGCAGCACCGTGCCTGATAAAGCAAGAAACAATTCGGAGGAAGGGCTTCCTGCAAATGACATGGTATACATCCAGAAGCCTTCGTGTGTTGAGCCCGTGTGCGGCATCACCGAATGGGTGAGCAGTACGAGAAAGCATGCCAGCACCCGCAGATTGTCGATATACAGAAGTCTGCCGCTGTCAGATTTTTCCTTCGTCATGAAATGAGAAATATGCGCCTGAGGTTATTATAATATGGTCGTTGAGGCGGATGTCGAAGATAGATGCGGCATCCCGGATCTTGCGGGTGATATTTTCGTCCTGAGGGCTTGGGCGCAGATTGCCGGAAGGGTGATTGTGGAACAAGATCATGGCCGAGGCAAGTTCTTCGAGCGCCCCCTTTATTACGAGGCGCACGTCCACATAAGTGCCTGATACGCCTCCCTGGCCGATGCGCCTCTCGGAAATGACGTGGTGGGCCTGGTTGAGATACATTACCCAGAATTCCTCGTGCGGTAGCCTCACAAGGCGGGGCGCCATATAGTCGTAGGCGATTTGGGGCGATGTCATGGCCGGATTGTCGGCGCGCATGCTGTCGGCCACGGTGCGCTCGCCGAGTTTCAGTGCGGCAAGCAGAGTGAGGGCCTTGGCTTCTCCGATGCCTTTGTAGCGTGCGCACAGCTCTTTTGGCGACATGCGCGCCACGCGGGAGAGATGGCCGCGGTTGTCGTTCAGGATGTCGCGGCTGAGCTCTATTACGCTTTTTCCGCGCAGTCCGGTTGCGAATATGATTGCCATAAGCTCTGCGTCGGACAACGCATCGAATCCATGGCGCAATGCTTTTTCACGTGGTCTCAGTTCGGGATCGAGGTCGCGTATCAGCGGTGTAGGCTGAGGAATTTCGGAGGAGTGCGCTTTCATGCTCTATTTGCCTTTGCGGAGGCGTATCTCCTCATTGATATCGCGGCCGCGCCGCAGCAGCACTTTCAGGAAAAAAGCTTTCAGGAATCCCAGACCGTAGCCCCATAACTGGATGCACGATGCGGGCACCGCTCTCAAAGCCACGGCGAGGCTGCGGCTTTGTGCGAGAGCTGCGAAGAAGATGGCGGTGAGCCACAAGGCCAGTGGGAGTAGCCACCATGGCGATGCGAAAATGCCGAGGAGCAGCAACGCGGAGCTGCCGAGCACGAACAGCGCCGGGAACGTGTGTACTATTTTCAGCGAGCCCGGGTAGAGGAGATGGAGCGTGATCCGGCTCATTCCGAACACATATACCTGACGGAAGAACTTGCGCAGATTGCCGCGACGTTTGTGCCACACCGGCACGCTGCGCAGCAGGCCTATGCCGAATCCGGCACGGCGGATGCGGGTGCTCATGTCGATGTCTTCCGAAAACATCTCGCGGAAACCGCCCACACGTTCGTAGACGGCACGGCTGAAGCCCATGTTGAAAGTGCGGGGTACAAACTTCTCCAGTTGCATCTTGCCTCCGCGTATGCCTCCGGTGGTCAGGAACGAAGTCATGGCGAAGTTTATGGCTTTCTGCGTTGTGGTGAATGATTCGTGGGCTGCATCCGGACCGCCGAAACAGTCGAGAGGATGGGCTGAGAGTTCGGCCTCGAGGGTTTCGAAATAGGACGGCGGAATGACGCAATCGGAATCGAAGAACACGAAATAGCTGCCAGTGGCGCGTTCCATGCCATGATTGCGGGCTATGGAACGTCCTTCGTTGTCTTTGGCGAAATACTTCACGTCGAGGCCGCGGCTTGCGGCTGCTTCGGCCTGACTGCGGCATGGCACGGTGGAGCCGTCCTCCACGAGCACTACTTCAAAATTACGCACGGTCTGACGCTCAAGGCTGTCGAGAAGGTCGGCCACCTCGTCGGGGCGGTTGTACACGGGGATGATGATGGAGAACAATGGCATGGGCGGAGTTGTGTGTGTCTGAAAGGGTTATGACATGCGCGAGCGGTAGTCGTCGTAGGTGAAGCGGCGCAGGAGTTCGATGGAGCCGTCGGGCCGCTCTATGGCTATGTCGGGATGCTGTAGCCCGTTGAACATCGTTGTTTTCACGGTGGTGTAGTGATTCATGTCCTCCAGGGTGAGGCGGTCTCCGGCGCGCAGCGGGGCCGGGAAGTGCCAGTCGCCCATGTAATCGCCGCTCAGGCATGAGTTGCCGCCGAGGCGGTAGGGCAGTGATGTGTCGGAGGGGGCCACTGCTTCTGTGACGGCGGGCTGGTATGGCATCTCGAGAGTGTCGGGCATGTGGCAGGCGAAGGATGCGTCGATGATGGCTGTGCGCACACCGTCGTTTTCCATCACATCGACGACGCTTGTGAGCAGGTCGCCGGTGCGCCATGTGAATGCACTGCCGGGTTCGAGTATCACCTCTATGCCCGGGTAGCGGCTGCGGAATCCGCGCAGTATTTCCACCAGGCCATCCGTGTCGTAGCCTTCTTTGGTCATGAGATGGCCTCCGCCCATGTTTACCCAGCGCACTCGGCCGCTGCGCAGCAGGTGGCCGAACTGCTCTTCAAACGCTTCCAGCACGCGGCGCAGATCGTCGGCCGAGCTTTCGCACAAGGCATGGAAGTGAAGACCTTCAAGACCTTCAGGCATGCCGGCTGCCAGGGCTTCGGCCTGTTCGCCGAAGCGCGATCCCGGTAGAGCCGGATTGTAGAGGTCGGTCTCCACCACGGAGCATCGCGGGTTTACGCGCAGTCCCGGTGACACGCGGCGTCCGGGGCATGCGGCGTTGTGGCGCTCCACATCGGCACGGAAGCGTTCCCATTGTCCGAGCGAGTTGAATGTGATGTGCGAACTGCCCTCAAGAAAACGCCCGATGGTGGCGGGTGTGTAGGCGGGTGTGTAGGTATGTACCGCATCGGTCAGGAATTCCAGGCCAAGCTCCAGCTCGTTGAGCGAACTGGCGGTGCAGCTCACGCCGTACTCGCGGAATATATCGAAGGTGCGCCACAAGGCATTGGCCTTGAAGGCCATTATGATTTTAACTCCTGCGCGGCGGCTCACATCGGCGATCAGATCGAGATTGCGTCGCAGAGCTTCCTCGCGCACGAGATAGACTGGGGTGGGGATTGACTGGCGTGTAAGCATCAGTAGTCGATGATTTTGAATTTTGCGAATTTCAGCAGCAGCACCCGCGGCTCTACTTCGTTGAATTGCACGCGCACGCGGTGGTCGAGCGCGGAAGTGTCCACTTCAAGTACCTTGCCGCGTCCGAAGCGCTGGTGCTCTATCTCACTGCCCGCACGCAGTTCGGATGATGTATGCAGGGTATATTCCGCCGATGTCTCCGTTGCGTGTGTGGCGGCGGGTCTGGCTGCGGCGGGTCTTGCCGTCGCCGGTGGCGGGGATGTGCGCGTGGTGGCGCTGTGAAAACTGCTGCGGAAGCTTTCCGGGCTGCGTGACGGTCCGGCTATGGTGGCGCCGGATGTCATGCGCAGATATCGGGGGTCGATGTCGCGCAGAAAACGCGACGGTGCGCAAGTTTTGGTCTGGCCGTTGAGAAAACGCGAGGCAGCATAGCTTATCATGCAGAAGCGTTTGGCGCGGGTGAGGGCCACGTACATGAGGCGCCGCTCTTCCTCAATCCCGCGTGCGCTGTCGAAGCTCATGGCCGATGGCAGCAATTCCTCCTCGGCGCCCACGATGAACACATTGCCAAACTCCAGGCCTTTTGCGGCATGGATAGTCATCAGGGTGACGCGTTCGGGAGCGCCGTCGTCGGGGTCCTTGCCATCCTGGTCGGTGGCGAGCGATACTTCGGTCAGGAATGCCGCCATGCCTGCGCCGGGGCCGTCATCGCCCTGCTCGCGTTTGTCGTCGACAAACTGTTTCACGCCGTTGAGCAGTTCCCTGAGATTTTCTATCTGCGAGATGCTCTCCGGTGTCTTGTCGTGCACGAGATTGGCCACGAGCCCCGTGCGGCCTATGATGTGCTCGGCGAGCTCATCGGCCGGCATGTCGCCTTCTGCCCGCTCGGCAAAATCAAATATGAGGTCGTGGAAAGCCTCGAGCTTGGCCCGTGTGCCGCGGTTCACGTCGAGCGGATGCTTGTCCGGCTCGGCCAGCACCCGCCACAGGCTGCAGTTGTCGCGCATCGCCGCTGCCGTGAGTTTTTTCAGTGTGGTTTCTCCTATGCCGCGTGCGGGCGTGTTGATGATGCGGCGGAGCGCTTCATCATCGTCGGGGTTGACGCTCAGACGCAGATAAGCCACCGCATCCTTGATTTCCTTGCGCTGGTAGAATGCAAGGCCGCCATATATGCGGTAAGGGATATTGCGTTTGCGCAACGCTTCCTCCAGAATGCGGCTCTGGGCGTTGGTGCGGTATAGCACGGCGAATTCCTCATAGCTGTCGCCGCTGTTCATGCGCACCTGGCTCAGGCGGTTGGCCACGAGGAAGCCTTCCTCATAGTCGCTGTAGGCGCGCACCACTTCTATGCGGTTTCCCTCGCCGCCGGTGGTGAACACTTCCTTGGGAATGCCTTCGCGGTTTTTGGCTATCAGAGTGTTGGCGGCGCCGAGGATGTTGCCTGTGGAGCGGTAGTTCTGTTCCAGCTTGAACACCTCGAGGGTGGGGTAGGCGTTGCGCAGATTGAGTATGTTGCGGATGTTGGCTCCGCGGAAACTGTAGATGCTCTGTGAGTCATCGCCCACCACGCACAAGTGTTGCGAGAGGCTTGTCAATTGCGATATTATGGCATGTTGGGCGAAATTGGTGTCCTGATACTCGTCCACCAGCACGTAGCGGAAAAATTCCTGATAGTGCCGCAGCACGTCCGGGTTGTCGCGTAGCAATATGTTGGTGTAGTATAGCAGATCGTCGAAGTCCATTGCGTCGGCCGTCATGCACCGGTCGCGGTAGGCGCGGTATATTTCTGCCGTGCGCGGGCGGCGGGCGCGTTTGTCGGCTTCCATCAGTTCGCGGTCAAGCACATAGTCTTCCGGCGATATCAAGGCATTCTTGGCTGTTGAGATATCGGATGCCACGGTGGCCGGTTTGTATAGCTTCTCATCCAGGTCCATCGCGCGCACGATGCTCTTTATTAGGGCTCGTGAGTCGGCCGTGTCGTAGATTGTATAGCTGCTTTTGTATCCGAGCAGTGTGGCGTGGCTGCGCAGCAAGCGGGCGAAAATGCTGTGGAATGTGCCCATCCACAGTCTTCCGGCCACATCCTCGCCGGCCATGGCGCTTATGCGCTCGCGCATTTCCCGCGCAGCTTTGTTGGTGAAGGTGAGCGCCATGATGCGCCACGGCTCCACCCCCTGGGCCAGCAGATGGGCTATCTTGCATGTGATCACACGGGTCTTGCCGGAGCCGGCTCCCGCGATTACGAGCTGTGGGCCGCCTGTGTAGACCACTGCCGCGCGTTGTGCATCGTTGAGATTACGGAGATATGCGGGTTCGATATCGGTCATTACCAGAAGCGCTTGTGTTCGGGCGAGTACTCAAATCCGGCAGCGGACATGCGCTTGATCAGGGCATCGCGGTCGATACCGAGGTCGTCGCACATTTCATCGAGCGATGTATAGGCATCGCGCAGTTTCATGTTGACAAAGCTGAGCAGCATCGCGGGGTCTTGGGGCAGTTCGTTCATACGTATGTAAAATATCTACAAAATTAATAAAAAATATAAGAGCCGCGCACATAATATATGTTAACGCCGGATTGCCTGCCCCTGTGTGATTCTCTTTGCGTCGTCATCCGCGGTCAATCCCGAAAATAATTGTACCTTTGCAAATAAACTGACATAGATATGGCCGATACCAAAGAAATAAGTGAGATGATAGAGCGGCGCCTTGCGTCGATTGAGCTTCCTGAGCGCGCCCGCGGGCTTTACGAGCCGGTGCGCTATGCCCTCGAGGGCGGTGGCAAGCGGTTGCGCCCGTTGCTGGCCGTGCAGGCATGCCGCGCATGCGGCGGCAGTGCCGACGATGCCGTTGACGCCGCGCTCGGGCTGGAGATGTTTCACAACTTCACGCTTGTGCACGACGATATCATGGACAACTCCGATACGCGCCGCGGGCGTCCGAGCGTGGCCGCCCGCTTCGGCAACAATCAGGCGATACTCAGCGGCGATGCCATGCTCACCCTCGCATCGCAGCTGATGGAGCGTGTGCCCGAGGGAGTGGCGCGTGCCGTGATGTCGGAGTTCAATGATATGGCCTTGCGCGTCTACGAGGGACAGCAACTCGACACGGAGTTTGAACACCGTAATGCCACCATTGACGAGTATTTTGAAATGATACGCCTGAAGACCGGTGCCCTGCTGGCTTCGGCATGTCGCATCGGTGCTATGATAGGAGGCGCTGACAAGGCCACGGCGGATGCTCTTTATGAATACGGCATGGAACTGGGCATAGCATTTCAGCTGCGCGACGACTGGCTCGACACCTTCGGCGATGCGGCTACGTTCGGTAAGCCCATAGGCGGTGATATCGTGAACGAGAAAAAGACGTGGATGCTCATCACGGCCCGACGCGAGAGCCATGGCGAACTGGATGCCATTTTGGACGAGGACCTGGAGCCGGCCGAGAAGATACGCCAGGTGACGCGCCTGTATGAGCGGCTGCGTGTGGGCGACCGATGCGATGCCGCTGCCGCAGAGCACCACGCACTGGCCATCGCTGCGCTCGACAAGGCGCAACTCGCCGAGCCGCAGTTGCGGGAATTCTTTATTGAGACAGTAGACCGCATGGCGTCGCGCAAGCTCTGAGATATGGCTCTTTTCGATACGCACACCCATCTGTATCTTTCCGATTTTGATGCCGACGGCGGCGGCGAAGCGGCCGTGGCCCGTGCTGTGGAGGCGGGCGTGGAGGCTATGCTTATGCCCAACGTGGACCTCTCTACCATTGCGCCGCTGCGGTCGTTGCAGGAGCGCTGCCCGGGCCGGGTATATGCGGCGATGGGGCTTCACCCTACCGAGGTCGGCGCGTCGTGGCGCGATGATGTGGCGCAGGCTCTCGACGCAGTGGCCGCTACTGATGTGGCCATCGGAGAGGTGGGGATGGACTTGTATTGGGACCGCACGTTCCGCGACGAGCAGATGCAGGCACTCGAGATGCAGGCGCTCCGGGCCGTCGAACTCGATCTGCCGCTTGTGATACATTGCCGTGAAGCGCTCGCCGAGACGCTCGAGGTGCTTTCCGGAGTGCGGGGCGCGCGAGGGGTGATGCACAGCTTCGGCGGCACGGAAGCCGATGTGGATGCTGTGCGCCGCGCTCTCGGCGACGACTGGTACTTCGGTATCAACGGCATAGTGACATTCAAGAACTGCAAAGTGGCCGATGCTCTTCCGGCTATAACCATGGACCGGTTGCTGCTCGAAACCGATGCTCCGTACCTTGCTCCGGTGCCCCACCGTGGCAAGCGGAACGAAAGCGCCTTCATCACGTTCACGGCTGCGAAGGTGGCACAGGCGCTCGGCGTGGCGCAGCAAGAAGTGGCTCAGACAACGTTTGCCAATTCCCGGCAATTTCTGCGGCTTAAATCTTGATTTAACAAATTTTAACGGGGGGGGGTAGATGTCTTGCTAATTATCAGTAACTTTGCACAATCCTAAACGCGGAAGATACTATAATTGCAAAAACACAATCACAACACTCTTCCCGATCTTTAAATCCCGCACGGCAGCTTCGGTTGGCGTGCGGAATTTTGTATACGGGGGTTGGTAAAACCATTTCCATGGCTACGATGTTATAATGGCATATCATCACATTACAACATCGCACATAATGAAAATACGCGTACTTCTTCCGTTGCTCGCCGCCGTGTTGCTGCCGGCGGTGTCGCGTGCACAGAGCCTGGTCGATGCCCATAGGGATTCGGTAGCCTCTCATGCCATGTACTTTGAGATGGGCGGCTCCCGCTACACACCGCAGCAGGTGGACAGCATAAACAAGATCATAGCCCAGTACTACTACGACCAGTTCAGAGGCTTTCAGGATCCCGAGGCGCCTTATTTCATGTTCATGAGCAAGGATGCCCAGCTGGCCATGGGCATAGGAGGTTGCGTGCGTATGCGCGGATGGTATGATATCGGGAATGTGATTCCTGCCAACGGTTTCGCTCCATATCTCATACCTATGTCCCCGCAGGCGGGGGGCGACAAGCGTCTCGGCTCCACACCGGCAGGTACGGCGCTGTTTTTCCGTGTGCTTGGCCGCAACAAGATGCTTGGCCACTATCAGGTGTATATTGAAGGAAATTTCAACGGTTATGAGCATGTGGGCTTCCGCCTGAAAAAGGCTTATGCGGTGGTGAGGGATTTCACCATCGGCTACGCCGCGTCCACCTTCGGCGATCCTGCCGCACTGTCGCCAGTGATCGATGCGCAGGGCGCAAATAACAAGATATCAAACACAGCTGTACTGCTGCGCTATATGCGTTCGGTCGGCAAAGGCTGGACCGTGGCAGCTTCCGTAGAAGCTCCTTCTCCTCAGATCGGGGCCGACGGCACAACAACGGCCACGGTCAACTCCGTGTGTCCCGACGGGGCCGCCTTTGTACAGTATGCATGGGGACCATCGTCGCATGTGCGCCTGAGCGGCACGGTGCGTTCGTTGGGCTATCGCGACATTTCCGCCGATAAGATCCACCGCACTGCGGGGTGGGGAGTGCTTCTGAGCGGCACCGGCCATCCTGTCGAGCCTCTTACTTTGTATGCCACGCTCAACTATGGACGCGGCACATCGAGCCTTGGCGGCGATCTGCTGTGCGGTGCCTACGACCTGATAGACAACAGCGATTCGCCGGGACACATGTATGCTCCCGCTTCGCTGGGCTACAATGTGGGCGTGCAGTACAACTTCCGGCACAATCTTTTCGTGAGTGCCTCTTTCAGCCAGTCGCGTCTGTATGCCGACCATCCCGTGGCGGGCTCGGAATATAAATACGGTCTATGGGCTGCGGCCAACCTGTTCTGGAATCTCACCCCCCGTATCCAGGCCGGCGTGGAATTCGACTGGGGTCTGCGTTGCAACTATGATGGCTATGCCCGTTCATCGCGGCGCATCGGTGCCATGTGCCAGTTCTCGTTCTGACGGCAGGCTCCTGTAACGAGCAAGGGGGGTTCTCACGAATCCCCCTTGCGTCGTACACATAGTGTTGATATTAATTAAGTGTCTATTCCATATTACTCATGAAAAGAAAGCAATCTCTTGCTGTGTTTTTTATTTCCCGATACAAAATTAGTAAAAAAAGAAATATCGTGCAAACGGGCCTGTGATGCGCCATGCGCGATGGGCTTGAAGCCGGAGGGGGCGAGGATGATGATAAATTACGTCTTTTAGCCTCTGTCGGGTGATAAATTTACAAAGCATAAGCTAAACGAGCTGTAAAATTTCGATTCGTAAGCAAAAAATGGAGGGTGTTTTATGGGTATCTTTATAAATTATGTTGTTAAACATAATAATCTGCTCAAAAAAGATGCTTTTTTTATTCGATTTGTTACTTACGGATTGTTATCGCCCACTTTGCAATCAAGTTGCATATATATATAAGTATCTTTGCAAAAAAATTAAAGCCATGAACCAATTTGCAAATATACTCATCTGCGCGTGCGCGTCGGTTGCCCTGATGGCCGGATGCCGCAGCAACAATTCAGACGACGAGCTGAAGCACCATCATCATCACAATCACGATCATGAGGCGCATGCCCATTCGCATGAAGGACATAACCACGACCACGAGGAAGGGAAAGCGGCCGAAGCCTCGGCCGAGGAGCATGCCGGAGGCGAGATAGTGCTGGCACCCGAGATGGCAGAGCGTTTCGGCGTGACGGTGGAAACAGTGTCGGCCGCCCCCTTGGCGTCGACTGTACGCGCCACCGGCACGGTGCTTGATGCCGCCGACGGAATAGGTGTGGTGGTGGCCCCCGTGGCCGGTACGGTGCATTTTTCATCCGGTATATTGCCGGGCGCCAATGTGCGTGCGGGAGCTGTGGTGGCGACAGTAAACGCGCAGGCTGTGGCCGGAGGCGACAGCAACGCGGCCGCAAAAGCAGCCCTGGATGCCGCCAAGCGCGAGCTCGACAGGCTGGAGCCTCTGCACGCCGACCGGCTTGTGACCGACGATGTGTACAACGCTGCCCGGGCCACTTATGAAAGCGCCCGCGCCGCGTATAGCTCGCGTGCGGCCGGAGGCCGTGCGGTGGCCCCCGTGGGCGGCACGCTGACATCTCTTGATGTGGCGCAGGGACAGTACGTTGAGGCCGGTGCGCCCATAGCCTCAATTTCGTCGGCTCGCCATCTCGTGCTGCAGGTGGATGTGCCGGAGCGTCTGCGCGGACGTCTTGCCGAAGTGAATGGTGTGAACGTGCGTGTGCCGGGTTCCGAGCAGGTGGTGGCGCTCAACGCACGGCGTGTGGCCACCGCTCCGTCGGTGAAAGCTTCCATGCCGGGCTATGTGCCGGTTTATTTTGAGTTCAGCAACGACGGTACGCTCGCTCCCGGGGTGGCCGTAGACGCGTGGCTGACATCGGCCGGCGAGGGAACGCCCGTGATAAGTGTGCCCCGCTCGTCGGTGTCCGAGCAGCAAGGCGGCTATTTCGTGTATGTGCGCCTTGATGAGGATTGTTATGACAAGCTTCCGGTGCGCCTCGGCGCTTCAGACGGCATGCGCGTGGTAGTGACCGAAGGCCTTCACGGAGGCGAAACGGTTGTGACTGCCGGTGTGACAGCCGTGCGCCTCGCCGAGAATTCAGGTGTTATCCCCGAAGGGCACAGCCATAACCATTAAAAGGACTCCCGATGCTGAATAAGATAATACATTGGTCGCTGCACAACCGCCTGGTGGTGATTGTGCTCGCAATAGCGATACTCACAGGAGGAGTGGCTACGCTGCTGCGCACGGAAGTAGATATCTTTCCCGATCTGAACGCTCCCACGGTGGTGGTGATGACCGAAGCTCCCGGCTATGCTCCAGAAGAGGTGGAGATGATGGTGACATACCCCATTGAGACAGCTGTCAACGGCGCCTCCGGAGTGCGCCGTGTGCGCTCCACCAGCACTACGGGATTTTCCGTCGTGTGGGTAGAGTTTGACTGGAGTACCGACGTATATCAGGCACGGCAGATAGTGACTGAACGCCTCGGCACGGTGGCGGAGGCGCTCCCTGCAGGTGTGGCTACTCCGGTGCTGGGTCCGCGATCTTCCATTCTCGGCGAGATGCTGATTGTGGGACTTACCGCAGACACCACATCGCTGCTGGAACTGCGCACTCTGGCTGAAAAGGTGATACGCCCGCGGCTGCTTGCCATGGGTGGCGTGAGCCAGGTCAGTGTGATAGGCGGCGATCTGCGCGAATATCGCGTGCAGCTTTTGCCGGAGCGCATGGCTGCCATGGGTGTCACGCTTGCCGAAGTGATGGAAGCTGCCGAGAGTTTCAACGACAATGCTTCCGGCGGCATAGTGAATGATTTCGGCAATGAATATATTATAAAAGGAGCACTTCGCACTGCCGATACCGACGAACTGTCCATGGCCGTGGTCCGTGCCGATGAGCGCGGAATAGTGACGCTGGCCGATGTGGCCCGGGTGGAAATAGCAGGCGCGCAGCCGCGATTCGGCTGCGCCTCCGTAGAGGCAAAACCGGCCGTGATTATCACTGTGGCCAAGCAACCCGACGAGGGTACTATCGAATTGACCGACCGCATCGAGAAAGCGCTGGCCGAAATGCGTCCCACGCTACCTGCCGACATTCACATGGCCACCGATATATTCCGTCAGAGCGATTTCATCTCACGCTCTATCGGCAATCTTCAGGAGGCTCTGCTCGAGGGCGCGCTGTTTGTGGTGATAGTGCTGTTCTTCTTTCTCATGAACCTGCGCACCACTATAGTGAGCCTCGTGGCCCTGCCGCTGTCCATAATCACCAGTGTGGTGCTGCTGCATTTCATGGGATTCGGCATCAACACTATGAGCCTCGGCGGCATCGCCATCGCGATAGGCTCGCTGGTGGACGACGCTATAGTGGATGTGGAAAATGTGTACAAGCGCCTGCGTGAAAACAGGGCTTTGCCTCCGGGCGAGCGTAAAAGCGTAACGGATGTGGTGTTCCATGCGTCGGCGGAAGTGCGCATGCCCATTCTCAATTCCACGCTCATAATCGTGGCTGCATTCCTGCCTTTGTTCTTCCTGAGCGGTATCGAGGGCCGCATGCTCATACCCCTGGGTGTGGCCTTCATTGTGGCGCTGGCAGCGTCGACAGTGGTGGCTCTTACGCTCACTCCGGTGCTGTGTGCCTACTTGCTCGGCTCGCCGAAGCAGGAAGAGAAGATGGCTGCCGAACCCCGCACATCGGCCGCTCTCAAAAAGGCCTACGGCCGCTCGCTGGCTGCGGCTCTTAAGCGCCCGCGTCTGGTGCTCGGCATCACCGGCGTGATGTTTGCAGTGGCATTGGGGCTGTTCTTCACTCTCGGGCGCAGCTTCCTGCCCATCTTCAACGAAGGCTCCTTCACCATCAACGTGTCCACGCTGCCAGGCATATCGCTGGATGAGAGCGATCGTCTGGGGCGCGAGGCCGAACGTATCATACTCAGCGTGCCTGAAATACGCACCGTGGCACGCAAGACAGGCCGTGCCGAGCTCGACGAGCATTCGCTGGGAGTGAATGTGAGCGAGATCGAGGCGCCTTACAGTCTGGAAAACAGCGGCCGCACGCGTGGCGAAGTGGCCCGTGAGCTGCGCGAAAAACTGGGCGCGCTCCCTGGCGTGAATGTGGAGATAGGTCAGCCCATAAGCCACCGTATCGACGCGATGCTCAGCGGAACGGAGGCTCAGATAGCCGTGAAGATATTCGGCGACGATCTCCAGCGGCTTCATTCGCTCGGCACACGCCTTCAGGCCTTGGCGCGCACGGTGCCGGGTGTGGTGGACGTGAATGTGGAGCAGCTCGTGGAGCGTCCCGAACTTATGATAAAGCCTCGCCGAGAGATGATGGCGCGCTATGGCGTGCGCATGCCTGATCTGCGGCGTGTGATCGAAGTGGCCCTTGGAGGAGCCACTGTGTCGCAGGTCTACGACGGCGGCGTGCCATACGATGTGGTGGTGGTGCTCGATCCCGAGTACCGGTCTGATCTTCAGAGCATCGCCGACCTTATGATCGATACACCTGCCGGTCGTGTGCCGCTGAGTGCTGTGGCTGAAGTGCGCACTTCTTCCGGCCCCGGAACGGTGAATCGCGAGAATGTGCAGCGCCGCATCATCGTGAGTGCCAATGTGGAAGGCCGGGATCTGCGCGGTGCTGTCGAGGACCTTCGGCGTCTGGCAGCTGAGCAGCTCGAACTTCCGCAGGGATACGCCATAAGCTATGGCGGACAGTTTGAGAGCGAGGCCCGCGCCTCGTCCACGCTGATGTGGACATCTCTCGTGGCCCTTCTCATCATCTTCATGCTGCTGTATGGAGAGTTCCGCGATGTGCGGCAGTCGCTTGTGATCCTGATCAACATGCCCCTGGCGCTTATCGGCGCAGTGTTCATTCTCGTGTGCACAGGCTCGGAGCTGAATATTCCCGCCATCATAGGCTTTATCTCTCTGATGGGTATTGCCACCCGCAACGGTATGTTGCTCATAAGTCGCTACAACCATCTGGCCCAGGAAGGCGTAGGGGTGGAGGAGCGCGTGCGCCGTGGCTCTACCGACCGTCTGTTGCCCATCATAATGACGGCGTTGACATCGGCGCTGGCTCTGATTCCTCTGGCTGTAAACGCCGATGCTCCCGGCAACGAGATCCAGGCCCCGCTGGCCATTGTGATTCTCGGCGGCCTGGCATCGTCGACCGTGCTCAACGCCTATGTGGTGCCTGTACTTTATCAAATTATCAACCGCAGGAAGAAATGAAAAAGACAATAACAACCATAGCTGCTCTTGCCGCTACCATCATCGCACATGGTGCGTCGCTCGATTCCCTTGCCGTGAGCATTGCCTCCTCAAATCCGGCCTACACCGCCCGTAGCCGGGAACTGAACGCCGCAAGCATGAGCCTCCAGGCCGAGGGCATGCTGCCTGGACCGGAGATAGAAGGAGAACATCTGTGGGGACCCGGCGGCGACAACCGCTGGGGTGCCGGCGTAAGCCAGTCGTTTGATTGGCCCGGAGTATATGCAGCCCGACGCGCCGAGCGCCGCGCTTCCGGCAACGCCTTCGCGCAACTTGCGAGCGCAGAGCTTGCAGAACAGACTCTTGCGGCGAAACTGGCACTTATCGATCTTGTGGCTGCGCGGCGTTCAGCAGCCATAATATCCGAGATTTATGGCAATGTGCAGGATCTGCTGCGGTTCACCACACGCGCTCTTGACCACGGGCAAGCTACGATTCTGGATGTGCGCAAGCTTCAGATAGAAAGTCTCGATATCGAGCAGCGCCTGCAGCAGGCCGAGCTCGACCGGGCGGCAGCGGTGGCCTCTCTGCGTGCCATGGCGTATGACGGCGATGTGCCGGAACAACTCGGCTATCCCGATGTCGAGCCCGACTATACGGCAGCCAAGGCTCGTTGGCAGTCGGCTCCGGCGGTGCTTGCCGCCAAGGCCGAGGCCGAAGCGGCGGCAAGCCGTGCGCGCGTGGCCTCACGCAGCATGTTGCCGGGTTTCTCTATAGGCTATCGCCATCAATTTGAAGGTGGCCATCATTTCAATGGCATCAGTGCCTCCATATCTCTTCCTGCATGGGGTAGCGGCCGGGCGCGTGCAGCCGCCCGTGCCGAAGCCGAGGCCGCTGATATGCTTGCGGCATCAGCTATGGCCGAGAATACATCGCGTTTTGACGATGCACGCCGCCGTGTGGCGGAGCTCGGACAGCGTGTGGAGCGCTACAGCGAGGCCGTGGGCGGTGCCGACTACGCCATGCTGCTACGCAAGTCGCTTGATGGCGGGCAGATAAGTGTTCTCACTTATGTGCAGGAGCTCAACTTCTTCCTTGAGGCAAATCTGGCGCAGGCTGCTGCCGAGCGCGATTATCACGCCGCTCTTGCCACGCTTCTCAAATATTGATGGGCTGTTTTTTTAACAATTGACATTAACGCTTGTCAAAAAGCTATAAATGCTGAACCCAACGCCGCTATGGATGTTTTATTGGTAAACAAACCGATAAAACTTCCATAGCGATATGACATACGAACAACCAACACTTCCCTATGCTGAAAATGCTCTCGAGCCTGTGATAAGCGCCGAGACTATCGGCTACCATTACGGCAAGCACGAGAAGGCCTATATTGACAACCTCAATCGCCTGATAAAGGGTACTAAATATGAGGATGCCGAGCTTGAGGACATTATCGAGGAGGCCGACGGACCTCTCTTCAACAATGCCTCGCAGGCATGGAACCACATCTTTTACTTCTTTACATTTTCGCCCGACGGCTCCCGTGAGCCCGGTGGAGAATTGCGTAAAGCCATCGACCGCGATTTCGGGTCGTTCGAGAAATTCAAAGAAGCTTTTGTAGAAGCCGGCGCCGGGCTGTTTGGCTCAGGCTGGGTGTGGCTTTCGCGCGACAACGACGGCAAACTTGTCATCACCCAAGGCAGCAATGCGCAGAATCCGCTGCGCGACGGGCTGACGCCGTTGCTCACATTCGATGTGTGGGAACACGCCTATTATATAGATTACAAGAACCTACGTGCCGATTATCTCCGCAATCTGTGGAATATCGTTGACTGGGACGTAGTTGAGTCAAGATACTGACGCAAAGAGGTTGCTCTGCATTGATTGCAATGTTCAGACATCCTCTGAAGATAGCACTCAAAACTAAGCATAATGTGATGAATGGGAAAGGAGGCACTCGTGAGAGCACCTCTTTTTCTTTATATTATAAGATACCCCGCGGGTCGGATGTGACCGGCGGGGTATCTTATGTTTGCGGAGAAGATGTCAGATTGACTGCTCTACGTTCCATACGAAGGCCCGTAGCCCGAGCTTCGGACGCTCGGCATCAAGCGAGCGGAGGCGTGCGAGCAGGGGCTCCACGCGTTCGTCGGCCACTACGGTGAGTATGGCTGAGGCCATCGAAGGCCACGCATGGCTGCCGTAGTGCGGTTCGCCGTCCACGCTGCCGCGGCCTTCCACTGTGGCCCAGGATGTGAATCCGCGGCAACCGGAGCGGTCGAGAATGTCGATTATGCGCTCGCGGTGGGCCTGATCGAAGGAGATGAATACGGTTTTCATTTTGTGGCGTTGAGGGTTTTACGTAATTTTTTTCGCTGGTTTTTCACGCCGTTGTATGCAAATACGCAGTAGAGCATCGGCACAAACAGCAGGGTGAGGATAGTGGAGAATGTCAGACCTCCGATCACGGCCGTACCCATCGGGCGCCACATTTCAGCGCCTTGTCCCGTGCCTATGGCCATCGGCACCATGCCGAGGATGGTGGTGAGTGTAGTCATGACAACAGGACGCAGACGGGATTCGCCGCCGAGGATCACGGCGCGGCGTATGCTCATGCCGCGCTCGCGGTTGAGAGTGATATAGTCGATGAGCACGATACCGTTTTTCACTACTATGCCTATGAGCATGATGGCACCGATCATACTCATCACATTGAGGGTGTGGCCGGAGAGCCAAAGGATTATGAATACACCGGAGAATGCAAACATCAGCGAGGTCATGATGATGGCGGGGTAGGTGTAGCTCTCGAACTGGGCGGCCATCACAATGTATACGAGGATAATGATGAGCACGGCGAGGGTGAGGAGGTCGCGGAACGAGTCCTGCTGATCCTCGTAGCTACCGCTTAGGGAGATGGACACGCCCTGCGGGATATCCATTTTGTCGAGCCGGGCCTGCGATGCCTCCACGATCTGGCTCATGGGCACATCCTGCACGGTGGTCTTGACGGTGACTATGCGCTCGCGGTCCTTACGCTCGATGGTGGGAGGGGTGGCGCGTTCCACCACGGTGCCCACATCGCTGAGGCGTACGCCCTTGCCTGCCGAGTTGTAGATGAGGATATTCTCGATATCCTCTATGGACTGGCGGTGTGCCGGGTCGTACATCACCTTGATATCGTATTCCTCGCCGTCCTCGCGGAAGCGCGATGCGGTGGCTCCGTTGATGCGGTTGCGCAGATACGTGGCGGCTGTCTGGAGGTTGAGGCCGTATATGGCCAGTTTCTCGCGGTCGAAATCCACCTGGTATTCCGGCTGATAGTCGGAGCGGGAAATGAACACGTCGGCTGTGCCGGGGATACTCTCGAGCATGGTTTTGAGGCGTTGCGCCACAGTGTCGGTGAGGGTGAAGTCGTAGCCGTAGATCTCGTAGTCGATGGTGGCCTGTCCTGCCATACCCTGGCCGCCGCCCACCTGCACCTGTGCCTTTTTGTACTGAGGGTAGTTCTTGAGGTCGCGGCGCATGCCGGCTGCGATCTCGGTGATGCCGCGCTCACGCTCGCCGGGGTCGGTGAGACGTATGTTCATGGAGATGATGTGCGGACCGTTGTCGCGCAACGAGGCAAATGTGTTGTCGCTGTCGGCGGAGCCGGTGGTGTAGTTGATCACCTTTATCTCCGGATACTTCTCGCGCCATTCCTCGACAAGGCGTCCGGTGAGTTCCTGGGCTATCTCAACGCGTGTTCCGATGGGCAGTTCGAGGCTCACGCTGAGGCGGGCATCGTCGGCCGTGGGGAAGAATTCCGTGCCCACATGCTTGAGCAGGCCGAGGGAACCGAAGAAAGTGCCGAGACACACGATAGCTGTGATCAGTTTGTGCGAAACCACCCATGTCAGCAGCCATCCGTAGCCGCGGTCGAAAGCATCGAGGCCGCGGTTGATGGGTGTGAACAGGAGGTTGTAGAGCCGGCCGTGCGTGGTGGTGCGGCGCAGCAGCAGGCTGCACAGCATGGGGGTGAGGGACAGCGCGCACACTGTGGAGATGATCATCATGATTGTGACCATCCAGCCCAGCTGGCGGAACAGCACGCCGGTCATGCCGGTGACAAGGGTGAGGGGGAAGAACACCGCTATCAGGGTGAGTGTGGAAGCCACAACGCTTATCGCCACCTCGTTGGTGCCGTGAACGGCTGCCTGTTTCGGGTCGGAACCTCGCTCGATGTGGGTAGTGACGTTTTCAAGCACGACAATGGCATCGTCGACCACCATACCGATGGATATGGACAAGGCCGAGAGCGACACGATGTTGAGCGAGTTGCCGGTGATAGCCAGGTAGATGAACGACGCTATCAGCGAGATAGGGATAGTGATGGTGATGATGAGGGTGGCGCGCCAACGGCCGAGGAAGAAGAATACCACTATGACGACAAACAGCAGCGCGTAGAGCACAGTCTCCACGAGCGAGGCAATGGTGTTGCGGATATTGTCGGAAGTGTCGACGATGATGCCGAGTTGCACGTCGGAGGGCAGGCGCTTCTGGATAGACGGCAGCATGGCGAGCACCTTGTTGGATATCTCTACGGAGTTGGCGCCGCTTTGTTTCTGGATGATTATCATGGCACCCTTCACTCCGTCGTTATAGGTCTGCTGTGCGCGTTCCTCCAGGGAGTCGTCGATCCGTGCCACGTCGCGCAGGTAGATGTTGCGTCCGTCGCGCGAGCCCACCACTATGTCGGCCATCTGATCCGATGAGGTGAATTCGCCTTGCACTCGCAGCGAATATGTGTCGGAGCCGATGTCGAAGGATCCGCCGGGGATATTGCGGTTTTCAGCGGCCACTACTGAGGAGATCTGTTCTATCGACAGGCCGTAGGCCTCGAGGCGCGCGGGGTCGGCATAGATGTGGATCTCTCGCTTGGGCGCACCCGATATGCTGACAGAGCCGACACCGTTGATGCGTGCGAGGGGGTTGGCCACGGCATCGTCGAGAATTTTGTACAGACCCGGCATGCTCTCGGATGCTTGCACGGAGAGCATGACGATGGGAATCATGTCGGAGGAGAACTTGAAGATAGTGGGGTTCTCGGCATCGTCGGGTAGCGATGACGACACAAGGTCGAGCTTGTCGCGCACATCATTGGTGAGCACGTCAATGTCTTTTCCGTACTCAAATTCGAGTGTGATCACGGAAATGCCCTCGCGGCTCTTGGATGTGATGTGCTTGAGGTCGTTGACTGAATTAAGCACATTTTCAAGCGGGCGCGTGACATTTTGTTCTATATCCTGGGCGCTTGCTCCCTGATAGCTGGTCATCACCATCAGGGTGTTGGTCTCGACGTCCGGATAGAGGTCGATGGGGAGGGTGTTGAGCGAGAAAAGACCCAGTATCACCACTGCCACAAAGCAGAGGGTGGTCATGATGGGACGTTTTACCGCGCTGCCATACAGACTCATATATCGTTATGAATTGGGGTGGGTATAACTTAGTTGTTGGCTATCACTTCCACTGCTATGCCGTCGGCAAGGCGGGATTGTCCTCCCACCACCACAGTGTCGCCGTCGTTGACGCCGCTGATCAGTTCGTATGTGTCTCCGAGACGTCGGCCCAGCTCCACGCGGTTGTAGCTGACGGTGCCACCGTTCAGCACGTAGACATAGCGGTTGCCGCTACCGGTCTGCTTGACAACGGCACGGTCGGGCACAACCACCCGGTTGATAGCGCCATGGTCTATTTCCACGCGGGCAAACATTCCGGGGCGAAGGCGTTCGCCCGGGTTTTTGATCTGAATCTCCGCCTCGAAAGTGCGGGTGGTAGGATCGATGGCGGGATAGACACGAGCCACCGTACCCTCGAATGTTTCGTCGGGGAGTGCGTCGAAACTGATGTTCACCTGCTTGCCGCGCGATATTTTTGTGAGGTCGGATTCCGAGGCGTTGATTATCACCTTCACTATGGGCGAAAGCTGGCCTACGGTGAGCACGGGCTGTGTGCCTGTCATATCGCCCGGATCGTAATTGCGGGCGGTGACGACACCGCTGACCGGCGATACCAGTATGGTGTTTTCCTGAGCGTTGGCATACTGTGTGCGCGCGGCATCGAGCTGTGCCTTGAGCTGGTCTACCGACTGTTGTGTGCCCGCGCCAATTTCGAGCAGAGTGGTGGCGCGGTTGTATTCGCGTTCTATCTGGTCAAGATTGATTTTCAGCTGGTCGAGATTGGCTCGGTCGAGAGTTACGAGTGTCTGTCCGCGCCGCACCGGATCGCCCACTTCCACGGCTATTGTCTTGATGCGGTTGGGCGATGCGGGGGAGATGTTGTTGACATTGTAGGCCTCGACTGTGGCGGTGTATTCTTTCTGCTGCGGGACGTCGCGTGTGATGGCGAGGTCGATTTCCACTTTAGGCAGCTCCTCGTCGACGGGGGCTGCTGTGTTTTCGGTGTTGCCGCATGATGCAAGAATCAGGCATGCGCCGGCGGCTGCGAAGCAGTTACTGATGAAAGCGTAGGGAGACATATGCTGGTGTTGTGACGTTGTTAGCGGATGGATTTGTATTGGTCGATAGGTGCGGTGCCGCGCAGCAGTTCGAGCTGGCTGTTGGCCACGAGGTAGTTGTAGATGCTCTGGTAGTAGGCCAGGCGTGAGCGTGTGAGGGCGAGTTCGCTGTCACGCAGGTCAAGATAGCTCGCAGCTCCGATAGCGAAGGAGCGTTCCATGATATCGTGGGCGCGTTCGGCTTCGGCCACACTTTCGGCCGATGAGGAAATCTGACGCACGTTGCGGCGGATATTGTCGATGGCAAGGTCTACTTGCATTCCCACGCTGTGCTCCAGATTCTCGCGCTGCAGCTCCGATTCTATGAGTTGCACTTTTGCTTGGCGCTGGCGGCTGAGGCGTGCGCCGCCGGTGAGCAGCGGCATCGACAGCGACAGGCCGAAGGTGGAGGAGTTGCTCCAGCGGAAGTTCTTGAAGGGAGAGCCGTTGCTGTTGGAGTTCCAGTAGTAGTTGATGCTGGCGGAGAGAGTGGGGAGCCATGCCATGCGCTGCACATCGAGGGCATCGCGCAGCATACGTGTCTGAATGCAGTTCTGCACGAGGCTGCTGTTTTGCGAGAAGTCGCTGTCGAGCAGCATGGTCTCTTCAAACATGGTGTCTTTGTAATCGGAAAGGCGACCGGAGATCTCCAGCGGGAAATCCGGCTCCACCCCCATCAGCACGAGCAATTGCAGGCGAGCCTGTTTGATAGCGATATCGGCCTGCAGCAGTTCGGGCTCTATATTTTTCATGGCCACGGATGTGCGGAGCACATCGTAGTCGGAAGCCGCTCCGGCTGCAAACTGCTTGGTGTAGATGTCGTGGGTGAGGGAAGCCATGTCGTAGCTTTCCTGAACCACGGCGCGGGAGTCGTTGGCGAGCATAAGGGCATAGTAGGCATCCTTTACCTGGTTTACAAGGTCGAGGCGCGAAGCCCGGGCCTGCTCCACCGATTGGAGAATCTGCGTGTCGCTTAGTTTCAGCGATTTCCACAGCTGTGGAGCAATCAGCGGAACAGAGGCCGAGAAGCCTATCTGGTAGCTGTTGTCCAGGCCCATCTTGATACCGTTTTCGTTGCCGGCTCCTTTGCGTGCCTTGGAGGTTTCCCCGGAGGCATCATCGGTGTCGGGGTCGGAGCCCGCAGAGCCGAAACCATCCATGTTCATGTACATCACCTGTTTGGCGAGCATTCGGGAGTAGTTGGCTCCGAAATTCACCTGTGGGAAAAGTTGCGAGAGTGTTTCTCCTCTCGAGTAATCCATACGGGTGATCTCCATGTCGGCCACTTGCACAACCGGGCTCTCGCTGAGAGCTATTCCTATGCACTGGTCGAGAGACAGAGCGGTCTGTGCCGATGCAGTAGCGCCCATGGCAAGCGCGACGGCAAGAAGTATCTTACTATACATAATAATAGAAATGCAACAATAATGGATAGAACCGTTCTTTCCTAAGGGGTTCTTTTTGCAAATTTCCGAAAAAAAAAGCGAAAAAGATAGAGCGATGTCGTATTCTAACATATTTTAATACAATGAAATATAATGTTGCTCCATTTGTCGCTTTTATTGGTATAAAAAGCAATACGTATAAAAAAAGCGGCCGGCCCATCCGAAACAGAGGGCCGGCCGCATGATGCGGGGCGTGAAAACTTATTTCACGGCATCGGTGAGCTCGCTGCCGGCTTTGAACTTGACGGCTTTGCGTGCGGCGATGGTGATAGCTTCTTTGGTGCGGGGATTGATGCCTGTACGCTCGCCTTTTTCGCTTACGGAGAAAGTGCCGAAGCCTACGAGGGCCACTTTGTCATTGGCTGCGAGAGCCTCTGCAATGGCTGCGGTGGTTGCGTCGAGTGCTGCCTTGGCATCGGCCTTGGTCAGGTTGGCTTTCTCGGCGATGGCGTTGATAAGCTCAGTCTTGTTCATAGGAAATAATATTTTAAAGTTTGGTATTTCTGTGCCGCAAATATACGTATAAAACTGAACATTGCGTATATTTTTGTTAAAAAAAACACAAAAAAATTATTTTTCTTCTTTCAAAAGGGCATTTTTAGTCGCTTTCGCCCGTTTTTTCGTACTTTTGCACCTGTATTTCCGGGCTTCAACGGCCTGTGAATGTTTTTTAACAAGCTCTTAAACTTTTAACCCACGGCCTACGGCCAAACTACGGATATGAACATGCTTTCGGGATTTTTGCAGCGGATTCCGCCTGTGACAAAGAATCTGGCAGGAATCTGCATCCTGGTGTGGGCGCTGATGGCGCTTGTGCCGGGTGTGGACCATGCGCTCACGCGCTGGTGTGCGATGTACTATTTCTCATCGCCCGGCTATATGCCTTTTCAGCTTGTGACCTATCTGTTTTTGCATGGCGGATTCACGCACCTGTTCTTTAATATGTTCGCACTGCTCATGTTTGGCGGTGTCATCGAGCGCGCTCTGGGTTCGCAGCGCTTCCTCTTCTACTATCTGGCGTGTGGTGTGGGAGCCGGCCTGATACAGATGGGCGTCGCTGCCGTTTTTGTGCATAAGTACACTGCTATGCTTCCGCCTATGGCCGCCGAGCAGGTGGTGTCGCAGGGCTGGCAACTCATGCAGCAGGGGCTCACATTTGCCGATCCCACAGCCGCCACGCTCAATGCCCTTGTCAACACGCCTCTCGTGGGCGCATCCGGTGCTATCTACGGCGTGCTTCTGGCATTCGGCATGTTGTTCCCGAATCAGCCGGTGTACATCTGGTTTATCCCTGTTCCGGTCAAGGCCAAGTGGCTTGTAGTGGGCTATGGCGTGCTGGAACTAGTCTACGGGCTCGGAGGCGTGGCCGATAATGTGGCCCATTTCGCCCATCTCGGAGGCATGCTCGTAGGTATAATAATGATATTGTACTGGAAGAAAAAAGGCACATTCAATGGCCATTGGTTCTTCTGACAATCTGGTTTCCCGCGTGGCGGGCGCGGTGCGCGGCAATGTGCTGTATGCGCTCATCGCGGCAAACGCGATCGTTTTTGCCGGTGTCGCGGCAGGCGCATTGCTCTCGGGCGCCGGTGTGCCGCGCGCACTGGTGCTTCCTGCGTCGCTCGTACAATTGTTTCACCAGCCGTGGTGCGTGGTGAGTTATATGTTTGTCCAGGCAAGCGTGCTTCAGCTTCTGTTCAACATGCTGTGGCTGTATTGCTTCGGGCGTCTGATGCTTACTGTAGCCACTCAGAAACGCCTTGCATTTGTATATGCCGGAGGTGGACTGGCCGGCGCCGCTTTCTTCATCATATGGTATTCAATGGTACCTGGCGCGCCGGGTGCCACTCTTGCGGGTGCTTCGGCGGCAGTGCTTGCCGTAGCTGTCGCCGTCGCATTCGAGTTGCCCGACATGCCCTTGCAGCTCTGGCTCGTGGGCAGTGTGCGCATGAAATGGGTGGTGCTGGTGATGGTGGCGCTGTTTTGCTTTGGATTCACCGGTGGTGCAGGTGCCGCAGCAGCTCATCTGGGAGGCGCCGCTTTCGGCGCTGCCGCCGGATGGACGGAGCGCATGAGGCGCCGGACAGTGGCGGCACCGCGGCGTACCCTCCACGATGAACTCGACGATCTTCTCGATAAGGTGAAGACTTCGGGCTATGAATCCTTGTCGCGCCGCGACAGGGAGCGTCTGTTTCAGTTGTCCCATAAAGTGAAGAAATGAATAAACCGCTGTCACCCTGGAGGCGCATTGCCAATGCATGCATGCTCGTGGCCAATATGGTCGCGGGAATAGGCCTTGTGGTGTCGGCCTACTCCGGAGAGATTTCTCCACTGGAAAGGCCCGTATGTGGCGTGGTGGTGCTGACTTTTCCGGGATGGCTTGCACTGACGGTGATGCTTCTGGTGCTGGATCTGATCCGGTGGCGCAAGACGGCGTTGGTGGCTATTGTTGCCCTTGCCGCGTCATGGCCTATGGTCTGGGACACCTGCCCGCTCAACATAGGGAAGGGGATTCCCGACGGAACGCCACACGACCGTGTGTTCACACTCCTTTCATATAATGTGTACAACCTCAGGGACCGTACGGAAAGCTATCCCGACCGTACCAATCCTACCTTGAGCTATATCCTCCGCATGGATGCCGATATTGTGTGTCTGCAGGAGCTGGCTGTTCTGGAGCAGATGCCCGACAGGCATCTGTATAAGGCGCAGCTCGACAGCCTGCATGAACGCTACCCTTACGCCATCCTTTCAGGCTATGCGCTCACATTCCTGTCAAAGTATCCCGTTACGCCCATACATCTCGATGTGACCACCCGCGAGCGTGGCAATTATTGTGATATCGGTGGGTACGTGGTGGAAATTGAGGGCCACCGCCTTGCTGTGTTCAGCGTGCATCTGCAGAGCTACAGTCTTACGGCCAGCGACAAGTCGCTGTATCGCGATCTCACCAAACTGCGTGCCGACGAGGATCTGCACGAATTGCGCAACACTCTGCTCTACAAACTTGAGGTGGCGGCCATGCGGCGGGCCACCCAGGCGGCCACTCTCAAGCGCTACATCGAATACTACGGTGGAGAGAATGTGGTGGTGTGCGGCGATTTCAATGATGTGCCGGGCTGCTATACCCTTCATGCGCTGGCAGAAGCGGGCATGCGCGAGGTATGGCCGGAGGTGGCTTTCGGACCCACCTGGACATACAACGACAACCGCTTTTACTTCCGTATAGACCACGTGCTGTGGAAAGGCCGGATGCGTCCTGCCGATATCAGTCGGGGAAACAAGCGCTTCTCCGACCACTATCCACTCCTCACCACATTCTATTGGGAGGAATAAAGCAAATCATAATACCAATCACATAATAATAACCTTTAAAAATCGCGCGCAGCGCGACCCGGAAAAGATGAAACACAGTCTTACAACAGCGCTTTTGGCCGCAGCTCTTGTCGCCGGTACAAGCTGCACAAAGCAAAAAATGCACGAGAACCCGTTCCTGGCGGAGTACTCCACACCGTACGAAATCCCGCCGTTCGAAGAAATCAGCTACGACGACTATCTGCCCGCTCTCGAAGAGGGCATCAGTCGCCACAACGCCGAGATCAAGGCCATCACCGACAATGACTCGACGCCCACTTTCGACAACACCATTCTCGCACTCGACCGCACCGGCGATGTGCTTGATCGTGTGGTGCTCGTTTTCGCCGCACTCGAAGAAAGCAACTCCTCGCCTGAAATGATGGAGATAGCCGAAAAATTCTATCCTGCCTATCAGGCCCATGCCGATGAGATGATGATGAACGACAAGCTGTTTGAGCGTGTCAAATATCTATACGACCGTCGCGACAGCCTCGGCCTGGCCTCTGACCAGCTTCTGGCCGTAGAGAAAATGTACAAAGATTTCACCCGCAACGGCGCCCTGCTTTCTCCCGCCGATAAGGAGACACTCAAGGGCATCAATGCCGAACTTGCCGACCTTTATCTGCAGTTCAACCGCAACCTGCTCAACGCCACCAATTCGTTTGCCGTGACTGTCGACAATGAGGCCGACCTCGCCGGCCTGCCTGCAAGCACAGTGGCTGTGGCAGCGGAAGAAGCAGCCAAGCGCGGCCTGGAAGGCAAATGGGTGTTCACGCTCCATGCTCCCAGCCGCCTGCCCGTACTGCAGTTTGCCGAGAACCGCGACCTTCGCCGCCGTATCTACGAAGGGTATACCACCCAGGCCACTGAAGGCGACAACAACAATCTTCCTGTGATCAACAAGATTCTGCAGGCACGTGCAAAAAAGGCCGGCCTGCTCGGATTCAAGGATTTCGGTTCCTATATGACCGACAATGTCATGGCCGGCAGTGTTGAAGCCGCTGAAGGTCTTCTGCGCCAGATCTGGACACCTGCTGTGGCAAAGGTCAAGGAGGAAGTGGCCGAAATGCAGGCTGTGGCCGATGCCGAAGGTGCCGGTGTGACCATTGCGCCCTACGACTACTATTACTATGCCGAGAAGGTGCGTCAGAAGAAATATGACTTCGACGAGTCGCAGGTGAGCGCCTATTTTGCAGTGGACAGCGTGCGTCAGGGCATATTCGGCATGGCCGAACGCCTCTATGGCATCAAGTTCACGGAGATGCCGGATGCTCCCAAATATTACGATGAAGTGAAGGTGTACGATGTCACCGATGCTGCCACCGGCGAGCATATCGCTGTGTTCATGACCGACTACTTCACACGCTCCAGCAAGCGCCAGGGAGCATGGATGAGCGAGTTCAAAGGATCGTGGACCGAGCCCGACGGCACCTCGTCGCGTCCCGTCATCTTCAACGTAGGCAACTTTACGCCTCCCAGCGCCGAACTTCCCTCGCTGCTGACGCTTGATGAGGTGGAGACGATGTTCCATGAATTCGGCCACGGACTGCACGGCATGCTTTCCCGCGCCCGCTACAAGATGCAGGCCGGAACCAATGTGGACCGCGACTTTGTGGAGCTGCCCTCGCAGATACACGAACACTGGGCTATGGAACCCGAGCTGCTGCGCACATATGCCCACCACTATAAGACCGGTGAGGTGATTCCCGACGAGCTCATCGCAAAATTGCAGGCCGCTGCCACGCACAATCAGGGCTTCGCAACTGCCGAACTTGCCGGCGCTGCGCTCCTCGATCTTCAGTATGGCAAACTCAATCCTGAGGCTGATATAGATGTTCTCGCCTTTGAGAAGCAGGTGGCCGATGAGCTGGGCATGCCTGCCGAACTCACTTTCCGCTACCGTTCGCCCTACTTCAAGCATATCTTCGGTAGCGACGGCTATGCTTCCGGCTACTATACGTACCTTTGGGCGGAAGTGCTCGATACCGACGGCTTCGAACTCTTCAAGGAGAAAGGCATTTTTGATCCCGAAACTGCCAAATCGTTCAAAACCAACATCCTTGAAATGGGCGGCAGCGCCGATCCGATGGAACTCTACGTGCGTTTCCGCGGCCATGAACCTGGTGTAGAGGCGCTCCTGCGCAACCGTGGTCTCGCCGACTAAGGCTTTCACACCCGCACGCATTCTTTAACAAGCGCTCCGGCACCGCATCATCCTCGGTGGCCGGAGCGCTTTTTATTGCCTTAATGTGGTGGCATACGAAAAAATAGTGTAACTTTGCCAATAGAAAAACACCACCTAAACACTTATCGATGAAATACGGACACTTCGACGACAAGGCACGCGAATATGTTATCACAAATCCGCGTACGCCCTGGCCGTGGATAAATTATCTCGGCAACAAAGATTTTTTCTCATTAATCAGTAATACTGCCGGCGGGTACAGCTTCTATAAGGACGCTAAATTCCGCCGTCTCACACGCTACCGCTACAACGGAGTGCCCATGGATGCCGGCGGTCGCTATTTTTATATCAACGATGGCGGCACTGTGTGGAATCCAGGATGGAAACCCACCAAGACACCGCTGGATGCCTACGAATGCCGCCACGGCATGAACTACACCGTCATCAAAGGCGAGAAAAATGGCCTGGAGGCGCGTGCGCTTTTCTTTGTGCCTCTCGGCGAGCACTGTGAGGTGACAAAACTCACGCTCACCAATAAGACCGACCGCGCCAAGACATTCAAGCTCTTTTCCTTCATGGAGTGGTGCCTGTGGAATGCAGCCACGGATATGGAGAACTTCCAGCGCAATTTTTCCACGGGCGAAGTGGAGGTGGACGGATCTGTGATCTACCACAAGACGGAATACAAAGAACGTCGGGACCACTATGCATTCTACAGCGTCAATGCTGCTGTCGACGGTTTCGATACCGACCGCGAGACATTCATCGGACTTTACAACGGTTTCGATGAGCCTGACGCAGTGATGGAGGGACGCCCGCGCAATTCTGTGGCCCACGGATGGTCGCCGATTGCCTCACATTATTTCGAAATCACCCTGCAGCCCGGCGAGAGCCGCGATCTCATATTTATGCTCGGCTATGTGGAGAATCCCCAGGACGACAAGTGGGAGAGCAAGGGCGTGATCAACAAAAAGCAGGCCCGCGAAATGATATCACGTTTCGACACTCCTGCCAAGGTTGATGCAGCTTTCGACGCATTGCGCAGCTATTGGGATGACCTGCTGGAACGCTTTGCTGTGCGCAGCGGCGACGAACGCCTCGACCGCATGGTGAACATCTGGAATCAGTATCAGTGCATGATCACATTCTGCTTCTCGCGCTCGGCATCGTTCTTTGAGAGCGGTATCGGCCGAGGCATGGGCTTCCGCGACAGCAATCAGGATCTTGTGGGCTTCGTACATCAGATTCCGGAGCGTGCCCGCGAACGCATCATCGATATTGCTTCCACGCAGTTCCCCGACGGTGGATGCTACCACCAGTATCAGCCTCTCACCAAGCGTGGCAACAACGACATTGGTGGTGGATTCAACGACGATCCCATGTGGCTAATATTCGGAACAATAGCCTATATCAAGGAGAGCGGCGATTTCTCCATCCTTGACGAAGCTGTGCCATTTGACAATCAGCCCGGCTCGGAGGTAAGCCTGATGGAGCATCTGCGTGTGAGCTTCGACCACGTGGTGAAGAATCTCGGCCCGCACGGGCTTCCGCTCATAGGCCGCGCCGACTGGAACGACTGCCTGAATCTCAACTGTTTCTCCATGGATCCCAATGAGTCGTTCCAGACCACCGAAAACAAAACCGAAGGCAGCAAGGCCGAATCGTTGATGATTGCCGGCCAGTTTGTGGTATACGGCAGAGATTATGTGGAACTGTGCCGCCACATGGGACTGGATGAGGAAGCCGACCGCGCACAGGCCCATGTGGACGCGATGGTCGAGGCTGTGAAGAAGCATGGATGGGATGGCGACTGGTTCCTGCGTGCCTATGATTACTACGGTCGTCCTGTTGGCTCGCATGTCAATAAGGAAGGTCAGATATTCATCGAGAGCCAGGGCTGGTGCACCATGGCCGGCATAGGTCTGGAGGATGGTCTTGTGGAAAAATCCCTCGACAGCGTGAAGGAGCGT
Source organism: uncultured Muribaculaceae bacterium (assembly GCA_910578095.1). Lineage (GTDB taxonomy): Bacteria > Bacteroidota > Bacteroidia > Bacteroidales > Muribaculaceae > CAG-873. The sequence continues at coordinate 92,420 of CAJTOZ010000002.1, read as the reverse complement.
CTGGACTGCGAGCATGGAATTGTGCTCAACAACCCGGCATTCACCGAGTATGTGATGGAGTACGGAGAGATCTCCACCTATCCCGCCGGCTACAAGGAGAATGCCGGCATATTCGCCCATAACAACCCGTGGGTAATTATCGGCGAGACTGTCCTTGGCCGTGGCGACCGCGCGTGGGAGTACTACCGTAAGATATGCCCCGCCTATCTCGAGGATAAGAGCGAACTGCACAAGGTGGAACCCTACGTATACTGTCAGATGACCGCCGGCAAAGATGCCGCTAAACCCGGCGAGGCCAAGAACTCCTGGCTCACGGGAACCGCCGCATGGAACTGGTATGCTATCACTCAGTTTATCTTCGGTATCAAGCCCGCCTACGATGGGCTTGTGATAGACCCTTGCATACCTGCCGATTGGGATGGCTTTGAGGTGAACCGCAAGTTCCGTGGCGCCGACTACCGCATAGTGGTCCGCAACACATCCCATGTATCGAAGGGCGTGAAGAGCATTACACTCAACGGCAATCCCGTCGAAGGGAATGAGATTGCTGCTCAGCCCGCCGGCACATCAAATGTTGTAGAAGTGGAGATGTAAGCGCCCGGCCGCGTTAAAGAAAAACTGCCTGATGCTCCGGTTGAGGAGCGTCAGGCAGTTTCTGTTATGGGGTGCGTCACATCGAGGGGGGGGATCTCAGGAACGTATCTGGCCGGAGCCCGCGATGAGGTATTTGTAGGTGGTGATTTCCGGGAGTGCCATCGGTCCGCGTGCGTGCAGCTTCTGGGTGCTTATGCCTATCTCTGCGCCGAAGCCGAATTGGCCGCCATCGGTGAACGCGGTAGACACATTGGCATATACGCATGCGGCATCCACATCGCGCTGGAAGCGCGCTATGGCCTCGCGGTTCTCGGCCACGATGCACTCGCTGTGGTGTGAGCCGTTGCGGGCTATGAAATCTATAGCCTCGTCGATTCCTTCTACGGTCGTTATGGTCATCTTATAGTCGAGCCATTCGCGGCCGTAGTCCTCGGCAGTGGCGTGGTGCAGGAACGGATAGGCCCCGTCGAGGGCGTTGTAGGCCTCTTCATCAGCGTAGATGTGCACGCCATAGTCGGAGAGTTCGTAGCACAGGGCCGGAAGGGTGGTCAGGCGGTCGCGGTCCACGATGAGGCAGTCGAGGGCATTGCACACACTCACCCTGCGTGTCTTGGCGTTGCGCACGATGTCGCGTGCGGTGGCCAGATCTCCGGAACTGTGATAGTAGGTGTGGCACACTCCGGCACCGGTCTCGATCACCGGTACGCGGCTATGCTCGCGCACATAGTCGATGAGGCTGCGGCTACCGCGTGGTATTATTAGGTCTACGGCATCGCGCGCTTCGAGCAGGGCCGCGGTGGCTTCGCGGCCATCGGGCAGCAGGATAGCTGCATCGGCTGTGATGCCGGCTCCCTCAAGTGTGTCGCGGATTATGGCGATGGCTGCGCGGTTTGTGTCGGCGGCCTCGTGGCCACCTTTCAGCAACACTGCGCTGCCGGCCTTGAAACATAGGGCGAATACATCGAATGTGACATTCGGCCGCGCCTCGTAGATGACGCCTATCACTCCGAAGGGCACGCTCACTTTTGTTATGGTCATGCCGTTGGGGCGTGTCCATTGGTTCAGGATATTTCCGACAGGCGATGGCAGGGCGGCCACGGCGCGTACGCCGTCGGCAATGTCGGCTATGCGTGCCGGTGTGAGAGCCAGGCGGTCGCGCTTTGGATTGTCGGCAGCCATTCGCTCCATGTCGGAGGCGTTGGCTTTCATGAGCTCATCGGTGGCTGCGACTATATTGTCGGCAAGGGCGAGCAGCACTCCGTCGGTTTTTTCCGTGGAGAGCTGCAGCAGCGCGGTCGCGGCGCTGCGTGCATTTTTGAATATTTGGTTCATAGGTGTTTTGAAGTATGGGGAATCAGCGGTCGCGGAAAAGATCGCTTTCGTCTACATAAAGGTAATCTGCGTGGATGAGTGGTGTGTGGCCCGATTGTCCGGCGGCGGCTCTGGCTTCGGCAGCGCTGTAGGCGCTCCGTCCCCAGGCCACAGTGGTGCCGTCCGGAGCTACCGCGCGCACTATGTCGTCGCGTTCGAAGTCGCCCTCGGCATCAAGCAGCCCCACAGTCAGCAGCGATGTGCCTCCGGCACGGATTGCTCTGGCGGCGCCATCGTCGATGTGCAGGGTGCCTTTTGCAAATGAGTCGCTGTGGGCTATCCACTTGCGCAGGCTGCTCGGGCGTGTGGCAGCAGGGAGAAAAAGTGTGTGTGGAGGCTGCTCCCGGTCGAGAAGAAGCCCGGTGAGCACGCTGTCGCGTTTGCCATTGGCTATGATCACGGCTATGCCTTCGGCCGCCACTTTGCGGGCTATGCGGTGTTTTGTTGTCATGCCGCCTCGTCCGAGCGACGATCGCGAGCTGCATATGTAGCCCGACACATCGGTGGTCTGATCGATCGTCTCAATCAGGCGTGAAGAGGGATCGGCGGGATCGCCGGTATATATGCCATCTATATTGCTGAGGATTATGAGGGCATCGGAATCGGTCATGGTGGCTATGAGGCCGGAAAGTTCATCGTTGTCGGTGAACATAAGCTCGGTCACGCTCACGGTGTCGTTTTCGTTTACAACAGGCACCACTCCGCTGCGCAGCATCACCTCGATGCACCGTTGTTGATTGAGGTAGTGCCTGCGTGTGGCCAGGTTTTCTTTAGTGGCAAGCACCTGGCCGCATGTCATGCGGTGGTCGCGGAACAATTCAAAATATCTGTTGATGAGTTTTGCCTGGCCTACGGCGCTGAACAGTTGCCGTGCCGACACCTCGTCGAGGCCGGCGGCGTCGATGCTGTCGCGTAGCTCGCTGCGTCCCGATGCCACGGCTCCGGACGATATCATCACCACTTCTATGCCGGCGCGCCGCAGCGCGGCCACCTGGTCGACAAGAGCGCTCATGCGGGTGAAGTCAAGGGTGCCGTCGCGTCGCGTGAGCACATTGCTGCCGATTTTTATGGTTACTCTTTTGATGTTCATTTCAGATGATCAGTCAAGCGTGAGCTTGAATTCTTTTACGAAGTCACGGAAATTTTGAGAGTCTTCGGCCATGTGGGAGAGCAGTTCCGAGCGGTTCCATATCTCCGGCGACGGTTCGCCGTCGTCCACCCGGAGCTCGATGCTGAAGTTGTCGTTGAGCAGTCGGTCGCGCATGTACGAGAGCACGCCCGGGAGTGCCTCGTGCATTACATCGCGCTGGGCGGTGCTGTTGAGGGTCATCAGCCATCGGTCGGCTTCGATGTGGCGTGGCATTGCTGCCGACATCGAGGCACACACCAGATGGGCCGAAGGGTTCTGCTGTATGTAGCCGCGCCAGAAGTTCTCCACCGCGTCGGCCGTGTAGGCGTTGTCGCGTCGGCTTGCGGGCGTACCTGCTTCGGCTGCCGGAGTTTTGTCGGTGTTGCTGTCGGGATGCAGGGATATGGTGCGTGCCACGCGCCGTGGTGTGCCGGGCTGTGCAGGTGGGGGTGGGGGCGTCGCGGCTGCAGCCGGTCGTCGCGGCAGCGGCGGTTGTGGTGAGGCAGGAGGCGTGTGCGCCGCTTTCGGCTGCGCTGATTGTGGCGCTGATGGCGCGGGTTGTGCAGCAGGAGGGGTTGTTTCCGGCTGTGTGTTCTGAGGAGTAAGAGCTTTCAACTGCCCCCCGCCACCGATGGCGGCGCTCTTTTCAGACGAGGGGCTGTTCCGTTGGCACAGTTTGATGAGCGCAAGCTCGACGAGCAACTGTTTGTTGCTTGCCTGACGGTAGTTGAGGTCGGTGCTGTTGAGCAGGTCGAGGGCGGAGTATATGAATTGTACGGAACATTTCTGCGCCACCTGCGCCATTTCGTCGCGCACACGGTCGTCGGCTTCAAGAAGTGCCCTGGTGGCGGGATTGGAGGCCACCATGAGGTCGCGCAGGTACTGGGCGAGGCCGTTGACAAAGAATTGCGAGTCAAAGCCTTTGTCGCGCACCTCCTTGTAGATGAGTAGCGCCTGCGGCACATCGCCTGCGGCAAAAGCATCCACCAGGCGCGAGTAGTAGCCATGGTCGAGCACATTGAGGTTTTCAATGGTGCTCCGGTATGTTATGTTTCCGCGGGACGATGCGGCCACTTGGTCGAATATCGACAGCGCGTCGCGCATGGCTCCGTCGGCCTTGCGGGCAATCACGCTGAGTGCCGCGTTTTCGGCCTGCATGCCCTCGCTGTGGGCCACGTGGGCGAGGTGGGCCACCATATCGCCGACAGTGATGCGGTTGAAGTCGAAAATCTGGCAGCGCGACAGGATGGTGGGTATAATCTTGTGTTTCTCTGTTGTGGCAAGGATGAATATGGCATGTGCCGGCGGTTCCTCGAGCGTTTTGAGGAAGGCGTTGAACGCAGCGGCCGACAGCATGTGCACCTCATCGACGATAAACACCCTGTAGCGTCCCTCCGATGGTGGCACCATCACCTGCTCCGTGAGCGAGCGTATGTCGTCTACGCCATTGTTGCTTGCAGCGTCGAGCTCGATGATGTTGAAAGAGCGGTTTTGGTTGAATTCGCGGCACGAAGGACATTCGTTGCAAGCTTCTCCATCGGGCGTGCGGTTGGTGCAGTTTATGGTCTTTGCGAAAATACGGGCGCATGAAGTCTTTCCCACGCCGCGGGAGCCGCAGAAGAGATAGGCGTGGGCGAGGCGGTCGGATGCGATGGCGTTTTTCAGCGTAGCTGTGAGGGCCTGCTGCCCGACCACGCTTGCAAAGGTGGACGGACGGTATTTCCGGGCCGATACAATATAATTCTCCATAGATTGCAAAGGTAAGAATTATTTTTGACAGCGCCAATATTATATAATATGTGTGCATCATAAAATTATTGGAAAAATATATGGAAATATTTGGTAGTTTGCCGAAAAATGAGTTACTTTGCACTCTGATTTGTGGCTCCTCCTAAAAAGCCGCAGAGAATGATGCGCTCTGCTGCGATATGAGAACTGAGATGGCGGCCACACGATCGCTTCTATAAAAGGAAAAACGAAAAAAGATAAACCACAACAGCCATGTCAAAGATTTGTCAAATCACGGGCAAGAAGGCGCTTACCGGTAACAACGTCTCGCACTCGAAGCGTCGCACCAAGCGCAAATTCAACGTCAATCTCTTCAGCAAGAAGTTCTACTGGGTAGAACAGGGCATCTGGATCACTCTCACTGTAAGTGCCGCCGGCCTGCGCACCATCAACAAGCTCGGCCTCAACGCCGCCATGATGCAGGCTGCCGAAAAGGGCTATTTAACAGACAAGGACATTAAAGTTATCGGATTCTAAACTATGGCAAAGAAAGCAAAAGGCAATCGAGTTCAGGTAATTCTCGAATGCACCGAACATAAGGCCAGCGGTATGCCCGGAACCTCCCGCTACATCACCACCAAAAACCGCAAGAACACTACTGAGAGACTCGAGCTTAAGAAATACAACCCCATCCTTAAGCGCGTAACCGTTCACAAAGAAATCAAATAATAACCCCACGATATGGCAAAGAAAACCGTCGCCTCACTTCAGAAAGGTGAAGGCCGCACCTATAGCAAGGTCATCAAAATGGTGAAGTCGCCCAAGACCGGTGCCTATGTCTTTGAAGAAAAGATGGTGCCCAACGACGCCGTGAAGGACGCCCTCAAATAAGCGCTTCGCATTTACACAACACACCATATACACACGCCCCGATGCACAAACGAGTGCATCGGGGCGTGTGCTTTGCGCCATAAGCCGAAATAATCGGTGCATGAATCGCATCATGTTTTTCGCGGGTACTGGAGTGCAAAACCACAAAAGGGGACAAAAACTGATAATCAATAAAATAAATATTGTGTCTCTTTTGCTTTTTTGTCTTTTTGTGCCCTCGCGGTACGATGTGGCCTATCTCTATGCGCCCTGATTTCGACTTATACCTTATAGTTGACGCTAAACGTGCTTGATGCGGCAGGGGTTGCCATAGGCGGTGGCCCCGTCAGGAATGTCGCGCACCACTACGGCGCCGGCGCCTATTGTGCACCACCGCCCTATGTTTATGCCCTGAATGACGGTAGCTCCCGCGCCAATCCATGTGCCCTCGCCTACGGTTACATTGCCGCAGAGGGTGGAGTGTGGCGACAGGTGCACGAAATTGCCTATGCGGCAGTCGTGGTCGACAGAGGCACCGCTGTTTACGATGCAGTGGTCGCCTATACTTGCATCGGATTGAATTATGGCGCCCTGCATCACTACCGAGCCACAGCCTATGCCGGCGCTTGACGCCACGATGGCCCCCGGATGCAGAGCCGTGGCATAGCGGAGCGTATGGCGTTCGGCAATCATCTTGCGCACCCGGTTGGAGCCGATGCTGATGACCAGAGGTCCCTCGGGCGCATGGTCGGATGCTTTCAACACTGTGTGTCCGTGCAATGTGGCGCAGTGCGGCGCATCATCGTACAGCACTCCGGCGGTATCGCCCTGAGCTGCGATTATGTCCATCACCACTTTGGCGTGGCCGCTCGCTCCGAAGAGATTGATAGTTTCCATAACTATGTGTGTGCGGGCAGTGGTTCCTCCTCGTTGCTTCCGCTTGTGGGGTGGGGAAAAAGAAAAGGCGCAAGGATCCGTATCTGTTGCCCGTTCTTCAAGCGGAGGCTCTGGTATGCCCATCACAGCCGAACGAGCAACGCAGAAGCCTTACGCCGATATGTACAGTCGACGGCTCCGGACGGTTGCTCGCAACCATCCGGGTGTCGATGAATATATACATATCCACAAGGCATCTACCGCTGCCGCTCTCTTGACTGTGATTGAAATTTACCAGATTTCCGCTTGTCAAGAAAGAGCGTCGATAAACGCTTTTCATATTATGTTGCAACCCACCTTTCATAACCCGCAACCGGGCTTCTGCATGGCGGTCTGCTTGGCAAATTTAATAATTATATCACGGATGCGCAAATATATGTCGTTATTTTGTTGCGCGGTTCGCCTTTTGTGGTTAAATTTGCCCTGGCGGCCGACCCTAAAACGCTTTTCGGTTGTTACTACCTAAAATCTAACCAAAATTTTTATAATCCATGGCAAAAGTTAAACCTTTCAGAGGAGTTCGCCCTCCCAAAGAATTCGTGGCCGAGGTGGCTTCGCGTCCCTATGATGTGCTCAACAGCGAGGAGGCGCGCGCCGAAGCTCAGGGCAACCCCAAGTCACTGTATCACATCATCAAACCTGAGATTGATTTTGCTCCCGGTCAGGATGAGCATGCTCCGGAGGTTTACGACCGTGCTGTGGCCAATTTCGATGCGTTTCAGCGTGAGGGTTGGCTTGTGCAGGACGACAAGGAACATTATTATATATATGCCCAGACTATGGACGGGCGCACGCAATACGGTATCGTTGTGGCAGCAAATGTGGACGACTATATGGAAGGCCGCATCAAGAAACATGAGCTCACGCGCCGCGACAAGGAGGAAGACCGCATGAAGCATGTGCGTGTGCAGAACGCCAATATCGAGCCGGTGTTTTTTGCCTTTCCGGACAACAAGGCGCTCGACGAGATCATAGCACGCGTGACGGCCGGGGAACCGGAATATGATTTCGTGGCTGCCGATGGCTTCGGCCACACTTTCTGGGTGGTGGACGATGATGCTACCATCGCGGCAATCACCGACGCTTTCGACAAAATCCCCGAGCTGTACATAGCCGACGGTCATCACCGCACAGCGGCTGCCGCTCTTGTCGGCAACGAAAAGGCGCGCCTGAACCCTTCACACCGTGGCGATGAGGAGTACAACTATTTCCTCGCAGTGGCATTCCCGGCCTCGCATCTTAAGATCATCGACTACAACCGTGTGGTCAAGGATCTCAACGGCCTCTCGCCAGAGGAGTTTCTGGAGAAGCTGCAATATAATTTCGAGTTGCACGACATGGGCACCGTGCCGTATCAGCCTGAGCGTCTGCATAATTTCTCCATGTATCTGGAGGACCGGTGGTATTCGCTCACGGCGCGCCCCGGCACGTATGATGACAGCGATCCCATAGGCTCGCTTGATGTCACCGTGTCGAGCGATCTCATACTGCGCGACATCCTCGGTATCACCGATCTGCGCAGCGACAAGCGCATCGACTTTGTGGGCGGCATCCGAGGCCTCGAAGAACTGAAACGCCGCGTGGACAGCGGTGAGATGGCTGTGGCCTTCGCGTTGTTCCCCGTGTCGATGGAGCAGCTGATGCGTATAGCCGACACCGGCAACATCATGCCGCCAAAGACCACGTGGTTCGAACCTAAGCTGCGTTCGGGTCTTGTGATACACAAGCTCGACTGAGGTAATATACGATAAAATGCGGCGGGAGGCTGTACGGCAACGATGCGTTGCGCGGCAGCTTCCCGCTGTGTATGGATGCGGGCTCAGAAGTAATAGGACAGGGCGAGGTAGGCGCCCTGCATGAAAGGTCTTTTGGGATAGAATTCGCCGAACGTGTGTCCATCGTAGCTCAGCTTCCGGTATTGGCTGTAGACATCGAGGTTGGACATCATGTAGCCGATGCTGAAGCCACATGGCCCGGCGTTTGCGTATACGCCGGCTCTAAGGTCGAAAGAGAGCCACTGGCCTTTGCCGGTGCTGATATAGTCATACCCCGATACCGTCCAATTTTGGATTCTGTTTATGCACACTCTTTTATAAGGAATGCCCATCATGAGGCCGGGCTCGGCAAAAAGCCCTATGTTCACGGATTTTATTCTGATGGCCGGAGATTTCAGCACCAGCGATGGGCGCAGGTATAGATTCGATGGCTTGTTGTCGTCGCTGTCTATTTCCCACCCATTTCCAGAGGCACGGCCGTCCTCGTAGTACACCTGCCAGTAGCCGATACCTCCGCCGGCGCCTATGTAGTGGTTGAACATATAGTGGTAAGTGGCTTCCAGAGTGTAGGAGTCGGATGATGTGAGCAGGCCGTTGAATGCTATCCTGTTGTGTGAGAATTCAAAGACATCGTCTTTGGCATTTCCGGCGGTGGAGATGAGGGCTGTGGCCAGTGCGATCAGCGATAATAAGGTGGCGCGGTTCATGCGTTCGGTGAAAATGGCAAGCGCCGCCCGGATAGAGATCCGTAGGCGGCGCTTAATGTGTGGAAGCAGTGTGTTGCTTACTTTTTGTTGCGGTTGCCGTAGCGGCTCATGAACTTGTCCACGCGGCCAGCGGTATCGACGAGTTTCTGCTTGCCGGTGAAGAAGGGGTGCGAAGCGCTGGTGATTTCAAGCTTTACCAGAGGATACTCAACACCGTCAACGGTGATGGTCTCACGGCTGGCTACAGTCGAGCGGGTGATGAAGATTTCTTCGTTCGACATATCTTTGAACACAACTTCGCGGTAGTTGGAGGGATGAATGTCTTTTTTCATATCTGTAGTTTGATTTTTTATCGGATTGACGGATGAACGAGGCGCTGGTAAGGCGCGTTTATTCGTAATGGCCTGCAAATTTAGTGTTTTTTTGGCACGCAGCCAAATTTTGCAGCCTATATTTCCCGAAAAATCGAATTAACATTATTTTTTAAAGGCTCTCTGCCAAAAAATTACTACCTTTGCGCTTTGTAAATACTACTAATCACGAAATATGGCACAGCAAGACGACGTGTTCAAAAAAATCGTTTCCCATGCCAAGGAATACGGTTTTGTCTTTCAAAGTTCTGAAATATATGACGGCCTGTCGGCCGTGTACGACTACGGCCAGAATGGCGTAGAACTCAAAAACAATATCAAGCGCTATTGGTGGGAAGCCATGACGCTGCTCCACGAAAACATTGTGGGCATAGATTCCGCCATCTTCATGCACCCGACCATCTGGAAAGCTTCGGGACATGTGGATGCTTTCAACGATCCCCTTATCGACAACCGCGATAGCAAGAAGCGCTACCGTGCGGACGTGCTCATCGAGGAGCAGATAGCCAAATACGATGAGAAGATAAACAAGGAGGTGGCCAAGGCCCGCAAGCGCTTCGGCGACAGTTTTGACGAAGCCATGTTCCTGCAGACCAACGGACGCGTGGCAGAAATCGCCGCCAAGCGCAACGCGCTGCACGAGCGTTTTGCTGAAGCTATGAACGCCAATAATCTTGACGAACTTCGCCAGATTATAGTTGATGAGGAGATTGTATGTCCCATCAGCGGCACGCGCAACTGGACGGAAGTGCGCCAGTTCAATCTCATGTTCAAGACCGAGATGGGTTCCACAGCCGACGGCGCCATGACGGTGTATCTCCGTCCCGAAACCGCCCAGGGCATATTTGTCAACTATCTCAACGTGCAGAAAACAGGACGCATGCGTCTGCCGTTCGGCATCGCGCAGATAGGCAAGGCTTTCCGCAACGAGATCGTGGCCCGTCAGTTCATCTTCCGCATGCGCGAGTTCGAGCAGATGGAGATGCAATTCTTCGTGCAGCCCGGTCGCGAGATGGAGTATTTCGCCTATTGGAAGGAGCAGCGCCTGCGCTGGCACAAGGCTCTCGGCCTCGGCGATGAGAAATATCGCTACCACGACCACGAGAAACTGGCCCACTATGCCAACGCCGCCACCGACATCGAGTTCCAGATGCCTTTCGGCTTCAAGGAAGTGGAAGGTATCCACTCACGCACCAACTTCGACCTCTCGCAGCACGAGAAATTCTCCGGCAAGAAAATCCAGTATTTCGATCCCGAGCGCAACGAAAGCTATACGCCCTATGTGATCGAGACCTCGATAGGTGTGGACCGCATGTTCCTGAGCGTGCTCTGCTCCAGCTACGAAGAGCAGAAACTCGAGGGCGGCGACACCCGCGTGGTGCTGCATCTGCCCGAGACTCTCGCTCCCGTGAAGTGCGCCGTGATGCCTCTGGTCAAGAAAGATGGCCTGCCTGAAAAGGCCCGTGAGATCGTCAACGACCTCAAGTTTGATTTCTCCACCCACTACGACGAAAAGGACAGCATCGGCAAGCGCTACCGCCGCCAGGATGCCATCGGTACGCCATTCTGTATCACGGTGGACCACCAGACGCTTGAAGACGGCACCGTAACGCTGCGCGAGCGCGACAGCATGCAGCAGCAGCGCGTAGCCATCGCCGACCTGCACCGCCTCATCCACGACCGTGTAAGTCTCAACTCTCTCCTGCGCAAGCTGGGGTAAAATCCACATATTTAAATGAAAAAGAATACAATCCTTATCGGTGTTGTAGTGGTGATTCTCGCAGCCGTCCTCGGTGGTGGCTGCAGCACCTACAATAGCCTCGTCACTCTCGAACAGGAAGTGGACGCCGCATGGGCGAAGGTGGAAGTGCAATATCAGCGCCGCCTCGACCTTATCCCCAACCTTGTGGAGACAGTAAAGGGCTATGCCGCCCACGAAAGTAATACGCTTGAAAGCGTGACCCGTGCCCGCGCGGGACTGACCGATGCCTATAATCAGGCCGACAGCCTGCAGCGCACCGTCGGCGCCGGCAATACAGCCGCTTTCGACAGCTACAACGCTGCCCAAAGCTCGCTCAACCGTGCCCTCAGCATCTATGTCAATGCTGTGCACGAGGCTTATCCCGATCTGAAAGCCAACACGAATTTCATGAATCTGCAGACGCAGCTTGAAGGAACCGAAAACCGTATCGCCACCGAGCGCGGCCGCTACACGGAAGTGGTCAAAGACTACAACGTGTCGCTCCGCCGTTTCCCGCGCAATATCATCGCCGGTCTCTTCGGATTCCAGGCCAAGCCACAATTCCAGGCCGAGGCTGCCGCGCAATCGGCTCCCAAAGTACAGTTTTAAAAGATGAAGAAAATACTGTTTTTCGCTTTTGCCGCAGCCGCCCTTGCTTTCGGAGCATCATCTTGCGCCGACGATGAGTACACCACCACTTGGGAACAGTACGCCGACTGGCGCAACACCAACACCAAGTGGCTTGAGGAGCAGCAGGCACGGACAAACCCCGACGGCACGCCATATTATGAGGTGATCACTCCATCATGGTACGACGGCACATACGTGCTCGTACACCGTTTCGGAACTCCCAACACGCAGAATCTGCGCCCGCTTTCCACAAGTACCATCGATGTGATATATCAGGGTTTCAACTGCGAGGGCGAGCGTTTTGATTCGTCGCTTAACCAGACTGTATACGGTCCTGCGATAATGCGGTTCAAGCTCAATGAGGTGATCGATGGCTGGACTGCCGCTTTTGAAACACTACATGTGGGCGACAGTGCGGAAATCATTTGTCCGTATGCTATGGCCTACGGAGAGTCTTATCTCAGTGATCTCATAAAACCTTATTCGGCTCTCCGCTTCAATGTCCGCCTTGTCGACATCTACGCCTACGAGAAACCATAAAAAAACGCATTGACTACTTACATCAAAAGCCGCCCGCTGACATGCCGTGATGCTGTTGCGGCGGCTTTTGTCGTAGCAGTACCCGGAGGCGGTCCGGTTCCATTGGAGTTGTATGCCGTGCCATTCATATCGGCTGCCGACGGGGACTCCTATGTCTGGTACTACCCCACCAGCACCACTCTGGGACATATGCTCGGAGCACCGGTGACAGCCAGGATACTGCACCAATGAAAAAATCATTTGCACGGCAAGCAAATTATTGCTAACTTTGCGCTGCTGCCCGAATGGTGGAATGGTAGACACGAGGGACTTAAAATCCCTTGGCTATTGCAGCTGTGCGGGTTCGAGTCCCGCTTCGGGCACTTGTCGCGCGTGTGCCTGTATGGCATGCGCGCTTTTGTTTCATCACCACATTTCCGCTATGCACCACGAATATGCTCCCCAAGGCACATGCAGCCGCTTGATAGAATTTGATCTGGATGACGAAAACCGCATACACAACGTGCGCTTCACCGGCGGTTGTCACGGCAATCTGCAAGGTATCGGCGCTTTGGTGGAAGGCTGTGATGCATCCGAGGTAGTAAAACGTCTGAGAGGCATACGCTGTGGCAACAAGCCCACATCGTGTCCCGATCGTCTGGCATCGGCGCTGTCCGAGGCCATGGCTCAGGCCGTTCGCTAACGCAACCGCTTTTTCACCATGTTGGTCAAGACCTACGGCGCCGCCGTGCAGGGTATAGATGCGATAGTCATCACGGTTGAAGTGGCTGTGGGGCGCGGCTATCAGTACTGCATCGTGGGCCTGCCCGATGCGGCCGTGAAAGAGAGCCAGGAGCGGGTGCGCCTCGCTCTGCTCAATTCCGGCCGAGAGTTGCCGCGCCATAATGTGGTTATCAATCTCTCTCCCGCCGATGTGCGCAAGGAAGGAGCCGCCTACGATCTCCCCATAGCAGTGGCCGTTATGGCTGGTGCTGAAAAAATAAAGGCGCCAGAGCTCGACCGATACATGATAATGGGCGAACTGTCGCTTGACGGTTCCGTGCTGCCCATCCGCGGCGCGCTTCCCATGGCTATCGCTGCGCGTGCGGCAGGTTTCAAGGGAATGATACTTCCGCGGGCCAACGCCACCGAAGCAGCAGTGGTGAACAATCTTGAAGTCTATGCTGTCGATACGCTCTCCCAGGTGCTCGACTTTGTGAGCGGTGCTGTGGAGATAGAGCCTACGGTGGTCAACACGCGCGAAGAGTTTGCCCGTGCATCATGCCATTACGACTTTGATTTTTCTGAGGTCAAGGGACAGGAAAATGTGAAGCGCGCTTTTGAGGTGGCATGTGCCGGTGGCCATAATATTCTGCTTGTGGGGCCTCCGGGTTCGGGCAAGTCGATGATGGCAAAGCGCTTGCCATCCATAATGCCGCCACTTACATTGGCCGAGGCGCTGGAAACCACAAAAATACATTCCGTGGCAGGGCGGCTGAAGGCCGGATCCAGGCTCATGACACAGAGACCATTCCGCTCTCCCCACCACACCATCTCGCCGGTGGCGCTTGTGGGCGGTGGTTCAAATCCCGCGCCGGGCGAGATATCGCTTGCCCACAACGGCATTCTTTTTCTTGACGAATTCCCGGAATTCAGCCGCACGGTGCTTGAGGTGATGCGTCAGCCGCTTGAGGACCGTGTGATTAGTGTGGCTCGTGCGCGCTACAGGGTGGATTATCCCGCCGGTTTCATGCTCGTGGCATCCATGAACCCATGTCCGTGCGGATATTACAACCATCCCACAAAGGAGTGCACGTGTGCTCCCGGGCAGGTGGGAAAATATCTCGGCCGCATATCCGGTCCGCTGCTCGACCGCATTGACATTCAGGTAGAGATTCTGCCAGTGGATATAGATGAGCTTTCGGGCCGTCCAACGGGAGAGCCCAGCGAGGCCATACGCTCGCGGGTAGTGCGGGCGCGAGAAATACAGACCATGCGCTTCGCCGGCGAAAAAGATGTGCACTGCAATGCCCAGATGAACTCCCGGCTGATGGCCCGGTGGTGTGCGCTCACGCCCGAATGCGCCGCCATCCTCAAGAAAGCTATGGTCAAGTACGACATGAGTGCCCGTGCCTACGACCGTATTATCAAAGTGGCACGCACCATAGCCGATCTCGATTCTTCCGACGCTATAGAACCGCGCCACATAAGCGAGGCCATAGGCTACCGCAATCTTGACCGCGGCAACTGGGGAAAAATCTCTGCCGACACAACAGCATGATACCGGCGTATGCTATCCCATGTGTCACGGGCTTGATAGTGAGGCAGATGCATCAGCGGCACGGGCTATGCTTGACAGCCGGGGTGAACAATAAAAGATGACAGATGTTTGCAATAAGATAATATTTATTGTATCTTTGCAAATAAATTTGCGCGCAATGATATGAAAGAATCTCTTGACCAACTTGCTGTGCCGGCACCATCGGCCTCCGTTATAGACCGTTTGCGTTACCTTATAAAATTGTCGCGCATGACACAGGCGCGTTTTGCCGAGCGGGTGGGTGTGGACCCATCCAATCTCTCGCGCATTCTGTCGGGCCACACACCTGTGAGCGATTCGTTCATCAACCGTGTGGTGGTGGATCTCGGAGTGTCCAAGCCCTGGCTCACTTCCGGCACCGGAGTGCCGTTTCCGCGCGATATCCATGCGCGTGAAATCAACGGCCATGCCACAGCTGTATCCGGCAATCATAATGGCGCTCCTGTCTACGACATAAATGTGAGCGCCGGAAGTGCCAATCTCAGCCGTGAATTCACGGAGGACCGCATCGTGGGTTTCTGCAAACTGCCGGGTCTGAATCCCGACTCTCCATTGGTGCGGGTGCGCGGCAATTCCATGTCGCCGCGTCTGGCCGACGGCAGCTGGGTGGCCATCCGTCCGGTGAGCGATACCGCTCCCATCCTCTGGGGGCAGATATATGTGGTGGTGCTCGACGACTACCGAATGATAAAATATGTGCGCCGTCATCCGGACCCCGAGCAGATAGTGCTGCATAGCGACAATCCCGAATACGACGATATTGAGGTGGCCCGTGCCGATGTGCGCGCGCTTTACCTCGTAGAAATGATACTTAACTTTGAAATCACTATCTAATCCGCTTCCCGCTTGCGTTCGGCCGGGTGTGTGCGAGGCCGGATGCGACGAGGCCGGCCGTGGATGTCTGGCCGGCCCGGTCTTCGCGGCCGCAGTGATTCTGCCTGATGGTTTCAGCCATCCGTGGCTTAACGACTCCAAGCAACTGACCGATGCACGCCGTCGCGCGCTTGTGCCTATTATCCGGGAGGCTGCCGTGGCATGGTCTGTAGCGTCGGTCTCGGCAGAGGAAATTGACGAGATAAACATTCTTCAGGCTTCAATACTGGCCATGCACCGTGCGCTCGATGGTCTCGCCGTGCGTCCCGGGCATATCGCGGTCGACGGCAACCGCTTCCGCGCCTATGGCGATATCGTGCACACCACTGTGGTCAAGGGCGATGCGCGTTATGCCAACATAGCCGCGGCATCGGTATTGGCAAAAACCGCGCGCGACGACTATATGGTGGCCGCCGCAGTTGAATTTCCGGCCTATGGGTGGGAAGTGAATAAAGGCTACCCAACGCAGGCACACAGGGATGCACTGGCGCGTGAAGGCGTCAGTCCGCTTCACCGTCGCACCTTCAGAGGTGTCAGAGAGCTACTGCATTGTGAATAGGCGTCGCGTCCACAACTACCGGCGACTGCTGGCCGTGGCGCCGTATTTCCTGAGGCGTCATGCCGAAATGCTGTTTGCAGAAAGCTGTAAGATAGGCGCTTGAAGAGATATTGAACTGCTCGGCAATCTCGACGAATGTTTTACGTGAGCCCACAATCTCGCTATATATGAAGTGTGCTTTGCGGGCAGCTATCCACGAGTGTGCCGACGAGTGGAATGTGCGCTTGAAGCGGCGCTTGAATGTGCTCAGCGACATATGGCACAGCGCGGCAAGTTCGGGAAGGTCCTTGACACTCAGGCTGTTTTCTATCACCATGTGGCGGAAATCATAATCGCCGGCTATGAGCGGAAACAGGAAGCGCGCCACCTGCAGCGGCGTGTAGTAGGAGGCCGTCATCTCAGTGAGCACCTCGCTCCACAGGTTGT
The DNA here is from genome assembly GCA_910578095.1 of uncultured Muribaculaceae bacterium. Lineage (GTDB taxonomy): Bacteria > Bacteroidota > Bacteroidia > Bacteroidales > Muribaculaceae > CAG-873. The sequence continues at coordinate 75,871 of CAJTOZ010000002.1, read as the reverse complement.
TCAGTCGCCCGCTGGAGCGGCCGTCGGAGATGGCCAAGCGCACGCTTTCCAGAAACCTGAGTATGGCCGGAATAGCCGGTAGCGCTTTGAATTCGTAGTCAAAGCCTTTGGGCAGCAGATCAGTAAGATTGCCGAAGCGGCGGTAGAAATTCTGCACGAGATAATCGGTGTGCAGCACGCGGATACCGACGGAGGGTTTCACCACTGTCATGCGGTAGCAGCTGTGGCGCATCACCATCAGGCATTCGCCCGGGTGCACCGTCAAGGCAGGAAAACTGTCGTAGGCTACTGTGATCTCGCCTTCGAGCAGCACGAAAAAAAACGGGGTGGACGTGTCCACGTACACCGGCACCTGGGAGGTGTCATAGTTCCGCACTATGAATTGCGGAGCCACTGGATTGCTTTCGGGTGGAGTCATGGCATTGATGGTAAGGTATGTTTAAGAGGTCGTTTAAAAACTCTTGCTGTTTTTCAGGCTGAGGATAATTGAATCGGCCGGTAAGTGTGTGAATTAAAGCATGCTGTGTGGTATTGCAAAGCTGCATGCAAAGATAATGACAGAATTATAAATCCGCAAATGTTAAAGCGTTAAAAATCATACTATTTGTAATTTATTTCTTATATTTGCAACAAAATACGCGTTTTTTACCAATTATGGACTTCTCCGATACAGAAACTACGGGTATGTGTGTGAGTGTCAGCGCCGAGCAGCTGCGCACTGAACTTTTGCGCAGACGTTATGCAGAGTTGCTGCAGCAGCCGGATGTGTTTCCCTCGCAATCCAATTGGGATTTTATCATAGACAACCGTCTGACGGGAATCGGCGAAGGCCTGTACCGCAAGTTTCTTGTCAGCGCCGTGCTTCCCGAGAGCGACCGACGCTCGCCCAACCGTATAGCCTTGAAAGAATTTCCGAAATACTTGCGTGCGGTGCCGCGGGAGTATGCCATAGAAGTGGTGTACGATGATACTGTCAGCGCCCCGGAGGCCACACGGGCCTTGATAGAGGAGTGCGAGCTTTTCGATGCCGTTTCTGTGGAGGCTCTTATTGCCCGAGGTGAGGCGCCCATGGCGGCCGATCTGCTCAGCGCGTTCCAGCCGCAGTATACCGTGGCCGATCTGGAAGCCATGAGGCAACTGCTGTCGCGCCTGCGCCACCTGCCGGAGGAAGGGGAGATGGCCGACGGATGCGGGCTGCTGCGCCGTGAGATCCGCTATATATGCCCGGCCGGCCATGTCAACGCAGCAGAAGCAGAGTTCTGCACCCATAGTGGTTGCGGGCTTAATATCTATGGCCTGACGCAGGAGCAGGAGCAGGCCGTGGACGACTTTGAAAAGCGCGTGGAAGCGCTGGCGGCATTGCTCGGCGAGATCTGAAGCAATACCTAATAATGATTAAATGCGGACGGTTCTGCCTGGAACTACGTCCGCTTTTTTCATAAATTATGAGTATTGCCAAGCCTTATGGCTGTTTGTAATTTTGCAATCGGAAAAACAACATCACAATCAAAATTACAAGCAATGAGAAAAGCTACATTACTTATGCTGCCTGTGCTGGCCATAATGGCCGCATCCTGCAGCGATGACGATGACAATGCACAGGATTATGCCACAAAAGTGAAAGGTAACTACGAAGGTTATGCTCTCGCTTCGTGCGCATATTTTGAAAACAATATTGCAGCATCTGAGAAGCTAAACATCGCGGCCGCCACACCCGACAAGGCTACGGTTTCCTATACGTCTGATTCGTGGGGACAGTTTACTGTCGAGGAAGCCACAGTGGCCGAGACCGGCGGAGCCTATACCATCAGCGGAAGCGGAACCACCGTTATGGGTATGAACGGCAACACGCAGACCTACGAATGTACACTTTCCGGTACGGTGGCCGGAGGTGCGGCCGACCTGACGTTTACCGTGCCCGCTGTGATGGGAGGGCTTAAAGTGAGATTTGTCAGCGGCGATATTCCCGCATCGGTAGTTGTTCCGGCCACATACAGCGGCTACACTAAAGCCGACTGCGCCTATTTTCAGGATATGTATGCCGACGATCAGAGCATTGTGATCTCCGCCGAAGGCGACGGAGCCTATAAGGCCGTCCTCGTGAGCGACACCTGGGGCGAATTCACAGTGACAGACATAACGGCTACGGCGGCATCCGGCAGCTTCACTCTTGAGGGCAACGGCATCTGCAAGATGGGCATGGGGGGCAATCTGAACGAATACGAATGCAGCTTTGCCGGCTCTGTGGCCGACGACCGCAGCCAGGCTGAGTTCACGTTCACTGTGCCCGCCGTGATGGGTGGCATGACACTGACCTTCCGTACCGGCACACGCACCGATGCTTAAGCGCTATTTATTGCCGGGAGCAGCCGCAGTGCTGCTCTCGGCTTGCAATGGTATCTTCGGCGATATCTATGATGATCCGGCCGGCGAACCCGACACGGGCTATGGTTTCGTGATAGAGTCGGAGAACTCTATGCCCGGCACCATATATATCGATGCCACCGACTATCGCGATTGGGTGTATCTGAACTTCGGAGCGGCCTCTGCAGTCACGCTCGATGTGGACGCGCCCGCGCCCGAGAGATGGGATATGGCTGTACACCGTTATGATGTGAAGACCAACGGCGGAGCCGTACTGCAGACCGAGGTTTCCGATTTTGGAGAGGTAGCGCTCCTGCCCGGCGCCGCATTCACTCCCGACGTATGGACCACCGGCACGATAGTCACCGATATGTCCGGTATGATGGACGGCAATCTTGAATATGCCGGTTCGTTCTACAATCCCGTGCTTTCGCAGTGGCTGGATGTGGACAAGAGTACAATGCCTCCAGTCTATACATTGTCCGGGCGCGTCTACGTGCTGCGGCTGTCGTCAGGCGATTACGCGGCCGTAAAACTTGTCAATTATATGGATGCATCTGCTGTAAAAGGGTTTATGACCATTCAGTACGTCTATCCGTATCTGCCGTAAAAGAACTATGAGAAAGACAATATTGTGCCTGCTTTGCGCAGCCGGGCCGCTGTCGGCGGGAGCACAGGCCTCCGACAGCGACCTCGAGGCGCGCCTCGATTCTCTCGAGAAGCAGTGGGAGATAGAGCTGAACACGCTCGTCGTGACCGGCACGCGCACGCCTAAAATGCTCAAGAACTCACCCATCCTGACGCGTGTCATCAGCGAGAACGACATCCGCAAGACCGATGCGACAAACATCAGCGACCTCTTGCAGACCGAGCTTCCCGGTATTGAATTTTCATATTCCATGAACCAGCAGGTATCGCTCAACATGCAGGGTTTCGGAGGCAATTCCGTGCTGTTTCTTGTCGACGGCGAGCGCCTCGCCGGCGAGACCCTCGACAATGTGGACTACAATCGCCTGAACCTCAATAATGTCGGGCGCATAGAAATCGTCAAAGGCGGTGCCTCGTCGCTATATGGCTCCAATGCGGTGGGAGGTGTGGTCAATATAATCAGCCGCGACGATATGCAGCCGTGGCATGTGAATGTAAATGCCCGCTACGGCGCCCACAACGAACAGCGCTACGGCCTTACGGCTGCCTTCAATGCCGGCAGGGTGAGCAGTTCCACCACTGCACAGTACAATCATATCGACTCCTACGATATGAAGCACAGTGGCGATTACAACCGTTTTTACGGCGGCTACAATGTGAACATACGCGAGCGTCTGACAGTACGGGCCACCGATCGCTTGAAGCTGATAGCCCGTGCCGGCTATTATTTCCGCCAGCGCAACGCGCAGGAAAGCTCGCGCGACCGCTACCGCGATTTCTCCGGAGGCGTGCGGGGGATATACACATTCTCCGAGGCCGACAACCTCGAACTCTCCTACGGTTTCGACCAATACGACAAGAGCGACTATCTCACGCTGACATCAAGCGATGTGCGCAAGTACAGCAATGTGCAGAACAGCGGCCGCGCTATCTACAACCATACCTTCGCAGGAAAGCACATACTTACCTTGGGCGGCGATGTCATGCGCGACTATCTGCGCACATATCAGTTTACCGACGGAGGACATCGGTCGCAGACCACAGCCGACGGTTTCGCCCAATTCGACATGAACTTCACCGATATGTTCAATATCATAGCCGGCGCCCGTTACGACTATTTTTCGGAAGCCGGCATGAAGCATCTGTCGTCGCGTCTGAGCATGATGTACAAGCTCGGCAAGGTGGCACTCCGCGGGTCCTATTCCGGCGGCTTCCGCGCGCCCACGCTCAAGGAGATGTATATGGATTTCGACATGGCCGGTATATTCATGATCTATGGCAATCCGGACCTCAAGCCCGAGACCAGCCACAACTTCCAGCTGTCGGCCGAGTATACGCGCCGTTTGCTTAATTTCAATGTGGGCGCGTTCTGCAATCTTGTGGACGACCGTATCACCACCGCATGGAGCCAGGCGCTCAACGGCCAGCTATACACCAATATCGACCGTGTCAACATAGCCGGAGTGGATGCCAACCTGTCGTGGCGTCTGGCCTGCGGAGCCGGGGTGCGGCTGTCGTACATGTACACCCACGAGCATGTGCGCAAGGGGCAGCCCTACGTGTCGAGCACGCGTCCCCACACCGCCACCGCGCGCTTCGACTATTCCCGCAAATGGAAGAACTATGGCCTCAGCGTGGCGCTCAACGGGCGCTTTCTGTCGCGTGCCACAGTCGATGAATATACATCGCTGACCGACTATGCCGAGACGGAGCGCGTCACGTATCCGGCCTACACCATGTGGCGGCTGAATATGACCCATTCCGTGTGGCGCGGTATCAACATAACCATGGCTGTAGACAATCTATTCAACTACGTGCCCAAGTATTATTACAATAATTCTCCGACCACCAACGGCACTACATTTTCCATGGGTGTGTCGGTGGACATAGATGAGTTTTTCAACAAACGGAAATGAAAAAAAAACATATAATACTGTCGGCCATAGCCGGCGCGGCCCTTTTGGGGGCCTGCGCCGCGGGGTGGCATATTAAAGCCTCGTCCACGAGGATTGCTTTTGTCAACTATCAGGCGATAGCTCTCGGCCAGATATCGAAGGCCAATGACAATTCATCGGTGAAAATATCAGAGTTGCCTGTCGAGCGCCTTGATGAGGCAGGGCACTACGACATGGTGTTTGTCAATGCCATGGGGCTGCGTGTCACCGACGAGCAGCGACAGGCTCTGGTAGAAGCCGCCGAGAATGGAACCCCGGTGCTGACCACCGCCGCTACCAACCCGCAGAACAGCATTGTCTCCGTCGATTCCGTCGACTATGTGTATCTGTCGCAATATCTTACTGGCGGACGCGCCAACTACCGCAACATGCTGCGCTATGTGCGCCGTTTCATCGACGGCAAGAGTATCTTTGCACCCGCTCCCGCCGATCCGCAGCTGTCGGCATCATCGTTACTGTACTATCCCTCGGACAATGACGACCTGAACTTCGCATCCGTTGCGGAGTACGAGACGTTCCTGCGCCGCACAGGGCGCTGGAAAGAGGGTGCCCCCCGCATCGTCCTCACCGGGCAGATGGGTGTGCCGGACAGTCTCGTGGCGGTGCTTGAGCGCACCGGCAATATGGTGTATCCCGTCAATTCCATACAGTTGTTCATAAAAGAGGGGCATGCCGACTCTGTGACTGTCTCCGCCATGATCAACATGGCCCATGGCCGCATGGGCGACATGGTGGTGGACTATCTCGGCAAGAATAATATTCCTCTGTTTGCGCCTCTCAATGTCAACCGCGACTACGATGAGTGGATGGCCGATAACATGGGTATGAACGGCGGTTTTCTGTCGCAGAGTGTCGTGACGCCCGAGATCGACGGTGCCGTGCGTCCCTATGCCCTGTTTGCGCATTTCAACGGTGAGGACGGCCTGCCGTATGTGGATGCCATCCCCGACCGTCTCGACAGCTTTGTGGCCACGGTCAATGCCTACGTCGGATTGCAACGCAAGCCCGCGCACGACAAACGCGTGGCCATATTCTACTTCAAGGGCCCGGGACAGAACGCCCTTGTGGCTGAAGGCATGGAGGTGGCGCCGTCGCTTTACAATCTGTTGTGCCGTATGCGCGATGAGGGCTACACTGTGGACGGACTGCCGGCCTCGGCTGCGGAATTTGAAAAAATGCTGTCAGAGAAAGGCCGCGTGTTCAATGACTATGCCGTCGGTGCAAAATCTGAATTCGTGCGCGACATGAATCCGGAAATAGTGGGCCGCGATGCCTACGAGCAGTGGTGTGCCGGGGCCCTCTCCGCAGAAATGCGTGCCGAGATCGATGCCGTGGACGGCGCTTTCCCCGGCCACGGGCTCGCCGACGAGGCCGGAAATCTGGCTCTTGCGCGTCTCCGCTTCGGCAATGTGGTGCTTATTCCGCAGACAGCGGCCGGAGTCAGCGGCGACGATTTCAAGATGGTGCACGGCACCGATGCTGCGCCTCCCCATGCCTATGTGGCCTCATACCTCTGGGCGCGGTATGGTTTTGGTGCCGATGCGCTGATGCATTTCGGTGCGCATGGCAGCCTTGAGTTCACGCCGCGCAAGCAGGTGGCGCTTGGCAGCACCGACTGGCCCGACCGTCTCGTGGGGCCGCTGCCGCATGTCTATGTCTATTCCACAAGCAATGTCGGCGAGGCCATGATGGCCAAACGCCGCAGCTATGCAGGCATAGTCAACTATCTCACGCCGCCGTACATGGAAAGCAACGTGCGCGGCATCTACCGCAAGCTTTCCGATGCGGTGGCCGAGTACAATCGCCTGGCCTCGGCCGATGCCCCCGTGGAGAGCGCCGTGCGTCGTGCGGCCCTTGCCGTGAAGCGCCACACTGTGGAGCTGGGCATACATCGTGAGTTGCGTCTCGACAGTGTTCTCTCGGAGCCTTATGCGCCGGACGACATAGCGCGTATCGAACATTTTGCCGAGGAACTCGCCAATGAAAAAATCACCGGAGCCCTTTATGTGATGGGACAGCCTTACGCACCGGAGCATATCGCTACGACGGTGCGTGCCATGACAGTCGATCCCATAGCCTATAGCCTGCACAAGCTGCGTGGCGGCGACCTTAGGGCGTGGCGTGAAAAGGCCGGGCGCATCCTGGCTTCCGGCTTCACGGCCGACGACGATTTCATTTGCCGCACGGCAGGAATCTCGAAAACCGAACTTGACAGCGCGCGGCGCATCATGGCCGCGGTCGAGGGCTCACGCGACATGTTGTCGCGCATGATGGTTATGGGCTCCATGATGAAAAGTGAGCCCGGTAAGGCCGCCAGTATAGCCGACAGGCCTGAGACACACCGTCATAAAGGCATGATGTCGATGGCTGGAATGAGCCCCGACAAGGCGTTGGCGATGGCCCGTAAAATGGGTGCCGACGACGAGGCCATAAAGAAAATGGAAGCGGCCATGAAGCGTAAGCAGGATGTGGTAAGGCCCTCCGGCACCGGCGCGCACGCCCGCATGGGCGGCAGTGCAAAAGAGTTCTCGCGTGAGGAGCTCGAATTTGCCACCGCTGTGACGGAAGTGGAGCGTGCGCTGCGCAATGTGGAGGCCTACAGCACCGCCCTTGCCGGCAGCCCCGAAGCCGAACTGTCATCCATTGTCAACGCTCTGGCCGGGGGCTATGTGTCGCCCACCTCGGGAGGCGATCCGGTGCTGAACCCCGAAATATTGCCCACGGGCCGGAACATGTATGCCGTCAACGCCGAGGAAACCCCGTCGGCAGTGGCCTGGGAGAAAGGCAAGGCTTTGGCTGAGAATACTATAGCCATGTACCGTCGCGCTCATGGCGATTCTATCCCGCGCAAGGTGAGCTACACGCTGTGGAGCAGCGAGTTCATAGAAACCGAAGGTGCCACTATCGCCCAGGTGCTGTATATGCTCGGGGTGGAGCCCGTGCGCGATCCCTTCGGCCGTGTGACGGATCTGCGCCTCATTCCGGAGGCAGAGCTGGGACGCCCCCGCATCGATGTGGTGGTGCAGACCTCCGGCCAGTTGCGCGATCTCGCCGCCTCGCGTCTGTTTCTTATCAGCCGTGCCGTGCAGATGGCTGCCGAAGCCCGCGACAGCGAGCACCCCAACTATGTGGCCGAGGGAGTGGTAGAGTCCGAGCGCCATCTCGTGGAGCGTGGCGTCACTCCCAAGGAAGCCCGCGAGCTGTCCACAGCCCGTGTGTTCGGCGGCGTGGGCGGTAACTATGGCAGCGGCATACAGGGTATGGTAGAGGCCGGCGACCGATGGACCGACCGCGCCGAGATTGCCGATACGTATATCAACAACATGGGAGCAATCTACGGCAGCGAGGCCGATTGGGAGAAGATGCGCGACTATGCTTTCGAGGCTGCGCTCACACGCACCGATGTGGTGGTGCAGCCGCGGCAGAGCAACACCTGGGGCGCGCTCAGCCTCGACCACGTGTATGAGTTCATGGGTGGCATGAATCTCGCCGTCAGCCAGGTCACGGGCAAGGAGCCGGACGCCTATCTCAGTGACTATCGCAACCGCAACAACGCGCGCATGCAGGAAATAAAGGAGGCCATAGGCGTAGAGAGCCGCACAACCATCCTCAACCCCGCCTACATACAAGAAAAAATGAAAGGCGGAGCGGGCGACGCCTCGGGCTTTGCCGATGTCGTGCGCAACACTTACGGCTGGAACGTGATGAAGCCCGATGCTATCGACAATGAGCTGTGGAACGACATATACGATACCTACGTGGCCGATAAGAACGGTCTCGGGGTCAAGAACTATTTCAAGGATGTGAATCCCGCGGCCATCGAGGAGATCACGGCTGTTATGCTTGAGACCGCGCGAAAGGGCATGTGGCAGGCAACCGACCAACAGCTTGCTTCCCTTGCCGAACTGCACACGGAGATTGTGCGTGAGTACAAGCCTTCGTGCTCGGGCTTCGTGTGCGACAATGCCATGCTGCGTGATTTCATAGCGTCTAAGGTAGATAAAACCACTGCTACCGACTACGAGCGCGCCGTGGGCGAGATACGCGCCGAGGCTATCGGTGCCGACGATGCCGGTATGGTGATGCAGAAGGAGGAGATGAATGCCGCCGACAGCATCGTGAGCCGTATCAACGGTGTGATAGTGGCGGTTGTAGTGGCCGTGGTGCTCGCCGTATTCATCGTGGTGGTGCGCCGTCGCCGCGCCAAAACTATTTCTGAGTAAGCAAAATGGAATTATTGGTTGGTATAATAATGCTGCTTGTGGTGCTTGGCTTCGTTCTGAAGCTGAGCTTCCACGGGTGGCCCGGCATCCTGGCCACAGCCATGGTGGCGGCTGTCGCTACGGCAATGCTTTCCGATGTGGCTGCCGGTCAGAGCCGTACGCAGATAGCAGCATGGCTCGAACAGCCTTCCCTGATGCTCGACACATCGGTGGTGCTCACCATTGATGTTCTGGCGCAGATAGCATTTTGCGTTCTATGCTCGGTGCGTATGGCCGGGGGAAGCCTGACGCGCGGGCGCCGTGTGCTCCTCGCGGTGTTGCTGTGGTTTCCGGGGCTGCTCGTTTTCCCGGTATTGTTTTCGGCTCTTGTCGAGCTAATATTTTCGTGCCCCGGAGCCGATTTCGGTATGCTTGGTCTATGCGCTGCGGCAGCAGTGGCTGTGGGGGCGCCTTTGATGTCGTGGGGCATGCGCGTGGCGCTGCCCGAACCCGACATGCGTCTCGAGCTCCTCTTTCTGCTCAATGTGCTCATCGCCGCTCTCGGAGTGGTGGCCACCGTCAACGGCCGCACAGCCGTGCGCGGCACATCGTCGGTGGAGTGGGGCGCGCTCGCGACCGTGGTGGCGCTCATTGCCGTAGGCGCCACAGCAGGTATGGTTTTGTATAAACGTAGAATCAGGAACGGATTTTAAATAACAGTTTTCTAAACAACGACTGAAAAAATATGAATGTGATTTCAAACATCCTGTATTGGATATCCACCGGCTTACTTGTGCCGGTGATTGTGTTGCTTATTTTCTTTTTTGTGCGTGCCATTCTGCTGATAGGCTCATTCTTCGGGCAGTATATGCAGGAAAAGAAAGCGGCCGCGGCCATGCGGGCGGGCATCGCCGATCTCACCCCCGGTGGTCTGGATGCCTTCGCAGCATCGCTTCCGGCCCGTCCGGCCACCCTTGCCCAGGCCTACGCCAAGAAAATCATAGCCGAAGGTGCCGACGAGGCGCGTGTGGATCTCGCCCTCAACGACTACGAGCTCGCTGCCGACAAGGCTCTCTCCACCTCCAAGGTGCTCACCAAGATGGGCCCGATCCTCGGTCTTATGGGCACGCTGATACCTATGGGTCCCGCTCTTGTGGGCCTCGCCGCAGGCGATATCGCCTCAATGGCCTACAACATGCAGGTGGCTTTTGCCACCACAGTGGTGGGACTGGTGGTGAGCGCCATTGGCTTCCTCACGCAGCAGGTGCGCGAGCGCTGGCTCTCTTCCAATCTTGCCATGCTTGAATACCTGGCGCAGGTGGTGCGTCAATCACACACTGTTAAGCCATGAGACGTCGCCGTATCATCCGCCGCGCCGCCGAGGACAGCGACCCCATGAGCGTGGTAAGCAATCTTTTCGATGTGGCTATGGTCTTTGCCGTTGCCCTCATGGTGGCGCTCGTGAGCCGCTACAACATGACGGAGATGTTTTCGCAGGAAGATTTTACCATGGTAAAAAATCCGGGTCAGGACAATATGGAGATCATCACCAAAGAAGGCAATAAAATCAACCGCTACACACCTTCCGACGACAATTCCGCCTCAGGCAACAAAGGCCGTCGCGTGGGCACAGCCTATGAGCTCGAGAACGGCGATATCATCTATGTGCCGGAATGACACCACTTTAGGGTAGCGAAAGTATTCTTAAAAAGCACGACGCCGGGCATTCACATGCGCGGCGTCGCTTTCAATAAACAATATAAACAATATGCTTCGCCCTTTCGGGCAAAGTTTTACTTAACGAGCTCCTTTGCCACATTGGCGCCGCGGCGCACAATGTAGATCCGGCCTGCTTCGGGCTGAGCCACGCGCACGCCCTGGAGGTTGAAGTACTCGGCGGCTTCGTTGCCATCCACGGTCACATCCTCGATGCCGGTGGTGTTGGTGGTCTCAAACTTTATATCGTTGATGGTGTGCACTATGTTGCCATTGTGCTCCACATGGAGGGTGGCGGTGTAGGGTGTCTGGCCTTCAAGACCATCTACGCCCACATTGCCGGCGAAAGTGTGGGTGGACGGAACATCGTCGGCGCTCAGCTCGCGGCGAGGAGCCGATGCTGCGCTCATCAGGGAGTGCTCGCCCTGGAAGGGTTTTTCGTTGACGGTCAGCACCACCTTGTATTCCGAACCGCTCTCATCGCCATAGTGATTGTCCACATGGAGCATGTATTTGAAGTAGGCAGTGTTTTTGTACACACCATCGACTTCGTAGGTCAGGCCCTTGATGGTTGTGGCAGGGATATAGAAGCCATACATGAATTTTTTGCCGTCCACGGATATTGTGATGATTACATTGCTTGTAACCGTATATTCGCACTTGCCGTTTTCAAATGTGAGATCTTCCGTGCTACCATTTATTTCGACTTCACCGGTGATTTCGCCAAGATTGTTGCCGACGGTGAATACTACTTTTGTACCGTAAGCCACATTGTGATCATCGTTTTCAGCATATTCGATGTCGCCGGATGTTGCGGACACAGTGAGGGGCAGATTCTCGTAGCTGATGGGGTAGGCCTGAAGGACGCCCTCCTGACCTTCTTTCTGATTGTAGCTTACAGCCACAGTCACGTCATATATGCCGGCTTCTGCCGATGCAGTAGCAAACTGGTTGTAGAAATTCACCACGGTGCCGTCGGCGTATTTGCCGGTAAATGCGCTCTTAGCGGCGGGGGTAGCGGTTTCAAAAGTCACATTCTTGAGAACAACCACACGGTTGATGTCGTCCATGCCGAAGCTTTCCACGTCTGCGTAGGTGATTTCCTTGCCGGTCACCACTGCTGCGGGAGATTTGTCCATCTTCCATTCGGGCAGACCGTTGAAGGGGCTGTATGTGGCAGTCCAGTCAGCCGGAATCTCATCGCCCTTGTTGTAGCCCATGTCGTATCCGTAAACAAGGGTTGCATCACCGGCCTCGTCCACTACATAAGTGTTCGCGCCGTTCACATAAACTACTGTCAGGGGGAATTTCACGAGCACCTGATTGTCCTTCTCGGGTGCAAGGGCCTTCATCTCAGCGATGGAGTGTGCGGCAGCCACCACAGTGAGGGTGTAGCTTGCACTGCCGGCGCGGAACTCTTCGGTTTCTTCACTTGCAGCGGTGATAGTTGTTGTACCGAGGCCTTTCACAGTTACCTTACCTTCGGCATCAACAGTGGCAACCTCTGTATTGCTCGACGTCCAAGCCACGGTGAGGTTGTTGGGGTTGCTCAGCACGGGAGCAGTGAATTCTTCACCGGTGTAGGTGGTTACAGCTGTTTCAGCGAATGCAAGGCCTGCAGCAGCTTTGCCATTGCCGGGAAGAATGTAGAGCTGGATGGCAGTTTGGTTGGAATTATAGCAGCAGAATCGAGGACTTGAGGCATTGTATTGAATCCAATAGTCGCCAAAAGAAACTTTGGTAACATTATTGTCAATAGTAATAGTTGCAGCTGTTGCTGTACTGTTTGTAGTCAAAGACTTGCTTGCACCCGCAAGATAACCACCTTCTACTGCTAAATTATATTTATCTCCGGATTTCACAAAAGTTACCAACTCAGCATTATCTGGAACAATTGTCAGAATATTGTCTACAATTGCGTCAGATTCAAGTGCTACCTTATCACGATACGAACCATTTTGCGCACCCATTATCATGCTTTTCGAGGAGCAAACAATATAGCCCTGCGCACCATCATAAAGATCGTTGACATCAGTCACAAGAACATAACCTTTGGCATTGGGGTCTACAACTTTGAGAGTAAATTCTGCGGGAGTTGCAGTTTTGTAGCTTTCGTTAGTAGCGGGAATCGAGGCAGTAACTGTGGCTGTACCCGTAGCGCCTTCTTTAAGCACTATCTTGTTATCTTCGATGCTCAGAAGGGCCTCGTTGGAGGAAGTCAGGACTACAGCAGCCTTGGCTTCTTCGCTATCCACGCCCTCAATAGTAGCGCTGAGAGTAGGAGCTGTGAAAGCATCCCCGAGGTTGAGGCTCATTTCAGCAGGATTCCATGCAAGTGCAACTTCAGCACGACCATCGTCAACGTCTTCTATTGTAACCTCAAAAGACTTGATTCTGAATTGTATATTTGTATCGCTTGACTTACCGTTAATGATACTGATTTCGTTTGCTTTGTTCGGAAGGGTCAGAGTTACTGTAGTACCACTCTTTGCAACTGCACTTGCGGCATCTACATCAATGCCATCGGCAGTAATATAGAATGTAGTACCGTTATAACTGGCTCCTGTTGTAGTAAACTCAATCTTTGAGATAGCACCTCCCTCAGATTTTATCGAGAGCGTATTCTGCCTATAAATTCTGAGTCCGCTGCTAAATGTAGGTGCATTACCACTGTTTTTTGCTGTGGTAAAAGAGATTACACCTTGAGAACCGCTGGTGGCGGACGGTGTCACCTTGATTACCTCCGCGCTCGCTGCGAAGCCGAGGCTGAGCAGGAGCATGAGAGTGAGTAAAAGTTTTTTCATAAGAAATTGATATTATTGGTTTGGGATTGGTGTCAGATTATGGATATGATAAAATTGATAAATATTTCCCAGAGTTCAAGAGCCCCGTACTCATCCACGAATTCCTTTCGCTTTCTGGCTTTGGCCACATAGATCTGGAATGCAAAAATTATAAAGGCTTTTATACCGTCGCCCCACGGGGCTGCAGTATAGAAGCGCATGCATTGCAAGAAACCAAGGCCACTGCTGCGCTCGATAGTTTTTACCATTTGTTGTACGCAAGCCACCTTGGCGTAGGCATCCTGCCGTGAAACACCATTCTCTATGAGGTGTTCGAGAAATGCATCGAGGATATCCTCCATACGCGGGCTTATGTCGAACCGATCGATATCTTGCCAGACCGACAGTAGAGCAGTGAGGTTGGTGATCTCCGGTTTAGTGTTCATAATGGTGTCTGGAAATATAGGGCCGCGCCGACGGTTTGAAACCGCCGGCGGCCGACATAAAAAGCTTGTGCCCCGATGATGCTGATAGCATCGTCGAGGCACAATATTGTTGTGCGGTTGCGCTATTGTAGCGTAACTTATTGAGCGCTAACTGATTATGAGAATAGGGGGGGGGTAAGAGTGGGCGCAGCCGCCGCCACTGCGCAAGCAGAATGGCGATAAGGATTATGTGGCTGCTGGTTCATGCTGCAAAGTTACACCTTTTATTTTATACGTGCAATACTCTGCAAGTTAAATTTTAAATCAGTGAATAGTGTGGTGGGGCGCGTGGTTTTTTTGTAATTTTGCAGTGTCGTAAATCTCATTATATATAATAATGGAAATTTCTAAGGTAAAGGGACATGGCGCCATGCTGGGCGCCGAGATAATGTGGGGTGTGGGAGCTCCGTTGGGCAAGGTGATTCTTGCCGGGAGCGTGACACCGTTGTTGCTCACCGATTGCCGCATAATAGGCACGGCTGCGCTGTTCTGGATATTTTCGTTTTTCGTGAAATCGGAGCCGGTGTCGCCCAAGGATCTGCTGAGCATATTTTTCGCATCGTGTCTGGGCATACTGTTCAATCAGGGTATGTTTTTGTTTGGCCTCAGCCACACATCTCCCATCAATGCGTCGATTATCACTACCTGCCTCCCTATCGTGACTATGGTGATGGCTGCCATATTTCTGCGCGAGCCGGTGACTAAGCTCAAGGTGGGAGGGGTGTTTCTCGGCGCCATAGGCGCGCTCATCCTCATTGTGAGCGGCACGGCTGCCGGTGGCGCGGGCTCCATGCTCGGAGATGTCATGGTGGTGGTGGCTCAGCTTAGTTTCAGCTGCTATCTGGTGTTTTTCAAGCGCCTGACGGCGAAGTATAGCCCCGTGACGCTGATGAAGTGGATGTTTACCTACGCTTCCATCTGCATAGTGCCTTTCAGCTACGGCGAATGGATGGCCACCGACTGGACATCGGTGCCTGCCGCGGAATGGTGGATGGTGGCCGCGTTTGTGCTCGGCCCCACGTTCATCAGCTATCTGCTGCTGCCGGTGGGACAGAAGAATCTGCGGCCCACCGTCACATCGATGTACAATTACGTGCAGCCCATTGTGGCGTCGGCAGTGGCCGTATGGGCCGGCATGGACAGCTTCACCGCCGGAAAGGCTGTGGCGATAGTGCTGGTGTTTGCCGGCGTGTTTTTTGTGAGTAAGAGCAAGAGCCGCGTTGACATGCAGCGCGAGGCCCGTGCGCAAAAACACCGCCGCCTATGAATGCCAGGGCCGTAAAAGGTTATGTGATGGCTGCCGTGGCTGCCGCCACGTATGGCACGAATCCGGCGTTTGCCGTGCCGCTTTACGGCGAGGGCATGAATCCGAATTCGGTGCTGCTTTTCCGCTATGTGCTGGGATTGCCACTGCTTGCGGCCATGGTGTATCTGCGCGGCCGCTCGCTGCGGTTGTCCCGTCGGGAAGTCGGCCCTGTGGCCACGTTGGGTGTGCTGATGGCGCTGTCGTCGCTGGCGCTGTTCGAGAGCTACAATTATATGAATTCGGGCGTGGCGTCCACTCTCCTGTTTGTGTATCCGGTGATGGTGGCTGTGCTCATGGCGTTTTTCTTTCACGAGCGTTTCCGCGCCACCACGGTGGTGTGTCTGGCGCTGATGGGAGCCGGCTTGCTGCTACTCATGCGCAACGATGGCGGCGCGCCGGTGGATGCGCTCGGGTGTGGCCTGGTGATGGCGTCGTCGCTCACGTATGCCTTGTATCTGGTTATGATAAACGTATCGGCAACGGTGCGGGCCATCCCCACGCTTAAGCTCCTTTTCTACGTGCTGCTGTCGGGCAGCGGAGTGTTCTTGTTTGTGCTGGCATCCGGCACGGAGCTGACTTTGCCCGCAAGCTCGGGAGGGTGGCTGAATCTGGCGGCATTGGCGTTTTTTCCTACGGTAGTGTCGCTGCTGTGCACTACGGTGGCCATCCAGTGTATCGGCTCCACCCCCACTGCTATTTTCGGCGCGTTTGAGCCTGTGACGGCAGTGGTGCTCAGTGTGGTGGTGCTGGGCCAGACACTCACCGGCCGCGAACTTGTGGGCGGCGCGCTCATAGTGGCGGCGGCCACGCTTGTCATAGTGGGCGACCCGGTGGGAAGTGTGCTGCTGCGGGTGCGTAAGATGTTCCCGTCGAAGCGCAAGTAAATATGATTCTCCGCAAAAGTACCCAAGGTTTTATTCTCAATGTAGGGCACGTAAAATCGGCATGCAGGGCGGTAACCTTATGATGTCAACTTGGGTAATTTTGCGTAGATGTGTTTCCGTATCTTCCGCTCAATCCATATCGTAGCGCCGGTATATCTCCGATGCGAGGGCGTGGGCCCGCGAGCGCATCGACGGATCGAGCGCCGCGTGGGGGCCGAGGTCGGGAATGAGCACACGTGTGCCCGGGCGTATGCGGTTGGGATGCTTTAGAATGTCGGAATTGGCTTCGTATATAAATACCCAGAAATCTTTTCGTCCGTAGTGGTCGCGGGCTATTGTGGTGAGAAATCGCGATGGGCTCACGGTGTCGTACACAGGCTCTTTGGCCACTTCCGTAGTCTGAGGTTCTGCGGCAATATCGGTTGCGGTGGTGTCGGCAGGAGCGGCTATTGTGTCTGTTTCGGCGGCCGCTGTGTCGAGCGGGGCAGATGCGGCTTCGGCCGGTGAAACCTCGGTGAGAGCTACTGTAGTCACGACAGGTGCGGCGGAATGACGTGTCCCCAGACAATATCCTCCGGCAAATCCGGCCACCAAGGCTATGAGAGCCGCTACCCACGGCCATGTGGAACGGCGCGCTATATAGATTATTTCCGGTTCGGGGTGTGGCTCGGGCGCTTCGTGATTTTCAACATGAATGTGTTCGTTGTCCGTGGCCGGCGCCGGCTCAATGGTGGCCTCCGGTTCGGGCTCTGCCACTATCTCCTCTGTTGCCGTGTCTATTTCAATCGGTGTTTCCTCTGTGATATCCTCCGCCATATCCTCTGCGACCTCAGGCAGCTCCGGAGCATCGGCGGAAGGCGCCGGCACGGCCTCCGGCACGGTATGGATGGGAGCAGGCTCATCATCGAAGATGCTGTCGGGCGTATCGTCGGGCAGAGTGATGGGCGTGAACAGGGAGAATGGGGCATTGACGGCTGCGGCAAGAGCTTCGTCGGGTGTGAATTCCACATTGCCGGGAATGCCGGCCACACGGCGGAACGTCCCGACGCCGCTTATCAGTACGGGCGCGTCGGAAGCTGCGAGCTCCGCACGTGCGCGGGCAAACAGCTCCACGATGAAGCGTGTGGCGGTGTCTGCATCCACGCCTGCCATGCGTGCTGTTGCAGCCGCAATCTCGGGGAGGGCTACTGTGCGCGGGTTATTCATGCGAGAGGTGTTTTCGCAGCATGCTGCCTGGGGTGAAGTGCATGTTTATGGCCGGAGGGAAAAGCGTGCGCTGTCCTGTGGCGCTGTCGATAGCCACATGTTCGTCGGTCTTTTCGGCGGAGAAACTGCCGAAGCCCGGAATGGCCACGGTGTCGAGGGCGGCGCATCGGTCGCGCAACACTGCGGCGAAGGCCCCGGCGAGGTTTTCGGCCTGTGCGGGGTCGCAACCGGCGGCAATGGCGGCCTGCACGGAAATATCGTTGTTATCCATCGGCGGCGTCAGATGATGAGCATGGCGTCGCCGTAGGCACCGAAGCGGTAGTGCTCTTTCACTGCTTCCGAATAGGCGTGCATCACATGGTCGTAGCCTCCGAATGCGGCTACCATCATCAGCATGGTGGAGTATGGCAGGTGGAAGTTGCTCACAAGGGATGTGGCCACAGTGAAATCGTAGGGCGGGAAGATGAATTTGTTGGTCCAGCCATCGTAGGGCTGCAGATGTCCGCCCATGCTCACGGCGGTGGCCATGCCGCGCAGCACGCTTGTGCCTACGGCGCACACCTGCTTCTCGGCGTCTTTGGCGGCATTAACGGTGTCGACGAGCTCCGGCGAAACAATCAGCTGCTCGGAATCCATACGATGTTTTGTGAGGTCTTCCACGTCGATTTCGCGGAAATTGCCGAGGCCGCTGTGCTCTGTGAGGAAAGACTGCTTCACGCCCTTGATCTCAAGGCGTTTCAGGAGCTCGCGGGAGAAATGGGTGCCTGCGGCAGGGGCTACCACGGCGCCTTCGTTGCGCGCGAAGATACACTGATAGCGCTCGGCATCGTCCTCGTTGGGTTCGCGTTTGATGTATTCCGGCAGCGGGGTGTGGCCAAGAGCGTAGAGGTCGCGCTTGAAAGCCTCCCTCGGGCCATCGTAGAGGAATCGGAGGGTGCGTCCGCGGGAGGTGGTGTTGTCAATGACTTCGGCCACCATCGACTCGTCTTCTCCGAAATAGAGCTTGTTGCCGATGCGGATTTTGCGGGCCGGCTCCACGAGCACGTCCCATAGTTTGATATCGGAGTTGAGCTCGCGCAGCAGGAACACCTCGATGCGGGCGCCGGTCTTTTCCTTGTTGCCGTAGAGCAATGCGGGGAAAACCTTGGTGTCGTTGAACACCATCACGTCACCATCGTCGAAGTAGTTCAGGATGTCCTTGAACAGGCGGTGTTCGATCTCGCCGGTGCGCTTGTGGAGCACCATCATGCGCGACTCGTCGCGGTTTTGCGCGGGGTACTGGGCTATTAGTTCCTCGGGCAGGCGGTATTTGAATTGCGAAAGCTTCATATTGCAGTTCTTGTGTTTTTTTCGGTTTTGAAATTTGATAGAGGGAGAGTAGGAGGGGAGATCAGGCTTTGCGGGTGCCCTCGTACCAATCGGGGTATTCCACAGGCACCGAGGCGATAATGTCGGCAGCCCGATCTACGCTCACACAGTCGGCTATGCCTATATCACCCACACGGGTGCGGCGCAAAGCCGTAAGATGTGCTCCGGAGGCAAGCGCTGCTCCGATATCGCGGGCGAGCGCCCGTATGTATGTGCCTTTGCTGCACACCACGCGCACAGTGATGCTCTCCGGGGCATATTCGAGCAGCTCTATCTCGTCGATGACGAGAGTGCGGGGTTTGAGCTCCACCTCCACGCCGGCGCGTGCACTTTTGTAGGCGCGTTTGCCATCCACCTTGCAGGCCGAGAATGCCGGCGGCACCTGTTGTATTGTGCCGGTGAAGGAGCGTAGCACTTTCTCCACTTCCTCGCGGGTGATGTGGTCGGTGGGGTAGGTGGCATCTATTTCCGTCTCGAGGTCAAAGCTCGGTGTGGTGGCGCCGAGAGCTATGGTGGCGATGTATTCCTTCACGCCGGCCTGCAACTCTTCTATGCGCTTGGTGGCGCGCCCGGTGCACACAATCATCACGCCGGTGGCAAGCGGGTCGAGCGTGCCTGCGTGTCCCACTTTGAGCTTGCGCACTCCAAGACGCCGCGTGAGGGCGCCACGCACACGCTTGA
The DNA here is from genome assembly GCA_910578095.1 of uncultured Muribaculaceae bacterium. Taxonomy (GTDB): domain Bacteria; phylum Bacteroidota; class Bacteroidia; order Bacteroidales; family Muribaculaceae; genus CAG-873. The sequence continues at coordinate 56,273 of CAJTOZ010000002.1, read as the reverse complement.
CGGCGTCAAACGATGTCCAGCCGAGGGGCTTGTCGATGCAGAGTATTTCGCCGCTGAGAAAATCCATGGCTTACAGTCCGGGATAGAGAAGACAGAGCAGACCGGCGGCCACACAATAGACAGCGAACCATACCAGCTTGCCTTTCTTTACTATGTTGAGCATCCACTTGCAGGCCATGCATCCCACGACGAACGATGCCACAAAGCCTATGGCCAGTGCCATAAATCCAACTTCTCCTCCGGAGGCGGCTGTGCCGTCGGCTGCTGCCGAAAGCATGTCCTTTATATCGAGCAACCCCTCGCCGAGAATGGGAATGATTACCATAAGGAACGAGAATCGGGCCACCTTCTCGCGGTTGTCGCCCAGCAATATGCCGGTAGCGATTGTGGTACCGGAACGGGACAGGCCCGGCATCACGGCAATAGCCTGGCCGATGCCTATGACGATGGCATCGGTCCAGCTGATGTCGCGTCCCTGCGGCGCGGCAGGGCTGTTGAGCGCTTGACGGGTGCGGGTAAAGTAGGCGAAACTCAGAAGTGCGGCAGTAACTAAGAGACAAACGCCCACAATGGTGAGGTTGCCTTCAAACAGCGATGATATCTGCTCTTTGAAGCATACGCCCACAATGCCCACAGGAATGCACGAGAGCAGAATCTTGCACACGTAGTAGAAGTTGTAGTCGCGCTTGAAAGTGAAGAACGATACGCACAACGGCCAGAATTCGCGCCAAAGGATCACGATGGTGCTGAGCACCGTGGCCACGTGCAGCATCACGCTGAATTCAAGTGAGGCATCGGGGTTTAGCTCCACTCCGAGCACCTGCTTGAAGATCTCGAGATGGCCGCTGCTGGATATGGGGAGATATTCCGAGAGGCCCTGGATGATACCGAGCCATAAAGCGTCTAACCAATCCATCACTTGTTCCTGTTACGTGGTTTTACTATGATTGCTATGGCCATAGCCACGAAGCCCAGGAATGCGACAGCCGGTCCGATAACGATACGGCGTGTGCTGAAGATATCGGGATTGAATTCTGTCTCGGTGGTGGCTCCGCCGAGCATCAGTATGAAGCCGATCACAATCATCGCTCCGGCCACAGCCATGGCGATGAAATTGGTGCGCATGAGCGGCTTTTCGCTGTCGCTCTCGCGTAGTATGGCATCGGTTTTTTTCTTTGATTCCATGAATTTTGTTGATAGGGTTTGGTCAGTTCATGTAGTAATCGTCAATGTCGGACCGCAGATAGCGGTTGGTGGCGAATGCAGAGGCCAGCAGGCAGATGGCGATTCCGGCCAGCACAAGCAGCGCGTAGATAGCCCCGGATGTGGCCCAGTCGAGTGTGCCTGCCAGCGCGGCGTCCGAGCGCATGGCGTAGGCTTGCGCGATAGCGAGTATGGCCGCCGCGGCGCATCCTGATATCAGGCCGGTCAATGCTCCGGCGGCGAGGAAGGGGCGGCGTATGAAGGCTCCTGTGGCACCAACGAGCCTCATTGTGTGGATAACGAAGCGGCGCGAGTATACGGCCAGACTGACAGTATTGTTTATCAGTACGAAAGATATCACGAGAAGAGCTGTGGCCACGGCGAGCATTATCCATGTGAGGCGTGCGATGTTTCTGTTGACGCTGTCAATTACGCCGGTGTCGGTGAGCACTTCGTCCACGCCACTTCTGGCGGCGACGCTGGCGCTTATGATGGCGATGCTGTCGCTGCATGCACGGTCGGGGCGCACCCGCACGTCGAATTCGGCACCGTATGGATTCTCGTCGACAAGCATCATGATGTCTTCCCCGATAAGTTCTGATTCCTGGGCCATTATGTCGTCGGCGCTTGCAAATACGTAGGCTTCTGCAAATGGAGCCTCTGCGAGGAATTTTTTCATCGCGTTGATGTCCGCGCCCTGCGCTCCTGTCTCCATCTTGATGGTGAAGCCCATGTTGCGGCGAACATTGTCGGTGGCTTTTCGGGCGGCGCATGTCATTATCGCGGCCACACCGAGCAGCACAAGCACAAGCGTCACACTCACCACCGATGTGAGGCGCGAGCCGAGAACGCTTATATGAAAGGATCTTTTTTTAGCCATTATGCTGGAATTGGGCCTCGAGGAACCTAAAAACATGCAAAATTAATGTTTTTTTGGGCCTTTGTCAATAGTACGGACCATTTTTATGTGATAATACCGAAAATATCTAACTTTGCACTGCCGTAAAGCAGCATCGGGTCCAGAACTATCTGTGTGTGGGCCGCGTTATATATTTGTCACAACTTAAGAACCGCAAAATGAGCAGCATGTTCGATACATTGATGGAATTGCCTCTGTTCCGGGGTGTGGGCCATGAAACCATGAGGAAAATCGTGGGTATGGCCAAGTTTCATTTTCTGAAGTACCCCGAGGGCGCGGAAGTGATAAAAGCCCACTCCCCATGCACGCATATCACATTTATAATCAGCGGTTCCGTGCGCCAGACCACTTCCAACCGCAATGGCCGCATCTCTGTGTCGCAGACTCTGAGAGCGCCGGATGTGATTGCCCCCGATTTTCTGTTCGGGCGTGCCACCAACTATCCTTGCCGCGTTGTGGCGCTTGAGCCCACAGGAGTTCTGCAGATAAGCAAGGCCGACTATATCAAGATCCTTAATTCCGACCCTGTGTTTATGTTCAACTACCTGAACATAATCTCTATGAACGCCCAGAAGAGTGTCGTAGGCCTGATGTCGATGACCTCCGGCTCGCTTGAGGAGCGTATTGCGTTCTGGGTTATCGCCCTGTCGCAATCCTCCGGCGAGAATATCGCCATAGAATGCCCGTTGCGCAATCTTTGTGCCATATGGGGTGTGCAGCGCTCTGCTTTGGTGGAGGCTCTCAACCGCATGCGCGATCATGGAGTGGAGGCGTATGGCCCCGGCGGCGTGGTGTTCTCCTCCCGCAAAAAATTGCTTGATATGCTTCATGAGCACCCGGAGATGGGCGACGATCAGGTTCACAAGCCCGAGGAAAACGCGTGAATTTGCGCACGTGTGCCCATATAATCACTTATATTTTGCATAAGTTGTTTTGTTGTTAGTTCATTGATTTGCAATGATATAAAATTTATACACCTTTGATTTTATTTATATTTGGTTTATATGCATGTCGGGAGATGACCGGCATGCATTAATTTTGCAGTGTAAATAATTGTTAGGTCTAAGATTCAGGTTCTGATCAGGTTATTTTGAAAAGATTGTAAAAAGGATTTTAAATGGTTTTAGGTATTTAGTGTTAGAGACACGAAATAGAAAAGCCGCTCCGGGAGGAGCGGCTTTTCGTGTTATATTTGGTGGCTATGGCGCTATTTCCGCGTCAGATGGATCGACGCTCGAATGCGTCGATGAAACTGCCCGGAGTGGCGTTGTAGATGTTCACGCCCTCGCGGGCGGCGAATGCCGCTATCTCGTGGTAGCTGCGGAATGCCACTGTGAAACTGTTGAGTATGTCGTGCAGGTGGTATCCGCGGTATTCGTTGGCAGAGCGTTTGAGTTCGCGTTTGTCGTCGTTGTAGAAATGAGGCTGTATGCTTTCTACCTCGTTCCGCTCGTTCACACCTATGGTGCGCAGCCAGGAGTGGTCGGCCCCCGTGAGGTAAATGGTGGAGAATCCGGCCTTGATGGCTATCATTATGGCTGCTATGAGCACGTTGCGGGGGCGTGGCATGCCCATGCCGCGGCGGAAGGCGGCGTGGCAAGGACGCTTGAAGCCTTCTATGCCCACGGCGTTGAAGGTCTCGATGCGCAGGCCCGGTGCCAGATCGCGTGCGCGCGATGCGAATGTCGCGGGCACGTAGAGTATGAGCGGCCATGTGGAATTGTTGAGGTTTTGCCACAGTTGCCGGACATTGGGCTCTGAGGACTGGAAGAAGTGCGGGTCGGCAAGCACGTAGCGTCCGGGCCGGAGCATGGCAAACTCTGGAGCGTTGGCTGCGAAGTTCACAGCCATGGTGGCCTGCCGGGACAATTGGGCGGCGTGCGAGGCTATAGTGTCGCGCAATGATGGTCCATTGGCGAGAATCACTATCGTGTCGCCCTCTTCCGCGGCATGATGGCTGATAGTGCACCGGCGGCTTTGCAGTGCAATTTTCACTGCACTTTTGGCTGTGGCCAAAAGAAGGGAAGCTGCCTGCGCCATTTTATCGCTTGTCTTCATGTTGTGAGATGATAGCATATGATGAGTGTGGCCGCCATGCCCAGACTGAATACAGCCGCCCATATCCGGAATGCGCGTTCTTTTCGGAATGTCTGCAAGGAATAGGCGGCACACGGAACGAGCAACGCAACCAATGGAATGCCGTAGCGGGAAACGGTGCCCCCGAACTGCAGGGCTGAAGCGCAGTAGAAAAATATTCCTGTGGCTGTCAGGCGCAACAGAAGTTGCGGCGCCCGGTGTTTAAACAGACGTGCGAGAAAGTAGAAAACCAGGCCTCCCACAGCATAACGCCCGAAAGAAAAATGCGCTAAAGCCATGAACGGTCCGAACAGAAGATATTTGTCGTATGTCCATGGAAATGGTATGAGAAACTGTATGGCCGTGGTCACAGGCAGAAGCAACAGTTTTGATACGGTCGAGAATGAATAATAGTCGTTGAAGAGGCGGAAATACAGGCTGTGCTGGATGCCCCGACCGCTTTCATCGCCGAGGGAGCGTCCGGAAAGGTCTATAAAATTGGATATGGAGGCGACGGTGCCCGAATATTGGAATCCTATCCATACTATCATGATTACGGCCAGCGCTCCGCAGCCGTAAATGCGGCTGTGGCGTTGCGACCAACCGTTCATCGCCACTATTACAGCGGCGAGCACGAGCAAATAGTTGGGTCGGCAGTATGCCGTGATTACGGTGGCTGCAATGAGTGCCAAAACGTTGATGGCCGAGGGGCGGCGTCGTGCCGAAACGGCAGCATAGGCACAGAGGGCTACGGACGCGGCCAATGGGCAGTCTTTGATAAGCACTGCTGCCGACGCTATGAAGTAGCAGCACGCACATGCCAGAAGCATGGCGGTGTCGGCATAACGTTTTGGCGCCGTGGGGCAGCATGCTGCCGCCGTATATCCGGTGAGTGCTATTGTGGCAAGCGCGCACAGCATGTTGAACATCAGAGGTACGCAGATGTCGGTGCCTATGATTCCAAGCAGCACTCCTGTGAGGTGGCCATATCCTACAGCCGGCCAATGGCACCGCATGGCATCGTCGCGCCCGAGATCGGCCAGCGCATTGTTCCATGCGCTCCACGCGTCCAGATTCATGAGCACAGGACTGTCGGGGAGGCCGTGTCCCCATACACATATATAATAGTGGCAGTTGACTATGATGCCGGCCGTCATCGCCAGGGATGCGGCCCACAATGTCCAGGAGCCGGTGCGTGTGGCAAATCCTGTGCGCGAATACGGTATGGCTACTATAAGGTAGGCCAGAAGCCACCCGGCGCATGTCAGCAACGGAGTTGCTCCGGGTAGCCACAGCGTGGCAAGCCCGATGGCGCAGAAACCGATGGGAATGCCGATGCGTATGGCAGGAATGCGCATCGTCTCTGCTGCTGTGTGGTGAAATGATTCGTTTGAGGGTTCCATTGCTTCTGTCTGCAAAATTACTTCAAAAAAGCCTGTCATGCAAATTTAACACGCCTTAACGCCTTAAAAGCGGCTTATCCGTTAATTTTCGCTAATTTTGTAATGAAATCACGAAGTCATCACATGACCGCAACCGGCCCCATACGCATCAATCTTAAGCAACTGCTCCGCGACCGTCTCGGCCGCTGGAGTTTTATTGTGCCCGGCTTTTTGCGGCGCAGGCTTGAGCGCCTGGTGTGCCAGGAACGCCTCAACGAATTGCTCGAGCATAATTACCCGTCGCGCGGAGCCGATTTTTGCCGTGGCGTGCTGCGGGACCTCGATGTGAGTGTTAGTGCGGTTGGTGTGGACAACCTGCCACCGCCATCGCATAGGCGAGTGCTGCTTGTGTGCAACCATCCTTTGGGTGGACTGGACGGTATGGCCCTGATAGCCTGGTTCTCGGATTATTTCGGGACAGAACTGAAAGTGGTGGTCAACGATCTGCTGATGGCAGTGGAGCCGCTTGCCCCCTGTTTTGTTCCCGTCAACAAGCATGGAGCGCAGAGCCGTGACACGGCTGGATCTATGGATGCAGCCATGGGTTCGGATGCTCCGGTGCTGATGTTTCCGGCCGGGCTGGTGTCGCGCCGCGGCGACGATGGCCGCGTGGCCGATCTAAAATGGAACAAAATGTTTCTGCGCAAGGCTGTGGAATATGGCCGTGATGTGGTGCCGCTGCATTTCGACGGCCATAACAGTGCGTCGTTTTATGATGCCGCGCGCCGGCGCGAGCGTCTTGGCCTGCGTTTCAATTTCGAGATGATGCTTCTGCCTCGCGAGGTGTTTGCAAGCAGCGGGAGCCATTTCACCATCACATGCGGGCATTTGATACCATGGCAGGCGCTCGGACGCCCGACAGAGGCCGAGGCGGCCCGCATTAAAGACATCGTGTACAATCTTCCCCAGCAAGTCCAAGGATAAGAATATGGAAAGAATAATTTCGCCCGTAGAAACTTCATTGATAGAGCGGGAACTCACTCCCGAGCGTTTTTTGCGGCACACCAATAAAGGCGGCAACCTGCTGTATGTGGTCGACGCGCACTGTGCGCCGAACACCATGCGGGAGATAGGCCGCCTGCGCGAAATCGCTTTCCGCACCGCCGGGGGCGGTACGGGCTTAAGCTGCGACATAGACAGTTTCGACACCATGGATCCGCCTTGCCGCCAACTCATAGTGTGGGATCCGGAAAGCCGCCAGATTCTCGGTGGTTACAGGTATATATGCGGCGCCGACATAAGGATGGATGCCGAAGGGCGCCCCCGAATAGCCACGAGCCACATGTTCAACTTCTCTTCCGAGTTTATTGAACATTATCTTCCCCATACTCTCGAACTCGGCCGCAGCTTCGTGCGTCTGGAATATCAGAGCACCCGCGCCGGGGTGAAGGCCATATATGTGCTCGACAATCTTTGGGACGGCCTTGGCTCGCTGACGGTGATTCATCCCGAGATAAGGTATCTTTTCGGGAAAATGACCATGTATCCCAGCTATACCGCCGAGTGTCGGGATATGATACTGTATTTCCTGCATAAGCATTTTCCTGACAACGACCATCTTGTCACGCCCATACATCCGCTGCCCGTAGACTACGACGAGGAAGCGATGGGGCGGCTGTTCACCGGCGACTGCTTCAAGGCCGACTACAAGATACTGAATGCCGAGGTACGCCGCCGCGGCGATAATATCCCTCCGCTGGTCAACGCCTATATGAGCCTGTCGCCCACTATGCGCATGCTGGGCACAGCCATAAACGATGAGTTCGGAGATGTGGAGGAGAGCGGCATATTCCTGGTGATAGACGAGATTCTGGAAGAGAAGAAGGCACGGCACATAGCAACCTATCAAGATCAGAAGAGCTTATGATTCCACGGATAATACATTACTGCTGGCTCAGCGACGACCCCGTGCCGCCGCGTTTGCAGGCCTACATGGACACATGGCGCCGCATTCTGCCCGGATATGAGATACGGCTGTGGAATTTCGACCGTTTCCCGCGTGGAAAATCAGCGTGGGTGGATGAAGCTTTCGACCATCGCAAGTATGCGTTTGCCGCCGATTATATCCGTGCCTATGCTCTGTATCATCATGGGGGCATATATCTCGATTCTGATGTGGAGGTGCTGAAATCGTTCGACGATCTGCTGTCGCTGCCCTATTTCATGTGCCGCGAAACCGGCTCGCGTTGTGTGGAGGCTGCCGTTATGGGAGCCGAGGCAGGGCATCCGCTTTACAAAGCACTGCTCGAACGCTACGACAAACGGCATTTCATCAGGCCCGACGGATCCATGGATATCACCCCTATGCCGGATGTGATAGGGGAAACGGCTGTGGCCTTGGGGCGCTCGCTCGCAGATGTGGCGACCCCGGCGGAAGTGTCAGCCGATCCCGCCGTGCTGTTCATGTTGCCGAGCGATTTTTTCAGCCCCATCAACATTGAAAATCTGGAACTGCGGTCCACATCGCGCACATATTGTATCCACCGCTTTGCCGGCAGCTGGAAGTCGCCATGGCACCGCTTCAAGAAAAACCTGCAGTCTCTGATAGGTCCGCGTGCGGCTCAAGCCATCATAAACATCAAGCGCCATCTACACCTTGATTTCATATAAATTGTTGTAACTGATTTGTTCCATGACAGAGGAAAGAAAAAAAATACTTGTTATAGCCCCCCATGCCGATGATGAGGTGCTGGGATGCGGCGGCTATCTTATTCATGAAAAGGCCCGCGGAGCGGAAATATTTCTTGTGATAGGCACAATAGGCGGTACAGACAAGCGCCAGGATTATGACACGCGCATGGCCGAGTTTGCTTCGGTGTGCGAGGCGCTCGGTGCCCGCAGTGAGGTTTTGTACAAGAATATGGATGCCATGATGGATACTCTCCCGGCTTTCGATATAACGACGAAACTGGACCATATAGTCGATGATTTCCGCCCCGACGAGATATTCATAAACTACCGCAGCCTGCATCAGGACCACATTAAGCTATATGAGTGCGCCTTGGCATCCGTGCGATTGCGCGAAGGATACTCGCCGCGTCTGGTGGCCCTTTATGAATACCCGTTTGCCACCACGCAGGTCGGTCCTATCGGTGGCGGCTACATGTATCACGACATTTCCGATTGCATAGAAGGGAAAGTAGAGTTGTTTGAAAAATATGCCACACAGATACGGCAGAGCCCGTCGCCGCTCAACCGCGAGGGAGTGCTGGCGCTCGCACGCATACGCGGAGTGGAATGTGGCGTGGACTATGCTGAAAAGTTTTATGTTCAAAAAATGATGTTATGAACTATATAGTTTTTGAAGCCGGCAGCCGTGCGGGGTTTTCGGCAGAGATGTTCTACCGTGCATGGCGTAGGCATCATCCCGACAGCGATGTGCGCCTTATAATGGCCGACAGCGATACAACCTTCGCCCGTATCCCGGCTCCCGACGGGGTGGTGCGTGAGAACGACAAGGTGGCCGCCGCCCGGCTCGGCACACCGGGCTACAAGGCATTCCCCGGCGATGAACTCACGCGCCAGCGCGACCTTCATGTGCAGGGTGCCGTAGCATCCGACCCGATGGCATGTGTGGAACCGTGGTTTTATGAAAAAGCAACCGTAAACCGCACTCTTGAGCGACTGACGGGAAATGCAGCCGGAATACGCATTCCGCGCACATTCGAGTTTGAATCCGTGTGTGTGAAACCCAACTCTCTGTCGGCCGGGTCTCGCAACGTGGAGTTCAAGGAAGGCATGTGCGTGTCGGAACTCATTGATATCGAGCGGGAATATGTGGTCGACGTGCTGGAGACGGATGGCAATTACCGTATTTTTGCCCGCGAGACCAAGCTGCGTTGCGGCTACGACAAACTTGTGCGCCTGCTCCCATCCGACCACAGCCTTGTTGCTGCGGTGCGCAGTTTTGTGACTGCTGTCAACGCCGGCAGCGACGCCTCGCTTTTCCGTGGCGTATTTCATCTTCAGATAGCCGAGACACCTTCCGGCGAATACTATTTCATAGAAGCTTCCAAACGCATCTCCGGCAGTGCCATAGTCAATGTGTTCCGTGGTTTCAATCCATTCGATGTGCTTGAGAACACGGAGCCGGTGGCTTGCTGCAATCCTTTTGCCGAGGATGAATGGTACCGTTTCGAGGACTTTGTGGCCGAGCTGGCAAAAGTGCTTTAAAAGATACCGGCTCGTAAGTCAGTTTCTGTCGGCCGCGACATTGTTCAGCAATTCGTCGTAGGCCGACAGCATTTTTTCAAGCCCGAAATATTGTTCGTAGCGTTTTCTGGCGCCGGCTGCGAGGCGTCGGTACTCATCGCTGTCTGGCGTCGGCAGTGTGCCTACAGTGCGTATGAGGGCATCATCGGAGCTGCACACATATCCTGTGACGCCGTGAATGTTGATGTCGCCGACCGATGGCAGTGCATTGGTGATCATGGGCTTGCCAAACATGCAGGCTTCTATGAGGCTGAGTGGCAGACCCTCGCGTTCGGAGCATAGCAGCACATAGTCGAACGAGTCTATTTCTTCCGCCGGCTTTATGTGGCCTATGTAGTGCGTGTCGGGAAGGCCGGCGACGGTATTTCTCAGTTCCTCCTCGAGTTCGCCGCGGCCGGCGAAGTGGAGCGATGTGTGTTCCGGCATTTTTCCGGTGAGGGTGCGTGCAATCTCTATCTGCCGCTTTACTGCGCAAATGCGTCCGATGTGCAGGATGCGTATGTCGTGCGCGTCGCGTGGCGCACGGGAGCCGGCATCAAGCATGCCGTTTGGGATGAATGTGATGCGTTCGGGCGCGATGTGGAAATATGATATAAGATTGTCGCGCACGCCCGATGATATTGCCACGATATGCCGTGGCAGCAGTGTGGCGAAGCGCAGATTGTCGAACACACTGTGCGCCACGTGTACGATTTTGGCATGGTTGCGGCACAGCATGCGGTAAATCATGAGGCGCGTTGTCGACTTGCGGTCGTGCGAGAGGAAAATGGCGCCGGGATGTTCTGCGGCTATGGTGCGGAAACTATGCAGCGAAAGCGGACGGAAGTCGGCCTTTCCGGCATACTCCGTGGTGATGTTGTCGGCGGAAGTGGTGGTGAGCATCATGGGCTGCTTTCCGCTGGCAAAATGCTGTGCCAGCATGAGGGCAATATCTTGTGCGCCTCCGGTATTTGCGAAGTTATTGTAAACCGAAATCACTTCCATCTCACACCATTTTTTTTACGCAGTAAAGAGCATGCAGATACCAGCCGTAGAACTCTATATAGTCGTTGCGGTTGCGTCCGTATATGAAAATCTCCGGAGAGAGGCGTCCCGAATCGGGGCGATATATCTTGTCGTACATGTAGTTGACGAGTTTTTCCACCCGTTCCGGGTCCGGAGCATACAGGGAGAAAAATGTCAATGCTTCCGAGATGTCGCGGCCGTCGATTTTCTGTAGCAGCCATGTGTTTTTCGGATTGAAACGACGGTCGTAGCGCTGTGGAACGAGGTATTTGCCGGATTCGCGGAACTGCGTCTTGTAGAATGCCATACCTCGGGCTATGCTTTGTGTCATGTCAATGCCGGATAATGGCTGCGAGTCCATGAGCGCTTTCAGAATGTAGCATTGGTGGAAGCCGTCGATTGCCTTTTTCAGCGGAGGCCCATAGTAGAACCAGCTGCCATCGCTGTTTTGGTTGCGCATGATGTAGGTGAGGCCGCGCTCGCCGAGGCTCACGTAGTCCGGTCGCTCATAGCGCGTTCCGCTCTTTATCAGGAAAGCGCTGATGAAAGCGCTGGCATTGTAGATTATATCCTTGAGATGATGTCCGTAGTAGAAGTATATGCCATCTTCGCCATGGTCGCGGTAGCCGAGCTCGTTGACGAGATAATCGCATATGGACAGCACTGTTTTGCGTCGTGTGTCGTCATCAATGATGTCGCTGTCGAGCAGGAATTCCCCGAAAAACACAGTATTGAGCGGGGATGGATCGTCGCCGTTGTCCTCGTATAGATTCACAGCCACGCGTATGCCCTGTCGCAGCGAGAACGCTTTTGTAGCCGGCGACTGCAGATGGTCGAACACGCGTTGTGCAAGCATGGCGGCGACGTGGCGGTCGCCTTTCAGGCTGAAAGCTTTGAGCATCGCCACAGTGGTATGCGGTGTGAGGGGAGCCGCGGCCATGTCTTTTTTGCTGCGCGGGTTGAAAGGCAGAAGCCGGAATGCCGTGCGCAGCATGAGGTTGATCTTGCGGTTGCGCGTGAACAGACGTTCGGGCACATAATTGCACTCGACGTACCTGTAGTCGTGCTCCTTCAGCCATTGCTCGGCCGAAGCTATCATGCGGTCTACTTTATTTTGCGTGGTGAGGTCCATTTTGCTTTGCATGATGACGGATCAGTTGCCAAGAGTTTACGGTGTTGTGCCATGCCACATATGCCGCCGGAGCCACAGAGGCCAACGGATTGAGGTAGGCGAGCGCCAACCAGATGGCGAGTACGGTGTTTTTCTGGCCGAGACTTTGGCCTCCGGCCACTTTGTCGGCGAAGCGTGCTCCCACTTTGCGCCCGAGAGCGAATTGTGCGAAGCACACTAATCCCGCACCGATAGCCAGCGCTATAATTTCCGGAAGATGAGCCGGGTCGAAATTGCGGATGATGAAACTCACAGAACTGCCCACTACAATGAACAGCGCCACAGCCCACATATAGAACGAGAGAGATTGGTTGGTGGCGAGGAAGTCGTGAAAGCGGCGGAACGTGTAGCGCAGCACAAATGCTGTGACAATAGGCATGATGAGCAGCGGCAGCACGCCGGAGCATATGCGGTAGAAGGAGGCCGCGAAGGACATGTGCGTATCGCCTATGGCGGCGAGTATTACGGGGCCGGTAACAGCCACAAAGAGATTGCACAGCAGCGAGTAGGTGGCCACATGGCTGATGCGTCCTCCGAGCATGCCTGTGATGACGGGTGCAGCGGTGGCGGTGGGCACAAACACGCATATGAAGAGGCCCGTGGCCACAGTGTGGCTGAAAGGCATGAGCGCCAGCAGCACTGTGGCCGCGAAGGCCATCTGTGCGCACAGGAGCATGGCCTGGAAATGTCCGATGCGCAGTTCCCGCGGCTCTATGCGGCAGTACGTGACGGTGAGCATCATGAATATGAGAAACGGCGAAAGGAACGTGAGGTGTCCCATCCATTTGTAGAACACGGCACCTCCGAGCATTGCTATCGGCAGCATCCAGTCTTTGATTCTCTGTCTCATTTCGCGTTGGATTTATCGAAGGTGCGGTATAGTGCCTCAAGTTTGCTCACTATTTGTTGCGGAAAATATTCCTGAGCCTTATGTCTGTTGTAGGCGCCCATTGTGTCGATGTCCTGCGGATTTTGCAGAAAGTGGAGTATGGCATCGTATATGGCCTCGACGCTCTTCGGCTCCACGAGGATTCCGCCCTTGTCCCGGCCCACCGCTTCGGGAATACCACCTACTGGGGTGGATAATACGGCGAGGCCCGCGGCCATGGCTTCAAGCAGCGATATGGGCATGCCTTCGGCGTAGGATGGCAGCACGAACACGTCGTTGTGCTCGAGCAGCCGGTCCTTGGCCTCGCCTGCCACCCACCCGTGTGTGGTCACAAATCCGGACATGTTGTGGGTGCTCAGAAAATCATACATGCGCGCGTCATCCACTCCGCTTCCGCCGATGTCGAGATGTATCAGTCCCTCAAGTTCGGTTCTGTGTCGGTCAATGGCCTCCAGCAATTCAAACAGCCCTTTCGTATAGTCGATACCGCTCAGATATAGCAGCCGGAGAGGCGCACCGGGCAGCGGCACGCGCTGTGTGGTCGGCGGCGTCACGGGGTTTTCTATTACGGATACTTTTTCCACCCCCATTTCGTCGTGCAGGTAGCGGGCCCATTCATGGGACAGCGCCACCACGGCATCGGCCTTGGCCAGTTGGCGCCGCGCTTTGTCCACTCCGTATCTGTCGAAAAACTTGCGCAGGGCGCCGTTGTGGATATGATGCACGCTGTGCATCCCCAGGCACTCGGCCCAGCGCAGCAACAAGCACTTGCGCGGCCATGAGCCGCGCACGGAGCCGTGGGCGTGGACTATGCGGTAGCCACGCATGCGGTAGATAGGCAGCATGGCCATGGTGATGGCCCAGCGGAGCGCTCCGAGGGCTTTGCTCCGGTGGTTCGTTGTGGGTGCGTATGTTATGTGCCCGATAGCGTCCTCGTAGGTCCTCACCACGTAGGCTATGCCTCCATGGCTCCGGCGGTCCGGACCGACGTAGAGCACACGGCTGAAGATATCATCGGAAGAGCAACTCATAAGTCTATCAGTTTTTGAATATCATTGACAGTCACACTGTCTGGAACTTCCAAGCGTGGCATTGCGACGCCGCGGACAATGGCCCCGGCAAGTTCGGCCGGATTGAGGGATTTCACTATCTGTGCGTTCGGCAACCCGGCTGTCTGCTCGGCTCCGGCGAAGTCGGTGCACACGGTGGGTAGTCCGAATGCGCGGGCCTCGGCAAGAGTGATGCAATATCCCTCCCAGCGTGACGGCTGTACGTATACATCGGCAGCGGCCATATACGGATAGGGGTTGGACTTGAGCCCTACGAAGTGCAGGCTGTCGGCCACTCCGGTTTTCTCAGCTTCGCGGCGGCAGGGTTCAAGCATTTCATCGGCACCTACCCAATACCAGCGGAATTTCATTCCCCGTAGCTTAAGTTCTGCCGCCACTCTGATTGCTATGTCCGGGGCCTTCTGCGTGGTCATCCGGCCTACTGTGCATATGATGGCCGCTCCCTCTGGCCTCTCCACCTCGTAGGCCTGCGACATAGTGCGCACATGCGTGGCGTCCACCAGATTGTGAAACACGTCGGTGTGGTCTGTGAAATCCGGGAATATGCGGCAGAACGAATCGCGCGCGCTTTCGCTCACTATGAAAATGCGCTTGTAGAGCGGATAGACGGCGCGCTGCGTGCGCGGGTTCACAAAGCTGCGGGCCAGATCGAAGTGTACCCACGACACATACACATCGGCATCGATATGAGTGGGCACATACCAGTCCAGCAACTGGCTGGGGCCCTGATAGGAAACGGCAATATCGAAATGGCGCGAGATATCGCGGCGGTCGCCGAGGATGTGGCGGTAGTATGGTATGAGCGTGCCGCGCACCTTGGCGGCGAGATAGCTTAAGGGGCCTGCAATGTCGGTTGCATGGCGCAGCGGAAAACCGAGCCGTGGCTTCTCGCGCTCAATGGATCTGAGAATGTGCACAGGCACATCTGATGGGATGTCGGGAAGGAGTTCGCCTTTGTTCTGCATCAGCGCCACATGCGGCTCAAATCTGTCGCGAGGCAATGCACGCAGTAGCGCGAGCAGCGATTTCTCCACACCTCCTGTGTGCATATAGTTTATGCAGAATAGTATGCTGCGCTTTTTCATAGTCGTAGTTTATTTCTTATGGCCGCCTTGGCATCGGCAGGAAAGATGAACATCCATGATGTGGCGCCAAGCACCGTGGCAGCAGTTACACCCACGGCCACGAGACGTAGCCACATGCCTGGAACAATGGCGGCGATAGCCATTGCCGCCGCGAGCGACAATGCTATGAGGCACGACGGGCGCAGCACGCCGCGCCACCAGAATCGGCCGATGGCGAATGCCGGCAGCTGACGGCGCAGAATAAGGGTGTTGACAAACAATATGCCCGTGACAGCGCAGGCATGGAGGGCATAAACCACCGGAGGCATATCTGTGGCGCGCAGCAACCACCACATGGCCGGAAGCTCAAGCAGGTAGAGGGTTCCGGAAATGAAACTAATGCGGAACACGCGCCCTGTGGCATGGATGCCTATGGCCACCACCGTGTTGAGCAATTCGCCGCAGCCGGCTATGAGGCCGAGGCGGCAGAATGCGGCGGTGTAGGGAGGGATATCCACAAGCCACAATCCAAGCAGTGTGTGCATCTCCACGATGGCCGGCACTATGAGTACGCCCATAAGCAGCAGCGAGTAGCATGCGGCGTTGTATAGCAGCGAGAGCATGCGGTCGTAGCACATGGCTGCGTACTCCTTGACTATCTGTGGCCTGAACGCCGACACCATCGTGCCGGCAAAACTGGTGAAAGTGCCTGTAACTGTCATTGTGAGGCCGCCCGCGGCATTGAGGGCCGTGCCGCCGAAGAGATTTAGGACTACGTTGGTGCCTTGGGAGCGCGTGGTAAAGCAGAGATTGCCGTAGGCATCCCAGCCGCAGAATCCGAGCATGGCGCGCAATGTGGCTTTGTCGCTACATCGCACTGAGCGGCACTCTGCGAAATTTCGCCGGGCATACACCATGTATATTCCGCACACGGCAGCGGCAGCGGCCGCCATGAGCGCGGCGTAACCCACAAGGGTGTCGGAACTTGCAAAAAACACAATGCCAAGGGCCGCGAAGAATTTCAGCACCACATTTATTATGGCTATGACGGCATAGGCATCCATGCGTTCGTGTGAAAGGATGGCAGCGGAGTAGGGCACCTGGATGATGGACGCCATGGCTGCGAGAATCGACAGCTGGTAGGTGGCGTTGGCGGCGCCCATGCGTTCGGGCGCTATGACCAGGCGGGTGTTCACATACCAGAGGCCGGCGGTTTCGGCCAGCAGCAGCACAATGAGCGCAAGGGCTGCGTGCACCTTGAAGGACGACGCGAATGTGCGCTTCAGCCGTTCCATGTCGGCGCGACCGAGCTCGTAGCTGATGAAGCGCGAGGATGCGCTTGTCATGGTGCCGTTGAGAAAGCTGAGTATGGTCACTATTCCGCCCACGATGCTGTAGACGCCGAAATCGTCCACCCCAAGCCGCTCCAGCACGAGGCGGGAGGTGTAGAGCGAGATCCACACCGTCAGGAGCATGCGCCCGTACAGGTAGAGCGTGTTGCGTGCTATGCGGCGGTCGTTATCCTGCATTGCGGTCGGGCGCGTTCTTGTTGGACAGGTATGTGACGGCAAATGCCAGCCCGACCATAATCAGGCCTTTGGGGTAAATAAGCCCCTCGAATCCGGCCATGCCAAACCACACGAACAGCAGCATCACCGAGAGATAGTAAAGTCGGTGTGGTAGTTTGCGCACTATCCAATAGGTGTAAATGAAAAAGAGTATGTGCAGTGCGAGGCCTATGTAGCCTATGTTGACAAGGGCCTGTAGCGCCGTGATCTCAATGTTTGTGGCCACCTCGATGGACTCCGACTGGTCGAGGTAATATTCGTTTTCAATAATGAATTTGGGGTTGGATGTCTCGAACCGGTTGAGGAATCCGAGGCCTTTCCACTGGTAGCCCAGATTATATAGGAGTTCCAGTTTGGGAATAGCCTGGCCTATGCGTCCCGACCCGAAATCCGCCATGTCGTCCACGTCCATGGCTTCGTTGAGCTGTGTGAACTGGTTGACAGACGAGTATATGCGCATGGGCGATACGGTGATGAAATCATCGCTTTTGCCGGCCATGCTGGCATCCACGAAATATAGTCCCAACACGCCCGCGATGCCCAATCCAAGCACAAGGAGCTTGCGGCGTACGCCTTTCTGGAACATGAAGAAAAAAATCAGGAAACCCGAGATGAAAGTGAATGTCTGGGTCGACATAAGCGCCAGCAGAACTATAGCCCATTGCCACAGTCGAAGGCGATACATGCGTACGACAGGCAGGAGCAGCAGCGTGAGGAGATATAGTCCGGGAGGGTATTTTCGCACCACAAACCCTGAGAAAGGCGACCAAACCAGATGGTAATAGGCCGAAAAATCCTCAAACCACGAATGAGAACGTGGCACGAGCACCCAGCCGCTAAGCACGAAAGCGTCCAGGATATAATAAATAGAAAGGATGATGGCGTAGGGGAGTAGTGCGCGGCAAAAATCATTGAACCGGAACTCTTTCCCGGCAAAAGACGCAATGGGAACGGCAAAGTAGCCGAACACGCAGTAGCCTATGAGCATACCCATCTGTATGGGCAAGGTCTCTTCACTGATGAACGCAAACACGAACAGCGCTGCCGTATAGGCCAGCCACGACCATACTGCCTTTTTCAGTACCGGGGTTTTGCGTAGCAGCACCGCGCATATGAGCGATGCTAAGAACACTATGTAGGTGGTGGGAAGGCCTAAGGATTCGGAATCGGTGATGGCGAATCCGCCAAACAGCAGCGTGATCTGGATAATGAAGTCGTAGCGGTTGCGATTGAAGCGGTTGACCAGAGAGAGCACCACTACCAGGAATGCCGGGGAAAAATGTAGCCCGAGAGCCGATAGCGACAGCATGAATGCTACAGCCCACGGCCAACTGCCCGGAAGCGCCGTGAGATACGGGCGTCGGGAGTTTTGGGCCGCGGGGGCGCATAGTTCGTTTGCCGTGGTGTCGCTCATCGGCCTGCAGCTATTTTTCGCCGTAGCCGTAGGTGCGGCGGGCGGGCGTTCCATTGATGGCTACCGACAGTTTTTTCAGGCGGTGGTTGTCGCGGATCTCGTCGGCCAGATGCATGTCTGTGATGGATGTGTGGCCCATGCGGCAAACAAAGATGGCGGTGTCGCTGATGCGGTCGAGCGTGAACGTGTCGCTCACACGACCCACCGGAGCGGTGTCCACTATTATGAAATCGTAGTTGCGACGGAGCTGAGCGAACAACTCGTCGACGCGCGGGGAGGTGAGCAGTTCGCCGGGATTCGGCGGCACGGGGCCGGCTACGATGACATCCATATTGGGCATGTTGGGCTCGTGGACGATGATGCTGTCGATGCTGATGGCAGGGTTCGCCACATATTGTGTGAGGCCTGCAGGCGCATGTATGTTCAGGTATTCGGCCAGACGCGGTTTGCGTATGTCCATGCCCACGAGTATCACGCGCTTGTTGAGCAGCGCCAGAGAAGCCGCGAGATTTACGGCCACGAAGCTTTTGCCATCGCCCGGCGATGCGGATGTGACGATAACCACTTTTTCCGTGGGAGGAGTGAGCATGAAGAGAAGGTTGCTGCGCATGAGACGGAACAGCTCGGCCGTGCTGCTTGTTTCCTCAGCGTCGACCACAAGGTGCTTGCCCGAGCGCGAGGTGCTGATCTCGCCGACGATGGGAACATCCGTGAGGCGTTCCACCTCCTGGCGGGTGTCCACGCGGTTGCGTATGAATTTGCGTATATACAGAGCCATGGGAGGCACGCAGAGGCCGAGCAGGAGGCAGATTATGAGAATGCCTTTGGTGCCCAGTCCGAGGGCTTCGTTGAGGGTGAAAGCTTCGTCCACTACTATGCCTTTGGGGGTGGAATTGGCAAGCATGATGGCAGTTTCCTCCTGACGCTGGAGCAGGAACATGTAAATCTCCTGCTTGATCTTGCGCTGGCGCTCCTTGTCGATATACTCGCGTTCCTGCACCGGCACGGCTCCAAGGCGCCCCATCGTGGAGTTGAGTTTGCTGCGCAGATCGCGCACGGCGCCGGCGTTGGTGTCGTAGGCGCGCATCACCGAGGCGTATACATTGTCGCGCATGGCGTCGATCTGGTCGGTGAGTTGGCGAAGCGCCACGTTGCCGGCTTTAGCGTTGGCGGCAAGTTGCATGCGGCGCAGCACCACTTCGTTGTAGCTCTGAATTGCTTTCAGCAGACCCGGGTTCTCTACGGATGGCGACGGGATGAGATCGTAGGCGTTTTTGGGGTTCTTGATGAATTCGGCGGTCATTTTGAGCACTTCGCCCTGCACTTCTCCGTTGATGAGGGACTGTTCGATGGTGGCACGTTTCTCGGTCTGATACTTGGCTTCCACCTCCACATCGACGATGCCCTGACTCTGTTTGTAGTTCTGAATGTCGCTTTCGGCTGCGTTAAGGTCGCCCTCAAGCAGGGCAAGGCGCTCGTTGAGGAAGTCGCGGGTCTTTATGGCCTGCAGGTTTTTCTCCTCGATACCACGGTCATTGTACTGGCGCACCACTTCGTTGAGGATATCCTCGCCATTTTCAGGATAGGATGTGTTGATGCCCATGGATATGACGTTGGCACGCTTGGAGGCTATGCTCATGCTCAGGTTCTTGGCGAGATCCTCAGCCGCATGGTGATAGCCCATCAGCACGATACTGGTTTTCACGCTTTCGTCGGTCGGGAAAGCGTCGGTGGCGCGGAGCTCAAAGTTGCCATACGCAGTGTTGAATACGTGCGGCAGTTGAACTTCGGCGTTCTTCACTATCTTTTTCTTTTTTGCAATGATGGTGACTTTTGCCTTCTTGTCGGGAGATGCCTTGATCTTGAATGTGATAGCCGTTTTCAGCGTATCGAACATACCCGCGGCTACTTCCACCTCAATGGGGTAGCCCTCAAATTCCTGGACGGTGTTGAGGAAACCTTTCCGCACGAAGTAGCGGCGGTTGAGCTTGAGCTCCTGCACTGCCTCGCGATAGATGGAATGCGATGATAGCACGTAGAATTCATCGTCGACAGAGCCCTTGGCTCCGAACAGGGAGCCGAGTGTGGCCATCTCTCCGCCACCCATGGAGTTGAGCGGATTGCTGTCTTCCTGGGCTATGAGCACATTGGCGCGCACGGCGTAGACGGGTTTCTTGACCCGCGTGTAGAGAACGCCGATGCCAAGAAAGAACACTATAGACACAACGAACCACAACCAGTGGCGCAGGTAGTCGTCTAAAACACTTTTGATGTCGATGAATTCGGACTGTTTCTTTGCCATATTCAGGGTGGTTGGTCGTTATTTTATTGCGAGTGCTATGATAAGGGACGCCAGAACGGACGAGGCGCTCACTATGGTGGATATCACCGATATCTTGAAGGAGTTGTACTGATTGTACTTGGAGTTGGCCTGGCGCACGGCGTTGGGTTCCACATAGATGTAGTCGTTCTGCTGCAGGTAGAAATAGGGCGACGACAGCAGATCGGATGAGTTGAGGTTGAGGCGGTGATACTCCCGTTTTCCGTTTTCCTCGCGCACGAGGAGTATATTTGAACGCTCGCCGTATTCGGTAAGGTCGCCGGCATCGCCGAGGGCATCGAGCACGCTATATCGATTGCGGTTCACACGTATTTTCTTGGGTTGCTTTACTTCTCCTCCCACCACTACTTCAAAGTTGGCTATGCGCACGTTCACAATGGGGTCTTCGATGTATTCGCTTATGCGTTCTGTCAGAAGTGTCTGAAGTTGTTCCACAGTCATGCCTCCGACGTGTATTGTGCCTACCACCGGGTAGTTTATATCGCCTTTGGAGTCCACGATAAATGTCTGCAGCTGCATGGATGTGGCCACCACAGGTATGGGAGTGGCATTGGCTGCGGACTGAAGCAGATTTGCGTCCGGTCCGGGGTTATAGGAAGGGAGATTGAATGGCGACGCAGCCGCAGGGTCAAGGGCATTGACGGTTATGAGCAGTTGGTCATCCGGCTTTATGTGTGACTGGTAGTTGCCGGCGTCAACAGTGCCGCTTGCCACCGGTGGTATGTCTGTAAAATAGGGCAGTACAGTCTTTTGTGAGGAACAAGAGGCCATTGCGAAGAGGCACACCAGCACTGCGGAAAGATGAATTCGGTTCATTATACGGTACGTGCAAATATTCAATATACTCATTTATAAACGGAGCGTGGCTGAAATTATTATGCAGCCTGCGCCTCCGGAATGCGAAAACAGTTGCAAAGGTAGGTCTTATATGATGATTTTTCGCTAATTTTGTACCATAAAATTATATGGAATATGTTTTTTAGCTATCATATATCTCTTGTAGAAGCCGTTTTGCTCTCTGTCGGTGCGGCTGCAGCGGTGGTGGCTGTGGGCTATGCCACGCTCCGGAGCCTGAGCGTAGCGCGCACGCGCCGTTTTTGTGATGAGGCGGAAGCTCAGGAGAATGCGGTATTGGAGCCTGTAAGTGTGATAGTGTATTCGCAGGACGAAGCGGATGCGCTGGAGATGCTGCTGCGCGACATAATAGGCCAGGAATACCCTGCGCCGATGGAGGTGATCGTTGTCAATGAGGGCGAGAACTCCGAGGTGCGTGATGTGGTGGAGACGCTACGCATAGGTTACCCGAGCATATATCTGACGCACACACCTGACGGCGCGCGTAACCTCAGCCGTAAAAAACTGGCGCTTACACTTGGCATCAAGGCGGCCCGATACGACACTGTGGTGCTCACATGCGTGGGTGCGCAGATTCGTTCCCCGAGGTGGCTGCAGGGAATGATGCGCCATTTCGGCAAGGATGTGCCAGTTGAGGTGGTGATAGGCTTCGCAGCCCAGATGGCCGACGATGATATCGGCCGCGGCTCGCGGTGCCGGGCGTTCGACACTGCTTTCGGAGCGGCCCGGTGGCTTGGAGCGGCTATAGTCGGACACCCTTTCCGCGCAAGCGAATACAATGTGGCTTATCGGCGTGAAGCGTTTTTCCGCAACAAGGGATTCTCGCGCTCGCTTAATCTACATTTTGGCGACGACGACATATTCATAAGCGAGATAGCCCATGGCGCGAATACTGCTGTGGAGCTGGGAGAAGAGAGCATAGTGGGACTGTTGGCCCACGACTATTCGTATGCGCTTAAGCGCGCTGGTATGCGTCATGTTTTCACCGAGAGCCATATTCGCCGCCGCCCCAGGCTGTGGGCCACACTGGCGGCTCTGGGCACTCCTGTGTCGCTGGCGTGCTGTGTATCGGCCCTGATCATGAACCCCTACAACGGCTTCGTTGTAGCGTTGGCATCGGCGGTGCTGCTGTTGCTTATAGCCGGTGTCACTGCCGGCTGGCGGCGCTTGCTGCGCGCCCTTGACCTGCGGGTGCTGGGGGGCTCCATATTCCCGCTCGCAGTGGGTTATCCCGCCCGCCGGCTGTTGCTGCGGTTGCGTGCGCGCTTCAGCCGTCAGAAGCGCTATACCTGGGATTGAGCTCAGATTTTATCGGCAGGCGCAGCTATATCGCCATTGTCGGCATTGTAGTCTCCGCGCCGCGGATTGTTGTTGAGTGCGCAGGTGCGTTCATCTACAAGCTTTTTTGTGGCTTTATCGTTGTCGGCTTCATTGATTGCCATGCCCGGATAGGTCTGTTCGGCATGAGTGTCGGCGGTGGTTTTATGTTTGGTCATTGTGTATGTGATTATATGTTTTTATGATGAAACAAACAAAACACCGCAGAGGTTTGCTTAGTGCGATAACACAATAGCGTGGATGCCGGCCGGCATCCACGCTATTGTGAATAGAGTTGTTGTGGCCTGCTTATTTTACGAGGACTTTCTCAGACTTTTCGCCTGTGCGGCGTATGCAGACGGTGCCGGGCGTCGGCGTGTCGATGCGCACACCCTGAAGATTGTAGTATACAGGCGCGGCGTCATCGCCGGTGGTGATGTCGGTGATGGATGCCGATTCCGGATGGTCGATTGTCACGCCATCGAGGATCATGCTGTTGCCACCCCATCCGGCGCAACGCAGATAGCGGAATCCTATTTTCACGGTCTTGCCGGCGAACTCTGCCAGATCAATATCATAGTTGCGCAGAGTGATACCGTTGCCGCCCATGATGTTGCGGTCGGTAAGCTTCGACACCTGGTCTGCCTCGAGATCGTAGATTTTCTGCCAGTTGTCGCCATCGTCGGTCGTTATCATTACCTGGAAGTTGGAGAATACCTCTCGCTTAGAGTAGCTGTAGGTGTCGTAGCTGAAATAGTCGAAGTTGTAGATCTCGGAGAAGTCGGACTGAAGGATGAAGTGGAGCGTTTCTTCCGACGCCAGTTTTATTGCTGGTGTCACGAGCCATTCGTCCTGGGCGGCGTCGCTGCATCCGTAATCTCCGCTATATCCGAAGTGGATGAAGGCTTCTTTATCGCCGTCGGTGGTATAGTCCTGATACATGGCGCTGGAATAGTAGACGTACCATGTATTGTTTATGTTGTGGGAGAGCTGCTCAGGGGTGGGGTTATGTGCCTCGCTACAGATTTTGGTCCATTCGGCCGGAATCCAGTTGAGGCCGTAGCTCTCTTCAAAGGCTTCGAAGCCCTCGTAGAATGTGCGTACGGTTCCTTCTGCGGCTTCTCGGGCCTCGGCCTTTACCGGGGCTGCCGCGCCGGGACGCTGCTTGTAGATGCGCCCGGCGGCATCCTGCACCACCTGGATTGTGGTTCCGTCCGGGAGCGTGCGTTCCTCGAGTATTGTTATGTCGGCAGCACCGGCGGTAAATGCGCAGCATAATGCGCTTGCGAGAATGAGTTTCTTCATAATGTGTGTGTTTGGGTGTGTTATTTTATATACATCTTCTCTGTTTTGTTGCCCGTGTGGCGTATGTATACACCACCCGGAGCGGGATCGTTCACGCGTATGCCCTGGAGATTATAGTAAATGGGGCTTGCGTTGTCATCGGTGATTACGTCCTCGATGCCGGAGAATCCCGGAAGGCATATCTTGGCAGGGTACTGGAGAGTCTGATTGCCGGCTCCTTCCCATTTGTATCCAAAGTCGTTGACGGCATTGAAGCCGAAGAGGGGCGAAGAGATTGTTATTATCTTGTCGGCAAGTTTGTCGCACCTGTTCGGCAGATATTGCTTTATCTCATCCTTTGTCCATACACCGTCTGAGATAAGGATGCCGGCGTCATTGCCTATGTAGTAGTCCTTCTCCACGCCGCCGGTGGTGAGGCCTCTGAAACCGCTTACCTGCGGTGTGATCACTACTACGTCGGGGTCGGTGGCATCGATCAGGATATTGGCGTTCCCTTCGAAGCTGTTGGCGCTGAGCATCGGGTTGCCCACAACGGCATAAGGGTTGATAAGGCGGTACATGCCCGGCTGGTCGCTGTTTTCTTCTATCACCACGTTCCATCCGTGATTTTCGGGGTCGCCATACCATCCGGGGAATATGAATCCGTCGATGTAGCGGGCCTCGCCAATGGCAGTCCATGTGCCAGGATCGGGAGTGTCGCCCACGGGCAGTGTAAGGCGTCCGTTGTAGTCGCCCTGCCACTGGTAGCCTTGTGCGCTCTGCTCGGCACTCTTGCCGAAGCGCGGTCCCACGATCTCGATCACACCGTCCTTGAGCGTGGAAGCGAAACCGTATTGCTTGATCTCATCCTTGTCATATCCTTCGCCGAGGAAGTAGGAGCCGGCATTGCAGATGAAGAACGGATCGGTGAAATTGACAGTAAGGGTGGTGTTGACAAAACCTGAGTTCTGGGCGTCGATGCGCACAAAGTCGGGGTCGGTGGCGTCGATGATTATGTCGCACGCTGCGTTGGCAGCGTTTTTGTCGAGGAATGGAAACTCAGCGGTAGTGTAGGGGTTTACAATCTTATATATGCCGGGAGTGGCAGTGCTTTCCATCACTTCCACCTCATAGGCATAAGGTGCGGGGTCGGTGTAGCTTGCGGGAGCGTAGATGCCCGGTGTTACCCATCCGTCCACGTATGTGCCTTTGCCGAGGGACTTCCATGCTCCGCCCGCGGGCAGTGTGAGGCGCCCGTTGTAGTCGCCCTGCCACTGGTAGCCCTGCGCGATCTGCTCGGCACTCTTGCCGAAGCGCGGTCCCACGATCTCGATCACACCGTCCTTGAGCGTGGAAGCGAAACCATATTGCTTGATCTCATCCTTGTCATATCCTTCGCCGAGGAAGTAGGAGCCGGCATTGCAGATGAAGAACGGATCGGTGAAATTGACAGTAAGGGTGGTGTTGACGAAACCTGAGTTCTGGGCGTCGATGCGCACAAAGTCGGGGTCGGTGGCGTCGATGATGATGTCGCACGCTGTGGTGGACGCATTTTTGTTTAGGAATGGGAAGTTTTCTGTTGTGTAGGGGCTTACAATCTTATATATGCCGGGTGTGGCAGTGCTTTCCATCACCTCTACCTCATAAGCATAAGGTGCAGGGTCGGTGTAGCTTGCAGGCGCGTAGATGCCAGGTGTTACCCATCCGTCCACGTATGTGCCTTTGCCGAGGGATGTCCATGCGCTTTCCTCGCTGCGCAGTGCCGACAATTCGTGGTCTTTCTGCATTCCGCAGATGGTTTCTGCAGAAGCAGAAAAGGAAGCAAAAAGTGTGACGAAGCTTGCAATTGTCAAGTAAAAATGCTTCATTGATGAAATTTTGAGTGGTTTATTGTGATTTGTTGGCAAAATTATGGATATGTCGGCAGAGGTCGCGATGATGTTAGTCACATTTTGAATATTTAGTGTTTGAAAAACACTAAAATTGTTGTAAATTTGGAGCCTGAACAGAAAAAAATAATCGTATGTCTACATTAAGCCTTACGGATGTGCTCCGTCGCAACTATCCGGTGAGTGATGAAACGGCTGCAATGTTGGAGAAAGCCGCCCGTGTGATTCATGTGCGCAAGCGCGACTATCTGGTGCAGCAGGACCACCGGAGCGACCATATATACTTTATCCTGAAAGGCCTTTTTCGTGGAGTGCATGTGTTCGACGGGGTAGAGTCGACACTGTTTTTCGGTACTGCCGGCGACCCGTTTGCATCCGCCCATTCGTTTGCCCATGGCGAGGCTGCCCAGATATCATTTCATGCTCTTGAGGATTCGGATGTGGCCGCAATAGGCTTTGATCGCTTCCGTGCGCTTCTGCAGGAGCGGCCGGATCTTCAGGCTTGGTGGAATGCGGTTCTTATAGAGCAGATCTATGCGCTCGAGCGCCGATATATATCCATAGGCACCAGTAAGGCGGAAAAACGCTATGAAAATCTGTTGCGGGCGCGTGCGGAGATAATACACCGCATCCCTATAAAATACATTGCCCAATACCTGAATGTCGCGCCCGAGACCTTATCGCGTGTGCGCCGCAGAATTGTGAGTGGCAAGCGCAAAGGCCAGTCCGAGGACTGATTTACTCCGTGGCGCGCCGATACGGCGCTTTGTCCGAGTGTCTATTTCTTATAGACACAAGGTAACGATATGGTGAACTTTGAGCCTGAACCCTCTGATGAATCCAAATACAGGGACCCGCCGTGCATAATTACCATTTGGCGGGAAAGGCTCAATCCTATTCCGGAACCGTTGGGCTTTGTTGTGTAAAACGGTATAAATATACGGTCTTTGGCTTCTGTGCTGATTCCAGGGCCATTGTCCGATACCGAAATAATGAATTTATGGGAGGGGTAATCGATTTTAGCGGCAACAATAATTGCCGGGTCAGTGCTACAAGCCTCAACCGCGTTCTTTATGATATTGATGAGCACCTGCAATATTTGTTGACGGTCAATCCGCACCTCTAAGTCCATATCGTCTATCTCATACCGAATATAGGGTGCGGAATATAGTTTGCGTAAATCCTCAAACAATTCTCCAATTTTGGTCCAATTATACTTTGGTGGTGCCAATCGTGCGAGTTTACGATAATTTTCCACGAACGACAACAATCCGGAGCTACGTTGTTTTATTACATTTAATGCAATCCTGGTATCTTCTTCTGCGTTTGAAGCCGATTCGCACAACGTTTCGGAAAGAGAGATTATTGGCGAGAGAGAATTCATTATTTCGTGGGTCAAGACGCTGACGAGTTTGCGCTGGGCCTCAATCTCGTTCTGGAGCATAAGCTGATTCACATTCTCAATTGAGAAGAGCAGAGTGTCATGACCATCCACCCCATACCTGACCATCGAGATTTTAAGTTGTGTCTCCTTACCTTCTTTATTAATAGTAACCAATTTTGATTGGCCAGGTGCAAGAGCGAGCAAGCTTTTGGACAAACCATTGTGAAGTGTATCTAAAGAAGATAGGTTGTTGATGCGGAAACCACATAAACCCTGCACGGCTTTTTGGTTCATAAAGAGAATCTCACCATTGCCATCAGCCACTATGAGTGCCGCGTCTATCGTGTTGATCAACGCCTCATATTGTCCGCTGCGTCTCTCCTGCTTAAGAAGTTTTTTGCGTAAATCGTTTATTAAGTCGTTTATTTCTTCTGCGAGCGCTCTTTCTGCTCCTCGAAGATTTTCTTCAGGAATCCGAAGAGTTAAATCATTACTCCGGAGAGTTCTGATCATGCGTTTTACTCTTTCGATTGATTTACGGGAGAGCCATCCTATCATAATCCGTATTTTTCTATTTTGCGATATAGTGCATAACGTGATATCCCAAGCAATGAAGCCGCAGTTGAAAGATTTCCGTTTGCCTGGTCAATGGCTGTCATTATGGCTTTTTTCTCAAGTGTTTCGAGATTTAGGGTTTCAGAAGAATCTTTTGGTTTCACGCTTCTCGGAAATTCTATGTCATCCGAAGTAATGATACGTCCCGAAGCCAATATCATGGCGCGTTCCATCACATGCTGAAGTTCGCGCACATTTCCGGGCCAGTCATGGCTGAGCAGCTTTGATTTGGCGCTTTCACCGATTGTATTGTTTTCGATATGGTATCTTTCTGCAATTTTATCGGCAAAATATTCAGCCAAAAGAATGATGTCGTTACCTCGCTCCCGAAGCGGAGGCATGTGAAGTTCAAATGTGTTGATTCTGTAGAGTAAGTCTTGCCGAAATGTTCCATCTGCCACCATTTGAGGTAGGTCTGCGTTAGTTGCCGTGACAATGCGCACGTCTACTTGTTTGGTCTTATTGGAGCCTAAACGGGCAAGTTGACGTTTTTCAATAGTTGTCAGGAGTTTCTGCTGCATCGCTTGGGTCAGATTGCCGATTTCATCAAGAAATACCGTTCCTCCGTTTGCCGTCTCGATACGGCCTTCCTTCGCCATCTTTGCATCAGTGAAAGCACCCTTCTCATAACCGAACAGCTCACTTTCAAAAAGTTGCTCGGGCACAGCCCCTAAATCTATTGACACAAAGGGCTTGCTATGGCGTGGTGAAAAATGATGAAGAAGATGCGCTGCCACATCCTTTCCCGTTCCATTCTCACCGGTGATCAAAACATTCGCTTCCGTAGCTCCGATTTTCTCAATTTGCCTTCTCAGCAACTGAATCTGCGGGCATTCTCCGATTAGAACCGGTGAGGAAGCAGCGTTGTTTTGAGCCACGGGATTGCGGCGCGACGACCTCAACTTTAGGGCGCTTTCGACTATGCCTACGAGTTTGGCATTGTCCCAAGGCTTGGGAATGAAATCAGTGGCGCCTGCCCTGATTCCGCGGACAACTTTTTCGGTATCTACATACGCAGTGATTAGAAGAACTACTGTATCGGGGCTTTTCTTGAGAATGAAATTTAGCCAATGGTAGCCTTCCTCGCCGCTGCTTTGATTGCGCCGGAAATTCATATCAAGGATTATCACGTCCGGTTCAAAAGAGTTCATAAACTCTCCGATTCGTTCCGGACTTTTTAACGCACGTATTGCCTCAACATGCGGCTTGAGCAGCAAGTTGAGCGACAAGAGTATGTCCTCGTTATCATCAACGATAAGAATTCGTCCGTTCTTTCCAGTCATACTGCAAAGTTAGCGAAAAAAAACGTGTGGCAAGTTAGAAACTCCCCATTTCAAGCTCCGACACCACGTGTCCGTCAAACAGTTTTACAATGCGGTTGGCATATTGAGCATCATGTTGTGAATGAGTTACCATTACTATAGTGGTACCTTCTTTGTGAAGCTCCGACAGAAGTTCCATCACTTCTTTACCGTTTTTTGAGTCCAGATTGCCTGTGGGTTCATCTGCAAGAATTATCTTGGGATTGGCTATGACAGCTCTCGCAATCGCGGCGCGTTGTTGCTGGCCTCCCGAAAGTTGGGCCGGGAAATGGCTGCTGCGATGGGCGATTCCCATGCGCTCCATCGCCTTCCTGACCCTTTCCCGGCGTTCGGCCTTCGCTATGCCCATGTAGAGAAGAGGAAGCTCAATGTTTTCCTCTACCGTGAGCTCATCTATAAGGTTGAAACTCTGGAATACAAAACCGATGATTCCTTTTCTGATTTCTATCCGGTCGTTTTCTTTCATACGGCTCACGTCTGTGCCGTTGAGCACATACTTGCCTCTGGTGGGCGTATCGAGTAGGCCGATGATGTTAAGCAATGTGGATTTGCCGCAGCCACTCGGTCCCATGATGGCCATGAATTCACCAGCCTTCACATCGAGGCTCACTTCATTGAGCGCCCAGGTCTCAACCTCATCTGTCTGGAAAATTTTTTGAAGATTTTCGATCTGTATCATGATTTATTGAATAATTATTTCGTCTTTACTGTTGAACTGTTCGTATCCGTTTACAATAATCAGATCTCCCGGCTTAAGTCCTGACAGGACTTCGTACTGGGTGGGATTTTTCCTGCCAATAACAATCGAAGTCTTGACTGCTTTACCTCCGTCAATAATCTTGTATATCCATTTGCCGTTTGTGGCGGTGTAGAAGTCGCCGTTAGGAATTATAACAGCCTGTTCCGATTGTCCCAATTCTATCTGTACACGATAGCTCTTGCCAACCCTGAGATTTTCAGGTTTACGGTCGGTAAAAACCAAATCCACATCAAAATTCCGGTCCCTTATTTCCGGTACCACACGGCTGACCCGCAGAGGAAATCGCTCTCCCTGACTTGTTATGTTGCCTTGAAGGCCGGCTGATATTCTGTCGACATAATATTCATTGAGAAGAACATGAAGTTTGAAGTTGTTCAACATCTTTATTTCCCCGATGCTTGCGCCGGATTGGACTTGCTCGCCCGTCGAGACTGTAAGGAAACTTAACTGTCCTGATATGGGAGCACGCACTATCAGATTCTCTTTTCGTGCAATAGCCAGGTTCCTTTTCGTGCGGGCACGTTCCAAGTCCATTTGCAGCAATTCCCTGCGGAGTATATTGCTTGTCGAATCATGGACGAGGTTGCGTCGTTGAAGTTCCGTCTTATTCCGATGGTAATTATATTCACGCTCTGCAAGGTCAAATTCAGCGCGACTTTTCATTCCCATATTAAACTCTTCTCGAGCTATGCGGCGTTTGTCTTCAAGTTGATCCATCTCAAAGTTCACGTCAAGGGTCTGCTGTTGGAGAGTTAATGATTTTTGCGAAATTTCGATTTCCTGTTCTCTTAGAAGTCGCTGCTGTCGCTGATACTCATCTTCCTCATCGCTTATCGAGCGCATGAGTTCAGGATTTTTCAATATCAGAATCGTATCACCTTCATTAAGAATGGTACCATCTTCAGCTATGACTTTGTCCACAAATCCGGCTTCCAATGCATTTACTTTTACTGTCTTGAATGGATGTACTATCCCTTCGGCATCTACATACTCAAGAAAACTGCCATTTACCACCTCGGCAGTTTCTATCAGGTCCCTGTTTATACGGCTACGTTGAGGTCCTGCAATAGCAGTTACTGCATAGGTTATCAAAGCGGAAATGCAGATTCCCGCAATTATGTAGTATTTGTACCGCCAATACCAAGCCTTTTTGTCTTTCTTTATATCCATTTATTTCAATCTTTAAGATATGTTACCGGATCGACGTTCATCACGTTCTTGATTTTCCAATAAAGTGTTAAGAAGATTGCAGCCACGCACACCAGCACCGATATGACGGAGGCTGTGAATGGGGAAGTCCCAAAATTAAAAGTCTCGTTAAGCGCAACGATAATCATCCATGATATCGGTAACGCAATCAATATGCTTATGCCCATAATTATAAGATATATTTTGGCAAAAATGCGGCATATATCTTTCGATTTTGCTCCGTTTATCTTTCTCAATGCCATCTCCTTTCTGCGTCGCCGGGTATCAAGCGAAATAGCGGCATAAATAGTTGCCACCATGGTTATAATGCTTATACCGAGCATAATGTAGATTATAGCACCGAGTGCTGTCACTGCTTTGTATGACCCAAGCAATTCAAAAGAAAGACTTTTGGGATAAGCATCCAATCGTTCGGGCGCTATCCCGACAATAAGTTCCTTTATATTCTGTTTTGCCTCTGGCTCCATGCCTTCTTTAGGAAGAATGTAGAAATGGCATTTATCAATATTGTCTTTTGAAGGATCTGTTAAAATGACCGCAGGACTCCCACAAAATGGCATTTGATAAAACCATCCGGCAATGCCATATTGAGTACCGTCAATCATAATCTTTTCAGTGCCCCATTCTCCAATTTCAGTCATCTTTTCTTTGATCTCGTGACTTACGAGAACATACCGTTGAAGTGGCTTTTGAGAGTTGAGATAATTGATGTTCATGTTGTAAAAGTCTACCACTTCGTTCGCGTGCTGAAAATATACAATTGCGTAGCGTCGGGTAGAGTCGGCATATTCGATTGAAGTACCTGAGGTCGATGCATTAATCACTCTATCCACACTTTCAATGCGCTTTAATCCCTCCTTAATCTGAAGTGTCTGATATTCAGGCATCTTGTCTGCACGAATCATTAATCCTTTCTCATATCTGGATTTGTCGGACGGTATGCCGAGCTGCCGCTCAATGCGATTGAACCCTAATGCCAAAACTGCGGTGACGCTCAGGAATATTATGCATATTACTATCTGGACGCATATACCGATGTTGCGGAGCCTGCGTTTTTTAGGTTTCATCTGCGATGCGAGCCCCGACTTAGTGGAAGATATTTGCAAGACCGTATACCAATCTGCAATCAGGCAAATTACTATCATTGAGAGATAGCAACAGGAGGACAAGATGATTGTCTGTCCGCTATCATAATCCATCGCATTGATGATCTCCTGAAAATTGTTTTCAAGGAAAGAGACGGCCAACAGGCAGCAAAATATTGTCAACAGGAATGCTGATGACATTGAAATGAGTTCTTCTGTGATGAACAGTCCGAGGATGTGCCGCTTCTTACTGCCAAGACTTTTTCGTATGGCTATTTCTCGCTGACGCATAGCGAAGATTTGCAGCCATTGACGTAACGCAGAAGACAAAGAGACTATCACGAATAGGTATATGAAAAAGATAATGGCACGACTGACGAGCATAGTCGTAAGGTTAATCTTTTCCTGTCGCGCACGGTATTGCTCAATATGAATGTCTGATGCCGAAACACCGAAATACGGGGCTAATTCGTCTACTACATCTTTCAGCGTATTATTTGGCCTGATTAATAGATAAGCGTTTGTCGTTTTATATCTTGAACCGAAATCCTCTGAATAGAATATGTCAATATTGTTGGGCAACTTGGAATCATTTATCGGGATTTGCTCGATTACATCTTCTATTTGAAAAGTGCGTGTATCCGAATTGTTTTCATCGGTATACTGCACTTTGATTTGCTTGCCAACGGCATTCTTGTAGTCTCCGAAGAGTTTATTGCCAAGGTTCTGAGTGATTATCACTTTGTTGTTGTCGATATTTTCCACCAACTTATCTGAAACAGCCGACCGATAGGCACACCATTGTAGAAATTCAATATCCACATGTGCCGCGTTTGCTGATATGGGGTCTAAATTATCGCTGCTGACAGTGATGGATTTTTTTTCTGCCGCCGGAAGAAACGCTTTTTCGATAGTTCTGAATTGATGGTTGGATATATTGAATGAACTGAGGTCTTCTTGTGTTCGATCAATATTTGTGACAGACATAACGGCTAAATTATCCACGTAGTCTTGTTTCAGCAGCGGATCACTGGTGATATTGAGCATGAACAAGGAAACAATCGCGAAAATAGCAACACTCACTCCGATGGAGACGATGCTGATAATATTCTGAGTTTTATACTTCGCAAGATTGCGAAAGGCAACTTTTATGTAATGGTTTACCATGGTAGCTTGGTTATTTCATTATTTCTGGTCCGGTTAGAGACCTTATTGTATAGAAAAGAGTCCAATATGTCTTGATTGAGGAAATATAGGCTCTTGTCGCGGTGTCTTTCTCGGCAAGGGCTGTGTTGAGATCAAGTATGGTGTTGCGCCCGGCTATGTATAGCTTTCGGGCTATTTCATAGCGGTGAGAGGCAAGTTTATTAGTGCGTGACGCTACCTCTACTTTCCGTGGTTGCATATTGAATTGCATAACCAGCTTGCCAAGGTTTCTTTGAAAATCGCTCATACCTTGTTCGGCAGAGGTGTATGCAAGGTCCCGCTGAGATTTTGCCACTTTCACTTTGCCTTTTCCCCTTCCCCAGTCGAGTATGGGAAGAGATAGTGTGATACTTGCATATTCCTGATGCATCGGATGGTTGTAGCTTTGAGCAATGTTCTTGCCTGTCTGCGAGAGCCCGAATTGGAGATAGATGTCGGCACGTAGTCCGGCATTCGCTTTTGCCTGTGCCACGCGGCTGTCACTTTCAAGTTTCATCCTTTTGAAATAATCAAGGTCCGCTGCGTTTTCAAGTGCCCGATATTGTGCCTCATCAAGAGAGACCTCAATGGCAGGAACATCTTCAGGAAGTTGCAGATCGATTGCTGCAATCCCGTCCATTCCCAGATAAGATGCCAGAATCTGTGTCTGCTCCCCGACCTGAACCATTGCGTCCATACATGCGGTTTCTTCATTAAGCCTGTTGATTTCAAGCTGAAGCATTTCATTTTCGTTTATTGTTCCGATTTTATAGCGACCCTGTGCCATTTGGTATAGTGTGTCGGCCGACGCATAGTTGAGTTTAGCCATCTCAAGATTTGTTTGAGCCTCTACGAGTGCGAAAAAATATTGGCAGGCATGGGCCGCCACAAGTTCCATTGCCTCGTTGTAATTCTTTTGGGCCTCCTTATATTTCAAAGGCTCGATACGTCGGTCCCACTTCAAATAGTTGTAGCCGAACAGGCTTTGTTGGTATCCGATTGTGATAGGGGTGGAACTGTATGATGTTGTGTTCCGCTCAAACTCATCAAGCCTGGATAATGAGGATTTCAAGAATAAGGAGCCTCCGGTTAATGCGATATTTTGATTTATGGAGATAGCAAGATCGGTGCTGAGCTGATTCTGCTTGATAAACTCGCTCGTGCCGTCACTAAGAGTTATTTTATTGATCTCTCTATTAAGGGAAGGCGAAGAAGATAACGAGACCGAAGGAAGATAATTTGCCTTGTAATATTTGTACTGCCATTGAGCAGCTAAAAACGCATGTTTAGCGCTTTGGGCTGACGGCGAGTTGTCTTGCGCGCGCGAAATGACCTCTTGCAAGCTCAATCGTGTCGGAGGTTCGTCCCGGGCATACAACGTTCCTCCAAACAAGTAGATCATTAAGGCTACAACCTGTGGTAGGGCATTCAGTATTTTATAAGACATGATTTTCATATTATCATGCTTATATAGCAATAATTATCATGCCACACGTGTAAATGGTTGCAGTATAGTGGCTTGTGGTGTAAGTGCAAAGTCCCAATCTGTTTGATTTCACACAAGAGTGTTCGATATCGAACACTCTCCCATTTTTTTGGGGGGGGGTAGAGGAGGGGGAATAAAAAAGAGGTCGCAACCGTTTAGGCTGCGACCTCATGCTTTTGATTTTGTCGGGGTGACTAGACTCGAACTAGCGACCTCACGCCCCCCAGACGCGTACTCTAACCAACTGAGCTACACCCCGTGTTTCTCAAAAGCGATGCAAAGTTAGGCACTTTTTTTGAATGCTCCAAATTTTTCAGCGAAAAAATTTAAGAAAAAATCACGACCTATTGCTAATGGGTTGATTTTGCGCAAGTTGTTTGTGCGCCTTTTTTCGCCCGAAAAAAACGTGCAGTCTGGAGTGCGACGTGTGGCATCTGTGCGCTGTATACGGTCTTATATATAAATACACGCGCGTGCGCGAAAGTGGCTTTAAAATTTGGCAGGGTGGGGATATTTTCGTAATTTTGTATGCTAATTAATAATGACAACCAAATCCTATTATGGCTGAAGAAAAAGAGGAATATAGCGCCAGTAATATTCAGGTGCTCGAAGGTCTTGAGGCCGTTCGCAAGCGCCCTGCAATGTACATTGGCGACATTTCCGCCAAGGGTCTTCATCATCTTGTATATGAAGTGGTGGACAATTCCATCGACGAGGCTCTTGCGGGCTATGCCCATTATATAGATGTGACAATCAATGTGGACAATTCCATAACCGTTGTGGACGACGGCCGCGGTATCCCCGTGGATATGCACGAGAAGGAGCACAAGAGCGCTCTGGAAGTTGTGCTTACGGTGCTCCACGCGGGCGGTAAGTTCGACAAAGGCTCGTACAAGGTGTCGGGCGGTCTGCACGGCGTGGGCGTGAGCTGCGTGAATGCGCTCTCCACCTATCTTCGTGCCGAGGTGCACCGCAACGGCAAGGCTTATGTGCAGGAATTCAGCTGCGGCAAGGCCACTACAGAGCTGCGCGTGGTGGGAGAAAGCACCCACACCGGCACAAGCATCACATTCAAGCCCGATGCTTCGATTTTCACAGTCACCGAATACGACTACGCCACCCTTGCCAAGCGCTTGCGCGACCTCGCATTCCTGAACGCAGGCATACGCCTGCGCCTCACCGACATGCGCGAGCTGGATGCCGATGGCAACCCGCGCACGGAAACGTTTTACAGCGAGACCGGTCTGCGCGAGTTCGTGGAGTATATAGACTCCAACAAGGAATCGCTCATCAACGATGTGATACATCTTTGCACGGAGCGCCAGGGCATCCCCGTGGAAGTGGCGATGACATACAACACCACGTTCAACGAGAACGTGTATTCCTACGTCAACAATATCAACACAATAGAAGGAGGTACGCACCTGACGGGTTTCCGCCGAGGCCTCACCTCCACACTCAAGAAGTACGCAGAGGACAACAACCTCCTGAAGAATGCCAAAGTGGAGATTTCGAGCGACGATTTCCGCGAAGGCCTTACGGCGGTTGTGTCCGTGAAAGTGATGGAGCCTCAGTTTGAGGGACAGACCAAGACAAAGCTGGGCAACAGCGAGGTGATAGGCGCGGTGCAGGTGGCCGTGGCCGATGCGCTGGGTGTCTATCTCGAGGAAAATCCCCGCGAGGCCAAAACCATCGTGGAAAAAGTGGTGCTCGCCGCCCAGGCCCGCCACGCGGCTATCAATGCCCGCAAGAATGTGCTGCGCAAATCGCCGTTGAGCGGCGGCGGTTTGCCTGGCAAGCTTGCCGACTGCAGCAGCCGCACGGCCGAGGATTGCGAGCTGTTCCTTGTCGAAGGTGACTCCGCAGGCGGCACGGCCAAGCAGGGCCGCGACCGCAGTTTCCAGGCCATCCTTCCGCTGCGAGGCAAAATCCTCAATGTGGAGAAGGCTATGGAGCACCGCATTTTCGACAACGAGGAAATCACCAATCTTTTCCGTGCTCTCCGTGTCACGATCGGAACAGAGGAAGATCCCAAGGAAGCCAACCTCTCTAAGCTGGCCTACCACAAGATCATCATCATGACCGATGCCGACGTGGACGGTAGCCACATTGCAACACTTTTGATGACATTCTTCTTCCGGCGCATGCGCCCGGTCATCGAGCAGGGATATCTCTATCTGGCCACACCGCCTCTGTACAAGTGCAAGCGTGGCAAGGTGGAAGAGTACTGCTGGACCGACCAACAGGTGCAGCAATTCATTCTGCGCAACGGCGACCGCACCACGGTGCAGCGCTACAAGGGTCTCGGAGAAATGAGCGCGCAGGAGCTGCGCGACACCACAATGAGCCCCGAGCATCGAATGCTCAAGCAGGTGAATATCAACGACGCGGCCGAGGCCGACCGCATATTCTCCATGCTGATGGGCGAAGACGTGGGGCCGCGCAGAGACTTCATCGAGGCCAACGCGAATTATGCGAATATCGACGCATGATGTCTTAAACAAAAGGGTGCGCGCCCGCCGGGGATGCGCACCCTTTTGCTAAGAGCGCGAACGGTATTATGCCCGGAAGTGTTATATAATCAAAATAAATTCTTTAAAGAATGACACGCACAGCAAAAAAGAAACATGAGAGCGGTCTGCGCGAACTCATCGACAAATACATATCCACGGCCACGGCCGCTACGTTCAACTACAAGCAGGTGGCGGCGGCTATCGGTGAGACAAGCAACGCGCATCACCGCGCGATAGCGCTTTATCTTGCCGAGCTCGCGTTCGACGGCGTGCTGCTGGAGGTGTCGCCCGGACGCTTCAAGCCGGTACAACGCACGCTTGAGGCCACAGGGACATTCGTGCGGCGCAGCAATGGCAAGAACAGTGTGATCACCGACGACGATGGCGAGCCTATCTTCATTGCCGAGCGCAACTCCATGCACGCCCTCAACGGCGACCGGGTTGTGGTCAGCGTGGCTGCAAAGGTGCGCGGACGCGAACCTGAGGCAAAGGTCACGGAGATACTGGAGCGCAAGCCGCAGACTTTCATAGGTACGCTGCGCGTGGACAAGCATGTAGGCACGCTGGTGACCGATTCCAAATTCCTTGCCACCGATATAGTGATCCCGCGCAACAAATTGCGCGGCGGCCTCACCGGCGACAAGGCTGTTGTACGCATCACAGAATGGCCTGAAAACGCCCAGAGCCCCTACGGCGAAGTCGTGGATGTGCTCGGGCGCAGCGGTGAGAATAATGCCGAGATTCATGCCATACTGGCCGAATACGGGCTACCTTACAAGTATCCGGTTGCTGTGGAAAAAGCTGCCGAGAAGATCGATGCCGGCATCACGCCTGAAGAGGTAGCCGCGCGCGAGGACCTGCGAGGCGTGCCCACCTTCACTATCGACCCCCGCGATGCCAAGGATTTCGATGACGCCCTGAGTGTGCGTGCGCTCCCCAATGGCAACTATGAGATAGGCGTGCACATAGCCGATGTGACGCACTATGTGAAGCCCGACAGCATTATCGACCGTGAGGCCCGTGAGCGCGCCACAAGCGTTTATCTCGTGGACCGTGTGGTCCCGATGCTGCCAGAGCGGCTTTGCAACGGGATATGCTCGCTCCGCCCCGATGAGGACAAGCTGGCATTTTCCGTGCTCTTCGAGATGGATGCCAAGGGGCGCGTGCTGGCCTCGCGAATAGCGCGTACCGTAATCCGCAGTTGCCGCCGTTTTGCCTATGAAGAGGCTCAGGAGGTGATAGAAACCGGGCATGGCGACTACGCCGATGAGATTCTGCTGCTCGACCGTCTGGCCAAGATACTCCGCAAGGAGCGTTATGCCGCCGGTTCGGTGGAGTTTGACCGTGCGGAAGTGCGGTTTGAAATCGACGAGAAGGGCCATCCGGTGAGCGTGTACTTCAAGGAATCGAAAGATGCCAACAAACTGATTGAAGAATTTATGTTGCTGGCCAACAAGACTGTGGCCACAGTGGTAGGCCGTCCCGAAAGCAAGCGCAAGCCCAAAGCGTTTGTGTATCGTGTGCACGACACCCCCGATCCCGACCGGTTGTCGGATTTTGCCAAGCTCGCGCGTACGTTCGGCTACAAAGTGAAGACCGAGGGCGCTGCGGCCGACATCAACAAGAGCATAAACCGTATGCTCGCCGATGTGCAGGGCAAAGGAGAGGAAAATTTCCTCTCCACGCTGGCTATACGCTCCATGGCGAAAGCCATCTACACGACAACCAACATAGGCCACTATGGCCTGGGATTCGACTACTATACCCATTTCACATCTCCTATCCGCCGCTATCCCGACATGATGGTGCACCGTCTGCTTGCGCGCTACCTTGCCGGTGGCCGCTCGGTGGCTACCGACAAGCTCGAGCAGGAATGCAAGCATTCATCCGATATGGAGCAGCTCGCAGCCAATGCTGAGCGTTCATCGATAAAATACAAGCAGGTGGAGTATATGAAAGACCACCTTGGCGAGGTATATGCCGGTGTGATATCAGGTGTGACAGAGTGGGGATTATATGTTGAGCTTGACGACAACAAGTGCGAGGGCCTTGTGCCCGTGCGCGATCTTGCCGACGACTTCTACGATTTCGACGAGAAGAACTATTGCCTTGTGGGGCACCGTCATGGCCATCGCTATCGTCTCGGCGATGCCGTGCGGGTGCAGGTGGCGCGTTGCGACCTCCCAAAGAAGCAGCTCGACTTCGTGATCGTGGATGAGAACGGCGACCGCGTGGGTGCGCCCCTTCGCAAGTCTCAGCCCAAACCACACAAACCATCGAAAAACAAGAAGCAAACAACCAAGCGTAAGAAATGACAGACTCTGACCGCTGCTATGTAGAAATCGAAGGTCTAATGCTCCGCGCCTACCACGGGGTGGGAGATGTGGAGCGTATCGTGGGCAATGATTTTCGCCTCGATATACGTCTTGAATATGATGCACACCGCGCCATGCACACCGATAGCATGGCAACGGCTATCAACTACGCATCCGTGGTGGATATAGCCCGCCGCGAGATGGCTGTGCCGGCACATCTGCTGGAGCATGCCGTAGGGCGCCTGCGTTCCACTATCGCGACAGAACTGCCGCAGGTGGTAGGCGGACGCATCCGCCTTGCCAAGCTGAAACCGCCGATCAGCGCCCAGCTCGACGCATGCGCGTTCGTGCTTGAATGGTAGCGGGGTGTGCCCCGTACGATAAATCGCGGAACCGGCTGCCGGTTTCGCGATTTTCGTTGATAAAGAAGTGCCGCACCATCCAGGCGCGGCACTTCCTATGCTTAGGGGATATGTGTGGTCTATCAGATGCCCAGGTCGGCCTTGATAGCGTTGATCTTTTCTTTTGCGGCGGCTTCGGCTGCATCGAATTCATCGCGGGAGGCGATGTGGCTGTGCACTTCGATGTAGAACTTGATCTTAGGCTCGGTGCCGCTGGGGCGTACGCTCACCTTCGAACCGTCCTCGGTGAAGAATTGCAGCACATTGCTGGTGGTGGGGAAGTCCATCTTGCCGTAGCTGTTGTCCTTAAGGTTGTGCACGCTGAGGTCGGCGTAGTCCTTTACAATGATAAGCGGGCTGCCGCCGAGAGTCTTGGGCGGATTGGCGCGGAAGCCTTTCATCATAGCCTGGATTTCCTCGGCACCAGTCTTGCCGGGACGCACCACGGAGATGCCTTCCTCGTGGCTGTAGCCGTTCTGTACGTAGATGTCCTGAAGCATTTCTCCGAAATCCATGCCGCGGTCCTTGGCCCATGCGCATATTTCGGCCATGAGCGATATGGCGCTGACGGAGTCCTTGTCGCGGGCGAAGTCCTCGGCCAGGAAACCGTAGCTCTCTTCGCCGCCACCGAGGTAGCGTGCTGTGCCTTCCAGATCGCGGATTACGGATGCGATCCACTTGAAGCCGGTGTAGCAATCATACATGCGGATGTTGTTGTTCTCAGCGATGGCCTTGATGGTCTCCGTGGTGACGATTGTCTTGACGATGTATTCGTTTCCGGTCAGGCGGCCCATCTCACGGTTGCGCACCATGAGATAGTTGAGCAGGATCATGACGATCTGGTTGCCGTTTATGAGCTGGTAGTTTCCGTTCTTGTCGCGAACGACGGCGCCGATGCGGTCGGCATCCGGGTCGGAGGCCACGATGAGGTCGGCGTCCACTTCCTTTGCCTTCTCGATGGCCATGGCCATGGCGGAGGGGTTTTCGGGGTTGGGCGATTCAACAGTGGGGAAGTCGCCGCTGGGCACATCCTGTTCGGGCACATGGATGATGTTGGTGAAGCCGTAGTTCTTGAGCGAGTCGGGAATCATCTTCACACCGGTGCCGTGGATAGGGGTGTACACGATCTTGAGGTCGTGGTGGCGTTTGATCACATCGGGATCGAGCGAAAGGCCCTTGATGGCTGTCAGGAAGGCGTTGTCGATGGCTTCGCCGATGATTTCGATCTTGGAGGGGTCTCCCTGGAATTTTATTTCCTTTACGCTCTTGATGGCCTCGACGTTGGCGATGATGTTGACGTCGTGCGGGGCTATGATCTGCGCGCCGTCGCTCCAGTAGGCCTTGTAGCCGTTGTATTCCTTGGGGTTGTGGCTTGCAGTGATGTTGACACCGCTCTGGCAACCGAGATGGCGGATGGCGAAGGAGAGTTCCGGGGTGGGACGGAAATCCTCAAAGAGATATACCTTGATGCCGTTGGCGGAGAACACGTTGGCCACGAGTTCGGCGAACTTGCGCGAATTGTTGCGCACGTCGTGTCCCACAACCACCTTGATTTCGGGAAGATCGGCAAATGCTTCCTTGAGATAGTTGGCGAGGCCCTGGGTGGCGGCTCCCACAGTGTATATGTTCATGCGGTTCGTACCGGCACCCATGATGCCGCGCAGACCGCCTGTGCCGAATTCGAGATCCTTGTAGAAAGACTCGATGAGCTCCGTGGGGTCGGCGGCTTCGAGCATGGCCTTGACGGCGGCGCGGGTTTCGGCGTCATAGTCGTCGGAGAGCCAAAGGGCGGCCTTGGCTTTTACTTCTTTGAGAAGTTCTGCTTGGTTTTCCATATTTTTCAGTTATGAGGATTGAAAATGATTTGTTACAAAGATAGTATTTTCGGGCGATTGCAGCAAATAATCCGTCAAGATTATAAGATATAGTAGTAAACGCTCAGGAAGAGAAAAAGTGAGACGGCAGGGGCCACAAAAAGTAAAGAATCTATGCGGTCGAGTATGCCGCCGTGGCCGGGCATCAGGCGTCCGGAGTCTTTTACGCCGAGGTTGCGTTTGAGGAGCGATTCGAAAAGATCGCCCCATGTGGCGAACAGACATACGAGAGCGCCGGTGGCCACCCACTGCCACATGCCCACTTGGGAATCCATCCATAGCCCGGCTCCCACGCCTGCCAGAAGGCAGAATGCGAGACCGCCGAAAAATCCTTCCCACGATTTCTTGGGCGACAGGCGTTCGAAGAGTTTGCGGCGTCCTATGCGGCTTCCCACCAGATAGGCGCCGGTGTCGTTGAGCCATATCATCACGAAAATCATGAGAATCTCGAGCTGGGGGCGCGATGCCGGGCTGAAGAAACCT
Source organism: uncultured Muribaculaceae bacterium (assembly GCA_910578095.1). Lineage (GTDB taxonomy): Bacteria > Bacteroidota > Bacteroidia > Bacteroidales > Muribaculaceae > CAG-873. The sequence goes on along the minus strand of CAJTOZ010000002.1, from coordinate 13,922 downwards.
GTTACGGCATACAAGGCGTTGAATGTGCCGAGCGGGAGGGCAATGTAGAGATAGCATAGGAATGAGCGCCCTACGGCCATGAACGGCTGCTCGCGGCGGTCGTACAGCGCGAGCACGCCGCGGATGAGGAAGAAAAGCACGGCTATCACCGGCACCACAGCAATGCTGCGGGCGGCAAACCATACAGTAGCTGCGGTAGCTACCACCGTGGTTGCGGTGATGGCATTGGCTACAGCGCCGTCGCCGGGTCGCATGGAGCCGGTGAGTTGTGTGAATTCCATGGATGCCAGGAGGGCGAAGAGCGTCATCAGCAGCCCGAACCAGAAGCCGCCCGATAGGGTGGCACCGACGATGAGGGCTACGTATACCGCGCCAGAGATGGCGCGCAAAGCGAGGTTGTTCATAATCCGGTATGGTGTTTTGCTATGGCAAATGTACAGAAATATATTTACAAGCGCAATTTTGCAGGTATAAAAACGGGCATAAAAAACGGGCGCCGCATTGTGGCACCCGTTTTTTATGCAGTGTGGCAGGGCTTACTTCAGACGGTTCTGCACGTCTTCAAGGTTCTTCTCGTCGTGGAGGTTGTAGTACACGTTCTCGAGGTAGCGGAGAGCGTCGGTGTTGTTGTTGTCCACGTTGTAGGCACGCTCCAGATAGTCGGCTGCTTCAAGGAAGAGGGGTTTGATTTTTTCGTTGAAGAAAACTTCGCTTTCCTTGGGGCTTGTGGGAGCCACTTCTCCGAGGGCGTATGCTTCCTCGCACAGGGAGCGGCCATACTGGTAGAGTGCCATCGAGTTGTACTCGTCGATAGCGAGGGCCTTTTTATAGAGTTCCTTTGCTTCGGCTTTCTTGTCGGTTTCTCCGAGCAGGATGCCCTTCACAACGTAGTACTGCGCGTTGTTGGGGTCGGTAGCGATGGCATCGTCGATGATGGTGAATGCCTTGTCGTACTCCTTGGTCTGGAGATAGCGGTTGATCATGTAGCCAACGTAGTTGGCGTCTTCTTTGCCGTAGAGGCCTTGGGCTTCTTTGGCGAGGTTGTACACGGCGTCATCGTTCTTGGCCTGTGTAGCCACGGCGATGGCATAGTCGTAGAGGTTCTTTTTATTGTAGCCGAGATCCTTGGCTTTGAGGAAGGAGTTGAGGGCGTCCTCGTATTTCTCGTTCTGCCATGCTGCGAGAGCCTGGTTGTAGCGGATTTCGCCCATGGTGGTGTCGGCGGGAGCGTTCACCTTGAACGATGCGGGGATGGAGCAGAAGAGTTCCCATGCCTCATATGCCTTGCCGTAGTCCTTGGCTTCCCAGAAAGCGATGGCGGCGTTGTTGTAGTCGGTGTAGTGGCCGGCTATGATGTTGTGGATCTCTTTGGAGTATTTGGGCTTTACCTTGCCTTTTTCGTTGGGCAGGCTGTCCAGAGGCAGAGCTTTTGTGAAAAAGCCGTAGCCATCGATGAGGAGGTTGCCCATGAGCACTTCGCCTCCCTCGGGCAGTTTGCCGAAAGCTTTTTTACCGATAAGGTCGTCGTACTGGGCGTAGGCGGCTTTGCCGGGGATGTACCATGCCTGTGCCATTTGAGCGGTTTCGGGGTTGGTGAGTGCGGGAGTGATGATGTCGGTCACTTCCTTGGCGCTCTTTCCGTCTTTCATGGCGCGTTCGGCTTCTTTTACCACAGATTGCTGGGCGTTGGCAGCGAAGGCTGCGAGGATACATGCGCCCATGATAGCGATTTTTCTCATGATAGAGGTTTGTGGATGTTTATTTGGTTGGAGTTATTGGTTGTCGTTGTTGTCATTGTCTTCGTCATCGGTGGCTGCTTCGGCCTCGGATGCCGCGAGTTCGGCTTCGGTCATTTCGGGAAGAGCTTCGCCTTCCTCGATCTGTTCTACTTCCTCTTCGGGATCCGTGTCCACGCAGCATATACTTGCAATAACGTCGTTTCGCTTGCCAAGGTTTATGATGCGCACGCCTTGTGTGGCTCGGCCCATGAGACGGATGTCGGCCACATGGAAGCGTATGGTGATGCCGCTCTGGTTGATGATTACGATATCGTTGCCATCGTTCACAGCCTTGAATCCCACGAGATAGCCGGTCTTGTCGGTGATGTTCATTGTCTTCACGCCTTTGCCGCCACGGTTGGTGATGCGGTATGCGTCAAGTTCGGTGCGTTTGCCGTAGCCCTCGGCGGATATTGCCATCACGCTGTCGGTGGATTCCTGGCTCATGGTGATGAGGCCCACCACAGCATCGTCGTCGCCGTCGAGGCGCATGCCGCGCACGCCGGCACTTACACGGCCCATGGCGCGCAGTGCCTTCTCGTGGAAGCGGATAGCGCGGCCGCCGCGGTTGGCGAGCAGGATTTCGGAATTGCCATCGGTGAGTTCCACGCCTATGAGGCTGTCGCCGTCGCGCAGTACAATGGCTTTCTTGCCTTTGGCGAGCACGCGGGCATACTCGGTGAGCGATGTCTTCTTGATGACACCGTTGCGTGTGGCGAACACCAGGAAGTGCGATCCGGTGAATTCGGGGTCGTCAAGCTGTTTGCATGCGATGAACGCCTGCACGGTGTCGCCTTGCTCGATGTTCAGGAGATTTTGCAGCGCGCGGCCCTTGCTAGTCTTGGTGCCTTCGGGCAGTTCGTACACCTTGAGCTTGTACACGAGACCCTTGGCGGTGAAGAAGAGCATGGTATTGTGCATGGAGGCAGTGTAGATATGCTCCACGAAGTCCTCGTCGCGCGTGACACTGCCGCGTGAGCCCATGCCGCCGCGGTTTTGCGCGCGGAATTCGCTCAGGGGAGTGCGTTTGATGTAGCCGAGATGCGAGATGGTGATGATCATGTCGTCGTCGGCATAGAAATCCTCGGCGTTGAAATCGCCGGCGGTGTAGTCGATGCTTGTCTTGCGCTCGTCGCCGAATTTCTCGCGCACCTCTATAAGCTCGGATTTTATGAGCTCGCGGCACACATGGTCGTCGCTGAGGATGAGCTCGAGATGGGCGATGAGTTCCTCGATCTTGCGGTAGTCGTCCTCGAGCTTGTGCTGTTCGAGCTGGGTGAGGTTGCGCAGTCGCATGTCGACAATGGCCTGAGCCTGCTGGTCGGACAGCGAGAAGCGTTCCATGAGCGATTGCTTGGCTTCGTCGGTGTTGGCGGCTGCGCGTATGAGGCGTATTACTTCGTCGATGTTTTGCGAGGCTATGATGAGGCCTTCGAGGATGTGGGCGCGTTCCTGTGCTTTTGCGAGCTCGAAGCGTGTGCGGCGCACCACTACGTCGTGGCGGTGGGCCACGAAAGCCTCAAGTATTTCCTTGAGGTTGAGGGTGCGGGGGCGTCCGCCCACAAGAGCCACGTTGTTCACGCTGAACGATGCCTGCATCTGTGTCATCTTGTAGAGCTTGTTGAGCACCACGTTGGCGTTGGCATCGCTCTTCAGTTTGATGACTATGCGCATGCCGGCGTAGTCGCTCTCATCGTTGATGTCGGCGATTCCGTCGAGCTTTTTCTCATTCACGAGGTCGGCGATATATTTAATGAGCTCGGCCTTGTTCACACCGTAGGGGATTTCGTGTACCACGATTGTTTCATGGTTGGCCTCCTGCTCTATTTCGGCTTTGGCGCGTATGACGATGCGTCCGCGGCCGGTCTGGTAGGCGTCTTTCACGCCGGAGTATCCGTAGATGATGCCGCCGGTGGGGAAGTCGGGAGCCGAGATGTGGTGCATCAGCTCGTCGATGGTGATGTCCGGATTGTCGATGAGCGCAATGGAAGCGTTCACGCTTTCGGTGAGGTTGTGGGGAGGCATGTTTGTGGCCATGCCCACAGCGATGCCGCTGGCACCGTTCACCAGAAGGTTTGGGAATCTGGTGGGGAGCACGGTGGGCTCGCGGCGGGAGTTGTCGTAGTTGGGCTGGAAGTCGACGGTGTCGGCTTCGATGTCGCGCAGCATTTCCTCGCCCATCTGCGAGAGGCGTACTTCCGTATAACGCATTGCAGCGGCACCGTCGCCATCGACGGAGCCGAAGTTGCCGTGGCCGTCCACAAGGGTGTAGCGCAGCGACCAGTCCTGGGCCATGCGCACAACGGTGCCGTAGATGGATGAGTCGCCGTGCGGGTGGTATTTACCCATCACCTCGCCAACACAGTTGGCCGATTTCTTGTGGGGCTTGTCGCTGGTATTGCCCATCTCGTTCATGCCGAAGAGCACGCGGCGGTGTACGGGTTTCATACCGTCGCGCACATCGGGTAGGGCGCGCGATACGATTACCGACATAGAGTAGTCGATATAAGCCGACTTCATTTCGTTCTCAATGTCGATATGTAATATTCTATCTTCTTCCAACATGCTTGTTTAGAATGTATGACGTGTTGTTATCCAGCCGCAGAATCGCCCGGGAGGGCCGTGCGGCGCGGTTTTGGAAAAATTATCAAGCAAAGTTACAAATTATTTGTTATATATATGTTATTTTTGCATCAAATTATGCTCCTGTTCACAATATATGCACGCGTTTTTTCGTTTGGCATAATAATTGCATAGGTATAGAAAAAGGATTGTAAATAAATATGGAAAACAGATTTTCAGGCGAGATACAGCGCATACTCGACGAGAGCAAGAAGCAGGCCATGCGCCATGGCAGCAGCTCCATCCAGCCGTCGCACGTGCTGTTGGCAATGCTTGCCGACAGCGACGACCGTCCTGCGCGCATGCTGGCACGTGTCACCGACATGGATGTCAGTGCGCTCCGCCGTCAGCTCGACGAGTATCTTTACGATGAGGCCGCCGGCGACCATGGGCGCGCGTCGGGCAACCTTACCGTAGCCGATATAACGAACCGCATCGTGAAACTCAGCATGCTTGAGGCGCGTATGCTCAAGGACACGCAGATAGAACCCGTACACATCATGCTGGCGCTCTTCCACAACTACGAGGTGCAGAAGATGGACTTCATGAAGCCTTTCCTAAGCGCCGGCGCCACCTACGACAAGATATTCTCGGCCGTAGCCCAGGAGAGCGGCAAGGAGCCCCGCGCGGGTGCCGGATACATGGGCGATGCCGATGAGGACGACGATGACCGCCGTGTGCCTGAGGGTGGTGGCGGAAAAGCGGCAGAAGGAACGGCCAAGGGTGGCCGCCGCCCCGGCAGGTCGGCTTCCGACACGCCCATGCTCGACAAGTTCGGTCACGATATGACGCGCGCAGCTATGGAGGATCGTCTCGATCCCGTGGTGGGCCGTGAGGTCGAGATCGAACGTCTGGCGCAGGTGCTCAGCCGTCGAAAGAAAAACAACCCCGTGCTCATCGGCGAGCCCGGCGTGGGCAAAAGTGCCATAGTGGAAGGCTTGGCCCTGCGCATAGTGCGCCGCAAGGTCAGCCGTGTGTTGTTCGACAAGCGTCTGGTGTCGCTTGACATGGCCTCGATAGTGGCCGGAACTAAATATCGCGGAGAGTTTGAAGAACGTATAAAGGCTATACTTACGGAGCTTTCGAAGAACCCCGATATAATTCTGTTTATCGACGAAATACACACCATCGTGGGCGCCGGCAACCCCTCGGGCTCCATGGACGCAGCCAATATGCTCAAGCCCGCGCTGGCGCGCGGAGAGATTCAGTGCATCGGTGCCACCACCCTCGATGAATACCGCACCAACATCGAGAAAGACGGCGCTCTGGAGCGACGCTTCCAGAAAGTGATGGTGGAACCGACCACTGCCGAGCAGACACTCGTAATCCTCAACAACATTAAGCCCAAATACGAGGCGCACCACAATGTGGAATACACCGATGGCGCGCTCGATGCGTGCGTGAAACTTACCGAACGATATATCAGCGACCGTAATTTTCCCGACAAGGCCATCGATGCCCTTGATGAAGCCGGCGCACGCGTGCATGTGGCTAATATCGAGGTGCCCGAGGAGATAGAAAAGCTTGAAGCGGAGATAGCCGATGCCACCCGCCGCAAAGTGGAGGCCGCCCAGGCCCAGAATTTTGAGCTGGCCGCATCCTGGCGGGACAAGGCGCAGACACTGACCGCCGAACTCGACAAGGCTCACGGACGCTGGAAGCAGTATCTTGATGAGCACAGGGTGCGCGTGGATGAGGATAAGGTGGCGGAGGTTGTGGCCATGATGACGGGAGTGCCTGTGCAGCGTATAGCGCAGGCCGAAGGCGTGCGACTGCTGGAAATGGCTCCTACGTTGCGACGGCAGATCATAGGCCAGGATGTCGCTGTGGATAAAATCGTTAAAGCGATACAGCGCAACCGCATAGGCCTCAAGGACCCCAACAAGCCCATCGGCACATTCATGTTCCTCGGACCTACCGGTGTGGGTAAGACGCATCTGGCAAAAAAACTTGCCGAATATCTCTTTGATTCGGCCGATACACTTATCCGTATCGACATGAGCGAATACATGGAGAAGTTCACAGTGAGCCGACTGGTGGGAGCTCCTCCGGGTTATGTGGGCTATGAGGAAGGTGGCCAGCTGACTGAAAAAGTGCGGCGCCGTCCATACTCGGTGGTGCTGCTCGACGAGATAGAGAAGGCGCACCCCGATGTGTTCAACCTGTTGCTGCAGGTGATGGACGAAGGACGTCTTACCGACAGTCTCGGGCGCCGCATCGACTTCAAGAACACTATACTGATAATGACGTCCAACATAGGCACCCGCCAGCTTAAGGATTTCGGCAGCGGCGTGGGCTTCACTACGCAGGAGGTGGACAAGTCCTACACGCACGGCGTGTTGCAGAAGGCTCTTAACAAGGCATTCTCCCCCGAGTTTCTCAACCGCATCGACGACATTGTTATGTTCGATCAGCTCGACCGTGATGCGATTTTCCGCATCATAGATATCGAAATAGCGGGCTTCCACAGGCGTCTGTCCGATCTCGGTTATGAGCTTGTGCTCAGCGAGGAAGCCAAGAATTATATCGCCGACAAGGGCTACGACCGTCAGTTTGGTGCGCGCCCGCTTAAGCGTGCCATCCAGAAGTATCTGGAGGATCCTCTGGCCGAGATGATTATCACGGCATCCCTCATGCCGGGAAATGAAGTGGTGGTGGACTACGACAAGGAAAAAGACACGATCACCACAGCCATCCGTGTGAAAACAGAAGAAGAGTAACAACTCTGAATTGTGCGCAACGTCCCGCTGCCATGCCGGCAACGGGGCGTTCTTTTTTTGCGTATGTGCCTCTTTTTGTCTTGTTGCACAAAAACCGAATAATGATGCAAATTGTTATGTAATGCTGATAAAATATATTAATTTTGCAATCTATTCCATAAATAGGTAACAAAATCATGGTAGAGAAAGCCAAATTCGGGTCGAAGATAGGATTGGTGGCCGCCACAGTAGGGTCGGCTATAGGTTTGGGGAATGTGTGGCGCTTTCCTGCGGAGACGCAGGCCAATGGTGGAGCGGCATTCCTCATTGTGTATGTGCTGTGCGTGCTGATTCTCGGCATTCCGGTGATGCTCGCCGAATTTTCGCTCGGGCGTTCGGGCGGAACGGATGCCGTGGGAGCCTACCGCAAATTCTCCCGCCGCACGCCGTGGTGGCTGGCCGGCGCATTGCCGGTGCTTGCCGCCTATCTCATCCTCAGTTTCTATATGGTGGTGGCCGGCTGGACGCTGGAATATTTCCTCCAAAGTCTTACCGGAGCACTTTACGCCGGAGTGGCCGACGGCAGTGCGTCACCCACCGGGCTGTTCCATGAACGTATGCGTGAATATATATGCGGCACGTCGGGTCCGCTTCTCAACACGTATGCCCTTATAGTCCTCAATCTCGGCGTGCTGCTGTTCGGCGTGCGCAAGGGCATTGAGCGCCTGTCCAATGTGCTGATGCCGCTGCTGTTTGTACTGCTGCTGGTGTTCTGCTGCGTGTCTCTGTCGCTGCCGAAAGCATCGGAAGGGCTGAAATTCTTTTTCTCTCCGGATTTTTCCAAGATCACCCCCGCTGTGGTCGTCAACGCTCTCGGACAAGCCTTCTTTTCTCTCAGCCTCGGCATGGGTATACTGATCACGTATGCGGCATATTATCCCAAGGATACGCGCCTTGCCAAGACTGCGGTTACGGTGTCGTTGCTCGATATGATGGCCGCCATACTAATATTTCCCGCCGTCACCAGCTTCGGCCTCGGCGATGCCGATCTGGAGGGCACGGCGCTGGTGTTTGTGACATTGCCGGAAGTATTTTCCCGCATGCCTGCCACTCAGGTGTGGTCGTCGCTGTTCTTTCTGCTTCTGCTTGTAGCCGCCCTGACGAGCACCGTGTCCATAGCCGAAGTGTCGGTGAGTTTCGTGCAAAACCGCTTCCACCGGTCGCGCCGCGCGGCCTGCCTCATAGTGCTTCTGCCGCTGTTTGTGCTCAGCGCCCTGAGTGCCATGAGTTTCGGCGTGCTTTCCGACTGGAAACTGTGCGGACTGGTGTTTTTCGATTTTCTTGACACCCTGGCTACCAATATAATGCTTCCCGTGGCATCGATACTGCTGTGTGTGTTCATCGGCTGGCGGCATCCGGGGGTGTTGCGCGGCGAACTCAGCAATTACAGCGAGCGCGACCATAGGCTGCAGCGTCCGGTGGAATTTGTGGTGCGCTGGGTGGCCCCATGTCTTATTCTTGTGGTGCTTATTTCCGGACTACTTTGATGGGAGCGCGAGCCGTCAGTTCTCCTCCGACAGCAAAAAATCGGCCTCTTCGGCGAGTGCCGCAGCTACCGGTTTTGTATAGGGGCATGAGCGTTGCAGCTCGGCCTGTGCCATCTCTGCTGCTTCTTCCGGGGCTTTGGCCACAATGTTGAACATTAGCCGCAGTGCTCCGTAGCGCACCTTTTCATCGCTGTCTCCGCACAGCTTTTGGGCCAGCCGGAGAGCGAAAGCACAGTGCCGCAGCAATCTGTGGCACAGCACATCGGTCGTCTCGGCGCACGGGGCCTCGCGCAGCAATTCCTCCGCGCGGCTTTCCGTGATGTTTTCGGGCTGCATGAGCATCGGCGCCAGAAGCATGCTCTCGCGGGTGGTGCTGTTGTGCCACAGCGCCTCGGCCAACGTAGCCCGCTGTTCCTCCGGCACCTCGCGTGAGATATCCACAATCTGAGGCAGGTTGAGCCCGAATATCACATGGAAGGGGCTTCCGGCGCGGCGAAGCGTGTCGGCAATCACACCGTTGCGCATGGCGAAGAAACGGCGTTTTACGCTTTGCATGGGATTGAATGTCGTTTCCATATTGCAAAATTAGTGATTTTTGTGCAACTATCGGCAGTGGCAGGGCGTTTTACACATAGAACATTCAGAAATCTCAATTGGAAATGACTATGAAACTTTTTAAAATAGCTTTGTTGGCAGCCGTTGTTGCAGCGCCCGCGGCAGCGTGGGCACAGGTGCCTCCGTCCGGTATGCCCGGTATCGCTGTGGCTGGAAGCGTAAACGACAATTCTCTCCCCGCTTCCGCGCGCGAATTCATATCCAAATATTATCCCGGCCAGTCGCCGGCATCCGTGGAAAAGAATTTTATACGTAACGACTACGACGTGCGTCTTGTCAACGGCGTGGAGATGGAGTTCAATTCCAAAGGTTCGCTGTCGTCCATAGAGGCCCCCGACGGTACGGTGTTGCCCGATGCAGTCGTGAAGGCGCTTCTTCCTGATAAGGCCTATAGGCATCTTGTCGAAAATGGTCTTGCCGGATATGTGGATGAGATCGAACTCGGCCGCCGCGGATTTGAAGTCGGGCTTCTGTTGCCCGACCCTGACGAGGTGGTCTACACCATTGAAGGCGAATTCATATCGTTCGACGACTGACACACATATCGCCGTCTGCGGCATTCGCGGACGGCGATATCAGTTTTGATTGACTTTTCCCTATTTATTTAGCTCCGCGACTATTTTTCTGCCGTTGAAGTTGTCTGTATTGCAAACTTGTCTTAAATTTGCTTGCAAAGTGAAAAACATTTTGCAAACATAATCATAAAACAAGACAATGCAACAGACGATCAGAAAAAGTATGTTCGCGGCGCTTTTAGTTCTCAGCGCCACCGCAGCCGATGGCGCTGTGCGCTATGTGGCCCCGGGCGGTAGCGGCGACGGCACCTCATGGCAGCAGGCCATGGCCGACTTGCAGGAAGCAATCGATGTCTCTTCGGCAGGCGATGAGATATGGGTGGCCGCAGGCACCTATAAGCCCGAGAAGAAAATAAAGAGCAATAAGCCCACAAGCAAGGCCTTCATGCTGAAGGACGGAGTGTCGCTCTATGGCGGATTTGCCGGCACGGAGGTTTCCCTTCAGGAACGTGCTGTGGGCGCTGCTCCGTATGAGATGGTAAATGCCACCGTGCTCAGCGCCGACGATGATACTCCTGACGTCTGGGAGCGAATGATAGCCGAAGCCACCACCTACCGGTGGGAGTGGAAGCTGGAGAACAATCAGGTGCCGGGCACAAAAAGCAATAGCTCGCATGTGCTCTATACGGCAGCCACTCTTGTGGCGCCCACGGTGGTCGACGGTTTCACGCTGACGGGTGCCAATGCTAATGTGGCCACGGCCAAGCCGAGCGGGGGCGCTGTTTATGCGCCCGGAGCGGTAGAACTTAAAAATTGCCGGATAATTGAGAATTCCGCCTATTTCACTGCCGAGGCCGACAACAGCAACAGCTATGGTGCAGCCGTATATCTCGATGGCGGCAAGATGAGCGATTGCTTTGTGGCGCGTACATATTGCCACTCTTCCTATGGCAATGGCATAGGAAGTGTCTACGCACGCAACGCCACCATTACCGGATGTGTTTTTGAGGACTGTGTGGCCCTCGATGGAGGCGGCGCCGTCTACCTTGCCGGCGGATCTCTGTCCGGTTGCCGCTTCGCGCGATGCTACAGCAGCTCCGGCGGCGCGGTGTACAACAATGGCGGCGCGGTGTCGGATATCGATGTGACCGATTGCCGTGCTCTCCGTGGCGGTGGTGTGTTCAACAATGGCTCCCTCCGCGATGCCGTCGTGCGCGGCTGCTACGCCGATGCCACCGAATATGCCGACGGTGGCACCATGGGTGGCGGAGCTGTCTACAATTATGCCGGAGATGTGGCTGGCCTTGTAGCAAACAACAACACATCGTATGCCGGCGGAGGCGTATATCTGCTCGGCGGTCGGCTGATCAATGCCACCGTGCTAAACAACACCAACCGCGATGGAGCCGATAATGCAGGCGGCACTGTCAGCGGCGCCGTGCTCAACAGCATCGTTGATCCCGCCACACAGCTGTCCAACTTCATAGCTCCTACAGCCTTTGCCGGACGTGCCACATCTGATGCCCAGACATCCTCGCTGGCGTCGGCCGATTGGCGCCTCGCTCCCGGAAGCGAGTTTATTGATGCCGGCGAGAGCGTGGCCGGATTCGCCGACGGCACGGATGTCGCCGGCAATCCCCGCCTTGTCGGCGCGGCCATCGACCGTGGCGCCTACGAGGCGCAAGGCGGCGAAAAAGTGCCCACAATAGTGCTCACTTTCGCTCCCGGCACACAGGCCGCCCGGCTCGGAGTGGGCGGCAACGGCTCATATGAATTCACCATCGACTGGGGCGACGGCGTGGAGGTGGCTTATTCCTCCCAGGCCTATCACAGTCATCTTCTCGCCGGCAACACAGTGAAGATCTATGGCGATGACATCATAGTGCTGAACGCCAACTCGCAGGACATCGTGTCGGCCGATATTTCCCGTGCATCGGCGCTTATCCAGGCGCAGTTCAATACCAATGGCATGACCTCTCTGGTGATGGGGCAACACCCGTCGATGACGGGGCTGTATGCCTTTGGAAATGCCATAACATCGGTCGACCTGTCCGGAGCGCCCGCTCTCCGTGTCATCGACCTGCATGAAAATGCCATCGAAGGCAGCATCGACTGCTCCGCAATGAACAGTCTTTCAAAAATAGATGTGGCCGACAACAGCATCAGCCGGCTTGTGTTGCCTAAACATCAGGTGGTGTACGAGGTGGATTGCGCCAACAACCAGTTGACAGAACTCGATGTGACAGGCCTTTCGGGGCTCAGCACTCTTTCTTGCGGTGGCAATATGCTCACATCGCTCGACCTTTCCGGCCTCTCGTCCGTGGAGGAAATCTATGCCGCAGGCAACATGCTCACATCTGTGGATCCCTCTCCGTGCGCATCGCTGAAAACGCTCACCCTGGCTGAAAACAACCTTGCCGCTATCGACGTGAGCCGTACGCCCACGCTGCAGGGGCTCTATCTCCAGAACAATGAGCTGACATCGCTCGACCTCAGTTCCAATGCAGGCGTGCGCTGGCTCAATGTGCAGAACAACCGCCTGAATGCTTTGGATGTGACTCTTCAGACGTCGCTGAGCATACTCATTGCCTCGGGCAACAATCTGAAAGAAATAGATCTCAGCCGCAACACCTCCATAAGCAGCCTCGACCTGGCAGCAAACGCGCTTACAGCTCTCGACGTATCGGCCATCCCGTATCTGAGCCAGCTCCACATGGAGAATAATGCCATCCGCAGTATCGATCTTTCCAAGAATACATATCTATACGGTCTGTTCTGCGGCAACAACGGCATCGCCGAGCTTGATCTCAGTGCCAATACCTACCTGCAGCGCATAGAAGCGCAGGGCAATGCGCTTACGGCACTCGACATCAGCCGCAACGCAGGCCTTCAGGAACTTTTGCTTCAGAGCAACAAACTTGATGCCACCGCTCTCAACACTCTCATCGATGCACTGCCTGATGTGACGGGTGTGAACGTGACCGAGGGCTCCGAGGACTTTTTGCGCCGCCTCGATATCAGCTTTATGCCCGGCACTGCCGATGCCAATGTGGAAGTGGCCGAAGCCAAAGGCTGGTTTGTTACCGCCACTGCCGATGTGGCCGGCGAAACTTCGCTCACCGATCTTAACCTGCAGATCAATACAGCCGGTGGCGCATTCATGGAGACATGGACAGTGGGTGTGGAGTATGCAAATGAAGAGCACACCTCGCTGCGCATCCTCGACTTCAACGGCACCGGTGCCAATCTCACGGCTTCTGTCGATGCAGAAGGCAATGTGCGTGTGTATCCGCAGGTGTGCGGCATGGATGAAAACTACAACATGTGCATGATAGTCAATGCCGCGTCCACCGGTGGCAATCCCATGGAGATATCGTCCACATTCGTAGCCGGCACATGGGATGGCACGAGCCTGAAGCTTGATCCCTGGAACCTTATAAAGGTGCCTTACACCTTCGATAGCAATCTCGGTACGGTATATGCCGAGAATATCAGTACGGAATTTGTAAGAACAAACGGCACCATGGACTATTCCACCGCAGGAGGCGCCACGCGCACAGCCGGTATATATGCATCAGTGAGTGAGGACGACGATGATACCGTGCTCGTTTACGGTTGGGGCGGATGTGCGATGGCCACGATATCCCGCATAGACAACAAATGGACTGTGGATGCATCCGCTGCCGCATTTGTGGCCGATGGCACAGACTACGTGATATCCGATGGCGGTTCCGCTCTTGTGGCCACCGATGTGCCCGATGCGCGCACCCTTGTGTTTGGCGCCTGGCAGCTCTCGACTGCATCCGGCAGTGCGCGGATACTGGATTGCACCGCCGCCACCATTCATCTCGGCTTTGATCTTCCGCTGGGAAGTTCCGGCATTGACGACATCGCCTCCGATGCCGAAGTGATAGACACGCTCTACTACAACGCAGCAGGCATCGCTTCTGACATCCCGTTTGATGGATTCAATATCCGTGTGGACCGTCTCTCCGACGGCACCCAGCGCATTGTGCGTCTGCACATAAGAAAATAAAATCCTTAACGCAACATCTACCGATGGCCGGCGCACCCTTCTGCGCCGGCCATTATTTTTCGTAGTTTCAGAAACGAAGTGCAAAAAGTTTCGACTGAATAGCCCACATG
>CAJTOZ010000001.1 GCA_910578095.1 uncultured Muribaculaceae bacterium | reverse complement strand
CGGCTTTCCGGGCGATGAAAACCGCCGGCTTCAATATGGAGCAGACCCATCTGCCGATAAACGGCAGATTTCAGAACATGCTCGTGATTGTCCTGATAGCATATGCCTGCGCCTTTATCTGCGGTATTGTGAAAGCCCGGGGGAACAGTATCCCGATAATGAGAAACAACGGCCGCAGACGCTTCAGCATATTTTCCTGGGGCCTGGATTTTGTAATCGCCGACATTTGGAACTCGGACGCTGAAAGAGTGTGCCATCCACCACAAACCGTTACCTAAAAATTGTCATGTACTGTAGCCAAAGGCACGTCCCTACGATTTGGGTGTAATGGTATAGGTTGAAATGTCGGGCAAGCTTGTATGGGGAGGGTACTAACTTGGGTGTTTCTGCGGATAATTATAAAAAATGATGAAAGGATGTCAATGTGCTCTTTGCTGCTTTTGGCTTTGGACCGCGGTGGCAGCTACCGCATATCAGGCGCAGATGCGTGGAGCTTTCAGGATGGCGGGTGGATGGAGTTGCCGGGATATGGAGGTGGGCGGGGGCATGCGCAGGGTATAGGCGAAGGGGGTGGGACGCATGCGCAATGGCGGCGGGTCGGCGGCATCGATGATGATGAACGGTGCGTTATGGCGGGCGGCCATGGTGCGGCAGTAGACGGAGAATGGATGGGATGAGCGCGGGCTGTAGCGGCCGATGAGTATGATGCTGGTGCGTGCGGTCATGGGCACTGAGCTTGCGAGGTTGAGGATGACGTCGGGGGCTGCGGCGGGTTTGCGTCCGTAGCGGTGTATGTCGAAGGCTGTGGCGTGGTGGAATGTTCCGAAGCCTCGTGTGCTGTAGGGTCGTGAGCCTGAGCGGAGGGTGAGGTGGTCGGGGTCGAGGGGGAGCCGACCGTTGTAGCGTCGACGTGCGCGGATGGCGTAGGTGTCGACAACGAGTATGCGTGCGCGAGGGTTGAGGCGCGCTTGCAGGCGATGGGTGTAGCGGAGCAGGAGGTGGGCGTCGGCGCGTGCGGTGGCGGGATTTATATTGATGATCGCGCGTACGCGGCCGGTGCGTTGCCTCTGGCGCTCGAGGGCGGCGATGATGCGTGTGTGGCGTTGGGATGGCATGCGGAATTGGTTTTGATATGCAAATGTAGGTGTGACGCGCGGGGGTGTGTGCGTGTTTTGCGTTTGGTGTGGTGGAAATGTGGTGTTTTAATGCGATGCCTCGTATAGCAATGGTACAAAAGGACAGAAGAGCAGAAGGGACATAATTTATTTTATTGATTGTTAAATTTTTGTTTTGTGTTTTTATTCGTGTTTGCCGATTATACGTGCCGAAGGCACGTCCCTACGATTTGGGTGTAATGGTATAGGTTGAAATGCCGGGCAAGCCCGTGTGGTGGGGGTACAAATCTTGTATGGTGGAGGTACAAAAGGACAGAAGAGCAGAAGGGACATAATTTATTGATTGTTAATTTTTTATTTCGTTTGTTTTGTGTTTTTATTGGTGTTTGCCGATTATACGTGCCGAAGGCACGTCCCTACAATTTGGGGGTAATGGTATGGGGCGGAATGTCGGGCAAGCCCGTGTGGTGGGGGTACAAATCTTGTATGGTGGGGGGTACAAAAGGACAGAAGAACATAAGAGACATAATTTATTTTATTGATTGTTAGTTCTTTTGTTTCGTTTGTTTTGTGTTTTTATTTTCCGATTATACGTTGCCGAAGGCATGGTCCTACAATTTGGGGGTAATCGTTTTTGTGGAATGAGATGGGTGTGTAAAGACAATCGCCGCTCTGCGGTGGCAGGCGGCGATTGTGCGTATGGTGTGTGGTGTGTATGGTCAGGCTTCCAGCGCTGCGATGGATGCTGCGATGGCTGCGAGTTTCTGGTCGGCGTCGGCGAGTTTGCGTCGCTCGGTTTCGACTACGGCTGCGGGTGCGTTGTTGACGAAGCGTTCGTTGGAGAGTTTTTTCTCTACGGAAGCTTTGAATCCGGTGTAGTAGTCGTGTTCTTTGCGCAGACGAGCGAGTTCGGCTTCGATGTCGAGGCTGGCGGCCATGGGCACTTCGAACTCAAGGGTGCCTACGAGGAAGGACATTGCGGCGGGGTCTTTTTCGGCATTTTCGACGATCTCGCTGATGTTGGCGAGTTTGCGGACGACGTCGTGGACTGATGCGTCGAGGGTGCCGAGGACGAGCAGGCGCAGTTCTTCTTTCGGAGGTATGTTTTTCTTGGCGCGTACGGCGCGTACGCCGGCCACTACCTCGGCTGCTTTTTCCATGGCTGCGAGGAGGGCGTGGTCCGTCTCGGCTACCTCGGGCATGGGGGCGTACATGATGCTTTCGCCGGGGCGGCGTTCGGCGAGATGCTGCCAGAGTTCCTCGGTGATGAATGGCATGAACGGGTGGAGCATGCGGAGGAGACGGTCGAAGAAGTCGTTGGTCTCGCGCAGGGTTGTGGTGTCGACGGGTGCCCGGAAGGCCGGCTTGACCATCTCGAGGTAGTAGCCTGAGAAGTCGTCGCGGAAGAGGCGGTAGACAGCCATGAGCGCTTCGTTGAGGCGGAACTTGTCGAAGCAGTCGTTGACTTCGGCCATTGTGGCGCTGATGCGCGCGTGCATCCACTGTGATGCTGTGCGGTTGACCTGAGGCTGAGCGAGGGAGCTGTCGGCTTCCCATCCGGCGACGAGGCGGAAGGCGTTCCAGATTTTGTTGCAGAAGTTTCGTCCGGTCTCGCAGAGTTTGTCGTCGTACATGATGTCGTTTCCGGCGGGAGCCGCGAGCATCATGCCCATGCGTACGCCATCGGCGCCATAGGTGGCGATGAGGTCGAGCGGGTCGGGCGAGTTGCCGAGGCTTTTGCTCATCTTGCGGCCGATGGAATCGCGTACGATGCCTGTGAAGTAGACGTTGTTGAAGGGTTGCTTGCCCACGTATTCATATCCGGCCATGATCATGCGTGCGACCCAGAAGAAGATGATGTCCGGTCCGGTGACGAGGGTGGATGTGGGGTAGTAGTAGCTTATTTCCTCGTTTCCGAGGTTGTTGATGCCGTCGAAGAGAGTTATGGGCCAGAGCCAGGATGAGAACCAGGTATCGAGGGCGCCTTCGTCCTGACGGAGGTCGTCGATGGAGAGGCCTATGCAGCTGTCGATGGCGTGGACCTTGGCGAGTGCCTTGTCGATGTTTTCCGCCACTACGAACTTCTCTTCGCCGTCGGCGGGGTCGGTGTAGTAGTAGGCCGGGATGCGGTGTCCCCACCAGAGCTGTCGGCTTATGCACCAGTCCTGAATGTTTTCGAGCCATACGCGGTAGGTGGTCTTGTACTTTTCGGGCACGAAGCGTATGATGTCGTCCATTACGGGCTTGAGGGATATTTCGGCGAAGTGTTTCATGTCGATGAACCACTGGAGGGAGAGGCGTGGCTCGATGGCAACTTTTGTGCGCTCGCTGAGGCCGACGTTGTTGACATAGTCCTCGACTTTTTCCATGAGGCCTGCTTTGTCGAGGTCGGCGGCGATGGCTTTGCGACAGTCGAAGCGGTCCATACCGACGTACATGCCAGCGATTTCGGCGACTGTTCCATCCTCGTTGAAGATGTCGATGGTGTCGAGGTTGTGGGTCTTGCCGAGCATGTTGTCGTTTTTGTCGTGGGCCGGTGTGACCTTGAGGCATCCTGTGCCGAATTCCACATCGACGTAGCGGTCCTCGATGACGGGGACGACGCGTCCGACGAGCGGTACGATGACGCGTTTGCCCTTGAGCCATGCGTTTTTGGGGTCTTTGGGGTTGATGCACATGGCGGTGTCGCCCATGATGGTTTCGGGGCGTGTGGTGGCCACTACGGCGTAGCGGCGTCCGTCGGCATCGGTGTGGATGACCTCCTCGGGGGCTCCGGTGGCACCGGAGAGGTCGTCGTCGGCCACATAGTAGCGGAGGTAGTAGAGTTTGGACTGTTCCTGCTCGAAGAATACCTCGTCGTCGCTGATGGCGGTGCGGTTCTGGGGGTCCCAGTTGACCATGCGCAGGCCTCGGTAGATGAGTCCTTTGTCATATAGGTCGCAGAACACCTTGATTACGCTTTCGCTGCGTTTGTCGTCCATGGTGAATGCCGTGCGGCTCCAGTCGCAGGACGCGCCGAGCTTGCGGAGCTGGCGCAGGATGATGCCCCCGTGTGTGTGTGTCCAGTCCCATGCGTGGCGGAGGAATTCCTCGCGTGTGAGGTCGGTTTTCTTGATACCTTCCTTGGCGAGTTTCTGTATCACTTTTGTCTCGGTGGAGATGGAGGCGTGGTCGGTTCCGGGTACCCAGAGGGCGTTTTTACCCATCATGCGCGCCCGACGCACGAGGATGTCCTGGATGGTGTTGTTGAGCATGTGGCCCATGTGGAGGACGCCTGTGACGTTGGGTGGCGGGATGACTATGGTGTAGGGTTCGCGTGCATCGGGCACGGATTTGAAAAGTTCGTGGTCGAGCCAGTAGGCGTACCACTTGTCTTCTACCTCAGAGGGATTATATTTTGGAGCTAACTCAGTCATGCAATAAGATTGGATTTATGAGTATATATATGACTTTGGGATCGGGAATTAAGGCTTGCGATAGGGCTTGGGAGGGTCCTGACGGGCAAGCTTGCGCAGGTCGGAGACCATGGACACGATGTAGATGGCGAAGAGTATGGCGGCGACTGTGAGGCCGATGAGGTCGAATATGCTGAAGGGGTGCGCGAGGATGTCGATGCGCACTTCTTTCCAGGGGTTGAATATGTAGAGGATGCAGACGGCTATGATGATGATGCGCACTTCGGTGGGGCCGAGCTTGCCGTAGGTGAGGCGGAATTCGCCGAGGATGATGGTGGAGAGGTATGTGTAGATGGACATGCAGAGGTAGCCTGCGAGGATGGCGAGGCCGACTGTCATGCTCATGAAGGGGGAGCATCCGATGCCGACGCATATCATGCATGTGGTGAGGGCGTCGAGGGAGTGGTCGATGAAGAAGCCGTATTTGGGTCGCTGCAGCTGCCGCACCCGTGCGAGGGTGCCGTCGAGGCTATCGCCATACCAGTTGATGATGAGGCCCAGGGGTGCGGCCCAAAGCCAGTTGATGTTGTTGTTGGCGAGTGCGCAGAACACTACAAAGAGCATTGCGCCTGCGACGCCCACATATGACAGGAAGTCGGAGGTGACCCATGCCGGTTGCCTCTCGGCAAGCCAGATAAGGGCTTTTTTCTCCAGATTGTTCAGTATTGAAGTCTGTATTCGTTGTGATGTCTCGGTTCCCATTCTCTCGTTTTCGGGGTTATGTTTCTAAGGTTTTCCACCTTTTGTGCGGTGGGTCAATGGAATTGAGCGGTAAAATTACTAAAATGTTTTGACGCGTTCAAAACCTTTTCCGCTTTTTTGGGTGCTGTGTGTGAAAAACTTGTTGATTTAGGCGGTTGGGGCGCTTTACGGGGTAGCTATTCCTGCAACTTCGGTGGAGCATTCGCCGAGGGGGCCGTTGACTTGGAGGACGGCTGTGGTGATGCGTATGAAGTGTATGGCGTCGAGATGGACTGTGCGGCCGTCGCTGTCGATGGCTGATGCGATGTCGAGGCAGCTTTTGTCGTTGTTGTCGGGGTAGGCGTCGGCGTATCCGCTGAGGCAGTAGAGGTCGTAGCGCCCGGTAGCGGGGTTGTAGACGCCATTGTCGGGTAGGCGCCGGGCTGTGAAAGACAGGGTGGGTGCCTGGATCCACTGCGGGTAGTATGGCTGGGAGTGGAATGCGGCAAGGCGCGGGAGCCATCCGGATGTGCCGTCGGCGGCTTCCCATGGTATGTAGGTGGCGTCGGCGGCATCGGCGGCGGGTGCCGAGTAGCGTACGGTGAAGGATGGGACGGATGAGCTGTGGGCGCTGCCGGCGAGTTCGTACCAGGTGTCGTCGGGAAGGCCGTTGGCATTGGCATCGTACATGACTTCCACAATGCCTGGCTCGCAGGAGCCGTATTGGCGTCCGTCGCTACCGGTGCCTGCTATGATGGCATTTCCGAGCACGCGGAAGTCGGGGCCGGGTGCATCGGTGATGGCTTGGGACAGGCGCAGGGTGACGGAGCCTCCGAAGGCCCCGAGGGTGATTTCGTGTCCGTTGTTGAGCGCTTCCTGAGCTTTTTGCCTCATGGCTGCGGCGTCGTCGCCGGCTTTGAACGTGGGGAGGACGTTGACAAATTGCCCCGGGGCGGGGGAGTAGTCCAGCACTTCCACCGGAATGATGCCGGTGCCGGTGTCGGTGTTGTCCGGCGGCTGCGGGGGGTCGATGAGTTCCACGCTGTTGCATGCGGCGAGGGTGGCGCATGCGATGATAGCGGTGGAGAGGATGCGTGGGGTGTTCATATGCGAATGAGGGTGTCGTAGGGGAAGTCGTCGATGGCCGCTGTGCCGATGACGGAGTCCCACATCATGGGTGATATTCCTGATCCGGGGCGTTTGACGGTGATGTTTTGCTCGGTGAGTATCTCGCCTCGGCGGATATCGCGTGCGGCCACGATGCTTTTGCGTGCCACCTCGATGTTGGGCCGCTCGGTGTCGGTGACACATTTTTGTCCGTGTCCGATGGCTTTTTCGATATTCCGCACGGCGCGAACCATGGCTTTGAGTTCGTCGGGCTCGAGCGACGCGCGGTGGTCGGGTCCCGGGAGGGATTTGTCGAGGGTGAAGTGCTTTTCGATGATGCGCGCTCCCATAGCTACCGCTGCCACGGGGACTTCTATGCCGATGGTGTGGTCGCTGTAGCCTACGGCCGCGCATCCAAGGCTTTCGAGGGCTTTCATGGCGCTGAGGTTGACGGCATCCATGGGTGTGGGATATTGTGTGGTGCAGTGCAGCAGGCTTATGATTGAGCGGGGCGTTCCGGCCGTTTCGAGCACTTTTACGGCTGCTTCCACCTCGGCTATGGTGGACATGCCGGTGGACAGGATGACGGGTTCGGCGCGGCGGCCTATTGTGCGCAGGTAGGGCAGGTTGGTGATTTCGCCCGAGGGTATTTTCCAGTAGTCCATGTGCAGCGGGGCGAGTGTGTCGATGCTGACAAGGTCGAAGGGTGTGCTCATGAATCCGATGGCGTGCCTTTGGCATAGTTCGGCGAGGGGTGCGTAGTCGGAGAGGGGGAGGTGTATGGCCTTGCACATCTCGAGCTGGCTCTGGCCGGTGCCGGTGGTTTCTTTCTGGTATTCGGCTTTCGGGGCGATGGATGATATGACGAGTTCGGGGACTGCTGTCTGGAACTTCACATAGTCGGCGCCGGCCTGTGCGGCTTCGGCTATCATGCGCTGCGCGAGGTTGATGTCGCCGTTATGGTTGACGCCGGCCTCGGCTATTATTATTACGTGGTTGGGGGTCATGCTTTCAGTTGTAAAAGACTACTTCCTGGAGATATCGTGCGATCTCGGTGCCGGGGCGGTAGGCGGCTGGGCCGGGCAGGATTCCGGCGGCTTCGTCGAGTATCATGCCGGGGATGTCGGCTCCGGCGTGGACGGCGCATACGGCTCCGCCGCCGAGGCGTGGGTTGATTTCCATGATGTAGAGCCGGTTGTCGTCGAGGTCGCGTATGAGCTGGACGGTGACGGCTCCCTGCAGGCCGGTGGCGCGTAGGGTGCGGTCGACGAGGGCGACGACATCGGGTGCGTCAATGGTGATGGTGCGCACGGCCTCTCCGCCGGCGACTTCGAGGCGCCGGCGCGGCACGATGGCGAGGGGACGGCCGCTGATGCGGGATACGTAGCAGTCGACGCTTATTTCCTCGCGCCGGTCGATGCGCCGCTGGATGAGATAGTCGGCGGGTGTGCTGATGTCCTGAAGCTGAGCTTCGGTGTCGATCATGATGAGGCCTTGCGAAGCTGAGCCGTGGCGTGGCTTGGCGATGAGCGGCAGGGATGGTGTGCCGCCATGCCATGTGGGGGGCACAGGGAGGCCTGCGGCTTCGAAGGTCTCGGCGGCAAGCACTTTGTCGAACATGCGTTCAGCCAGTTCGGCGGATGCTGTGGGGGTGAAGATGTCCGGCAGCAGGGTGTTGAGGTGTGCGGCTACGGCCACTGCACCGTCGACGAAGGGTATGACGATGTTGATGTGGTGGCGTGTGCAGAGGGCTGAGAGGTGGTCGTATATGTCGGCGTCGGTCCAGCGTCGTCCTTCGACCACGGTGCCTATGGAGGAGATGGGGACGTTGTGTGTGATCTCGCTGCTGAAGATACGGCATTTCATGCCGCGGCGTTCGGCGGCGTCGATGAACAGCCGCCCCATGGCAACGCGTTTGGCGCCTCCGAGAAACAGTATGTTGACGGTGTGGGTGGGTGTCATCGGTTGTAGATGTCGGTTTTGTATTTTGCCAGATTTTCGGGGCGCACGAACCAGTCGACGGTTTTGCGCAGTCCGTCCTCGAGAGAGTGGGCCGGGCGCCAGGTGGTGAGGGATGTGATGAGCGAATTGTCGCCGCAGAGGCGTCGGACTTCGCTTTTGGAGGGTCGCAGGCGTGCGGGGTCGGTGATCCACTCCACATCGGCGTTCATGATGCGTGCTATGGTGTGTAGGGTCTGCTCCATGCTGACTTCTGTGCCGGTGGCTATGTTGATGTCGCGTCCTTCGATGCCTTCGGCCGATGCGAGGGCTATGAACCCGCGGCATGTGTCGGCCACGTAGTTGAAGTCGCGTGTGGGGGTGAGGTCGCCTACTTTTATTTGCCGTTGTCCGGCGGCTATCTGGCTGATGATGGTGGGGATGATGGCGCGTGCGCTCTGGCGTGGGCCGTAGGTGTTGAACGGGCGTGCTATCACTACCGGCAGGTCGAATGCGTTGTGGAAAGATGAGGCGATTGCGTCGGCGCCTATTTTTGTGGCGGAGTAGGGGCTTTGCGGCTGCCGGGGATGTGTCTCGGGGATGGGAACGGAGAGCGCTGTGCCGTAGACTTCGCTGGTGGATGTGACTATGATGCGGTCGACGGCGGCGTCGCGCGCGGCCTGGCACATGTTGAGCGTGCCGCGGATGTTGGTGTCGACATAGCTGTCCGGGGCGACGTAGCTGTAGGGTATGGCGATGAGTGCGGCGAGATGGAACACGGTGCCGCATCCGCGAGTGAGCTCGCGGCAGAAGTCGCCGTCGCGGACGTCGCCGCTGATTATCTCGAGGTTCGGGTGTCGGACGTCGTCGAGCCATCCCCAGTAGTTGAATGAATTGTATTGCGCGAGCGCGCGCACGCGATAGCCGTCGGCGAGGAGGGCTTCGGTGAGGTGCGATCCGATGAATCCGTCGGCTCCTGTCACCAATACGGTTTTTTCTTTGTTTATCATCTGATTCAGAATGTCTTGTGGAAGGTGTATTCGACTATGTCGCCATCGGGCGTGATGTGCCGCAGGTGCATGTGTCGTGAGTTGAGGCTGAGGATTGAGACTTCGTTGACGGCGTTGGGTGTGAGCATGAGCCAGTAGGGTGCTGAGTAGGCGCCTTCGCCGGGAGGGGTGTCGTTGTCGGAGTGTGTGTAGTCGAGATACAGAGTATTGTCGGTGCGCTCCCAGCTGCCTACGCTGTAGAAGAGGAGTGAGTGGCGGTCGTCGATGATTTTGGCCATGATGACTTTTCCCTGGAACTGTAGGCATGTGTAGCCGTCGACATCGGGTGTGTAGGGTTGTCCGTCGAGTGTCATGCTGTCGAGGATCCATGAGCCGAACAGGGGGCCGATGTCGCCGTCGTTGTGGGTGCAGCTGCTTGTGGCGGCGAGGAGTGTGAGTGTGAGCAGGATGTAGCGTGCGATTCGTGTCATGGGGGTCATTTCAAGGTGAGGACGCCGCTGTAGCGGAGGGTGATGGAGAGGCCGAAGTTGTTTCCGCGCAGGGATCCGGTGTCGAATGCGAGCTGTGCGCCGACAGAGAGGCCGTGGAGGAGTGTGTTGGCGCGCCATGCCGCTTCGGCCATGGCGGAATTGTTGCTGTAGCTGCGCGGCGAGGGGAGGCGCCCCATGCCCCATGCCTGCTGATAGCTGTAGATGAGGCGCCAGTCGATGTCGGGGCCTATGGCTCCGGCTACGGCGGCGTGGATGCCGCGTGCCATGTTGTGGGCGAACATGGGCGTGCCGTCGAGGTTGTAGACAGGCGCTACGAGGAATGGTGTGCCTATGGACATGCCGTAGTTGGCGTAAGCGCCGTACATGTCGTTGTTGAAATAGTTGTCGCCTCCGGAGGTGGCGTTGATCTGTGTGCAGCCGGGATAGTCGGCCGGCTGCCACGGTATGGGGCCGCTCTGGTTGGTGAAGTCGAGCCATTCGATGGCGGCGTCGGTGATGATGCCTCGGCGGGGCGAGTGGTAGGCTATGCCCCAGAGGCCGTCGAAGCCGTTGAATTTGCCGAGGCCGGAGCCGTCTTCCCAGGGATTCTGGAGGTAGGCAGTGAGTTCGTCGCCGTTTTTGAGGCGGTAGCGCAGTTTGAGGTCGATGGTGCCCAGTGACGAGCCTTTGTAGAAGCCGTCGCCGTTTCCTTCCATAGGGATGAGCATGTCGATGAAGTCGCGCAGTTTTGCGGGGTGTGTCTGTTCGCGGTAGATGTGTCCGCGGTCGTACCATAGAGTGTGTCCGCCGAACTGTCCTCCCATCTGCATACCGATGGTGGCGCTGAATGGCTTGGCCGGGTTGGACCGGAAGTGCACGCGCTTGTAGGTGTAGAGGAGGCCTGTGGCGAGGAGGTCGTTGTAGTAGTTGAACTGCTGTCGCCGGTAGCTGCTGTCGGTGAATTTGTTGTAGGCTATGGCGCCGTCGATCTGTACCCAGCCGTGTGTGAGGGGGATGTCGACGAAGTCGAGGAATCCGGCTTCGACGCCTGGCAGGCCACGGGCGTTGTTGCTACGTGCGAGGTCGCCGGAACTGACGGTGGGATTGACGAAATAGGATATGGAATTTTTTTGTCCGGCGGTGAGGAATACCTGGCGGTATTTGAGGGTGAGGTAGGCTTGCTGCAGGGCGAGTGCTGCGGGGCGGTAGTCGCGGGATGTCCAGGTGGCGTCGTGGTAGAGTTCGTAGGCGGAGGATGTGGTGTGGCCTGCGGCGAGCTCTATCGCCGCGCTCCAGGAGAAGCGTTTCGAGAGGTCGAGTTTTTTGGTGGCGCTCACATCGAGGATTGCTCCGTTGCGTCCGTTTGTGAGACCGTTTCGCCATGAACCGATCATGTATGGGGAGAAGCTTCCGGACGAGGCTGATGCAAGGACGGAGGCCTGATAGTCGATGGCGATGCCCGGTGCGGCTGCTGCTGTATTGAGCGCGATGGCGGCGATAATGCCAAGTAGCGGTCTAATCGGTTTCATTGTCCAGTTTTTTTCGGTAGGCGATGAAGTCGGAGTATCGTCTGATGTATTCGTTTTCGTCGTAGTGGTCGGATGCGAGTACGAGGCATACGGCGCCTGAGGAGAAGTCGCTGATTGTGCGCCAGATTCCCGGCTTTATCATGAGGGCATGGTATGGTCGGTTTAGTGTGAAGTGTCGTTTCACGCGTCCGTCGTCGAGTGTGACGGTGAAACTTCCGGCGGCAGCTATTATGAGTTGGTAGAGGTTGCGGTGGGCGTGTCCGCCACGTGTCTGTCCTCCGGGCACGTCGTAGAGGTAATATACACGACGCACCTCGAATGGCACGGTGTCGGCCCCGGTGATGACAGACAGGTCGCCTTTTCGGCGGCTGTGGTGCCGGTCGAGTTCGAGGATGTCGCAATCATGGACGCGTGCGGGCTTGTTCTCTGACATAGGCTTTGAATTGCTTGTAGTTCTCGATATAGTCAGCGCGGTCGTAGTTGTCGGATGCAAGGATGAGGGCTACGGAGTTGGTGCTGAAGTCGTCCATCTCGCGCCATACTCCGGCGGGGATGTAGAGGCCGTAGTATGAGCGGCTGAGGCGGAAGCGTCGTTTGGCTGTGCCGTCGTCGACGGTGACATCGAAGCTGCCGGAAAGAGCCACTATGAGTTCGCGGTTGT
Organism: uncultured Muribaculaceae bacterium; assembly: GCA_910578095.1. GTDB lineage: Bacteria > Bacteroidota > Bacteroidia > Bacteroidales > Muribaculaceae > CAG-873. Next base: position 262,571 of record CAJTOZ010000001.1, on the reverse strand, counting down.
TGCGATAGGCGTGTCCCCCGCGTCTTTCTCCTCCTGGCACATCATAGATCCAATATGTGCGTGCGATGCTGAATGGCACGGCCTGCATCTCCTCTATGACCGAGAGGTTGCCTCTGCGGTCGAGGAATTTTGGCAGCTGAATTATGCGAACCTCGTCTTTCATATCTTGCAAAAATACAAAAAATATTTAAGACCGGTCTGTGTTTTGCTCAAAATTGCGTACTTTTGCGTTACATAAACCGAATCGAATGAAAAAAATAATCGTACCTTTAACTCTGTTAATGTCGGCAAGCGCAATGACAACAGCACAAAATCCGTTTTTCGACGATTTCAAGGGCGTGCATGAGACCGCGCCTTTCTCGGCCATAGATAATTCTCACTGGATGCCCGCCATAGACCGCGGTATCGAGTTGGCCCAGCAGGAAGTGAATGCCATCACCATGCAGCGTTCGGTGCCCGATTTCGACAACACGATCGTGGCCCTGGAGCGTGTGGGCAAGGATCTGAACCGTGTGCTCAACGTGTTCTTCCCGCTTCTTTCGGCTAATGCCGACGACGAGATGATGACGCTCAGCATGGAGGCGTCGCGCAAGCTTTCAGAATATTCCACCAACCTGATTCTCAACGAGGCATTGTGGAACCGTGTTAAGTATGTGTATGAGCATAAGGATCTTTACGATCTCACTCCCGAGCAGCAGACATTGCTGCAGAACACTTATGATTCGTTCGCTCTTTCCGGCGCCGCGCTTGAAGGCGAGGACCGCGAGACGTTCAAAAAGCTGAGTGCGGAACTGTCGGAGCTCACTACCCGCTTCGGACAGAATGTGCAGAAAGAGTTGCCCTCCTACGAAGTGTGGCTGACAGCCGACGATCTTTCCGGGCTGCCTCAGAGCAGTGTTGGCGCCGCTGCCGAAGCTGCCGCCGCCAAGGGACGTGAGGGAGAGTATCTCTTCACGCTCGACCAGCCGGTGTATATGGCTTTCATGAAGTACAGCGACCGCGGCGACCTGCGCGAGCGCATGTACAAGCTCTATACCGGCCGCAACACTAAGGGAGAGTATGATAACACTGAGGTGCTGCGGCGCATAGCCGAGCTGCGCATGCAGATGGGCAAACTGCTCGGCGCCAAGAACTACGCCTCGCACTCGCTGCGCCGCACAATGGCCCAGACTCCCGAAGGCGTGTACGGGCTGCTTGACCGCCTGCGCGATGCCTACAAGCCCGCACTGAAAAAAGAGATGGATGAGCTTACGGCCTATGCTTCGGCTCTCGAGGGACATGCAGTGGAAATCAAGCCCTGGGACTACAGCTATTACTCCAATAAACTGCGTGCCGAGAAATATGCTTTCGACGAAGAGGCCTTGCGTCCCTATTTCGAACTGAACAATGTGATAGACGGTGTGTTCGGTCTCGCCACGAAGCTCTATGGCCTGAAGTTTGTGCAGAACGACAGCATTGAGGTGTATCATCCTGATGTGAAGGCCTTTGACGTGACAGATGCCAATGGCAAATTCGTGGGTGTGATATACACCGATTTCTTCCCCCGCGCAAGCAAGCGCCCCGGCGCATGGATGACAGGCTTCCGCGACCAGTGTGTGACGGAGGATGGTGTGAACGAGCGTCCGCAGGTGTCGATAGTGATGAACTTCACGAAGCCTACCGGCGACACTCCCTCGCTGCTCACGCCTTACGAGGTGGAGACCTTCCTGCATGAATTCGGCCATGCCCTGCACGGCTTGCTGACGGATGTGAACTACGCATCGCTGAGTGGCACGAGTGTGTACCGCGATTTTGTGGAACTGCCGTCGCAATTTAACGAAAATTACCTGACAGAGCGCGAATTCCTCGATGGATTTGCCCGCCACTACCAGACCGGCGCCCCCATACCTCAGGAGCTTGTGGACGGACTTGTGGCGAGCGCACAGTTCGGCGCTGCATACGCGTGCATGCGCCAGCTGATGTTCGGCTACCTCGACATGGCATGGCACACGATTGACGCTCCTGTGGCCGATGTGGCCGACTTCGAGCGCAAGGCTACCGAACAGGTGCAGATATTCGCTCCGGTGGAGGGCTCTCTCACATCGCCTCAGTTCAGCCATATCTTCGCCGGCGGCTATGCGGCCGGATATTACAGCTACAAATGGGCCGAAGTGCTTGACGCCGACGCTTTCTCCATGTTCAAGCAAAACGGTATCTTCGACAAGGCTACGGCCGACTCCTTCCGCACCAACATCCTCATGAAGGGCGGTACGGAGAATCCCGCCGAGCTTTACCGCCGGTTCCGCGGCCAGGAGCCCGGTATCGAAGCGTTGCTTGAGCGCGACGGCATAAAGCCTCAGATAGCACATCCCGAGCAGCGATAGATGATACGCACCGGTGATTTTGCCATCGCCCCTTCCGCCACCGCCGCGTTTCTCGCGCGGCAATGGCTGGAGAGGCGATGGTTTTTGTTTGCACTGCCGACAGCGGTGTTGCTGCTGTGGGGGATGTTTGATGTGCGCATGGCTATCGTGGGCCTGATGCTGATATTTGTGGTGTGGCCGATGGCCTTGTCGGCAGTGTGGTTCGGGCAGGCGCTCGATGCTGCATCGGTGACGGCCTCGATGCTGCATTGTGTGGAGTTCGACGAGGCCGGTATGACTATACGTTATGTGCCATGCGAAGAGCGGGCCACTCCAGCCCCCGAGGCAATATCGTGGGAGCGCCTTATGCCGGCGGAGCATGGGAAAAAGACGGTGACATTCAGGATGAAAGGCTCTCGCCGCGTCATCATCGTGCCCGCTTCCGCGCTCCCGGCCGAGGCATGGCGGCAGGTGATGGCGTGGAGTGTGTGAACATTGGCACATTCTTTGCATTCATATATATATGACAAACAAAGAAATCAACGAATTCAAGACGAGTGTTGTCACATCCATAGACAGCGGACGTATTGTCGATGCGATATCCCGCATGCGCGCGCTTGCGCCGGTGGTGTGCGACTACAACATAATGTCGGCGCTGGATGCGGCTGAAGAGCACTACCGCTATATGCTGCGCTACTTCACGGAAGGGGCATCCGACCCATCGCGCCGCGACAATTACGACGATCTGCGTGCCGACCTTCGGATGGTGGCCGACCGCTGCGTGCGCAAGATGCAGTGCGGGAGCCGCTCCACGCTGTACTACAATAAAGTGCGCACGCGCGCGCTGCATCCCGAGCGCGGCATTGCCGACGCGGCAGCTGAATATGCCGTGCTGGCAGCCGAGACAGCAGGCAGTTTTGATGTAGAGGGCCTTGACGGCGATGCGGACAGAGGGCGGCGCCGCCTTGTCGAGCTTTCGCGCGAATTGTTTGACGGGCTATGGACCACCTTTCCGCTGGACAAAGCGGATGCCGACGCGGTCTCCAATCTGCTCGGCCCGGACTCTTCCGCGCCTCATGGAGTGCGCATGCGCCTGATAGCTGCGACAGGAATGGGCATGCTGGAGTTTTACGACCCGCGGCGGGTGGGGCTACTTGCGGAAGTGCTTGACACCGCTTCCGACGAGCGTGAGGCGATAGCTGCGACAGCGTGGCTGCTATTGTCGCTATTCCGCTACAGGCAGCGCACGCTTCCGCGCAGCGTGCGCTCGCGTCTTGCCGCCGCCGCCGAGCACCCCCTGTGGCGCCGCCGTGTTGGCGATGTGTATGTAGAGATGCTGCGCTCGCGCGACACGGAGCGTGTGGTGCGCCAGGTGCGCGAGGAGATGATGCCCGATATCATGAAGCTGGGCAAAGATATAATGGATAGCAACGATGCTGCTGATGCCGCATCCGCCGAACTGAACCCGGAGTGGGAGGAAAAACTGCGTGAGAGCGGCATGTATGACCGCATGCGCGAGTTTTCCGAGATGACCGCGTCGGGCGCCGATATATTCATGGGGGCTTTCAGCCATCTCAAGAATTTCCCGTTTTTCAGCGATATCGATGTCTGGTTTGCCCCGTTCGACGAATCGGAGCCGCGAGTTGCGGAAGCCTTGGGCGGGGAGATGGCATCTTTTGTGGACATGCTTGTGAAGATGCCCGTGCCATGCGACAACGACAAATACTCAATACTGCTTTCGCTTGAGGCCACACCGCTCCAGCAGCGCGAGCAGATGGGGCGCCAGCTTGAGATGCAGCGTGCGGCAATGGAGCAGGCCGGCCCCGCCGCCGAGGGATATACCGACCAGGGCGCAGCCCGGTCGTACGTGCAGAACCTATACAGATTTTTCAAGCTATACGGGCGTCGCAATGAGTTTTTCGACCCGTTCGGGCATAAGATATTTTTATTGGACTCTCCCGCGCTTCACGATGTGATGCGCAATCCCGACACGCTTGCCCCTGCCGCCGAGCTGCTGTTCAAGATAGAGGCATGGGACGATGCCTTGAAATGTTTCAATGCGTTGATATCAATCTCGGAGCCTACGCCCGAGCTGTATCAGAAAGCCGGCTACTGCTGCGAACAGTCGGGACGGATAGAGGAAGCGGCGGAGAACTATTCCTATGCCGACCTGATGGACGGCACTTCGGCATGGACGCTACGCCGTCTGGGCGCCGTGCTGCGGCGCAGCGGACGTCCGGAACGCGCGGTGGAGGTGCTGTCGCGGCTTGTGCGCATGCAGCCGGATGCGGTGTCGCCGATGCTGAATCTCGCCTATGCCTGCATAGAGGCCGGCGACTATGCCGCCGCACTTACGAAGCTGCACGAACTCGAAGCCCGCGGCGAGAGCGGTGCGCGCCTGGTGCGCGCTCTTGCCTGGTGCTCCTATATGGCCGGGGATTATGACAGCGCGAGGGAATATTACCGCGCCGTGCTGTCGGACAATCCTGACTCGCAGGACTATCTGAACATGGGGCATCTGGCATGGAGCGAGGGACGCATAGCCGATGCCGTGGAAATGTACGGCCGGAGCATGGCGTCCGGAGGATACGATGTCGGCACCCTTGAGCAGAACATACGTGCGGATGTCGCCGCTTTGGCTGCGCATGGCGTGGACGTGTCGGATCTGCCGCTGATATTGGATGCTACCGCGATATGATGCCGCGGGCGACAGGCCCGAGGTGCCAACTTGGGCGTTTTTGCGGATAATAAGAGGAGCGTACAAATGTACGAACCATATAATATCAAAAAAACAGGAAAGAACCGGTAAGTTCTTTCCTGTTTTTCTTTATGTGGGGGGAATGCTGATCAGCGTGCGAGGCTCCGGCGCAGACGGTCCATGAAGCCATCGCCCATGGGTTTGAGATGAATTGAAACCCGTTTGTCCTTTTTATTCAGGAAAATGACGGAAGAATGCATTACGATGGCCACCCAATTCTCAAAAGGCACTATGGCATGGATGCGATGCATGGGCAGACGGTGGAACGGTGATTTCTCATCGATACTTCCGATGATCAGTTCGGCGTTCATATTGTCGTCCATTTCGACGCTCACGTCGTGGTGCACACCTGCAACATCGAAAAGCAGGGGCATGTCGAGACAATCAAGGCTTTTCGGTGCTTTGCCGTATTGCTTGTATAATGTGTCTATTACCTTCTGGGTTATCATTGTTGTTTGTGGGTTGTAAGTTTTGGGGGCGTGATGTGATGAATGTTTCTGTGTATATAACCGCAAGAAATGAATTATGTTTTGTGTTTGCAAAGATTTTTAAAGAAATTTTATCATTGTATTAATTTTGTAACAACGATGGCATTTCAGAGCATAAAGTTTACGGTAATTCATCGAATGGATTTTAAATAACGGTATTTTTTCGGGCACAAGTAGAAATTACGGTGTATAGAGATACGCAGCATCGTATGGCGAGGGTATAAAAGCACAAAAAACATAACGAATACAATGTATATATCATTGATTATTAATTCTTTTACTTCTTTTATAGTTTCGCGCTTATGTGCCCGCGAAAAACAAGATGCGATTTATGCACCGATATTTCGACTTGTGTTTTTTCGGATAATTAATGAAAATTTCGTTATTTCCGACATAATGCGTAACTTTACAGCGAATTTGTAGCTTTCCGAAGCGGAAAGCGTGCGTAAATATAACCTGCGAGAAAACAGTGCACAAGTTGAAATATAAGATATTGGTGTCCGTTCTGGCGGCCATGCTGCCCCACGCGTGGCTGCACGCGCAGACAGCGGCAGACAGCATAGGGACCGATACGGCGGCGACGGTGGCGCCGAAGGTAGAGCTACAGCAGTTCCGCCACGAGATCACGCACCGCTCCTTTATCCCCAAAGGACAATGGATCACGGGAGTGAGTGTGAGCTACTCCCAAAGCGATCAGGACAACTATCAGTTTTTTATTGTAGAGAATCTGAACGGCGACACGTATACATTCAAGGTGAGCCCGATGCTGCTATTCGCGTTTCGTGACGATATGGCCGCGGGCGGCCGTTTTGCATACAGCCGTTCGCGCACGCGCCTGAAGAGCGCCGATGTGGTGCTTGATCCCGAGACCGGTTACAATGTGGACCATCTTTTCAGCATCAGTCATTCGTATGCCATGACCGGCGCATTCCGCATGTACCTGAGCCTTGGCGACAACACGCGCTTCGGTCTGTTCAACGAATTGCAGCTGGAAATAGGGGGCGGTCAGAGCAAGATAGCCAACGGCATGGGCCGCGACCTGACCGGCACGTATGAGCGTCATTTTGATTTCAGCGTGGGTCTCGCTCCCGGCGTGGTGGTGTTTCTCAACAATTACTCCGCTATAGAGGTGAATGTGGGCGTGCTGGGCTACAACTACTCCTCCACCAAGAGCACCACCGACCAGATATATGTGGCGCATCGCCACATGCGCAACGCGAATTTTAAAATCAATCTTTTCTCCATAATGTTTGGAGTGGCTTTCTATATATAATATGATATGACACTGAAACGCACGCTTATCATAATGCTTGTGGCCGTCGTATCGATTATGGCGGAAGCATTCACAGCCTCGGCGCAAAATATAGTGCGCAAGCGTCTTGTGAACCCCGACAGCATCCCCGACGAACTTGTGCTTGTGGGGGAGGACACGGTGCACATGATAATTCCCGAGCGCAACTACGGCCGCTTTGACCGCGGGCTGTTCAATTGGCTTTATGTGCCCAAAGGCAAATGGGCGTTTGGGCTGAACGCCTCCTATGGCGAGCTTGATACGGACGATGTGCAGGTGCTGTCGCTCATCAAGAATGTGGATTTCAACGGCAAGACCTACAGTATCAAGCCATCCATAAGCTATTTTATCCGGAACAACCAGAGTGTGGGACTGCAGTTCAACTATACCCGCGGCAAGGCCAACCTCGACAAGCTGAGTGTGGATTTTGACGATGATATCAATTTTGATCTGCACGATATCAGCTACTATTCCGAGAGTTATGCGATATCCACTTTTTACCGCAACTATGTGGGCCTGGGACGCTCGAGCCGTTTTGCGGTGTTCAACGAGGTGAGCCTGGAATTTCTGTCCGGTTCGTCGCGATTCAAGCGCCCGTATGACGGAGTGCCCAAGGACACGCGTACTATCATAACCCAAGGCTCGCTGAATTTCAGTCCGGGTGTGAGCATATTCATTCAGGAGAATGCGGCCTTCAATGTGTCGTTCGGCATATTCGGCCTTAAATTCAGGAAAGAGCGTCAGCGCACCGATGGGGTGGACGAGGGAACGCGTTTCACCTCGGGCGCCAACTTCCGTTTCAATATATTCAACATCAGCCTCGGCATGATGGTAGTAATCTGAAGGCAGATATGAAACAGATAATACAGATCATGACCGCCGCCGCAGCCGTTGCGATGCTGCAGGGCTGCATACACAACGACATACCGTATCCGCGCATACAGGCCAATTTTCTGAGCTTCGAGGCCGAGGGCACAAAGAATGCCGCGGCGATAGATTCCACGTCGAGGGTGATCACGCTCACATTTCCAGAAGAGACCGATATTTATGATGTGGAGGTGAGCGGCTATAGCATCACCCCCGGGGCGCATATTGTGGGCGCCGACACCATAACATCGCTCGATCTCAGTGAGCCGCGGTATGTGACGCTGGCACTGTATCAGAACTATATATGGACCATCCGCGGCGTGCAGGATATAGAGCGGTACTTCACGGTGGAGGGGCAAGTGGGCTCGGCCACCATCGATGTGCCGGCGCAGCGCGTGATAGTGTATGTGAGCGACAAAACCAACCTGAAGTCGGTGCGTGTGCTCACTTGCAAACTCGGCGCCACAGGGTCGACGATGACCCCTGAGATAGAAGGCCGGAATGTGGACCTGTCGCGGCCGCTCACACTGGATGTGGACCGTGACGGGCGCCGCCAGACATGGACAGTGTATGCCGAGAGCACCGCGAGCGCCGTGGAGACGGTGAGCGCGGATGCGTGGACATGCGTGGCCTGGGTGAAAGGCATCGCAGAGGCCGGGAAAAACAATGGCGTGGAATACCGTGCGGCCGGCGCGGAATACTGGACGCAGGTGCCGGCAGAGTGGGTGAGCCACGAGGGCGGCAGTTTCACTGCGCGCATAATACATCTCCAGCCAGAGACAGCCTATGAGGCCCGCGCGTACAGCGACAGCGATTTCGGCAATATAACACCGTTTACCACAGGCCGTGAGCTTCAGGTGCCGAACTCCGATCTGGACCAGTGGTGGCTGAACGGAAAGGTGTGGAATCCGTGGGCGGAAGGCAGTGAGCCGTATTGGGATACCGGCAACAAGGGCGCTACCACGCTGGGCAGCTCCAACACCTTCCCGACAGAGGACACCAGCACCGGTACGGGCCTGGCCGCACAGCTTGAGACGCGTTTTGTGGGCATAGGCATAATAGGCAAACTTGCCGCCGGCAACCTGTTTGCCGGCACATACGTGCGCACGGACGGCACCAACGGAGTGCTTCACTTCGGGCGTCCGTTCAGCGAGCGTCCGACCGCTCTGCGCGGATATATGAAATACAAGACCGCTCCGGTGTCGAGTGTGACTTCCGGATTCGAGGATCTGAAGGGCCGGCCCGACACCTGCATAATATGGGCGGCTCTCATCGATCAGGACGAGCCATTCGAGATACGCACCAACCCGAACAACCGTCAGCTGTTCAGCGCCGATCTGCCTATAGTGGTGGCCTATGGCAACATGCAGTGCGGAGAGGATGTGGACACTTATGTGCCTTTTGAGGTCAGGCTCGACTACCGGAGCACATCCCGCGTGCCGAAATATCTGCTCATAACGGCATCGGCGAGCAAGTACGGCGATTATTTCACCGGAGGCAACGGTGCCACGTTGTGGCTGGACGATCTTGAGTTGGTATACGATTATTGATAGTTCGTTGGTTCTGATGAAGGGTACAGGTTTCCGAATGTTGTGCGCCGCTATGGCTATGCTCCCGGCAGGAGCCGCAGCGGCCGATGCAGACAGTGTGTCGCGCTACATCCCCGAAGTGCATGCGACGCTGCGCACGCGCTACGAGGTGGCTACCGAAAGCGGCGAGGCGCGGTTTCAGGTGCGCAATGCACGAGTGAATATGAACGGCGATGTGACAGACTTTCTCGGCTACTTTCTCCGCGCTGACTTCTGCGACCGCGGCAGTTTCAAGATGCTTGACGCCTATGCCATATTCCATCCCTCGCAGACGGTGCAGGTGATGCTGGGACAGATGCGCGTGCCGCTGTCGGTGGACGCCACACGCTCGGTGAATGCATACTGGTTTGCCAACCGGTCGCTGCCGAGCCGCGACATGTGGTCGTCCCGCAAGGTGGGCGTCAAGGGCCGCTACTCCTTCAGCGTGGGCGCGGCGCCGGCCTATGTGGAAGGCGGAGTGTTCAGTTCGGCGTCAACGTCGGAGCAGACATCGTGGAGCAAGAGTTATACGTTCGGTATAGTAGGAGTGGTGACCACCGGCGATTTCACTCCCGAGATAGGTTTTCAATCCAATGAGCTCGGGAATGTGCGTGTCAACAACTGGGACGCATCGCTGACGTGGTGTCACGGCGAATGGGAAGCCGAGGCAGAATTTCTGTACAAAGTGTACACCAACCGCGCCGCCAAGGCGGTGAAAGCGTTCAATATAATGGGGCGCCGATTCTTTCCGGTCAAGAGCCGGTATGTGAACCGCTTGTCGGTGGAGGCGCGATATGACGGCGCTACCGACAATTGCGACGGTGCGCTCGATGATGACGGCCGCCTGTGCGTGACGCAGACATCCCGCCGCAGGCTCACGGCCGGTGCTACCGCCATGTGGCTGAAAGGGCCCGTGAAAGCGCATGTGCGTCTCAATTACGAGCAGTATTTCCATGACGGCGGCCATGTGGCATCGCCGGCCGACGGCAATAAGCTGTGTGTCGAGCTGATGGTTCATTTTTGATGTCTGCGATTTGGCATTCTCGGGCCCTTTGAGTATCTTTGCAACCCAAGAGATTGTTTTTTGATGACGGAATTCATAGAAATAGACGGAGTGCGGGTGCATTACCGCAAGAGCGGCGCCGGACGTCCGCTCATTCTCATGCATGGCTGGGGCTGCAATATGGACACTGTGGCCTCGGTGGAGCGTGTGGCAGCCGAAACACACTGTGTCTATAATATAGATTTTCCCGGTTTCGGGCAGTCGGATGAGCCCGGCGACGTGTGGGGGGTGGAGAAATACACCGCTCTCGTAGAGGAGCTGGCAAAGCGGCTCGGGATAGAGCGCCCGGTGCTGGTGGGCCATTCCTTCGGAGGCCGGGTAGGGGTGCTGATGGCATCCCGCACACCGGTAGATAAGCTCATACTCGTAGATGCGGCCGGAGTGAAACCCCGCCGCAGTGTGCGCTATTATGCCAAGGTGTACTCATTCAAGCTGATGAAAGCGCTATGCAGAATGTGTATGAGCCGCGAGAAAGCAGCATCTACCATAGAAAAGTGGCGCCGCCGCAAGGCTTCGGCCGATTATGCATCCGCTTCTCCGCGGATGCGTGCTATACTGAGCCGTGTGGTGAACGAGGACCTGCGTAGCGTGATGCCCGGCATCTCGGCTCCCACGCTGTTGGTGTGGGGAGAGAATGACACTGCCACACCCATGCGCGACGCCCGCATAATGGAGCGTCTGATACCCGGCGCCGGTCTCGTGAGTTTTCCAGGCTGCGGGCATTACAGTTTTCTTGACAATCCCGTTCAGTTTGCAGCCGTGCTGCGTAGTTTTTTAAAATCCTGACAATGCTGATATTATCCTATATCCTCATGGCGGCAGCATGGCTCGGGCTCGTCTACGAGCTCCGTCGCGACCTGATGATGCTGCAACAGAATTCCTACTTCAACAAGCGCTACCGCAACTGGCTGCGTGAATCCGGCGATACGACCTCGGGATGGCGTCTGGCCGGATTCGCGGTGTTTTTTCTTGCGCTGAGCCGTCTGGCCGGTGCGCGTGCGGGCCTATTGGTGATGGGTATCTTCGGCGTGGTGACGATGCTGCGCCTGTGTTTTGCCAAGTATAAGAAACCGCTTGTGTGGACAGCGCGCGCGCGGCGCATCTACGCAGTGGCGGCGTTGGTGTGCGTGGCGGTGGCGGCAGTGGCCATGATACTGTTCGGCGGAGATACGGCCGAGGGCCGGCTGTTCAGTGTGGCCTCGGCGGCGACGGCCTGCTATTGCTGCTCGCATGCGGTGATAATGGCCGCAAACATGCTGCTGCGCCCGGTGGAGCGACGCATCAACCGCCGGTATATAGAAGATGCCGCCGACAGACTGCGCTCGATGCCGGACCTTAAAATAGTGGGCGTAACGGGTAGCTACGGGAAGACAAGCACCAAACACTTCATGCACCGTATATTGTCGGAACAATACGACACGCTGATGACGCCCGGAAGCTACAATACCACGCTGGGAGTGGTGCGGACCGTGCGCGAGTTGCTCAAGCCGTACAACGAGGTGTTCATAGTGGAAATGGGGGCCAAGAACCCCGGCGATATCCGCGAGATATGCGACCTGGTGCATCCCCAGATAGGCGTTGTCACGGCCGTTGGGCCGCAGCATCTCGAGTCGTTCGGGACACTCGAAGCAGTGCAGGCTACGAAATTTGAACTCGTGGATGCGCTTCCTGCCGATGGTGTGGCCTTTGTCAACGACGATTTCGAGTATGTGGCATCGCGCGCTGTTGATAATGTGGCATGCGAGCGCTATACGTGCCGTGATGCTGCAGGAGCGGTGTGGAAAGCAGAGGATATAAACTATGGCGCCGACGGCACGCGTTTCAGGGTGCTCGGCCCCGGAGGATATAAGATAGAACTGCATACGCGGCTGCTCGGAGAAGCCAATATCTCCGACCTGCTGGCGGCTGTGGCCGTGGCGCACCACCTCGGTGTGGCCGACGACAAGATACGCTATGCAGTGGGCCAGATAGAGCCGGTGGAGCATCGTCTGAGCATCAAACGCACTCCCGGAGGCATCACTATTGTGGACGATGCCTATAACAGCAATCCTGTGGGTTCGCGCATGGCGATGGAAGTGCTCGGAGGCATGAAAGGCGGCAAACGCATAGTGATCACACCCGGTATGATAGAGCTGGGAGAGCAGCAGCATGAGCTGAATGCGGAGCTCGGGCGGCATGTGGGGCTTAACGCCGATGTCGCCATCATTGTGGGCCGCTACAACCGTGATGCTCTGGCCGAAGGTGTGCGTGCGAGCGGCAATGCGGCTGTGAAACTTCATTTCGCCGACACATTCGCCGAGGCCCAGGGGCTGCTTGCATCCATTGCCACGGCCGGCGATATAGTGCTTTATGAAAACGATTTACCCGATACATTTAAATAAATCTGCAAAATGAAAACCGTCATAGGAGTCTTCTTCGGAGGAAGAAGCACGGAACACGAAATATCCGTCATATCGGCCAATCAGGCAATGGCCGCCATAGATGAAAACCGTTTCAGTGTGGTGCCCGTGTACATCACCAAGGACGGCCGCTGGTTCACAGGCGATGCTCTGCGCAATGTGGCCAATTACCGCGACATAAACGCGCTGCTTTCAAAATGCACCCAGGTGTATATGCGCCCGTCGTATGGCGATTACAACCTGTATCGCCACGAACGCCGTCTTTTCGGCAGTGATGTGATGGCTACGCTCGATGTGGCCATTCCCGTGCTCCACGGTTCCAACGGAGAGGACGGAATCTTCGAGGGCGTGCTGGAGTCGATAGGCATACCCTATGCCGGATGCAATACGCTCGCCTCGGCCAACGGCATGGACAAGATAACCATGAAGATGATATTGCAGGCCAATGGAGTGCCGGTGGTGCCGTACGTATGGTTCACCGACCGCCAGTGGGAAGCTGAGCGGGATGCCATGCTTGCCAAAGTGGAGGGTGAACTGGGATACCCGGTGATTGTGAAGCCTGCCAACCTTGGTTCGAGCGTGGGAATAGGCCGTGCCAAAGACCGCGAGCAACTTCTGGAGCGTGTGGCCGATGCGGCACGCTACTCCACCCGCATCATTGTGGAGCATATGGTGGACGAACTGCAGGAGATCAACTGCTCGGTGCTCGGAGATTGCGACAGCTACGAGACGTCAGTGCTCGAAGAACCGATAAAAAGCGGCGAAATCCTCAGCTACACCGACAAATATATGGGTGGCACGAAGGGCAAGGCGGGGATGCAGGCCGCCCAGAAGCGTATTCCGGCCGATCTCCCTGCCGATGTGACAGAGCGTATACGCTTTCTTGCCGGCGAGACATTCCGCGTGCTGTCGTGCCATGGTGTGAGCCGTGTGGATATGATAGTGGACCGCAGCAACGGCAATATATACGTGAACGAGATCAATACAATCCCCGGTTCGCTCTCGTTTTACCTCTGGGAGGCTACAGGACTGAGCTTTGCCAAACTCATGGAGCGCCTTGTGAGTCTGGCTCTGAAGCGCAAGCGCGATCAAAGCCATAAGACGGTGAGCTACGACGCCAATATCTTCTCCATGGGCGGCGGCCTGAAAGGCGCCAAAGGAGTGAAAGGTGCCAAGGCCTGAGGGCCTGAAAAATACTTTCGCAGCTAAACTTTCTGCTAAATGCTGTACCTCAGCGCTTAGCGGAAAGTTTAGCTGCGTGGAGTGTTTTTTATGCTGAAATAGTGTTTTGAAGTATCAAAAAAAGGTAGTAACTTTGTGTCGTGAACCGCGTAATACGACATATAGAACATCTGCTCATCACGCATGATTGTGTGATAGTGCCAGGCATAGGCGCTGTGCTCGCTACGAGCATGGGTGCCCGCATGGATGCTTCCGGCAGCCGTATGTTCGCGCCGTCGCGTGTGTTCACGTTCAATCCGGCGCTATCCCACAACGATGGCGTGCTTGCTTCCAGCATAGCGCGTGCAGAGGGGATTTCCTATGACGCCGCCGGCCGCATGCTTGAAGCTGCGACATCCGAGATGCGCTCGCGTCTGGATGCCGAGGCACGGTTGGGGCTGGGGCGTGTGGGAACGTTGATGCGCAATGCCGACGGGTCCATGCGTTTTGCTCCGGGATCGCTGGAAGTCTTGTCGCCCGGAGTGATGTGGCTTCCTGAAGTGAACCTTGCCGCGTTCTCGGCGGGTGCGGATTCCGCAAGTCAGGTGCGCGCCGTGCGCCGCGCGGATTTCAAGCCCCGCCGCCTGGGTGTGTCGCTATCGCGTATAGCGAAGATGGCCGCTGCCGTGGCAGTGCTTATAGCAGTAGGGCTCACGCTTACGACACCTCTGAAGGTGGATGACGCTCAGATGGCTTCGTTGGGTGTGGAGACGTTTTCTCCGCGCCATGAGGCTCCGGCGATAATCGAAACCCCCGGTATGGCTGAGGCTCCTGTGGTGCTTGTGATAGAGCGCCACTCCGATGCTGCAACTCCTGTGGACACAGCTGCTTATACGGCCATGCGCCATGGCGCGCGTGCAGCCCGTAAGGCCGCTTTGTCGGGTCCGCGCTATTGTCTTGTGGTGGCTTCGCTGGCCAGTGAGGCCGAAGCCCGCAAATATGTGGAAAGCGTGGACGACCCTGCATTGTCCATTCTTGTAAAGGACGGCCGTTATCGCGTGTATGCCGCGGAGGGGGCTTCGGCACTGGAAGTGATTGCCATAGCTGAAGCCACGGGCGTGGCTTCCCGCTATCCTTCCGCATGGGTGTGCCGCAAATAGGCTATCAATCTCCCATATATATGGATAAATTCCACCAACTCCTTATCGAGCGCCACAGCATAAGGCGCTATACCGATGAGCCTGTAGCTGCCGACGATGTGCAGAAGATACTTCAGGCGGCGTTGCTCGCGCCCAGTTCCAAAAGTAAGCGTCCATGGCAATTTGTGGTTGTGGAGAACCGAGACATGCTCCAGCAGTTGGCCGGGTGCAAGGACTTCGGTACGAAGCCTGTGTCGACGGCCGCATTCGCAGTGGCCGTGGCCGTTGATGCCTCGCAGAGCGACTGTTTTGTGGAGGATGCGTCGATCGCAGCCGTGTTCATGCAGCTGCAGGCTGAGGCTCTCGGAATCGGGTCGTGCTGGATACAGGTGCGTAACCGTTTTACGGCCGATGGTACTCCTGCCGAGGATATTGTGCGCGATACGCTCGCCATTCCCGAACATCTTACGGTGGAATGCATCGTGACTTTCGGACATAAGGATGAGGTGCGCCGTCCGGTGGATCCGGACAAGCTCCTGTGGGAAAAAGTTCATATAGAGCGTTGGAAGCCCCAAGAATAACATTTATAGGAGCCGGCAATGTGGCCACGCATCTGGTGCGTGCGTTTCATGACGCCGGGGCAGAAGTGGTGCAGGTGTGCGCCCGCACGCCGGAGCACGCGCGGCAGTTGGCGGAATCGGTGGGGGCTGAAGCTATCACCGATCCCGGAAAGGCCGATCCATCGGTGGATTTCTGCATAGTGTGCGTGGGCGACAGCGCGGTGGCCGATGTGGCCCGTCGCTTGCCGTTGATGCACGGTATTGTGGTGCACACGTCCGGCTCGGTGGAGATGGATGTGCTGCGGTGCGCGTCGGCGCGTGTGGGTGTGCTGTACCCTTTGCAGACATTCTCGCGAGAGCGTAGCCTGGATGTGAGCCGTGTGCCGTTTTTCACCGAAGGCAGCGATGCCGATGTACTTGCCGCCATAGATGCTCTTGCGTCTCTTGTGTGCGGCTCCGTGGCGCACGCCGACAGTGCACACCGCCAGTATCTACACGTGGCCGGTGTGCTCGGATGCAATTTTCCGAATTATCTCATAGGTTGTGCCATTGATATGCTCGCTGCCGCCGGATATGGTGCGGAGGTGCTGCGCCCGCTTGTTGAGGAAACTGTGGCTAAGGTGTTTGATGCCGGCGCTACAGCGGCACAGACCGGACCGGCGCGTCGTGGCGATGTGGCTACCATAGAGAAACACCGGGCAATGCTCCCCGAGGGTGAGGCTTGTATTTACGATATGCTGTCGCGTGCCATTATGGCTAAATATAACAACGGTAATGAGCAAAATTGACTATAATATCACCTGTATAAGAGCGTTTGTGTTTGATGTGGACGGCGTGTTGTCGCCCACTGTGGTGCCTATGCGAGAAGACGGTCGTCCGGCCCGAATGGCCAATGTGAAGGACGGCTTTGCCATCAAGCAGGCAGTGCGCGCCGGCTTCAAGGTGGCCGTGATAAGCGGTGCCGATACAGAGGAAGTGCGCCGCCGTATGAATATAATAGGCGTTGATGACGTGTATCTGTGTGTGTCGGATAAGCTGACCGTACTCAAAGACTGGATGCAGAAACGCGGCCTGCTTCCGGAAGAGGTGGCCTATGCCGGCGATGATGTGCCTGATATTCCCTGCATGCGCTATGTGGGGCTGTCGGTGGCTCCGCGGGATGCCGATCCGATGGTGCGCGCTATCTCCACGCATGTGAGCAATATCGACGGCGGCTACGGTGTGGCGCGCGAACTTGTGCAGGAAACAATGCTCGCGCAGGGCAAATGGCCTGTCTCGGCCGTGGCTTTCGGTAACTGAAACAGTTGAATAACAAGGAATATGACTTCTATGGTTGCGGCAGCGCCGCGGATGTTTGATTTTCAGATTGTACTCGCAAGCCAGTCGCCGCGCCGGCGCGAACTAATGCAGATGCTTGTGCCCGACGTGCATGTGGCTCTGGTGAAAGATGTTGAGGAGAGCTATCCTTCCGATATGGCTGCCGAGCAGGTGCCGGAATGGCTATCGCGTCTGAAGGCGGCCGCGTATAAGGATGATATGGCCTCAGGCGAAGTGCTTCTGACCGCCGATACGGTGGTGATACTGGATGGTGAAATCCTTGGCAAGCCATCCGATGAGGATGAGGCGCGCCGTATGCTGAAGCGCCTTTCCGGGCGTAGCCACACAGTGGTCACCGGGGTGACGCTGACATCGGAAAAGCATAGCGAAAGTTTTTCGGAACGGACCGAAGTGATGTTTGATGAACTGAGCGATGCAGAGATAGATGCCTATGTGTCCACCTATCGTCCGCTTGACAAGGCCGGCGCGTATGGCATACAGGAGTGGATAGGCGGTATCGGAATATGCGGTATCCGCGGTTGTTTCTACAATGTGATGGGTCTTCCGCTGCATGCGGTGTACGAGCATCTGAAAAAATTTTAAGAGCCCATAGTCATTTTTCAGGCACACGCCGGATTTGTGGTGCATAGAGATATGCAACATCGTAGGAAGGACAGAAAGTTAGGTTGTAGCCTATGGCACGTGGGATTGTCAAACAGGCGTAAAGTACATCGCAAAGCGATGTCCACATTGCGTGCGATAGCTCTATAAGTTAACTTGAACAGAACACAGCCACAATCGCGCAAAGAGGTGCGGTTGTGGCTGTGTTCTGTTATGTTGCCTTATAGCTTTACGGCGTCGAGTGCAGGGGTGTCGGTGATGGCTATGCGCATAACTTCCATTACGGTGTCGACGTAGTGGAATGTCAGGCCATCGCGGTATTTCGGGGCTATGTCCTCAATGTCGCGGCGGTTGGCCGACGACAGCACTATATCGGTGATGCCGGCCCGCTTGGCCGCGAGTATTTTTTCTTTGATGCCACCCACCGGGAGCACGCGTCCGCGCAGGGTGATCTCTCCGGTCATGGCCAGGCGCTGCGCCACGCGGCATTGCTTGAATGCCGACACTATTGCGGTGGCAATGGTGATTCCGGCGGAGGGGCCGTCCTTTGGAATGGCGCCTTCCGGGAAATGTATGTGCAGAGTGTATTTACCAAACAATTCCGTGTCGATAGCAAGGTCGGCGGCATGGGCTTTGACCCATTGCAGGGCTATGGTGGCGGATTCCTTCATCACGTCTCCGAGGTTGCCTGTGATGGCGAGCTTCTCGCCCTTGCCTGCCGAGAGAGAAGCTTCGGCGAGAAGGATTTCGCCCCCTACGGAGGTCCATGCGAGGCCGGTGACCACGCCGGCAAAGTCGTTGCCTTCGTAGCGTTCGCGGCGATGTACAGGCAGCCCGAGGATGTCGGCGAGATGGTCCGGTTCGACGGTTTCCGGGAATGGTTTGTCGCTCATGCGGGCGAGCACAGCCTTGCGCACCACTTTTTCAAGACATTTCTGAAGCTGGCGCACGCCGCTTTCGGCGGTGTAGTTGTCGATCACGGCATCCATGGCTGCGTGGCTTATGCGTATGTCTCCC
Source organism: uncultured Muribaculaceae bacterium (assembly GCA_910578095.1). Taxonomy (GTDB): domain Bacteria; phylum Bacteroidota; class Bacteroidia; order Bacteroidales; family Muribaculaceae; genus CAG-873. The sequence continues at coordinate 243,980 of CAJTOZ010000001.1, read as the reverse complement.
TCTTTCATGTCGGCCCGTTCGAGTATGCGTCCGAGCAGATGCTGCTCGGCAATATTGCGCTTCTCTTCAGGAAGGTAGCCGCTGAGTTCGATTATCTCCATGCGGTCGAGCAGTGGCGCAGGCACGGTGGAGAGCGTGTTGGCCGTGGCAATGAACAGGACGTTGGAGAGATCGAAGTCGATGTCTATGTAATTGTCGTGGAAACGGCAGTTTTGTTCCGGATCGAGCACCTCAAGGAGGGCTGATGCGGGATCGCCCTTGAAATCGTGTCCGATCTTGTCTATTTCGTCGAGAAGGAGGACGGGATTGTTGCTGCCGGCGCGCTTGACGGCGTCAATGATGCGTCCAGGCATGGCGCCGATGTAGGTGCGGCGGTGGCCACGGATCTCCGCTTCGTCGTGGAGGCCTCCGAGCGCCACACGATGGTAGTCTTTTCCCAGCGCGTCGGCGATGCTGCGTCCGAGACTGGTTTTGCCAACTCCCGGGGGGCCTACGAGGCAGATGATGGGCTGCCTTCCGGCCGGATTCTGCATTATCATGGCGAGCTGTTCGAGGATTCGCTCCTTCACTTTCTCAAGCCCGTAGTGTTCCTTGTCGAGCAGTTCGGCCGCTTTTCGGAACGCTTTTTTGCTTGCTTTTTCGGGCATGGGGCGGCTTTTGCTCCACGGCAGCGATACCAGATTGTCGATGTAGGAATATTGCACGGCATAGTCGGGGCTCTGCGGGTTGAGGCGGCGCAGCTTGTCCACTTCCTTGGCCACTATATCGTTGATGTGCTGCGGGAAATTGCCTTCGGCGGCCTTTGCGAGCAGCGCGTCGCCATCGTCGGAATTCTCGCCGTAAAGTTCCTGGCGTATGCTCTCCATCTGTGTCTGGAGGAACGACTGCCGCTGGCTGTCGGTGAGAGCCGATTTTGTGCGCTCGCTGATTTCCTTGAGCAGGCTGACTTTCTCCAGGTGCTGGTTGATGAGCGCAAGAGCGCCTTCGGCGCGTTCGCTGAGAGTGTTGCGTGATATAAGATGTGCTTTCTCCTCAGGCGAGAACGGCAGGTTGGTGCATAGGAAGTTGAGCAGCATAGGAGGGTTTCCCACCACGGCGTCGATATTTTGCGCGAAAGGCTCGTATGGTTCGAGGGTTTGCCGTGCGAACTTTTTCGCCGTATTTATCAGCATGCTGATGAGCGCTGCAAAATAGTCGTCGGTGGCTCCTTGCTCTTCGGGGCGCAGTTCCACGCGGGCGTGTATGGCTGCCTGCGGCACGGGAGCGGCTGCTCCTGCGGTGGCGCGTCCGAGGATGCGGAAGCGATCGGATGTGCGCACGATGGCTGTGTGTGTGCCGTCGGGGAGGTCGATCACCCGCACCACCTGTGCGAGCACTCCGAAGCGGTGAAGCTTGGTCAGGGTGGGGCGCTCTTCCGCTGCGTTTTTCTGGCACACGAGGCCTATTATTATATTGTCTTCGGCAGCGGCTCGTGCGGTGAGCAGCGAGTTTTCCCGGCCGAGCGACAGCGGTACCGTGCTCATGGGGAATATCACTGCGTCGCGGGTGGGAAGAACGGGGAGCGCATCCATGTCGAGCTGTCCGTCGATGGTCCATGTCTCATCGCTCAGGTTCTGCACATTCACTATTATATTGCTGTTGTCGTCTTTTATTTCCATATCACCTTTTAATGCAAATAGGATGCCAAAGTTACGAAAAAATCTCGACATCGGGCGTGCGGTATTGCAAAAAGCCTGTAAATATGCGTGATAAGCGAAAATGTGTTGCGTAACATAGAAAATGTGTTGCACATTTTACAAAATAATTTATAAATTGCAAGCGGAAAACAAACATCCGTTTACGGATTCAGTAACACGCTTTAAAAGCTATACTATGAAAATCTATAAGACAAACGAGATTAAAAACATAGCCCTGCTTGGCAGCAAGGGCTCGGGTAAAACCACACTCGCCGAGTCGATGCTCTACGAGTGTGGTGTGATAAAACGTCGCGGGACCATCGAGGCCGGCAATACCGTGTGCGACTACTTTCCCGTGGAAAAGGAGTATGGCTATTCGGTTTTCTCGACCGTGTTCTATGCCGAGTTCCTGAACAAGAAACTGAATGTGATCGACTGTCCCGGTGCCGACGATTTCGTGGGCAACGCTATCACGGCTCTGAACGTGACAGACACCGGTGTGATCGTGATAAACGGACAATACGGAGTGGAAGTGGGTACCCAGAACATATTCCGCACCGCATCGTCTATCAAAAAGCCTATAATATTTGCCATCAATCAGCTTGACGGCGAGAAAGCCGATTACGACAATGTGATCGAGCAGATGAAGGAAGTGTTCGGCTCCAAGGTGGTGCCCATCCAGTATCCTCTGCAGTGCGGTCCCGGCTTCAACGCCATGATAGATGTGCTGCTGATGAAGAAATATTCGTGGGGTCCGGACGGCGGCGTTCCTGTGATCGAGGATATCCCTGCCGAAGAAATGGACCGCGCGATGGAGCTGCATAAAGCGCTCGTGGAAGCCGCGGCCGAAAACGACGAGGGCCTCATGGAAAAATTCTTCGAGACCGAGCATCTTACTGAGGATGAGATGCGTACAGGCATACGCAAGGGCCTTATAGACCGCTCGATATATCCGGTGTTCTGTGTGAGCGCCGCCAAGGATATGGGCGTGCGCCGCATGATGGAATTCCTCGGCAACGTGGTGCCCTTCGTGGAAGATATGCCCGCACCGGTAGATACCGCCGGCGAAGCCGTGGAGCCCAAAGCCGACGGTCCTGTGAGCGTATATATGTTCAAGACCACAGTGGAGCCCCACATCGGCGAAGTGAGCTACTTTAAAGTGATGAGCGGAACCCTGCGTGCGGGTGCCGACCTGGATAACGTCACCCGTGGCAGCAAGGAGCGTTTTGCACAGATATTCTGTGTGTGCGGCCAGATAAAGACCGCGGTGGACGCTCTCGAAGCCGGTGATATCGGTGCTGCCGTTAAATTAAAGGATGCCCGTACCGGCAATACCCTCGATGAGAAGGGTTGCGAATATGAATTTGATTTCATCAAATATCCCGCGCCCAAATATCAGCGCGCCGTGCGCCCCGTGACGGAGAGCGATGCCGAAAAACTGAATGTGATACTCACCCGCATGCACGAGGAAGACCCGACATGGCAGATCGAGCAGTCGAAAGAGCTCAAGCAGACAATAGTATCGGGACAGGGCGAATTTCATCTGCGCACTCTCAAATGGCGCGTAGAGAACAACGACAAGCTGCCCATTGTGTTTGAAGAGCCCAAAATTCCTTATCGCGAAACCATCACAAAAGCTGCCCGCGCCGACTACAGACACAAGAAGCAGAGCGGTGGCGCCGGCCAGTTCGGTGAGGTTCATCTGGTGGTGGAACCCTATTTCGAGGGTATGCCTGCGCCCGATACCTACCGCTTCGGCAATCAGGAATTTAAGATGAATGTGCGCGACACACAGGAAATACCTCTGGCATGGGGCGGCAAGCTCGTGGTGTGCAACGCAATAGTGGGCGGCGCCATCGACGCGCGCTTTATCCCCGCCATCATCAAAGGTCTGATGGACCGCATGGAGCAGGGCCCGCTGACGGGTAGCTATGCCCGTGATGTGCGTGTGATCATCTATGACGGCAAGATGCATCCCGTGGACAGCAACGAAATATCGTTCCGTCTGGCCGGCCGTAACGCTTTCAGCGAGGCCTTCCGCAATGCAGGTCCGAAGGTGCTTGAACCCGTGTATGATGTGGAGGTGATGGTGCCCGGCGATGTGATGGGCGATGTGATGAGCGACCTCCAGGGACGCCGTGCCATCATCATGGGCATGAACAGCGAGAATGGCTTCGAGGTGATCTCGGCCAAAGTGCCTCTCAAGGAAATGGCAAGCTACTCCACCGCACTCAGTTCCATCACAGGTGGACGCTCGAGCTTCACGATGAAATTCTCCGGCTACGAGCTGGTGCCCGGCGATGTTCAGGATAAACTCCTTAAAGACTACGCCGAGAAGAACGCAGACGAATAAGATATTGTTCTTATCTCCCGCGCGCCGCCGGAATTGCCGACGGCGCGCTTTTTTTGCTATTAGATGCCGGCGCGCTTGTCTGTTTTCGCCGTTTTTTGTAAATTTGCCGATATGAACAAGCAATGTCCCCGGTGTGGCACCGTCGTGCCCGACTACACCAACTTCTGTCCTCAATGCGGTTGCGACCTCACGCGTCCGCCTCATGCTGCTCCGCCTCCGTATGAGCAGCCATCCTATGTGTATTCCGCCAACAATCCTTTTGATGCTTCGGGCCCAGAGGGTAAATGCCGTGGCATAGCGGCGCTGCTGGCCATACTGATAGGAGCGCTCGGGGTGCATTATTTTTATCTCGGCAAGGTGGGGGCCGGTCTGCTCACCTTATTGCTCACTTTGCTCACGTGCTCGATATGGTCGTGGCTAATGCTGGCGCAGGGCATCTATATGTTTTGCATCACCAACGAGCAGTTTGAGCAGAAATATGTAGCCACTCCGTCTTTCTTTCCGCTGTTCTGATATGCGCCGTCGACTGATATTCGTGGCATTGTCGCTTGCAGCGGCGATGTTCACCGAGATGCGTGCCGAAGTGCTCGGTTTCGATGGCGAGAGCGCGGCATCCGTGGGCATATACATCAAGGATCTGTCGTCGGGGCATGTCGTGGCCGACCATAATTCACTGCAAGCCCTTGTGCCGGCTTCAACAATGAAATCACTCACGGCCGCCACGGCTCTGTCGGTGCTTGGTGCCGACCACCGTTTCGCCACGCCCGTAGAGCTGCGCGGCACGCGCCGCGGTGCTTCCTGGGAGGGCGACCTTGTGGTGGAGGCGTGTGCCGATCCGACACTTGAGAGCGAGTACTTCGAGAAACACCTCGGATTCTGCGACAGCGTGGTGGCTCATCTGCGTGCGCGCGGCGTCACGTCCATCTCCGGGCGTGTGCGCGTGCAGGAAACATTGAAAGATGCAGGCCCTGTGCCGCAATGGGAAATAGAAGATCTGGCGTGGAGCTACGGGGCTGCGCTGTTCGGGGTCAACTGGCGCGACAATGTGTTTCGTCTCTGGCCTGCTACCGGACGCACCAAGCCTTATGTGCCGGGCCTGATCGTGGATGTGCGCCGCGATGCCGACGGTACGGAACTGTTGCGTGGCGTGGCTTCCGACCGTCTGCTCGTGTGGGGGCGCGATCCGTCCAATAAAAAATGGAGCGTCGTGACAACGATGCCTTCGCCATCGGCAGTGCTGTGCCACGAACTCGCGGAAAAACTCCGTGCTGCCGGTATCAGTGTAGGAGGAAAGAAGCTGAAACTTGCTCCCACCGCAGCCTCGCAAACCGTATACACCCACCGCTCTCCGGCCACGAAGGATATACTGCGCAGCCTGATGGTGCGCAGCGACAATATGATGGCCGAAGGTATGCTGCGCGCGATAGCGCCGGCCGATAGCCGCAAGGAAGCCATAAAGAGAGAAAAGGAATTGTGGAGTGCGCGCGGTGTGGATCTGCGTTACGCGGCCATTCTTGATGGCAGCGGTCTGTCGGTGCCCAACCGTGTGTCGGCGCGCAACTTCGGCGATATGCTGGAATGGATGGCCCGCGGACCGCATGGCGATGTGTATCCCGGCCTATTCCCTCGCGCCGGTGAGGATGGCACCATGAAAAATTTTATGGCCAAGAGCCCGCTGAAAGGCCGTCTGGCCCTGAAGACCGGAAGTGTGAGTGCCGTGCAGTGCTATGCCGGCTATCTTCTGGATGAGAATTGCGAGCGCCCCACGCATGTGGTGGTGGTGATGGTGAATGCTTTCTACTGCCCCCGCGGTAAACTGCGCGAAGCAATCAGTGACTACCTGATAAAACTTTTTGTACCAGATTCTGAAAACTGAAAACCACATGGATAGAGACCAACAGAAAGGAATGTTGTGCGGTCTGCTTGCCGCCGGGTTGCGCATGGAGGGTTTGCTGCGCGTGGCCATGGAGCGCCCCGAAACCTGCGAAGAGATAGCTCCGCAGATACGTGAGGCTTTCGCCTTATATGCGGGTATCTTCAACCAGGTGTGGGCCGAACCCGATCCATCCGTGGCCGATGAGGCCGAAGAAATAGCGGAAGTGGCCCCGATGCAAGAATGCATCGCTCACACGCCAGATGAGACTATTTTCATTCCGGATGAAGAAGAGCCGGAAGAGGAGAAAGAAGAAGAGGCGACCGAGCCCGAAACCATCGAAGAGGCGGAAGAAGAAGTGGTGGAATTTGTGGCACCGGAACCGGTGCGGGTGATTGAGGTGTGCCCGGCAGCCCCTGTGGCCCCTGCGGCGCCGCTTTCGGACGCTCTCAAGGTGGACGAGCTGATAGCCCGCAAGGAATCGGCCGATCTGCGCCGAGCCTTCACGCTTAACGATAAATTCCGCTTCCGCCGCACACTTTTCGGCGGCAGCGACGCGCTTTTCAGCGAGGTGCTGGATGCACTTGAGGCTATGGGCTCTTTTGAGCAGGCAGAGCGCTACCTCGCAGGTGTGATCGACTGCGATTGCGAAGATGCCGAAGACTTCATGAACATAATAAGCGCCCATTTCGGTTCGCGGTCATGAGCGGCACGCTTTACATAGTTCCTACGCCCGTAGGCAATCTGGCGGATATGACTCCCCGCGCGGTGGAGGTGCTGAAGAGCGCCGCTCTCGTGCTGGCCGAGGACACGCGCACATCGGGTGTGCTGATGCGGCATTTCGGTATCAACACGCCGATGAGCAGCCATCATAAATTCAATGAGCATGATAATCCGGAACCCATATTATCCCGCCTTGAGGCCGGCGAAGATGTGGCTCTCATAAGCGATGCCGGTACTCCCGGAATAAGCGATCCGGGATTCATGCTCTCCCGCGAATGCCGTCGTCGCGATATTCCGGTGGTGACATTGCCGGGGCCCACGGCTTTCGTGCCGGCGCTTGTGAGCAGCGGTCTGCCGTGCGACCGTTTTCTTTTCGAGGGATTTCTGCCGCCCAAAAAAGGGCGTGCCACGCGGATAGCCGCGCTTGCTACCGCAGACTGTACGTTTGTTATCTATGAGTCTCCGCTACGCGTAGGGCGAACGTTGGCCGAACTGGCCGAGGCTTGCGGCGGAAGCCGGGAGGCAGCTGTGGCACGTGAGATCTCAAAACTCCACGAAACAACCCACCGCGGCACTCTGGAGCAGCTCCGGGACTACTTTGCCGCGAACCAAGCCCGCGGTGAGATTGTTATTGTAGTAGCAGGCAAAGACCGAGAGCGGTCGCGCGTCCACCGCAACAAATACCGCCCGCAGGACGGAGAATGAGAGGGAGGCATGCCTCAGTCATAACCAAAACCACACGCTCTTAACTATTTATTTATTCAGCATCAGCATGAAAAAGACATTTATGGCCGCACTGAGCGCGATGCTCGTACTTGGTGCTTGCACACAGAAAAACGAAACAGAGGAGGCTCACAAGCAGGCTATAGCCGACGCCTCCAAGGTGGAACTGCAGAATGCTGTCGCCGACCGCGACCAGTTGTTCCTCCTCGTGAACGAGATATCCCAGGGCATGGACCAGATCAAGGCGTTGGAAGACATCCTCACTGTAAATGCAGGGGTGAGCGGTGAAACTCCCAGCCAACGCGAGCAGATTCAGGCCGATATCGCCGCTATCCAGAAGGCGCTCCAGGAGCGCCGCGAGAAGCTGGCCGAGCTTGAAAAGAAACTCAACAACTCCACGCTCACCAATAACAACCTGCGCAACACTATCGCAACGCTTCGCAACCAGATTGACACTCAGACCAATGAGATAAACACCCTTAAGACCAGTCTTAACGATGCCAAGGCGCGCATCGGTGAGCTCAACACTGCGGTGGATTCACTCAACACCACTGTCACCAGTGTGACGGCAGAAAAAGAGGAGGCCGAACAGCAGAGCGTGGATCTGGCCAACGAGCTCAATACGTGCTACTATGCCGTGGGCAGCAAGAAGGAGCTGAAGGAAAAGGAAATCATCGAAACCGGTTTCCTCCGCAAGACCAAGATTATGGAAGGCGACTTTGACCGCAACTTCTTTACTACCGCCGACAAACGCACTCTCACCACTATCGACCTGCACAGCGCTAAAGCCAAGGTGCTCACAAACCAGCCTGAGGGATCGTACGTGCTCGAGGACCAAAACGGACATAAGGTGCTGCGTATCACCAATCCCGCATCTTTCTGGAGCCTGAGCAATTATCTGGTGATCCAGATAGACTGACGCGGCGCATAACCCGCATAAAGCAAACGCACCCACGGAAGTTCAAACTTCCGTGGGTGTCGTTTTTTTGCAGGAGCGGCGTGGGCTACGGTTCAGAACTCATAGTCGACACAGCCGCGCATTTCTTTGTGGGATCCGAGAAGTGCGGCGGCAGCCACATGGGCGGGATGTTTGGCATAGACAGCGACATCGGCCATTGTCGGCACCACGGCCGTGAGTACCACGTCCCAGTCTTCCGCCGGATTCTGGTTGAGGCCTACTTCGATGCTTTTAAGGACTTCAATGCTTTCGGGTAGGGCCTCAAGGGCATTTTTGAATTCGGTGGCCACACGCAGGCGCTCTTCCGGAGAGCCCTGGAGGCGGAACATTACGATGTGTTTTACCATGATATTATGCGTTGTAAAGACGTTCGCGGGCGGCGAGCACACGTTCGTCGGTGATATAGTCGTCGTAGTCCATCATCTTGTCGATGATGCCGTTGGGAGTGAGCTCGATGACGCGGTTGCACACGGTCTGTATAAACTCGTGGTCGTGCGATGCCATCAGGAGATTGCCTTTGAAGGCCTGCAGGGTGTTGTTGAATGCCTGGATGCTTTCGAGGTCGAGATGGTTGGTGGGCGAGTCCAGCACAAGGGTGTTGGCGTTTGTCATCATCATGCGGGCTATCATGCACCGCATTTTTTCGCCACCGCTGAGCACAGAAGCTTTTTTGAGGACCTCTTCGCCGGAAAACAGCATCTTGCCGAGGAATCCTTTGAGGTAGATTTCGCTGGTGTCGTTGCTGAACTGGCACAGCCAATCGACGAGATTGAGATCGGTGCGGAAGAAGTCGGAATTGTCCATCGGCAGATATGCAGTGGTGATGGTCTGTCCCCAGTCGAAGGTGCCGGCTTCGGCCTTGCGGTTGCCCATGACGATTTCAAACAAGGCCGTCATGGCTCTCGGGTCACGGCTGAGGAACACTACTTTATCGCCTTTTTCTATCTGGAAATTCACATCGTTGAAGAGCAGAGTGCCATCGTCGGCGGATGCGCGCAGGCCGTGTACTTCCAGGATTTTGTTCCCGGGTTCGCGTTCGGGGGTGAATATGATGCCCGGATAGCGTCGGCTTGAAGGCTGGATTTCCTCCACGTTGAGTTTCTCAAGCATCTTTTTGCGGGATGTGGTCTGCTTGCTCTTGGCGACATTGGCGCTGAACCGCTGGATAAATTCCATGAGCTCCTTGCGTTTTTCCTCGGCTTTCTTGTTTTGCTGCTGCTGCTGTCTCAGGGCAAGCTGGCTGGACTGGTACCAGAAGCTGTAGTTGCCTGCGAAGAGCTGCACGCGGCTGTAGTCTATGTCGAGAGTGTGCGTGCATACCGAATCCAGGAAGTGTCGGTCGTGGCTGACCACGAGCACAGTGTTTTCAAATTTGGAGAGGTAATCTTCGAGCCACGCTACGGTGTCGAGGTCAAGGTCGTTGGTGGGCTCGTCGAGTAGAAGGTTGTCGGGGTTGCCGAACAGCGCTTTCGCGAGAAGCACGCGCACTTTTTCTTTACCGCTGAGGTCGCGCATGAGCGAATAGTGCATATCCTCTTTTATGCCAAGACCGCTGAGAAGAGCGGCAGCGTCGCTTTCGGCGTTCCATCCCTCCAGTTCGGCGAACTTTTCTTCGAGTTCGGAGGCACGCATGCCGTCGGCATCGGAAAAGTCCTCCTTGGCGTAGAGGGCGTCTTTCTCCTGCATGATGTCCCAGAGCACAGTGTGGCCCTGAAGCACGGTATTCATCACGGTGCATCCGTCAAACTTGTAGTGGTCCTGTTCGAGCACGCTCATGCGTTCGCCCGGGCCCTGGCTTATTGTGCCGTGGGTGGGGGAGAGTTCGCCGCTGAGCATGCGCATGAGGGTGGACTTTCCGGCACCGTTGGCGCCGATTATGCCATAGCAATTGCCGGGAGTAAACTTGAGATTGACATCCTGGAACAGCACTCGTTTGCCAAATTGGATACCGAGATTGTTGACTGTAATCATAATTATATTATAACTCTGATGTTACGAAGTTGTCGTGGAGAGCTACGATTGTTTCTTTTTCTTTGTGGCGCGGAACCATCATGTATGTGGCGAGGCCGGCATCGACGATATTGATATCGTTGCCCACAATTTTGCGGATATCGTTTTCGTTGATGTTGTAGTCGTGTCCTATGAGCGACACCTTGACCATGTCCGGCTGCTCGGGGTCTGTGATGGATGCTACGATTTTGAAACCGTTGCCGATGGGCTTGGGACCTATGACGGTGCCCGGTGCGTCGGGATGGAACGAGTCGAGCACCATGATGGGTATGCTGTTGCGCCACGCCGGAGATACGCATGCCCTGTGCAGTATTTTAGCTCCGAAGGAGGCTGCATAGTCGGCTATGCCGTAATTGAGGTGTGGAATGCGCTGTGCATGCGCCACAATGCGGGGATCGGCGGTATAGACGCCGTTCACGTCGGTCCATATCTGGATTTCGGTGGCTTCGGCTGCTTCGCCGAGGAGTGTTGCCGTGTAGTCGCTTCCGCCACGGCTGAGGGTGCTCACGTGGCCGGCGGCATCGCGGCATATGAAACCTTGCGTGAGATACACAGCGTGCGGTCCGCTCTGCTGCAGGGCGTCCGCCAGATGTTTTTTCAGAAAAGGTGTGTCGGGATAGCCATCTTCGTTAAGACGCATGAACGACAGGGCATCGAGCAGCACGGCATCCATGCCTATGGCGCGCATGTGGCGGATGATCAGTGCCGAGCTGAGTTGTTCGCCGCAAGCTTTGATTTCGGATTCCGTGTGTGCGCCTTCGAGAATGCCGCGTGCGCAATCGGCGAATTCGCTCACATCGATACCGAGCAGGGCGGCCTCCTTCAGGTGTGCATCGATGATGCTTTCCTTGTTGTCGTTGCCGCGTGCTACGGCTTCAAGCCGGTTGGTGATTCCGCTCATGGCGGAGACTACTACGATTGCCGGTTTTTGGGAATGGGCGATAATGTCGGTGGTGGCCATGATGCGGGCTGCCGAGCCTACAGAGGTGCCACCAAATTTCATTACAATCATCTATATGTATGTGGGTAGAGGTAGGTTATCCGTATTTGCTGATTTTTCTCAGCAGTGCCTCATTGATAATCTTTATGCGGCGTCCGTCCACTACAACGAGCCTTTCCGATACGAAAGTGGACAATGTGCGTATGGCATTGCTCGTGGTCATGTTGGACAGGTTGGCGAGGTCTTCTCGCGCCATGTATATTTTCAGTGTAGATCCGTCCTCCTCATATCCATAATTGTCAAGCAATACAATCAAGGCTTCCGCGAGACGTCCGCGGATGTGTTTTTGGGTGAGGTTGACGATACGAGTGTCGGAGCCGCCGAGATTTTTGGACAACTCCTGAATAAAAAACCATGCCAGAGAGTTGTTGTTGCTTATCATATCGCGGACGAGCGACAGAGGCACAGCTCCGAGCATGGATGGCTCAAACGCACTTGCACTGCTTACGTATGCCTCCTGGGCGAAATAGGCACGATAGCCGAAATACTGGACGGGGCGTATGAGGCGGAGTATCTGCACGCGCCCTCCGACACCTTCCTTTGTTTTCTTGACCTTGCCTTTCAGGAGCACCCAAAGGAATTCCGGCTCATCGCCCTCGGCGTATATGAGCTGGTTTTTCTTAAAGGTGTGGACCTCCATGTTTTCGACAACCAAGCGGCGCTCATCACTATTGAGGCGCGTCCATATTTCGGCCATGTCCTCATTGATCACCTTCTCGAGAGCTGCTTTTATCATCCTTGTGTGTTGTATTGCTATGTTTTATAACATGCAAAATTACGATTTTTTTTGATATTATTGTCAAATCAAGGTGTAAAAACGTGTTTTTGACCTGTTTTTTGCCGAATATGGAAGGAGAATGTTCAGAAATCCACTGTAAGGCGGACATTAAATTGCCTCCTCGTAAGATAATTTGGAACGGCATACTGGATATTGTTCACATCCGTGACCCAGTAGTAGGAGCTGACGTTGCTGATGTCGAGAAGATTAAAGACGTCCACTCCCAACCATACGCTTTTGAGATGTCGGGCCAGGCCAGAGCGTACAGTGGTCTGGTCCGGCGGAGAGAGCAGGGCGTAACTCAGCCCTACGTCCACGCGTTTGTAGGCCGGTGCTCTGAAGTAGCCCTTGTCGCGGCTGCTGCGTGGGGCGGTCATGGGGAGGCCGTCGTTCAGTATGCCGCGCAGACTGAATTTCAGTTTGGGGAATTTCGGGAAATAGTCTGTGAAATAGAGCGCCAGGCTGTAGCGTCGGTCGGTGGGACGTGGTACGGTGACGCCGTTGAGATTTTCGCCGGTTTTCATGAGAGAGAAACTCACCCAGGAGTCGGAACCGGGCACAAACTGTCCGAACAGCTTGAAATCCACGCCTGCCGCATAGCCGCTGCTGAGATTTTCGCCTGCGTAGACAACTTTGAGATTGTCGATTTCGTAGGGGATGAGGTTGCCGAGATTCTTATAATATGCTTCCGCCGTAAATTTGAAGGGGCGGTTGAATGCCCTGAACGTGAAGTCGGCTCCTCCTATAAACTGCAAGCTCCGTTGCGATTTTATGTCGGGGTTGAGACGTACTATCGTGTTGCCGTCGGCATCGCTGACGGGGTGGCGGAATTCCTTGAAGAAAGGCGACTGATAGTAGAGGCCCGTGGCAAAACGGAAAGCCCACCGCGGAGCGGCATCGGGCACGAATCCCACGCTTAGGCGCGGGCTCACGAGAAATTCGCGGTTGTAGCTCCAATAGCTGAGACGCACGCCGCCATTGATTTTGACGAAGCCTGCAGATGTGGACAGACGATAGGTGTCCTGGATGTAGGCTGCCGCGCGGGTGGATGTGAGGTCGTTGCGTGAGTCAAGGTTATAGATGACCTTGAGGGCGTCGGGTGTGGCCGGTAGCGAGAATCCGGCGCTGTCCCGCAATTCCCATTCCCTGGTGCGGTCGTGGATGCGCTCGCTGTTCACGCTGATGCCATAGGCAAGATTGTGGCGGCGCACGGCGGTGGCTCCGCGCAGAGTGGCGCTGAGCACGCTTGCCTTAAGGCGGTTTCGTGCGTGCTCGCGGTATTTTCCCACGCCGAGTTCGCCGCCGATGCTTCCTTCGCCCGAAGTTCCGGCCTGGTCGAGCCAGTATTCGCCGCTGATGTCGTATGTCACCAATTCATTGGATAGGAATCCGGACAGCAGCAGGTCGAAGGTCGATTTCTTGTCGGGGGTGAAATTGATGGTGGCCGCTCCGAAAAAAGTTTCGAAACGGTCCTTTTCATTGCCGTCGAAGTAGACTTTGAACTGTTTTGCATCAGTGGATGTGCCGAACGATGTGGTGCGGTCGCTCGGTACGAATTTGTAGTTGTTGATGGATATATTACCGAGCACGCTTACGCTCCATGCGGGATTGAATCTGTATGTGAGGAATGTCTGATAATCAAAAAAGCGGGGGTCGTATTCGCCTTTATCTTCCATGGAGCTGAGCAAGGATGCGTTGCTTTTGTAGCGTATGCCGTGCAGCTGGGTGAAACCTCCGGCAGCGCTTCCCACGGAAAGGCTACCGCCCATCAGGCTGAGTGCCGCGGAGCCCTCGAATGCTTCGGGGCGGCGGTATGTGATGTCGAGCACGCTCGACATGCGGTCGCCGTATTGTGCTCCGAAGCCGCCAGTGGAAAACCCGATGGCTCCTACGAGATCGGGGTTGATGATGCTCAGGCCTTCCTGCTGTCCGGAGCTGACGAGCTGCGGGCGATACACCTCTATACCATTGATATATACGCTGTTTTCATCGTATGAGCCTCCGCGCACAGAGTATTGCGATGACATTTCGTTGCTGCTGTTCACTCCCGCCATGGTTGTGATCAGGCCTTCGACGGAGCCACCGTTGACGTCGGGCGCCAGTTTGTAGCTGTCGGCATCGATGCGCTGGAGTGCGTCGGTCTGTTTGCGATACTCGGTCACTTCCACGGCGTTGAGAGCGTAGGATGCCGGTTCCATCTTCACATTCAGCGTGATATCTCCTTTTGGATTTATGAGCTTGCGCTTGGCTTCCTGATAGCCTATGCATGTGAAGATAATGCGGAGGGTGTCGGTCTGTGCCACTGAAAACTGGTATGTGCCGTCGAGCCCGGAAGTGGCGCCTGTGGCACTTCCCTGGAGCCGCACCGACACAAATTCCAGCGGTTCGTTGTTCTCGTCAGTGATCAGGCCATGAATCTTCACGGCGCCTCTTGCGGCAACAGGCAGCATAAGAGTCGCTACCGCAAATATAATATAGGAGAATAATGATCGGTTCATGTTGTATATAATAACGTGCGGCCGGGCAAAAAATTGCCCGGCCGCGTATATTTGCCGTCAGTAGTGGCGCAGGGTTCAATCGCCCATGGTGCGTAGCAGTTCGTCGTTGTCGCGAGTGCGTTCCATGCGGTCTTTGATGAATTCCATAGCTTCCACACTGTTGCGGTCGCCGAGGAAGCGTCGCAGGATCCACATGCGGTTGAGAGTCTCCGGGCGCAGCAGCAAATCGTCCCGGCGTGTGCTGGAAGCCATGATGTCCACTGCGGGGAATATGCGCTTGTTGGAGAGCTTGCGGTCGAGCTGGAGCTCCATGTTGCCCGTGCCTTTGAATTCCTCGAATATCACCTCGTCCATCTTGGATGATGTTTCCGTAAGTGCTGTGGCTATAATTGTGAGCGATCCGCCACCTTCTATGTTGCGGGCGGCTCCGAAGAAGCGTTTAGGCTTCTGGAGGGCGTTGGCATCCACGCCGCCGCTCAGGATTTTTCCGGAAGCGGGGGCACAGGTGTTGTAGGCGCGTGCGAGGCGTGTGATGGAGTCAAGCAGTATGACTACATCGTGGCCGCATTCCACCATTCGCTTGGCTTTTTCCAGCACGATTCCGGCGATGCGCACATGGCGGTCGGCCGGTTCATCGAATGTGCTGGCTATGACTTCCGCATTGACGCTGCGCTGCATGTCGGTGACTTCCTCGGGGCGCTCGTCGATCAGGAGTATGATGATGTATGTCTCGGGGTGGTTTTCCGCAATGGCGTTGGCTACATCCTTTAGGAGTAGTGTCTTACCGGTTTTGGGCGGAGCCACAATCAGGCCGCGCTGTCCTTTGCCGATAGGTGCGAACATATCGACAACGCGGGTAGACATGTTGCTGCTTGAGCCTCCTGTGATGTTGAACTTCTCGTCGGGGAAGAGTGGGGTGAGGTGCTCGAAGGGGACGCGGTCGCGAATGAAGTCGAGAGAACGGCCATTGACACGCAGCACATCCGTGAGTATGAAGTATTTGTCGTTTTCACGCGGCGGCCGAACAGAAGCCTCGACTACGTCGCCTGTCTTGAGACCGAATTGTTTTATCTGCGCCTGCGACACATAGATGTCGTCGGGGCTGGGCATATAATTGAAATCGCTCGAGCGGAGGAATCCGTGGCCCTGTGGTTCTATCTCCAGCACACCGGCTGTTTCGAGAAGTCCTGCGAAGTCAAAACGCGGGGCCTGCGGCTGCCGCTCCTTGCGGTTTTTGTTTTTTTTGCCCTGCTGCTGGCCCGGAACTTGCTGTCCGGGTTCGGCGATGGTGATCGGTGCCTGAGGTTGAACTTTCTCGGCCTCCTCACGCTCGCGCTGCGAGCGCGGCACAAACTTGCGCCCTTCGCTGCGTGGGAAGAATGTGCCGAGAGAAGTGTCGGCGTTGGCCGAGGGGCGGAAGTCCCGCTTGGGCTGCTGCTCTTCTTCCGCGGGAGTGGCGGCGGTGGGAGCCGGGGTGGTGTCGGGCTGCATCTGAGCGGGCTGCTCCGTGGTGTTTTCATTGGCTTCCGTGCCGTTCACGTCCGGTGTCTGCTGCTGTTCCTGCTCTTCACGCAGCTTGCGTTCCTCCAATTCTTTTTTCGAGGGGCGTCCGCGGCGTTTCCGTGGGGCTTCGGCTTCAGCACCCTCGGACTGTGATTTAGGCTCGACAGATTTGGCCGATGTTTTTCCGGCGGGTTTGCTTTCCGCTTCCGGCGTGTCGTTCTTCTTCCGGCGAGTGCGTTTCTTGGGCTCAGCCTGGTCCTCGGCTTCGCTGGCGCGTCGGCGTTCGGCACCGGCCGAAGCCCGGTCGACAGCCTGCTGGTCAAGGATTCTGTATATTAATTCTTCTTTTTTTGTGGGATCGATTTTTTTCAGACCCATGTTTTCGGCCACGCTACGGAGTTCGGCGTCGCCCATTTCGTTCAATTCTGAAATGTTGTACATATATAATGTAGGGGGAATACTGATCGGGTGCGGTCCTGCATCAAGCACAAATACCGTTTGATGACCTGCGTCCTGTAGATATCCTGAATGATAAAATATATAAGAGGGATTTTAGAAAAACTGCAATGAATAGAGCGTCTTTCCGAGCACAAAATTACTACAGTTTTCCTAATTAACAAAAAAAACACAATAAAAGTTGGTCCCGGCACACGTTTTGCGCTTACTTTAGGGCCTTTCGGAAGCGTTTTACGGCATTATCCTGCGCACCTTACCTGTGGAAGTATGCTGAAAATGCCGTATGGCCACAACGTCCTTCGGACACCGGACGCGATCGGGAAAAGAACTTAATGCTTTCCGTGCTTCCTCTGCCGCAATGTCGTCGCCTTCCACCACCATTACCACGGCTGTGCCCCATTTGGGGTCGGGGCGTCCGATTATGTAGAACGGAACACCGATGTATGCCGCAAGCTCCTTTTCAAGCATTTCCGGGAAAATTTTTATTCCGCCGCTGTTTATCACATTGTCGAACCGCCCCAGCCATCGGAATTTTTCCGGCGAGATTAATTCTGCCAAATCGTTTGTGACGGTGCCATCGAAAGAATATTCAGGGGCCCGCACTATGAGACATCCCCGAGGGTCGAGGTCGAATGAGATTCCATCATTGGCCGTGAAGTAATCGTCGTTGCCGTGCCGGAGCGCCACATTGCTGCATGTTTCCGTCATGCCGTAGCTCTCGTATACATCGTAGCCACAACGTATCAGTCCCTGGCGCAATTGAGCGCTCATTGGTGCCCCGCCCACAAGCAGATGCTTTATGCGGCGCGCCAGTTCCGGGTGCTCAAGAAGATAAAGAGCTTGAGAAGGTCCCACGGAGAGGAGATCCACGTGGGGCGGCAACCGCAGCTCATTGCTTGGTGCTATCTCAGCATAGCGGCATCCTGCCACAAGGTGTCTTACCACAGCCATTTTTGTGGCGATGGATGAGAACGGCAGTGCAGAGGCCACAACACAGCTTTCGTCCAGGCCGAACATCCTGGCCGCACATGCTGCGGAACGTCTCATATCGGATTTCAGCAACCGTATCTCCTTGGGCGTGCCGGTACTTCCGGATGTGTGGGCGGATATGTGGTTTCCGCTGTCGCGCCATTCCGACACAAAGTCTATATATTCCACGGCAGTTGGGGTATTTCCCATCTGCGGCCCGTGTCGTAGTGCAGTGACGCACCAATGCGCGAGATGGGAGAGATGATATTGTTTGTGTACAGCTCGCCTGTGCCGAGCCCCTGCGGGATGTCAATGCCACGGCTAATGGCTGTGCGCGCTATGGCATCGAGGCCAATGTTGCTCTCGAGCGCCGAGGTGAACCAATATGGGATGGATGCGCTTTCTGCGGCGTCCGCCCATTCCTCCGCCCCGCTAAGTCCACCGCACAGCGCCGGCTTCAGAATGATGTATGACGGATGGATATAGTCGAGCATCTGACGCTTCTCCTCCATGCTCGTGCAGCCTATGAGCTCTTCGTCCAGCGCCACCGGAATAGGGCTGTGCCGGCATATGTGGCGCATGGCAGACGGCTGCTTTGCCGCCACGGGTTGCTCTATGGAGTGAATGCTGTAGGTGCTCAGACGTTCCAGACATTGCAGCGCCCTGTCGGGCCGGAAAGAACCATTGGCATCCAGTCTTATTTCAAGTTCCGCCGGTGAGAAGCGTGCGCGCACCGCGTCCAGCAGGTCCAGTTCATCTTCAAAATCGATTCCCCCGATTTTCAGTTTCAGAACCTTGAAACCATCGGCCAGTTTTGCCTCTATGCGCTCTGCCATCAGAGATTTATCGCCCATCCACACAAGTCCGTTGATGGGTATGGCCGTGCCGCCCCATCCGTCGCCGGCACTGGCGTCAAGATTACGCAACGCGGTCTCGAGGCCGAAACGTATGGAACTGTATCCACATTCCGGCAATTCGTCCAGATGGTGGCAAAAATAGCTCAGGCGTTCTTCGTAGTCCGGTGTGTCGTCGGCACTCAGGCCCCTGAACAAGGCGCATTCGCCATACGCCACCCGCCGGCCGCGGCACACACGCACAAAGTATGTGTCCTTGACGCGCATCCTTTCCCTGGATGTCCTGGCCTCAAATCGGAAATTAAGCCGATATGGTGCCCAGGAAGCCGTTGCAGCGGTCATCAGCCCGGGAACTGAGGGAAACGGTCGAAGTCGGGGTCGCGCTTTTCAAGGAACGCGTTTTTGCCTTCCTGAGCCTCGTCCATAAGGTAATACATAAGAGTGGCGTCGCCGGCAAACTCCATCAGGCCGGCCTGTCCGTCGAGCTCGGCATTGAGCGCGCGCTTGATCATGCGTATGGCAAACGGGCTGCGCTTCATGATGGTCTCGCACCATTCCACAGTCTCATCTTCCAGGCGCGAGGGTTCTACGACGGCGTTCACCATGCCCATCGCCAGAGCCTCGTCGGCTGTGTATTGGCGGCACAGGAACCAAATCTCGCGGGCCTTTTTCTGGCCCACGCAACGTGCCAGATAGGACGATCCGAAGCCGGCATCGAAACTGCCAACCTTAGGACCAGTCTGTCCGAAGCGTGCGGTGGATGAGGCTATCGACAGATCGCAGACCACATTGAGAACATTTCCTCCGCCTATGCTGTAGCCGTTGACCATGGCTATGACAGGCTTCGGTATGGAGCGGATGGCCTTGTGCAGCTCCAGTACGTTCAACCGCGGGGTGCCGTCCTCATCGCGATATCCGCCGCGACTTTTGTAATGCTGGTCGCCGCCGCTGCAGAAAGCCTTGTCGCCTGCGCCGGTGAGCACGACCACGCGCACGGCGGGGGTACGGCGGCAATAGTCCATAGCGTCGAGCATCTCGGCGTTTGTCTGCGGGCGGAAAGCATTGTACACTTCCGGTCGGTTGATGGTGATGCGGGCAATGCCGTTATAGAAATCAAAAAGGATGTCGGTGTAATCTTTGATCTTAGTCCAGTTTCTCATTTTCTGTAAAAATAGTCTTTTATTATCTGCGCGCTTGTTTCGGCAGGCGTAATCATATTCAGTATGGCCGGGCGGCATCCTGGGGAGAAAAATGCCGGCAGCATCTTTTCCAGCGACGATTTGTCGTGTGCTTCGTAATAGTCAAACCCGAATCCGTCGGCGAGCTCTTTCAGCGGCAGACGCACGTCGGCGGCAAGATAATGCTCCAGCTCCGGCATGTCGCGTGTGGCTTTGATAAAACGGAAAATGCCGCCTCCGCTGTTGTTGAGCACCGCTATACGGAATGTGTCGGGGATCGACGACATTGCCAGTGCCGCCATGTCGTATTGCGCGCACATGTCGCCGCTTACGATCAATGTGGGCTTGCCTGCAGCTATGGCAGCCCCCAAGGCGGTGGAGGTGCATCCGTCGATTCCGCTTACGCCGCGGTTGCATTCAACTGACGCCGCGCCACTGCAGCCGAACAGCTGCGCATATCTCACCGCCGTGCCGTTGCTCAGATGCAGATGTATTCCGGATGGCAGCGATGCCAGCAGACAGCCCATAGCGGAAAAATCGCTCCACGGAGCCTCATTCATAAAATCCGTGGTGGCTTTCCGGGCACGCTCCGAGACGGCAAGCCAATTGTTGCGATATCTTGCTTCCGGCTGTGTGTGGAGCCGTGGCGCGACGGCCTCGAAGAACTCGTGGGTCGTGCAGGCTATGTTTTTCTCCAGATGTAATAGCGAGTCCACACTTCCGCCGCTCAGCCCCACATGCCAATGGCGAATATTGCGACCGCGCAATTCCGCCTTAATCATCCTTGAGGTGAGAGAGCCTCCGATGGTGACGACTATATCGGGCGAAAGCAGCGATTCTTTCTCGGCTGCTTCCATAAATCGCAGCGAGGCGTCGATATTGCCGACAAAGGGTCCGCGGAGATTGCTCTGCTCCTCACACAGCACAGCCCAATGCGGCGGCAGCTGGGCAAGACTTTCCGACAAGCCGTTGTGCCCGGGCATAAATCCCGCGAGCACCATCACGCGCGATGCCTTGTCGAGTTCCTCGGCAAGAGATTGTGCCGTAGTTGCGCTCATGATGCGCTCCGTGGCAACGAACGATGGAAAAGTAAAACAGTCGGAACTGTCGTCGCAGGTTCCGTTGATGGGTTCGTCTATCTGGATGTTGACGTGTACCGGCCCGCATGGCTCACTTCCGGCTAAAGCTATAGCATCGCATATCCGGCGGCGACCCATACGCCTCAGCGGCTCAGCGCCATGGTCGGGCGGAATATTGAAAGATCCCTTCACCACTGCGTCGAGAGCTCCCGCCTGCCTTATTGTCTGGCCATCATCCTGGTCTATCCATTCCTCGGGCCGGTCGGCGGTTATGGCAATCAGCGGCACTTGCCTGTAGAACGCTTCGGCAAGAGCCGGCGCATAGTTGAGGGCAGCGCTTCCGCTTGTGCATGCCAGAGCTACCGGCCCGTGGCTTTCGACAGCCATCCCCAAAGCGACAAATGCAGCCGACCGCTCGTCGACGACTACAGTGCATTCCAAGCCCTGCGTGCGTGCGAGAGCCACGATCAGCGGCGCGTTGCGGGAGCCTGGAGACACCACCACACGCGTGATTCCGTAATGTTTCAAAGCCTGCGCCATGAAGCGGCAGGAATATTTATCGGTAGTCTGCATAATGTTGCACAAAGTTAGCGAAAATCCACGATATTTATTGTAATTTTGTGCCGTAATCATAAAAACCGATAGCATCATGACGGCTGTTAAACAGCGACTGCAATACTTCGATATGCTTAAAGGCATTGCCATTTTTATGGTGGTAATGGGCCATGTGTTAACATTTTGCGTGCGCGAGATAGACCGCACCCCGCTGTTCAAGTTCATAGGGGAGGTGCACATGCCATTGTTTTTCTTCATAAGCGGATGGATGACGTGGAGGCCCGAGGCGCGTGGCAGCGGTCTGGCCAAACGTGCGCTGCAGCTGTTGGTGCCCATGGTGGCCATGGGCATGCTCTGGGTGTGGTATTTTCCACATTCAGGGTTGGAGAGCCCGCTTGAATCCACTTTCAGCGGTTTCTGGACATCCACATTCAAAAACGGCTATTGGTTCACGTTCGTACTGTTCGAGATTATGGTCGTTTATGCATGTGTAGTGCCGATAGTGCGTAAGTGCCGGAATCTCTTGACAGAGATACTTGTGTATGCGGCAGCATGGATTGTCTGCGTCATTGTATCGGCCCTTCTGGCTAAAAGCATAATATACAACTACCTCAGCCTCGCCCTTGTAGTGGGTTTCTTCCCGGTTTTCGTATTCGGGTCGATGGCGCACAGGCATCAGGACCTCTTCTACCGGTTGTGTAAATCCGAATGGACCACAGCCGCTTTGATAATCGGAGGAATCTGCATGTATATGAGATGCTGGAGCTGGGAATTTCCATGGCTCAATGTGGACATGATGCTTGTGGTGGGAATTGTGCTTCATATCTCGCTCGCCATAGTGGGCGTGGCAGTGGTGAAGCCTTGGAGCGAGGCCGCATTCGGTGACGGTGCTCCTGCAGGCGGACGTCCGATGGCCCGTATGTGGGCGTATCTCGGGCGTGAGAGCCTGGCAATATATCTTCTTCACTATTTCTTTCTCTTCCCGCTCGGGAGCGCCCGGGGGCTGCTTTCGGCAATGGGGCTTGGTTTTGTGCCCACTTTTGTGTTCAGCGCAGCCATAGCCGCCGCCATCATAGGCGTAGTGCTGTGTACCAACCGTGTGCTGCAACCCTCAGCCACATTGTCGTGGCTCATGTGCGGCCGGTTGCCGTCGTTTGTATTGAAAAACAGGAATACTATAAAAAGCTGTAACTGATAATAATGGAAAACTCAATCAAATTGTCGCTTCCCCATATGGGAGGCACCGAACAACACTGGGTAAATGAGGCATTCCGCACCGGCTGGGTTGTGCCCCTGGGGCCTAACGTAGATGAATTTGAGCGCTTGTTGGGCGATTATATAGGTGCGCCGGGCCGCGTGGTGGCTCTGAGCGCCGGCACTGCGGCCATCCATCTTGGGCTTGTGATGCTCGGTGTGGGTGCCGGCGACGAGGTCGTGTGTCAGTCGTTCACGTTCTCAGCTTCGGCCAATCCAGTGGTCTATCAGGGTGCAACTCCTGTATTTGTGGGCAGTGAGAAAGACACGTGGAACATGGACCCGGAGGCGCTGGACGCATGTATCGCCGACCGCGAGCGCAAGACCGGCCGCAAGCCCAAAGCCATCATTCCGGTGCATCTCTACGGCATGCCGGCAAAGATGAACGAGATTCTGGAAGTAGCCTGCAAGTGGGATATTCCCGTGCTTGAAGATGCCGCCGAAGCGCTCGGTTCGGAACTGGACGGCCGTCGCTGCGGCACATACGGAGTGTATGGCGCATTGAGTTTCAATGGCAACAAAATAATAACCACCTCCGGTGGCGGAGCACTCGTGTGTCCGGACGCCGAGGCGGCTGCCAGGGTGAAGTTCTATGCCACGCAGGCTCGTGAGAACCGGCCGTACTACTATCATGAGGTGACGGGCTACAACTATCGTATGAGCAACGTATGCGCCGGAATCGGGGTGGGGCAGATGGATGTGCTCAGGCCACATGTGGAGCGCCGTCGCGAGATCCATGCCCTATATAGCAGATTGCTGGCCGATACCCCCGGAGTGGCCGTACAGCAGAATCCATCGGCAGAGTTCAATAGCAACTTCTGGTTGTCGACAATTATTATCGATCCAGAGACCGGCCATACCCCCGATGAGGTGCGCGTGGCTCTCGCCAACGAAAACATAGAGACCCGGCTGCTGTGGCGCCCGATGCACATGCAACCGGTATTCGCGGATGCGCCGTATTATTCTACCGGCGGTGTGGAGGAAAAACTGTTTGAGCGCGGGTTGTGCCTCCCCAGCGGTTCCATACTCACCGATGACGATATCCGCCGTACAGCCGAGGCTATCAAGCGGGCACTCGGATGAGCGCAGCCACGGCCGTCCTTTTTGATCTGGACGACACCCTGTATGCCGAAAAAGACTATCAGTTGTCGGGGTGGCGTGCAGTGGCGCGGCATGCGGAACAATTCGGCGTTCCGTATGGCGAGGCTATGTCCCTGATGCTGGGTGCCGACAATGCTTTTGATGCGTTGCATGCGCGTGTTCCGGCAATGGAGGTGCGCCTCATGCTCGATATATATCGCACGCACATGCCCGAACTTCACGTGTCCGGGCATGTGAAGTGCGTGCTTGCCGCGCTTCGGGAGAGAGGTTGTGGCGTGGGCATCATAACCGATGGCAGGAGTATATCGCAACGCAACAAGATAAGTTCGCTGGAACTGGAGGCTTATGTAGACTATATCAGCGTGAGTGAAGAGATCGGAGCGGATAAACTTAAGGTTTTGCCGTTTGAGCTTGCGGCAGCACATTTCTCCGGTTGCCGGGAGTTCTGGTATGTGGGTGACAATCCTGCAAAGGATTTCCTATGGCCCAATCGTCTCGGATGGCACACCGTGATGCTGAAGGAGCGCCATCCCGGAGCTAATGTGCATCCTCAGACAGGCGCGTTGAAGACACCGGAACACGCCCCGCAATATCGTGTGGCGGAGCTCCCGGAGCTGCTGCGCCTCATTCGTTGAGTAAAGAATATTGCTCCGTTAATGTGTAGGTTCCAAACGCGCCGACACCACAGACGCAGAACACATTCACGATGATGCGTGTCGGTATGCATATTACTGTATCATGAGTATTGCGGGAACGTCCTTTTTTTTGTAACTTTGCAAGCTAATAAACCAAACCAACTATGGCATTCTTCGACTTCTTCTCCCGCAAAAAGAAACAGGAAACACTCGACCGTGGCCTTGAAAAAACCAAAGAAGGTTTTTTCGGCAAACTTAAACGCGCGTTTGTAGGGCGTCGGACCATCGACGACGATTTCCTTGATGAGCTGGAGGAAATATTCATAACCGGAGATGTGGGTGCAGAAACCACACTCAAAATCATAGACCGCATTCAGAGCCGTGCCCAGCGTGATAAGTACGTGGGCGAGGACGAGCTCAACGACATGCTGTGTGAAGAAATATCGGCACTGCTTGTGGAAAACAAAGCCAGTACCACGGCGTTGCAGGATTTTGAGCTTCCCGAGGGAGCGCGTCCGTACGTCATAATGGTGGTGGGTGTTAACGGTGTAGGCAAGACTACCACCATAGGCAAGCTCGCTTACCAATATAAGGCTGCCGGCCACAAAGTGATGCTCGGTGCTGCCGATACATTCCGTGCCGCGGCCATCGAGCAACTTGATGAATGGGCGCGTCGTGCAGACGTTCCCATTGTCAAGCAACAGCTCGGCAGCGATGCTGCGGCTGTTGCTTTCGACACGCTGAGCAGTGCGGTGGCTCAAGGTTGTGATGTGGTGATAATAGACACCGCAGGTCGCCTCCACAACAAGAAAGGACTGATGGATGAGCTGTCGAAAATCAAGCGTGTGATGGAACGTGTCGTGCCCGGAGCTCCGCACGAAGTGTTGCTTGTGCTCGACGGATCGACGGGACAGAACGCATTCGAGCAGGCACGCCAATTCTCCGCAGCCACGCAGGTGACAGACCTTGCCATCACCAAACTTGACGGCACGGCAAAGGGAGGTGTGGTGATCGGAATAAGCGACATGCTGCGCATTCCTGTGAAATACATAGGTCTCGGCGAAAAAATCACCGACCTTCAGGTGTTTGACAAACGCGCATTCGTAGAGTCCTTGTTCGGCAAAAAAGGAGATAACGCGGAATGAAACGTGTGAATGTGATATCCATGGGGTGCTCCAAGAACCTCGTGGACAGCGAACGCCTGCTGCATCGCCTGAGCGAAGGCCGTGTGGAAGCCGTTCACGATGCAGGTGGCGAGTGGAGCGGCGATGCGGTGGTGATCAACACCTGCGGCTTCATAGGCGATGCCAAAGAGGAAAGTATCGACATGATACTGCGGGCATGCGAGGCCAAGAGCGCCGGCCAGATAGGTGCCGTGTATGTCATGGGTTGCCTTTCCGAGCGCTACTCCGAACTGTTGCCGGGCGAGATTCCGGAAGTGGACGGCTGGTTCGGGAAATTCGACTTCGAGGATCTGGTGCGTGAACTTTGTCCGGATGTGGATGCCTCACAGCGTCCGTGGGCCCGAGACCTCACCACTCCGGAATGGAGCGCCTACCTGAAGATAGCCGAAGGTTGCAACCGTTTTTGTGCATTTTGTGCCATTCCTCTCATAACGGGCCGCTACAAATCGCGTCCAAAGGAAGAAATACTGGAAGAGGTGCGCGAACTTGTGGCCAAGGGCGTGAGTGAATTCAATGTGATAGCCCAGGACCTGTCATTCTATGGCTGTGACATATACGGACGGCATGCCATAGCCGATCTCGTTGATGAGATGGCCCGTATAGAAGGTGTGGAGTGGATTCGGCTGCACTATGCCTATCCAACTGATTTTCCTTACGATCTTCTTCCTGTGATGGCGCGTCATCCCAATGTGTGCAAATATCTTGATATAGCGCTGCAACACAGTGCCGACGGAGTGCTGGAACGCATGCGTCGCCACATCACCGGTGCTGAGACCAAGGCTCTGCTCAAGCGCATACGTGCGGAAGTGCCGGGAATTCATATCCGCACGACACTCATGGTGGGTTTTCCGGGAGAAAGTGATGAAGACTTTGCAGAATTGCTGGATTTTGTGCGCAGCGAGCGCTTCGAGCGCATGGGCGCTTTCGCCTATTGCGAGGAAGAAGACACGTATGCAGCAAAGAACTACAGCGATGATGTTCCCGAAGAGATCAAGCAGGCTCGTCTTGACAGACTTATGGCCGTGCAGGAAGAAATAGCGCTGGAACACAACAGCTCGAAAATAGGAAAACGCATGCGTGTGCTCGTAGAGAGCGAGAATGATGGTTTCTATGTGGGACGCAGCGAATTTGATTCTCCCGAGGTTGATCCCGAAGTGCTCATTTCCAAGGATGATGCACAGCTCCGCCCCGGCCACTTCTACGAAGTAGAGATCACCGACGCGATGCCCTACGAGCTGATTGCCAAAGTTGTATAAACAGCCGCTGAGTTCATGAAACTGCCGCTCGACATAGAGCGCCTGTATGCAGAAGGCGTCCCCTTTGCCATATTTCGTTTTCCGGGCGAAAGCACGATACGCGTGTCCGGAAACGATATCTTTGATTTTACCATAAATGAGTGGAACACGCCATGGTGCGAGCGCATAGCAGTTGATAAAACCACTCCCGGAACCCCGGCCGTGCAACCATGGCAAACGTCAACTCTCCATGACGTATATCTTGCTACAACGCAATGGCTTATCGGACAGTTGAAATCCCGTGGCGGAAAATGCGTGCGCATGCGTGCCATATGCGCTTCCGGGATGCAGGTGGATATAAATGCTGTGGTTTCTCAGCTGTTTGATTTGTTTCCTGATGCCTTCTGCCATTGTTATTACACTCCCCGCACGGGCATGTGGATAGGTGCCACGCCTGAAGTGCTCGCCGAATTTGCCGATGGTACAGTGAGAACAATGTCTCTTGCCGGAACGCGCCGCCACACCCCCGAGGCCCATTCATGGGATGCAAAAAATGTGGAGGAGCAGGCCTATGTGACAGATTTTATAATGTCAGCCCTGCGTGGTGCGGGGCTATTTCCGCATGCGGGTGCCACAGAAACTCTGAGATACGGAGCCATCGAGCATATATGCACCAGGATAGAAGCGCGCATGGACGGGCTGGAAGGCGCAAGCGATATACTTGATGCTCTCAACCCTACTCCTGCCGTGGCCGGAATGCCACAGCAGACAGCTATAAGCGAGATTGAAGAGGTGGAGGATGCTCCCCGCCGCTGCTATGCGGGCTATCTCGCATGCTCCGACGGTACGACGCTACGGGCTTATGTGAACCTGCGCTGCGCGCAGTTGTCGGACCGCGGATGGTGCATTTACGCCGGCGGAGGCATCACGTCTTCGAGCGATCCCGCAGCCGAATGGCGCGAGACAGAAGCCAAAAGCGCCCCTCTATTGAAAATACTAAAAGAAAACTCTCTCCCGATATGAATCCCAACGATACAGGGCGCCGTCCATCGCAGGGTAGCCCGCTCACGATAGTACTGCTTGCACTGATTACTCTCGGCATATTGTCAATGTTGCCGTGGGGCGACCTCACCGGTCATAAACTGAAGGACTTCAATCTTTTTTCCGACATACTTCACAGCTCCGCTATCGAGTATGTGACGGAAGAGATAGTGGACCCGGCGCTGGAAGCCGAGCTTCAGGAAGCCGCTACAGAGACCGAAGAGCCAGAGGCAGTAGTGGAAGAGCCAGAGGCTGCGATAGTTCACCCGATAGCCCAGAACGTTTTGCCTGCAGGTATGGAACCGGGCGAACTGGAAGACTACAGCGCTGACGGCAGCGCGACGGACGCTCTGCGCGTCGCCCTCGCCTCCGGAACGCTACGCGCCGCCATGATAGGCGACAGCTACATAGAAGGAGACATACTCAGCGGTTCCATCCGGCGCAGATTGCAGGACCGTATCGGCGGCCGCGGTGTAGGCTATGTGCCCATGACATCGGCTGTGGCCGGCTTCCGCCGTACAGTGCGGCTTTCCTCGCAGGGATTCACGGCATGCGATATCCGTAACGACCGTCTTGACAGTCTGCACACTCTGCCGGGGGAATATTTCCGTGCCACACGCGGGGCTACGGCCACATTCCGCGGAGAAAAGAACGGAGCGCATACTGCATCCTGGAGCCGCTCGCGCGTAGTGTTCATGGCACCGCATGGAGGCACGATAGCAACGTCTACAGATGGGGGCGCATCCTGGGAGGCGCACGAGGCGGCTGCTTCGCCAGACGTGCAGAGCATAACTATAGACGGCGAGACCGCGCGCCTCGACATACGGTGCGATGCCGACGGAATGGTGGTGTTCGGTGCGTGGCTCGACGACAGAGACGGGGCTTCGCTCGACTGCATGAGCCTGAGAGGCTACAGCGGTGTGTCGCACCGTAGCCTCGGTATATCTACGGCGAGAGCCATGGCGGCATGCGCCGGAGTGGATTACGACATGATAATCGTGGAGTACGGTATGAACGCCCTGTCGTCGCAGCAGACAGAATACACCGCCTACGGTAATCTTATGAAACGTGTGCTTCTGCGCATAAAGGCATGTTATCCGGGTGCTGTCGTGATCATGGCAGGCGTGGGCGACCGAGGGCAGAAGCAAGGCACGGAGGTGGCCTCGCTGCCCACAGTGCCGGCTATTATAGAAGTGCAGCGCAAGGCAGCGCGTGATGCCGGAGTAATATTCTGGGACATGCGCGCAGCGATGGGCGGAGAAAATGCCATTGTCGACTGGAGGGACCGCGGGCTTGTAAATGCCGACTACATACATCTCAACCATAAAGGAGGAGAAGAGATGGGCAGTATATTCTACAAATCATTAATGCGAGCAGTGGATGAATAGAATATTCAAAGCTTGCGTTATACTGTCCGCAGCAATGCCTGTATGGGCACAGCAAGCCGAGCTCCGTCTGAACCCGGAACTGGGCGTGGAAACCGCAGTGTCGCATATAGCAGACCTCTCGGCATATCCGTTTATAGATGCATCCCGCAACCATGTGATCATGAACGATGCCGACTGGACACATCTCCGCGCGCGTTTTTCGGGGGCGGATACTGCTTGCGTGCGCATTCTGCATATAGGCGACAGCCATATTCAGGCCGAAGGATCCACATCGCGCGTGCGCTACCATCTGCAGCAGCTCTACGGCGGTGCCGGCCGCGGGCTCATCGCTCCTTTACGGCTGGCCGGAACAAACGCCCCCTCCGACTACGTCATACGCTCCAACACGCCAATGAAAAGTTCGCGCCTGCTTAAAATGCCGCGCGCTATCGAGACGGGTTTCAGCGGTGTGTCCGTAGCTCCCGCCACCGGCTCGGAATATGACATATCCGTAAGCTGCGGAGATTCCTTTGACTGCATACGCATATACACGACCGGTGCGGCAAGCCCGGAACTCCTGTCGGTATCGCCGGATGTATCAGCCGCTTATCTATCGCCGGCTCCAGGAGTGGCGGATGTGTTGCTGACACAGCCCGAAACGACATTAACGCTTCATCTGAAGGGGGCGGCGCCATTGACGGCCATTGAACTTCTGCGCGGCGACAGCGGTGTGGAATACAGCGCCATAGGCAACAATGGCGCTACGTACAGTTCTTACAACGCGTTGCCGGAATTTGCTTCGGCGGCAGCGCGGCTCAATCCCGATCTGATTATCGTCAGTCTCGGCACAAATGAAGCTTTCGGCAGAGTGAGTTCCGATGATATGCGGATGCATATCCACACTCTGGTGTCGGACCTGCGACGCCACAACCCTCATGCTTCCATACTGCTCACCACTCCGCAGGAATGCTACCGCCGCACCTATACGCGCCGCAAAGGCCGCAGGCGGCGCACGCGCACCTATACCGTAAACCCGAACATAGAGCGGATACGCACAGCCATAATGGAGTATGGCGCCTCGGAGAATATCCCGGTATACGACTGGTATGCCATATCGGGAGGCGGAGGCACTGCCTCGAAATGGGTGTCTTCCAGGCTGATGAACACCGACCGCATCCATCTCACGTGGGACGGTTATCATCTGATGGGCGATATGTTTGCCGACGCCCTTGTACGTGAAATACTCTCCCAATCACAATCCGACAGCAATGACAGTTCTGAATCTGATTAACAGCATAAACATAGAGTCGCTGAGCAAGCTCCTCCTCTATGACCCCCGCCAGCCGCTGCTGTTCAACACCGGTTTGTTTCTGGTGCTGTTCGCGGCCTTTCTCTGCATATACCGGGCTTTGCGCTACCACGGCACGCTTAAGAAGGTGTTCGTGATACTGTTCTCATTATACTTCTATTATAAATCCAGTGCGGAATGCTGTTTCATTCTTCTCGGCGTGTGCGTGTCGGACTACCTTCTCGGGTTGTGGCTGGGACAGGTCAGCCGGCCCATACTGCGACGCGGGATAGTGGCCTTGAATGTCATCTCCAATGTGGGTATGCTCATCTATTTCAAGTACACAAACCTGCTGCTGGGAAGCATTGCCGGAATTTTCAACGGCGGTCATTTCGACGCCCTCGACATAATCTTGCCGGCGGGAATATCGTTCTTTACCTTCCGCAGTATAAGCTACATAGTCGATATCTACCGCGGCGACATGAAGCCGGCCCGCAATTTCCTGGACTATACATTTTTCCTGACATTCTTTCCGCCTTTGCTGGCCGGTCCGGTTGTGCGCGCGAAGGATATGCTTCCGCAAGTGGAGGCCAATCCGCATGCCACCCACGAGATGGTGAGCGAGGGCCTTTTCATGATCATGTCCGGTCTGATAAAGAAAGTGGTAATAGCCGACTACATAAGCGGCAACTTCGTCGACCGTATTTTTGACAATCCGTCGCTTTATTCCGGTTTTGAAAACCTGATGGGAACAATAGGCTTCACCTTGCAACTTTATTGCGACTTCAGCGGCTACAGCGATATGGCCATAGGCATAGCGTTGCTGCTGGGGTATCGTTTCAAAGCCAATTTCGACGCACCCTTCAAATCGCAGAATCCTACGGAATTCTGGCGCCGCTGGCATATCTCGCTCAGTTCATGGCTGCGGGATTATATCTACATTCCTCTTGGCGGCAACCGCAAAGGGCAGAAGCGGCAGCGCGTGAATCTCATGGCCACGATGCTCATAGGAGGCCTGTGGCACGGAGCATCATGGATGTATCTGCTGTGGGGCGCGTATCATGGTGCGCTGCTGGTGGCGCATAAATGGCTCAGCAGGGTGTGGCGTGCGCCCGAAGTGCTTCGAGGCACGATGTTGCTTCGGAGTGTCAACATTGCCATCACGTTTGTTCTGGTTGTCATAGGTTTTACTTTTTTCAGAGCCTCGGGCCCGGAGAATCTTGCCGATATGGCCACACAGATTTTCAGTGATTTCAGGCCAGGTATCGCGACCCAATTTGTCGAGGCCTACATGATGATAGTGCTTGCCCTTTGCGCAGGCTACATGATGCACTTCACTCCGCGCGGGTGGACAGACGGCGCCACCCGGGTGTACGCCACGATGCCCCTTGCGCTTCAGGCCCTGCTGCTGAGTGCAGTGCTGTTTCTCGTGATCCAGACGCGTCAGAGCGATCTGGTACCATTCATTTATCTGCAATATTGATGAGACTGTCCGAACTTAATACCGGCGATATTGCCGTAGTTGTGAAAATTCTCGGTCATGGCGCGTTCCGAAAACGTGTCATGGAGATGGGATTCGTCAAAGGGCGTCCGGTGCGGGTGCTTCTGCACGCTCCGCTCAAAGATCCCATAAAATATGGTGTCATGAACTATGAGGTGAGCCTCCGCACAGCCGAAGCCAGAATGATAGAGGTCGTTAAAATCGACGATCCTGCACAGATACGCCGTCTGGAGAGCGCCGGCACACTGGAAGTGCATGAAGAGGGCGAGATGATAGTGAGAGATGAGCACCGAAGCATAAATGTGGCTCTCATAGGAAACCCCAATTGTGGCAAGACTACGCTTTTCAATACCCTCAGTGGCGCTACCGAACATGTGGGCAACTATTCCGGGGTGACGGTGGATGCGAAACGCAGGGTGTTTCATCATGCCGGATACACATTCAATATAGTCGACCTGCCCGGAACATACTCCTTGTCGACGTATTCGCCCGAAGAGATGTATGTGCGCAGATATCTGCATGACAATACTCCCGACGTGATAGTGAATGTGGTGGATACGAGCAATCTGGAACGAAACCTGTACCTGACCACAGAGCTCATCGACATGGACCGCAGGATGGTCATAGCCCTGAACATGTATGATGAGCTCAGGGCCGGAGGTGGCGAGTTGGATTATGACATGCTCGGTGGAATGATCGGAGTGCCGATGGTGCCTGTGGTGGCGCGCAGCGGCGAAGGTGTGGCGCGATTGCTCGAGACCGTCATCGAGGTGTACAACGATGTGCAGCCAAATGTGCGCCACGTGCATGTGAGCCTCGGTGCCGATGTGGAGAAAGCCGTCCGCAAACTCATAGACACCCTGAAAGAGAGCGAAGCCATAGAACGGCGCTTTTCGCCACGGTATGTGGCAATAAAACTGCTTGAGGGCGACAAGGAGGCTGAGCGGCAGATCGCCGGCTGCGATGACAGCAGGAAAATCCTGCAGTTGAGAGATGAGCTGCGCAGTGCGCTGACAGCATTGCACGATGAGGATATACCTTCGCAGGTGGCATCGGCGAAATATGGATTCATA
This sequence comes from uncultured Muribaculaceae bacterium, assembly GCA_910578095.1. GTDB lineage: Bacteria > Bacteroidota > Bacteroidia > Bacteroidales > Muribaculaceae > CAG-873. Next base: position 211,115 of record CAJTOZ010000001.1, on the reverse strand, counting down.
GCCGGCGCCTTGGCCGAGACATTGCGCCAGAATACCGTCGACAACCGCGAGATGACCAGGCTTGTGGACAGCGTGGTCACCAATAAGTTGCTCGGTTTCCCGATATTTTTTGCCATAATGTTTTTCATCTTCTGGGCAACATTCTTCCTCGGACAATTTCCCATGGACTGGATAGAGAGCGCGGTGGCCGCCATCAGCGATGTTGTGTCGCGCGTATTGCCGGACGGAGCTCTTAAAGATCTGATTGCGGATGGAATAATAGGAGGAGTAGGGGGAGTGATCGTGTTCCTTCCCAATATATTGATCCTATATTTTTGTATATCCTTCATGGAGGATTCCGGGTATATGGCCAGGGCCGCATTCATAATGGACAAGGTGATGCATCGCATAGGGCTGCACGGCAAGTCGTTCATCCCTCTGGTGATGGGTTTTGGCTGCAATGTGCCGGCGATAATGGCCGCGCGCGCTATCGAGAGCCGTTCCAGCCGGTTGATCACCATACTCATCAATCCTTTCATGTCGTGCTCGGCCCGTGTGCCTCTGTACGTGCTGCTCATCGGTACTTTTTTTCCGGCGCATGCCGCAGTGGTGTTCATGGGTGTGTATCTGACCGGCGTGCTGGTGGCTGTAGTGACGGCGCGTCTGCTACGGCGCACAATGTTCCGCAAGGAAGAGACGCCTTTCGTCATGGAACTGCCGCCCTACCGTGTGCCCACGCTGCGTTCGAGCATTCGCCACACCTGGGGTAAAGGAAAGGAGTATCTGCGCAAAATGGGCGGAATAATACTTCTCGCCAGTATTTTTGTGTGGGCTTTGAACTATTTCCCTATCGGCAACGCCGGTGATCCCGAAAAAGACAGTTATCTGGAAAGCATAGGCAAGGCAGTCAACCCTGTGATGGCGCCCCTCGGCATAGGGTGGCGCGGAACGGTGGCCGCCGTGGCCGGAGTGCCTGCCAAAGAGATTGTGGTTTCAACTCTTGGAGTGCTATACACTGATAATGAGGCGTCGGCCCCGGCCAAACTCGGAGCCCGTCTGGAAAGCGTGAATCCCCAAAACGGCCGGCCGGATTTCGGCCCTGCCGAGGCTCTTAGCTTCATGGTGTTCATTTTGTTGTATTGTCCGTGCCTTGCTACAGTCACGGCCATAGCCCGGGAATGCGGGTCGTGGCGCTGGGCCGCATTCAGTGTCGTGTACAATACAGTGATAGCCTGGATTGTGGCCTTCGGAGTGTACCGGATCGCTCTTCTTTGCTGATTGAGAGATATTTTGTACCTTTGCACTTAAATATGAACGAACAAACTGAAAAACAGTTGCTGCTCGATTGCCGATACCTGCGCATGGCCAGTATATGGGCCGAGAATTCCTACTGCGTTCGCCGTAAAGTGGGGGCACTGATTGTCAAAAACCGGATGATAATATCCGATGGATATAACGGCACTCCTACCGGCTTTGAGAACGTATGCGAGGATGAGAGCGGCTCCACCAAACCATACGTGCTGCATGCCGAGGCCAATGCCATAACCAAGGTGGCGAGAAGCAACAACAGTAGTGACGGAGCCACACTTTATGTCACGGCGTCGCCATGTATGGAATGTGCCAAACTAATAATCCAGGCAGGCATACGGCGTGTGGTGTTCAATGAACTTTACCGCATAGCCGACGGTATCGAACTGCTGCGCCACAGCGGCGTGGAGTGTGTGCACATTCCGGAAATTATAAAATAGTCATGTCAGAGAAAAAAATATACGGACGCTTTCTGCCTCTCATCGGAGCTTGTGTGCTGGTGGCAGGAATGTGGCTCGGCTATTGTCTGGCCGGCGGCGACCGCACCACCGTGACGCAGCGTAAGCTCGCACGTGTGCTTGAAATCATAGAGGACGATTATGTGGATGCGTTGAACATGGACAGTGTGGTGGAGAGCGCCATACCGCTGTTGCTGGCCAATCTTGACCCGCACTCGGTATATATATCGGCCGACGAACGGGCTGATGCCAATCTTCGCCTTGACGGGTCGTTCAGCGGCATCGGAATCCAGTTTCAGCAGTTGAACGATACCGTGTGCGTGGTTGAGGTGATTTCGGGTGGCCCCTCCGAAAAAGCCGGATTGAAAGCCGGCGACCGGATTATTGCAGCCGGCGACAGTTCGCTGGTTGGTGCCGATGTGCACCCCGATGATGTGCGCGCGTTGCTCCGCGGTGCGCAAGGTTCAGAGATAGAGGTGAGCGTGGTGCGCCACGGAGTGCCGGATGTTCTGAAATTCCATATTATCCGCAATTCCGTGCCGGTAGAGAGCATTGACGCGGCATATATGGTGGACGATGCCATCGGATATGTAAAAGTGAATACGTTCGGTCGCAATACCTATGCCGACTTCCTGCAGGATGTGTACGGCTTGCACCGCGAGGGAGCCGAGGCGTTCATCATCGATTTGCGTGGTAATGTCGGCGGCTACATGGATCCCGCTATAATGATGGTGAACGAGTTCCTGCCGGAACGCAGCGTGATAGTAGCCACCAAGGGACGCGATGTGAAGGAAAACTCGGTGGTGCTCAGCGACGGTACCGGAAATTTTGATGATGTGCCGGTTGTGGTGCTCATTGATGAATTCTCGGCCAGCAGCAGCGAGATATTCTCCGGGGCCATACAGGACAATGACCGTGGTCTGATAGTGGGAAGGCGGTCGTTTGGCAAAGGCCTTGTGCAGCGTAGTTTCGAGTTGCCGGACAGCAGCGAGTTGCGCCTTACCGTGCAACGGTACTACACGCCTTCCGGACGCTGCATCCAGAAAGACTACGTCCGTGGCGACAACGAGGCATACGAATCCGAGATACTGGAGCGCTACAACCACGGAGAGAATTTCACGCCCGACAGCGCCCACATAAAAACCGGTGAACTATTCACAACGGTAGGCGGCCGCACCGTGTACGGCGGAGGCGGTATCATGCCTGATGTCTTTGTGCCGTCTGATACGGCGGGCGTGAACAAATTCTATCTTGAGCTCGCCAATGCCAGTCTGCTGAACCGCTTTGCCTTCGAGTATGTGGATCTGAACCGCAGCGAACTGTCGAAAGCCGAAACAACAGACGAACTGCTTGATATGCTGCCCTCTGATGGTGTGCTATTGTCGGCGTTCGCATCGTACGTGAAGCAGAACGGCGTGCGGCTACGCTACTACTACCTCAACAATTCCCGTCGCCTGATTGTTAGACAGCTGAAGGCTCTCATTGCGCGGGACGTGCTCGGCATACAGGCTTATTACGAAATAGACAATACCGATGATCCTGCCGTCATTGAAGCCGTAAAACAAATTAAGTCGGGGGCGGCATCCGCCATACTCCCGTCCCAACAATGAAGGCGTAAGGTCTATGAAGAAGGAAGATATACGCATGCGCATGCGCGCACGCAAGACATTATTGAGCGACAGCGAGCGCAGTTCGGCAGCTGCGGAGGTATTTGCCACGCTTGAAAAAATGGCGGCTTTTATGATGGCAGATACAGTGTTGATGTACCATTCGCTGTCCGACGAATTGTCCACCCGGGAATTTCTCGACAAGTGGCATGGTCGCAAGCGTATGTATCTTCCGCGTGTAAATGGCGTCGATCTTGATATACTTCCCTACGAACGCACGCGCACGCACCTTGGAGCATTCCGCATAGAGGAACCTGATGGCGACGACATCACGGATGTGGGCGATATCGATCTTATCATAGTGCCGGCAGTGGCCTATGACACTCTCGGGCGCCGTGTGGGCCGAGGCAAGGGCTATTACGACAGGCTGCTCGCTACAGCCAAGGCATTGAAAGTGGGTGTGGCATATGACTGGCAGCTGCTGCATGTGGCCGATGGCGACAGCATTGAGGCGGAAGAGCACGATATTCCTGTAGACTACATCATAACTCCCGGCCACTTTATAAAGGTGCGCCGCCGCTGAAGCAAGATCCGCTGAATTAATTCAGCGGATTTGTTTTTTCATACAAACTGCTGTCTCATACCTGGCGACCGACAGGATGCTATGGCAAGCCATATGTTGCGTCTTACTCTACGGTGCAGCATGTCTCTATGCACCGTAATTTCGGCTTGTGCCAAAATTACAGTTCATCTGTGAATTTGACGGTTTTGTTTTGTTCATTGTCAAAAAATGGTAAATAATAGGAATTTAAGGTAAAAGCATTTGTTATATTCACACATTTAAGTTAATTTTGAGGCGAAATGTTAAAAACACACTTAAATACATAGTGTTTAACCAACAATAAGGGAATTTAATTGTTAACAAAACAAAGGTTAATTCTTAACACTCCAAGCTGGAAGTGGCAAAGGGATGCGACCGCATATTTATAAAGATGAAAAAACAGACGATCTGGATACTCACTGTACTGATGGCAATCACCTTTGTGGGGTTGCTGTGCATACAGATTTTCTATATGAAAAATATAGTTCAGATACGCTACGAACAGTTCTCACAGGGTGTGCGTCAGAGTCTTGTGGCCGTGGCCCAGCATCTCGAGCAGGATGAGGCGCGTCATTTTCTGGAGGAGGATGTGAACAGCATACGCAGTTCCTCCATCTTCGCACAATATCTCGGCGACAACGTGCCAAACCTGAGCGGAGTGAAATATTCGTTCACGACATCCACCGGACTTGAGGCCGACCTGACCATCAAGGGCGATGTGCATGAGATTTCAAAACTGCAGACCGGGACACGGCCATCCACCGACCATTACCGCAACCTGCAGGACACATACCACAATCGCTACCTGTATCAGAAGGGTATGATAGACGATGTGATACTCAACATTGTATCTTCTGCAAGCAACCGTCCGATCTCGGAACGTGCGGACTCTGCGGTAGTGGCCAGTTATCTGCGTCAGGAACTTGACACGCTGGGGCTGCGCATGCCGTTTGAATTTGCCGTGGCGAATTACGCGGGCACAGTGCTGTATAAATCGGCAGGCTTCCAGACATCGGCAGCCGACCGCGACAATATGTTTGTGCAGGCGCTGTTTCCTAACGACAATACCGGACGTCTCAACTATCTGAAAGTTTATTTTCCCACGAAGAAAGACTTCATATTCTCGTCCATATCTTTTATGGTGCCGGCTTTTGCTTTCACCTTCATTCTGTTGATAATTTTTGTTTTCACAATAATTGTGGCGTTCCGCCAGAAAAAACTGACGGAGATGAAAAACGATTTCATCAACAACATGACGCACGAATTCAAGACGCCGATATCGTCGATCTCCCTGGCGGCCCAGATGCTGAATGATGACACGGTGCGAAAATCGCCGGCCATGATGCAACAGATAAGCAATGTGATAAACGATGAGACGAAACGCCTGCGTTTTCAAGTGGAGAAGGTGCTGCTGATGTCTATGTTCGATCGTCAGAAGGTGTCGTTGAAGCTAAAAGAAATTGATGCTAATTCAGCCATCAACAATATCGTAAACACCTTCAAGCTGAAGGTGGAGAAATATGGCGGCCGCATAAATGCACGTCTTGATGCGGAGGATGCGATAGTCAATGTGGATGAGATGCATTTCACAAATGTGATTTTCAATCTGCTTGACAATGCTGTGAAATATCGCCGCGAGGACGAGCCTCTGCAGCTGACGGTGGCTACCCGCAATGTAGGGGAGGACAAACTTGAGATCACTGTGGCTGACAACGGCATAGGCATACGCCGTGACGACCTGAAGAAGATATTTGATAAATTCTACAGAGTGAGCACCGGCAACCGGCATGATGTGAAGGGTTTCGGTCTCGGTCTGGCCTATGTGCGCAAAATGATAACCGATCTCGGCGGAGAAATAAGCGCCGAGAGCGAGCTCAATATTGGAACAAAATTTAAAATTATATTACCATTAACAAATTAAACGACAGAATTATGGAAGAACGTATGCGTATTCTGCTGTGCGAAGACGACGAAAATCTCGGCATGCTTCTCCGCGAGTATCTGCAGGCAAAGGGCTTCAACGCCGATCTGTATGCCGATGGTGAAAGTGGCTACAAGGCTTTCCAGAAAGGCAAGTACGATATCTGCGTGCTTGACGTCATGATGCCTAAGAAAGACGGCTTCGCTGTGGCTCAGGAAATCCGCACCGTAAACTCGGAGGTGCCTATCATTTTCCTGACCGCCAAATCCCTGAAGGACGATATCCTTGAAGGCTTCAAGATCGGAGCCGATGATTATATCACAAAACCCTTCTCCATGGAGGAGCTCGTGTTTCGTATCGAGGCTATCCTGCGCCGCGTGAAAGGCAAGAAAGGTAAAGAAGTGACGCTCTACAAGATCGGGAAATTCACCTTCGACACCCAGAAACAGGTGCTCATGATAGGCGACAAGGTAACGAAACTGACTACCAAGGAAAGCGAATTGCTCAGTCTGCTTTGTGCCCATGTGAATGAAATCCTGGAACGAAACTTCGCGCTGAAGACTATCTGGATTGACGACAACTACTTCAATGCCCGTTCCATGGATGTGTATATCACGAAGCTTCGCAAACATCTCAAGGACGATCCTTCCATCGAGATCATAAATATCCACGGCAAGGGCTATAAACTGATTGCTCCCGAAGAAGAAAGCAAATAACGGCGCCCTCCCTCTCTACCAAAATTCAAACAGCCCGCGCCGGCACATGCCGGCGCGGAGTTAACTCTCCTTTTATTATGGGCAAACAAATAATTGCCTACATAGTGTCGCTAATACTGACGACACTCATAGGCTTCGCTATCCTCACAATCGCCGGCCTCGGGGCTGTGCGCACGTGCATCATTTGTGCTTTCAGCATTGCAATTGTCGGCACGTTCCTTCCTCCGTTGTTTAAAAAACTGTTTAATCCACCAGCACGTAAGAATGCCTGATAAAAAAAGCGCCGGTCAACTGACCGACGCTTTTTTATTTATGGAGGTAGGGATTATTCAGCCTTGCCTGCGCTGCCAAGCACTTCAACGATTTTGTGCTTGTAGAGTTTTTCCATGTTGTCGCGAGCCGGACCGAGGTATTTGCGGGGGTCGAACTCTGCGGGCTTTTCAGCAAAGACCTTGCGCACAGCAGCGGTCATGGCCAGACGGCTGTCGCTGTCGATGTTGATTTTGCAAACGGCGCTCTTGGCTGCCTTGCGGAGCTGCTCTTCGGGGATACCGATAGCATCGGGCAGTTTGCCACCGAACTTGTTGATGGTGTCGACTTCTTCCTGGGGAACGGAGGAGGAGCCGTGGAGTACGATGGGGAATCCGGGGAGTTTTTCCATAACGGCGTCGAGAACGTCGAAAGCCAGCGGCGGGGGAACGAGCTTGCCTTCTTCGTTGCGGGTGCACTGCTCGGGAGTGAACTTGTATGCGCCGTGGGAGGTGCCGATGGAGATAGCGAGCGAGTCGCAGCCAGTGCGGGTAGCGAAGTCGATAACTTCCTCGGGGTCGGTGTAGGTGTGGTGGTCGGAGCTAACTTCGTCCTCTACGCCGGCGAGCACGCCGAGTTCGCCTTCAACGGTAACATCGAACTTGTGGGCGTAGTCAACAACCTGCTTGGTGAGGGCCACGTTCTCCTCGTAGGGAAGGTGCGAACCGTCGATCATGACGCTGGAGAAACCGTTGTCGATGCAGCTCTTGCAGAGCTCGAAGCTATCGCCGTGGTCGAGGTGAAGAACGATCTGGGGATGTTCCCAGCCGAGTTCCTTTGCATATTCCACAGCACCCTGGGCCATGTAGCGGAGCAGGGTAGCGTTGGCATAGTTGCGCGCGCCCTTGCTGACCTGCAGGATAACGGGGGATTTTTCTTCAGCAGCAGCCTTGATGATGGCCTGGAGCTGCTCCATGTTGTTGAAATTGAAAGCGGGCACTGCGTAGCCGCCTTTGATGGCCTTTGCAAACATCTCGCGGGTGTTTACGAGGCCTAACTCTTTGTAACTTACCATATTGGCTGAAAATTATATGTATACGTAGTTTTGTATGTGCAAAAGTACAAAAAAAATGGCAAATACATGCGGCAGCGTGTACTAAAAATAAAAGAGCAGTCCATAATTTTGTAGAAGCCAATGTTATAAAATTATGGTCCATATCATTACCCCGCCTACCGTATTTGCCCAGTTCCATGAATTATTTGTACTTTTGTGCATGAATAATCCATTTGACTATGTGCCCGACCCTCGGTGCGACGAGGCTTTCGGCCGGTTACTGCTCCATATCGGGAAGCTGAAGCGCAGTGCCCGCGCGGCCGACATCAGTTTCTGCCGCGAGCTCGAAGCAGGCAAGATGCTCGGTGTGCTGATAGCCGCGGATGCCTCCGGCGCGTACCATCGGCTGTATGCCTTCTCGGGGCAAATAGGCGCTGACGGATTCCACCGCCCGGGATTTGTAGGGCCGGTGTTCGACTATCTCGCCCCGGACGGATATTTCAAAACCCGCGAAGCAATTATCTCGCGTCTCAGCCGCAGGATAGACATCTGGGGGCGAAGCGCACTGGCTGCGGCTAAATCCGAGTTTGAAAGCAGAAAGGCTTCGGCCGATGCCGAAGTAGCCGCCTGCAAGGAGCGCTTCCTCGCTTCCAAATCGGCTCGCGAGGCAAGAAGGGCCGCAGGGGGCTGCAGCGAAGCCGAGCTGCAGGCCATGATTAAAGAGAGCCAGTTTGAAAAGGCCGAGCTCCACCGGCTGCGTAGGCGCTGCGCCGCCGAACTCGAGCCGTATGCCTCCCGCCTCGACGCCGGCCGCCGGCACCTTGAGGAGATGAAAGAGGAGCGCCGTGCGGCTTCCGATGCTCTGCAGAAATGGCTGTTTGATAATTTCACGGTGATGAATGCCTGTGGCGAAAGCCGCAGTCTGAGCGATATTTTTGCTGGCACATCATTCCGGGTGCCTCCGTCGGGAGCCGGCGAGTGTTGCGCGCCCAAGCTGCTGCAGGCCGCCTATGTGCATGGTTGGCAGCCTGTAGCTATGGCAGAGTATTGGTACGGTATGCCCAAAGAGGGCGAGGTGCGCATACATGGCAAGCATTATCCCGCATGCAGGGGCAAATGTCTGCCAGTGCTTGGATGGATGTTGCAGGGCCTCGACATAGAGCCCCCCTTGCACAGCGACAGCTTCGTCACGGCTACCGCTGCTCCAGAGATCCTGTATCAGAACCGTTGGTTTTGTGTGGTCAACAAGCCCTCCGGTATGCTCTCCGTGCCCGGAAGAAGTGCCGCGCCATCGGTTCAGGAATGGCTTGAGGAGCGCTGCGGAAGCGGCGTGCGTATGGCGCATCGCCTCGACCAGGACACCTCAGGATTGCTGATAGCCACCTTCGACAATAGCGCCTACGCGGCCATACAGCGCTTGTTTGCGCTGCGCCTTGTCCACAAAACCTACGTGGCCATACTGGACGGCGATTACGTGCAGCTCGGAAAGCAAAAAGAAGGGCTGGTGGAACTGCCACTGTCGCCCGATTGGCTTGACCGTCCGCGCCAGCGCGTCGACCTCGTGGCCGGCAAAGAAGCCGCCACCCGCTATGCGTTCATTGCCTGTGCCGACGGTCGCAGCCGCATCGCCTTCCATCCGCTCACCGGCCGCACCCACCAACTGCGCGTGCATGCAGCCGCCGGCCTCGGCATGCCCATTGCCGGCGACCGCCTCTATGGCACCGGCCGCAAAGTGCCGCGCCTTATGCTGCACGCTCAAAAAATAGAATTCACCTTCCCTCTCGATGGCCACCGCTACACCTTCCAATCTCCCTCTCCGTTCTGATTTTGCCGTGCCGTATTGATTTTTTGTGTAAATTTGCGTGATGAAAAATAAGAAGATTAAAAACACCCTCTAACGCATAGATAGCAATGTCAAGAAAACGCAAGGTATTACCTCTTATAGAGGGACTGAAGATAACGGATGTGGCTGCCGAAGGCAACGCGCTCGGCCGTACGGCCGACGATATGGTGGTTTTTGTTCCGTTTGCCGCTCCCGGCGATGTGGTGGACGTGCAGATAGAGAAAAAAAGAAGCAGCTATGCCATAGGCCGCGTGGAGCGGTTGGTGGAAGCCGGCGATGTGCGTGTGGAGCCACGCTGCGAGCATTTCACGGTGTGCGGCGGCTGCCGCTGGCAGCATCTTCCTTATGAATATCAGCTGAGTTGCAAGCAGCGTCAGGTGACAGACGCGCTGGAGCGCATAGCCAAGATTCCGCTTCCTGAAATCAGTCCGATTCTGGGTTCGGCCGAGATATGGGCCTACCGGAACAAGATGGAATACACGTTCAGCAACAAATGCTGGCTCACCCGTGAGCAACTTGCGAGCGGAGAGGAGTTTCCCGACCGCGATGCGGCCGGATTCCATATTCCCGGCGCTTTTGACAAAGTGCTTGATATCAAAGCCTGCTGTCTTCAGGACAGCCTTGGCGACCGTCTGCGTCTTTTCGTAAAACAGTATGCGAAAGAGCATTCGTTGCCTTTCTACGACCTGCGTGCGCAGGAGGGGTTTGTACGCACGCTCATGATACGCATAACCTCCACAGGGGAGAGCATGGCGGTGGTGAGCCTTGGGGCCGATATGCCAGAAGCCACGCGCGGTCTGCTGGACGCCATGCGCGCAGAATTTCCCGAGCTGACATCGCTGATGTATGTTGTGAACACCAAGTGCAACGACACGATAGCCGACCTTGACATCAAGTTGCATTCCGGCCGCGAATACATCGAGGAGGAGATGGAGGGTCTGCGCTTCCGTATAGGTCCGAAATCCTTCTACCAGACAAATTCCAGACAGGCCTACGAACTCTACAAAGTGGCCCGCGACTTCGCTGATCTCAAAGGCGATGAATATGTGTATGACCTATATACCGGTACGGGCACAATTGCCAATTTCATCAGCAGGCGAGCGCGCAAGGTGGTGGGTATAGAATATGTGCCGGAAGCTATTGAGGATGCGAAAGTCAACAGTGCAGCCAATGGCATAGATAATACCGAATTCTATGCCGGCGATATGAAGGATGTGCTTACGGATGCTTTTCTGGAGGCGCACGGTCGTCCGGATGTAATGATTGTGGACCCGCCCCGTGCCGGCATGCATGCCGATGTGGTGGCTACGATACTACGCGCCGAGCCCGGGCGTATCGTGTATGTGAGCTGCAACCCGGCCACCCAGGCCCGGGATCTGGCCATGCTTCACGAGAAATATGATGTGACGGCCATTCAGCCGGTGGATATGTTCCCGCATACGCAACATGTGGAGAATGTGGTGCGCCTTGAATTGCGTCCTCAGGAAAATGGAGGAAGCGGCCTGGATGGGTCGGAGAGCACGGAGTTATAATAGGCGGTGTCGGCAGTCACTTCCCTGCCTGCAAAAGCGGGGATATCGACATCCTCTTGTTCCGATGCCAGCTCTACTTCCGCTAGGACAAGGCCGCTGAGACGGCCGCCGAATACATCAATCTCCCAGACATGGCCGTGGTATGGCACATAGTAGCGGCATTTCTCGATAGCGGTGGCGCAGCATCTTTTGAGCATGTCCTCCGCATCGGCCATCGGGATTCCGTATTCCCATTCGTCGCGTACGGATCCGCTGTTGCGGCCTTTTACGGTGAGAAAAGCCTTGTTGCCGGCGATGCGCACCCGCACTGTGGCTTCGGGCGTTATGCTGAGGTAGCCTTGCGACATCCGGCAACGCTTTGTGGCCGCGGCCATAAAACTACTGTCTTTTACAAGAAACTTGCGTTCGATCTCCTTGCTCATGAAATTTAAATTTTCTGCAAAAATACTCAAAAAGCTGATTGCCTGCTCCTGCGGCATCGCCTTTTTTTATGCATGGGCACCCGTGTCTGTAGCCCAGTCGGTATGGGAGCAGACTTCGGGCTATTATCTTGTAAGGGGTATTGTGACAGATAGTATCACAGGGGAAGCGCTCCCTTACGCTTCCGTCACACCACCCGGACAGGCCGGAGGTGTGGTGGCCGACAGCAAGGGTATATTCGAGTTTAAGGTGCCTGCGCATGCAAAGGCCATGCAGGCCGCCATGATGGGCTACGCCACCAAGACAATCCCATTGGTGCAATCGAGCCACAATATGTATGTGATACGGCTGGTGCCACAAAGCCGGTCGCTCGACGAACTCGTGGTGCGGCGCAAGAAGTATTCCAAGAAAAACAATCCTGCAGTAGAATTTGCGCGCAGGATACGCACCATGGCGGATGCCACTGACCCGCGGCGCAATCCCTACTACAATTATCGCCGCTATGAACGCATCACGATAGCGCTTAATAATTTTGAACATACGGACAGCGACGCCGTGATCCGTAGATTTCCGTTCCTGCTTGAGCATGTGGACACATCAGAAATATCCGGACGTCCCGTTCTGCCACTTTCTGTGCGCGAGACCTTGAGCCGTACCGACTACAGAAAAACTCCGGCTTCGGAGAAGGTGACCATAATCGGACAACGTAGTGCCGGCGTAGATGAGTTTGTCGACAAGGCGTCAATGCAGACATTTATGGAAGATGTGCTGCGCGAGGTGGACCTTTATGGCGGCGACCTGAATTTGCTTCAAAACCGTTTTGTGAGTCCGCTCAGCCGTATCGCTCCTGATTTCTATAAGTTTTATCTTACGGATACGGTGGTTGTGGACGGAGAGCGCTGCTCCGTGCTGTCGTTCTATCCGCACAACACCGCAGCATTCGGTTTTTCGGGTCATCTATACGTGCCGTTGGCCGACAGCACCATGTTTATAAAACGGGTGGAGATGCGTGTGCCACGAGATATAAACCTTAATTTTGTCGATAATCTCATAATAGCACAGAGTTTTGATAAAGCGCCCGACGGTTCGCGGCTAAAGACTGTCGACGATCTTGTGATGGAGCTGTCTGTCATCCCCGGCACGCCGTCGATGTATGTGCGCAGAAGCACAGTGTACGACAGCCACGGATTTGACGCACCCGCCGACAGCGGTATATTCCGCACTACGGGGCCCACCATAGCGACCGACAGCGCATACGCGCGCAGCGAGCAGTGGTGGAGCAACGCACGGTTGAAGCCGATTCCGGCCAAAGGTGAGGGCCGGGTGGGGTTGCTTATGACGCGGTTGCGTGAGGTTCCGTTGTATTATTGGGGCGAAAAAGTGGTGAGAGCGCTTTCCGTGGGATATGTTCCGGCCGGACCCAAGTTTGAGATCGGACCATTGAACACGTTTGCCAGCTATAGTTCTATTGAGGGCTTGCGTCTGCGCTTCGGTGGCCTGACCACGGCCGCCCTAAGTCCCAGATGGTTTGTCAGGGCGATGGGCGCCTATGGCTTCAAGGACCATAAATGGAAGTATATGGGAGAAGTGGAGTATTCATTTCACGATAAACTTCGGCATTCCAGAGAGTTTCCGGTGCATTCGCTGAGATTCACATCTTCGTACGACCTTGACTTTATCGGGCAGCATTATAACTTTACGAACGCCGACAATGTGTTTCTGTCGCTCAAACGCCTGAGCGACAATATGGCGGTGTACATGCGGTTGAACAAACTGGAATATACGCTCGAGCTCCGCAACAATTTTTCCATCACTGCAGATCTGTCTTTGAAACGCCGGGAGGCCACGCCTTGGGTGCAATTTACTGATGGATATGGCTCTTCCTTAGGGCATTACGATGAGACATCCCTCAGCGTGCAGTTGCGTTATGCGCCGGGCGAAAAATTCTATCAGACCACCTCGCAGCGGATACCAATCAATATGGATGCTCCGGTGGTGTCATTGCGACACACGTTGGCGCTCCGCGGGGCCGGAGGCTCAAAATTCAATCTGAACAAGACAGAGTTGAATTTCCAAAAACGTTTCTGGATGTCGGCTTTCGGATATCTGGATGTGCTTGCCGGCGCGGCGCATGTGTGGAGCACATCGCCATACATCAATCTTCTTATGCCGAATGCGAATTTATCCTATACTATCCAGCCAGAAAGTTTTGCCCTGATAAATCCTATGGAGTTTGTCAATGACAGTCAGCTGAACTGGGAGTTGACGTATTGGGCCAACGGCGCCTTATTCAATTACATACCGTTTCTGAAAAAACTTAAACTGCGAGAAGTAGTGTCGTACAGAGGCGTGTGGGGACATCTGAGCGCCAAGAACGATCCGGCGTGCAACATGTCGTTGTTCAGATTTCCTGACGGCGCGACCACTCGAGCCATGGATCATGGCCCTTATTCTGAAATATCGGCCGGCATAGATAATATACTGAAATGCCTTCGTATTGACTATGTGTGGCGCCTCAGTTATCTCGATGTACCATACAGCATAGACCGCAGGGGCTTGAGAGTGTCGTTTCACATGACATTCTGAAACCATCCTGCAATAAGGGGCGATTGTGATGTCGTTTCCCGCTTTTTTCTACCTAAATGTAGGGCGCACATGCAAAAAAAGGAAAGCTCCGGGTGTGGAGCTTTCCTTTTTTTGGGTGTGTGGACTGTGGAATCAGAACCAGCGTGTGAACGCGAAGTCCATGCGATGGGGCAGTTGCGGATTGTTGGGGAAGAGACGGTAGCCGTAGCGGAATACGCCGGCGTCACGTACGTGGTCGTTGAGCTCGTAGGTAACGATATCGCCGTCCTGCTTGACAATCTTGAACTGGGGCGTGTAGGCGAGTTTTTCAACTCCATCTTCCACGCGGTATATCACCTGCTCCAGACCCAGGTCGGAGCCAAGGCCATTGGTGTCGACAGTGACAAGTACCTGATAGGGAACTCCGGTGACGCCATTTTCCATGCCTGTGCGCTTGATATCGAGCACTTTGATGCCGGGCCATGCCGCTGCGACTTTCTCCTTCCACGCTGCAATCTCTTTGGCGAGGGCGAAGTTGTCGGCGCCGAGACGGTTGAAGCGTTTTGCCTCAGGATCGTAGAAGCGTTCGATATAGTCCTCGATCATGCGCTGCATTGTGAAGTGGGGGGCAATGTGGCCGATGGAGCCTTTGATGTACTGCACCCACTCAGGCGAGTAGCCTTTGGAGTTCTTGGCGAAGTAGAGAGGGATGATCTCGTTTTCAAGCATCGAGTAGATGGTGGCTGCGTCGAGCTTGTCCTGCTGAGCCTGGTCGGTATAGGTGCGTTTGTCGGTGAGAGCCCATCCGGCTTTTTCATCGAAACGATAGCCCTCGTACCACCAACCGTCGAGCACGGAGAAGTTCAGGACGCCGTTCATCTCGGCCTTTTCACCGGAGGTGCCGGATGCCTCAAGCGGACGAGTGGGTGTGTTGAGCCATATATCCACGCCGGTTACGAGGCGTTTTGCCACAACCATGTTGTAGTCTTCAAGGAATATGATCTTGCCCTGGAACTGTGGCATGCGGGAGATTTCCATGATACGCTTGATCAGTCCCTGGCCTGCGCCATCGGCAGGGTGTGCCTTGCCGGAGAATACGAACTGCACGGGGAACTTCTCGTTGTTCACGATACGGGCCAGACGGTCGAGGTCGGTGAAGAGAAGGTGTGCACGCTTGTAGGTGGCGAAGCGTCGTGCGAAGCCGATTATGAGTGCGTCGGGGTTGATGCGCTCGAGCACTTGCACTACGGCAGAGGGATCGCCTTGGTTGGCAAGCCATTTGGCTTTGAAGTCGCGCTTTACAAAGTTGATGAACTTGTTTTTAAGCGTGCAACGCATGTTCCAGATGGCCTCGTCGGACACTTTGAATATGCCTTTCCAGGCTTCGGGATCGCTCTGATGGGAGAACACCTGCTGACCAAGATGCTCGGCATAGAATTCTTTCCACTCGGAAGCGGCCCAGGTGGGCATGTGCACGCCGTTGGTGACGTAGCCCACATGGCTTTCTTCCCAAGAGTAGCCTTTCCAGATGCCTGCAAACATGCGTTTGCTGACTTCTCCGTGGAGGTAGCTTACGCCGTTGGCTTCCTGGCAGGTGTTGAGCGCGAATACACTCATCGAGAAGCGCTCGTTGGTGTCGGGGTTTTCGCGGCCCATGTTCATGAGGTCGTTCCAGCTGATGCCGAGGCGAGCGGGGAATTCGCCCATATATTTTCCGAAGAGGCCTTCGTCGAAGTAGTCGTGGCCTGCAGGTACGGGTGTGTGGACGGTGTAGAGAGAAGATGCGCGCACGAGCTCAAGAGCTACGTTGAAGTCGAGTTTATCGTCCTGCACATAGTCTACAAGGCGCTGCAGGTTGAGAAGCGCTGCGTGGCCTTCGTTGCAATGGTACAGAGTGTTGCGTATGCCAAGTTTCTTAAGCATGAGCACGCCGCCGATGCCGAGGAGGTATTCCTGCTTGATACGGTTTTCCCAGTCGCCGCCATAAAGTTGGTGTGTGATGCTACGGTCGAACTCGCTGTTCATATCGAAGTCGGTATCGAGCAGGTAGAGCTTCATGCGGCCCACATTCACGCGCCAGATGTGGCAGTAGATGTTGCGTCCGGGGTAGGGAACTTCCAGAATCATGGGATGGCCATCCTTGTCGAGCACGGGCTCGATGGGCAGCTGGTTGAAGTTCTGGGGCTCGTAGTTGGCGATCTGCTGGCCGTCAACGCTCAGGCTCTGTGTGAAATAGCCGTAGCGGTAGAGGAAACCGACGGCGGTCATATCCACGCGGCTGTCGGAAGCTTCCTTTATATAGTCGCCGGCGAGTACGCCGAGACCTCCGGAGTATATTTTAAGGCAGTTGCAGAGGCCGTATTCCATGGAGAAGTAGCTCACGGAGGGGACATCGGAGCGCATGGGCTGCTTCATGTAGTCCTTGAACATTCCGTAGACGTGCTTGAGGCGTTCCATGAAAGCGGAGTCGGCTATGAGTTCCTGAATGCGCTCGAAGCTCATTTGCTGAAGCACGATGACAGGATTCTCGCCGGTGTTGCGCCAGGTGTCGGGGTTGATGTCGCGGAAGAGCGCTTTAGCTTCACTGTTCCATACCCACCAAAGGTTTTTGGCGAGTTCTTCAAGTGGTTTGAGCTGCGAAGGAAGCTCGGATTTGACAATAATGTCGCGCCATACGGGGGCATTAGTGTCGCTTACCGGAAGTTTCATATCGATATTGTTTGGGGTTTAAATTCGTAGGAATGATTATTTTCGGGCTACGGCGTTGCTGAGCGCAAGATCGTAGGCTTGTTCGTAGTAGGGTATAAACTCGGTCCACGAGGCCAGTGCCGAGGTATGTTCGGCAGCTTCAGAGATTTTGGCGATCTTTTCAGGATCGGCCTCGATAAGGGAGCGTACGGCATCGGCTATCCCACGCACGGTGTCGGAATAGTTTGAGTCGGTGCGCCGCACCACATCGACACCCGATTTGAGGAAGCCCTCACGCCCGCTGCCCGACACCCATTGGCCGAAGCCACTGAGGCATGTCGTGACCGTGGGTACGCCAAATGCCACGCTTTCCAATGGTGTATAGCCCCAAGGCTCATAGTAGGAAGCGAAAACAGTGGCATCGGCACCTGGCAGAAGGCTATAGTAGGCCATGTTAAAAATACCGTCGTCGCCATTAAGATAGCATGGCACGTATATCACATGCACGCGATGGCGTCCGTAGGACATTCCGAGATCGTGGATGCGGCGGTTGACAGCATCGTCGTTGTAATTGTTCAGCCAGTGTGTGAGTACCGGATCGGGCATGCCGCATTCACGGCCGGCGTCCAGTGCGTTGCGCAGGTCGGCTCTCGGGCATTGCACCCATGCGGGAACCATTACGTAGGCCACTACAGGGCGTGTGTCTGATTCCGCATCCAGAGTGGCCATTGCGTCAAGAAACACATCCAGCCCTTTGTTGCGGTATTCGCAGCGTCCGGAGCTTATGACGATGAATGTGTCCTCCGGAAGTTGCGCGCCTGTGAGCGCACGCGCTACAGACAGGAGTTTTTCCCTGGCAGCTTTCCGCGCGGCTTTACGTCTGCGCGGGGCGGGGACAAATCCTGCTTCGAAACCGTTGGGTGTCACCACATCAGGACGTCTTTCGAGAAGGCATGCGCATTCTTCGGCCGTGACATCGCTTACGGTGGTGAACACATCGGCGACGTGGGCTGCTGTTTTCTCAAGGCTATGTTTGGCCTCCATGTTGAGTTCGCGTGCCATCTGGTCGCCGTTGTAGGCATGCAGATAGTCATAGAGGGGCTTGCCGTTGCCACATATGCTGCGTCCGATGCTGGTGGCATGTGTGGTGAACACTGTTGCTACCTCGGGGAGCTTGTCGGCCACGTACAGCAGTCCCATACCTGTGGTCCATTCATCGAAATGCGCAACCACATGTCCGGGTTTGATACCATTGTAATCCAGTATGCTCTCTATCACCATTCCGGCTGCGCGGGCAAAAGCACATCCTTCGTCATAATCGCCATAGGCGTGGAGTGAATCCACTCCGAAGCGTTCCCACATCCGGGCATAAAATTCATCTTTGGAGCGGTAAAGGCTGTCGAACTTCACCAGCACGGCAAGCGGGCGGCCTGGGATCTCCCATCGGCCTACGCGCACGCTTATGCCTTCCGGCAAATGTGCATTTTTTGCCCACGAAGTGAGAGGTGTGCGAACCTCTGTGAACCATGGGGATGGATTTTCTGTGGTCCAGACGTCAGGACCTATGAATATCACCTTGTCTTTTCGGGTTGCCTGAAGGGTATTTGCTTTGGTTGACAGCACGGTGTATATTCCGCCTATTTTGTTGCAAACTTCCCAACTTGCTTCAAAGATAAGGTCAATCTCTTGCTTTCTCTTAGCCATCAAATTGTCTGTTTGGATTTGCAAAGGTAGCAATATTTTTTGAATCCCGCGCAATAGAGAGGTCTGTTATATGCCTTTTTGGCCGTTTTTTTAGATTATTTTGAAAACAACCATTTAAACGACAATAAAATACGTCGCCGCCATGTGGGAGGCGCGCGTTATATTTTACGGGGCGTGATGGTGCGTTCTCCCAAAAAGTGGGCGAATTCCTGCCGTAGCGCTGTAAGACGCATTATTTCCTGAAGCACAGTGAGATCGGTGGAGCCCGGGGGTAGGGCACGCAGGCGTGTCTGAAGACGATGGATCATGACATCGAGTACAGCGCCTTTCAATTCTGAAATGGCTCGCGGCACGAGACGTATCAATGCTTCCCGTTCGCTTTCAACTTTTGTGTGTTTTGTGTGCACCTTGCTCAACTGATATCGCTCGATGGACAGTTCGGTGGACAGGCGGCGCACGTCGTCGTCGGGCGCAGAGCATAATGTACGGCTTACATAGTCCAGCGCCGCAGTGTCGATTTCCTGCCGGTAAAGCGCATCGGCCTCGCTTTTGATCTGGGCTTCACGCGCATTTATGGCGCTTACATTCAATTCTTGCTCGCGCATGTCGGCATATGCTTTGTCAAGAAACCGGCGGCGATGCTCCTCGGCTCTTGCCAGTATGCCCGGATAAATGTCGGGCCACGTAGCGGCTGTTTCCTCCACAATTTCCATGATGCGGCTATGGACGGGGTGTGCGAATGTAAGCCCATCGCGTTTCATCTCAGCGCGCACATAATCCAACACTGTCATGGGCATGAGGTTGCCGGTGCCATCTTCCTCCTCGCAGAATTCGCATAGCGCGTATTTCACCACGTAGCGGAGCACATTACGTTCATATCCTTTGAGAAATCCGGAATCCCGACTGTCGTCGACAGGCGCGGCAGGCTGGCTCTCAAGCGACTCCTCGGCTGCGCGCCGCTGCGCACGCTTGTCGTCGTCCTCGGCTTTTTTAGAGGCTATGCGGGACAGCTGCAGGCCGAGCGATTCCTCGTTGATGCCGAGCATCCTTGAGCATTCGGCTATATAGACCTGGCGCTTGACCAAATCTGGTATGAGCGATATCGAGCGCAAGATGTCGTTTATGACATCGGCGCGGCGTATGGGATCGTCGGCAGCCTCATCCATCAATATTTTGGTTTTGAAACGTATGAAATCCGTCTCATTGGCCGAGAGATAATCCTCTACCTGGCTTGATGTGTGGTGCTGCGCAAACGAATCGGGGTCGTCTCCTTCGGGCAACAACAATACCTTTACGTTCAATCCTTCGGCAAGCAGCATGTCGATGCCTCGGAGCGATGCCTTGATGCCGGCAGCATCTGAATCATATATCACCGTGACATTCTCTGCAAAACGGTGTATCAAGCGTATCTGGCCTTCTGTGAGAGATGTGCCGGATGAGGCCACCACATTTTCCACTCCGCTCTGGTGCATGGATATCACATCCATATAACCTTCCACAAGGATGCATTTGCCACGTTCCACTATCGCACGCTTGGCCTGATACAGTCCGTATAGCTGGCTGCTTTTGTGGTATATGGCTGACTCCGGCGAATTGACGTATTTCGCCATCTGCTTGTCGGATCGCAAAGTACGGCCTCCGAAAGCCACAACCTTCCCGGAGATGCTGTGGACCGGGTAGATGACACGTCCCTTGAATCGGTCGTACACCTGGCCTCTGTCGTTGCGGATGCACAATCCTGTATCTACGAGGAATTTTTCGTCGAAGCCCTTTGCCTTGGCGGCCTCATATAGCGCGTTGGAACGGTCGAGGGCGTAGCCAAGATGAAAGCGGGCTATCATGGCATCGTTGATTCCGCGCTCTCGGAAGTATGCAAGGCCGATGGCTTTGCCGTCGGGATGAGCTGTGAGATTGCTTTCGAAGTGCTGCAGGGCGAAGTCGTTGACAGCCCACATTGATTCGCGCTCGTTCTCCTGACGGCGTTCCTCATCGCTTACTTCCCGCTCCTTGATCTCTATGTGGTATTTGTTGGCAAGATAACGGAGTGCTTCCTGGAAGCTCATTTGTTCCAGTTCCATCAGGAAATTGACGGGGGAGCCTCCTTTGCCACAACTGAAGCACTTGCATATGCCTCGTGCGGGCGACACGCTGAAAGAAGGCGTACGCTCGTTGTGGAAGGGACAGAGGCCAATGTAGTTGGCTCCGCGCCGCTTCAGACTTACAAAGTCGCTGACAACCTCGACAATGTTTGCCGTGTCGAGAATCTGGCGGACTGTTTCCTGATCGATTTTCTTCATGTCTTATTCCGGATAGCCCTGCAATGGGATTGAAAAAGCCGGAAACGCGGCCGGAGCATGTGCTTCGGCTTCGTCTCCGGCTTGATTCATCGCCGGATCAATGCTTTATCAGATACTGCGACGATATGCTCTGGTTGCTGTGTACGCGCCGGATAGTGTCGGCAAAGAGACGTGCCACGGAAAGAATGGTGCATTTCGTGCATGTGCCGTGGTAGGGGATGGAGTTGGTGAATATCATCTCCTCGATGGCAGAGTCTTGTACGCGGTCGGATGCAGGATCGCTCATGATGGCATGGGTGCAGAGCGCACGTACGCTTCTCGCTCCGTTTTCCATCATTAGATTTGCAGCTTTGGTGATAGTACCGGCCGTATCCACCATGTCGTCTATAAGGATCACATTTTTATCCTTCACATCGCCAATCACTGTCATTTTTGCGACAACGTTGGCCTTGGCGCGCTGTTTGTGGCATAGAACCAGAGGCACGTCAAGGTATTTGGCGTAGCTGTTGGCGCGTTTCGCGCCGCCGACATCGGGAGTGGCTATGACCACGTTCTCGAGTTTGAGCGACTGGAGATAGGGTATGAATACCGAAGAAGCATACAGGTGATCGACAGGCACGTTGAAAAATCCCTGAATCTGCTCGGCATGCAGGTCCATGCATATTACACGGTCGGCGCCGGCAGTGGATATAAGGTCGCTGACGAGTTTTGCGGCGATGCTCACGCGCGGCTTGTCCTTGCGGTCCTGACGTGCCCATCCGAAATAAGGCATCACAGCCACGATGTTCTTTGCAGAAGCGCGTTTTGCGGCGTCTATCATCAGCAGCAGTTCCATGAGGTTGTCGCAGTTGGGGAAAGTGCTTTGGACGAGATAAACCTCGCAGCCGCGTATTGATTCTTCAAACGATACCTCGAACTCGCCATCGGCGAAACGTTCGATTTTCATTTTGCCCAATTCGACACCGAGTTCTTTACAAATTTCCTCGGCGATATAGCGTGAGCGCGTGCCGGAGAAAACTTTGAAAGGAGTTGTAACGGGAGTTTCCATTGTGTATATAGAGGTTGTGGAAATAGTTCTGCAAAATTAATCATTTTCGGCAGAAACAGCGCGTGGCTGAGAAGCTTTTTTTGCCCTTGCATGCGGAATACGCCATATTGCAGCGCCATGGGCTTCCAGCGCGAAGCTTGCGGGGCGTTCGTCGCTGAAAACAATGGTCGACCGTCGACCGGAGAGCAGTTCGGTGCAGCGGCATTCTCGCGGAGATATTCCCAGCACATCGAAAGCGTGGGCCGGAACATTTATTTTCAGATCGACATTCCTGTCGTCGAAATTCACGGCTATCAGCAGAGTTGCATCGCGTCCCTTGCGCAGAAATGCGTACTGACGGTGGGGATTGAAGTGGGGATTGTCGTAATTCACATACATGAGATCGAAGAATGCTCCGTCGCGCAGGGCGTCTTCCCGGTTGATGAGGTTGAGCACGGTCCGGTATTGCTCCAGCAGTATCCGCTCCTCTTTGGAAAGGGGGCCTCCGCATGTGCCGCCGTCGTAAAGACGCCGCACTTTCTCAATGCTCCAATAGTCAAATATAGTGGTACGTCCGTCATGACCGCTGTAGCCTTCGGCATCGGCGCCGGGCTCTCCGATTTCCTGTCCGAAATATATCATCATGGCTCCGGTACCAATTGTGGCGCTCACCACCAGCGATGGCAATACGCGCGCAGCATCTCCAGCATATTGCACGGATGCAAAACGTTGCTCATCGTGGTTCTCCAGGAAGTTCAGCATGTGGCCTCCTATACCTTCCACTGTTTGCCAGCAGGATGTTAGGCATGCGGCTGAGACGTTGCCGGTCTCTATGGCGCGCAATGTATCGTAAAGTGTGACCTTGTCATAGAGATAGTCAAATCCTCCGTCGAATATATATGGGCGATACAGCGCAACGTCATATATCTCGGCGATAAATAGAACGTCCGGATAATCTTTTTTTACTCCGGATATGGCCCAGTGCCAGAATGCTACCGGCACCATGTGGACCATGTCGCAACGGAAAGCGTCCACTCCTCGCGCAGCCCAGTAGCGCAGGATGTTCAGCATTTTGAACCATGTGGGAGGCACGGGATCGAAGTGACCCCAGCCGTTGGAGGGGTCCACGCCATAATTGAGTTTGACCGTGTCGTACCAATCGCATACGCCAGGGAATGCGGTGTAGCAATCGTTGCCTGTGGCGCGTGCCGGGAATTCTATGTATGCATCGGGGCCGGAGCCCATGTCGGCTTCGGGCGAAAACTTCTGTCTTGGAATATAGTAGAAATTATTCTGCGGAGAGAAGAACATGTCCTGATTGTCGCCTTTACCGAAATCCTCGATTCCGGCGGGTGCTGAATCAGAGTGATATTCACGAGCCACATGGTTGGGGACAAAATCAATGACCACCTTCATGCCGGCATCATGAATGCGTTTCACGCAGGCATCAAATTCTTCAAGACGGTGAGGCACATCCTCGGCCAGGTCAGGGTCGATATCGTAGTAGTCGGTGATTGCGTACGGGCTGCCAGCAAGACCTTTTATAACATGCGGGTTGTGTCGCGCTATCCCATAACGCGTGTAGTCGGCGTCGTGGCTGTGCTCGAGTACACCAGTGAGCCATATATGGTTGCATCCCAAGCTTTTGATGTAGCGTATTGTTTCCGCTGTGATACCGTTTAGTTTACCGGACCCGTTGATAGTGATGGGCGCTGATGGAACAGGGGTAGGGCACGTGTTGGAAAACAAACGTGGGAGCAGCTGGTAAATAACCGGGCGTTGATTGTCTGCCATAATATTGTTCAGTCGTGAATATCAGTGTTTTGTGCCTCGACACGCCACATTCCGGCATCGCGCAAAGCGCGCCGCATGTGCATATAGCCGCTGGCATATACGTTGCTTATTAGTTTGAGATTGAACGGAGAATAGTGGGATATTTCCGGTGTCTGCACCGAAACATCGCAGAGTGCCATGTCCTCGGCCTGATTGGCCTTAAGCATCATGTTGTATGTGCGTAGGGCTACGCCGAGCATGGTGTTGCATTTATGCGTCAGGCGCATCGGGCTGACATTCACGCCAATAAGCGTTTCGCATTTGTCGCGTATTATCCATGCCGGATGATTTCTTAAAACGCCGCCGTCCACATAGTATGTGCCGTCTATGCGTACAGGCTTGAATACTATGGGTATGCTGCAGGAGGCCATCATGCGTGGACCAATAGGCCCCGTATGGAATTCGTATGGCTCTCCGCGGTCAAGGTCGGTCACTCCGAGATAGGTGGGGATGCTAAGATCCTCAAGATTGCGTTCGCCGCCAATGGCGCGCATTATGAAATTCTTAAACTTTTCTATGCCGAAAAGACCGCCGCTCCCGAGCTGAAGCGATGCAAAATCAGTGAACGCACGTTCGCTGAACAATCGCAACATATTTTCCGGAGAAACTCCGGCGGCATGCAATACTGCAACAATGGAACCAGCGCTGACTCCGGCAATAATGTCGGGTTTTAGCCCGGCTTCTTCCAATGCCTTGAGAGCTCCGGCGTGGGCAAACCCTCGGGCTCCGCCGCCGCTTAACGCCACGCCGAGTTTGTACTTTGGGGAAGCGCTTTTGTCTGTGGGCTGTTTATTGGGCATATTAATTATATTTAGTGCAAATTTAGCCAAAAGCGTTCAAACAGCCAAGAAAATCAAGCTAATTAAGAAGTAACATGAATGTCCGCCATTGTTAGATAATCACTATTATGATAAATTTGTTTTTTGATGGACAATTATCCTACACAATTCCCCTACACAAGTTAGGCAAACGTAAACATATTTTATAGAGCGCAGTTTGCGGGATGTTCGCCCTTGCCTACAGCGTCATTGCCATGGAAACTCCGACAGCCCGTTCGGGCTGGGAGTAAAATGGTACTACAGTTGCCATAGCTGTGTTGTCTAACTTGAAAATGCGTTTTTCAAAAGGTAGCAGCCAGTAGCCTATGCGCGCGCAGAGGATGCCTATTCCTGCTCCGGCGAGCACGTCGTTGTACCAATGACGGTTGTTGTACAAGCGAAGTATGCCTACGCCGGCAGCCACGGCATATCCGGCGGCTCCTATAGCATTGCCGTATTCGATGCGCATAAGTTCGGCTCCTGTGAACGCCGCCGCTGCGTGTCCTGACGGGAATGAATTGTCGCTGCTTCCGTCCGGGCGCTGTTCGTGCACAATCGCTTTCAATGAAGCAGTTGCCACGCCCATGCACAGGTATGCTGTGGCTCCGGCCAGAAGCCGGTCCCTCAGATTGTTGCGGCTACGTACGCCGCATACTCCCAATCCTACATATGCCACAGCAGGCGCGAATCTAAGATAATTGTCGATGCTTATTGAATGGGATCCGCCCCACTTCCCTACTTGCCGGTTTACGTAGCGTCTGAATCCAGGGAAAGCACTTATTCCTATAACTCCTCCGGCGGAAACTGCCAATGGAACAATTAATTGCTTGCCGTTAAAGCGATACTCGCACCGCGTGGTGTCGGTGTTTAAATCCTGCGCTTTCAATTCGTTGCAGGTGCAAAGTATAGCCAAAAGGATGATAATGAGATTCCTGACGGTCATTGTGGATCTATTAAAGGTGCAAAAATACGTTTTTTAATTCGATAAAACAACAATCTGACAACGACTGCCGTACAAATGCCGTAGGAGGTGGCCATGCAAACTGACATCGCAGGGCCTATTAGATACAAAAAAAGACCGCCTGTAGCGGTCTTTTTTTGTAATGATTGTAGATCTTATGCTTCGTAAAGTGCCATCTGGGACGGATCGAACGAGTCGATGAATTCGCAGTGCTTGGCAACTTCGGCCTGAGCCATCTTGGCATACACGCGGGCGCTGCGGGCAAACGAAGCTGTGCGTGCTGTGTCGAGCAGCAGCAGGTAGCTCATCACGATGCCACCAGCCATTTCCACGAGACGGCGTGCCATGAAGTCGGTGTAGCGGGTGTCGCCGACAGCAGCAACTTTCTCCACAGCTTTTGCATACTTCTCAGTCATGGCTTCAAGCATGGCTTTCACATCGTCCATGCCTTCGGCTACGGGTTGTGCGGCATAGCTGCGGATGAGTTCAAGATAGGTGCCGGTGGTGACGTGGCGGATTGCAGCCACTACCTGCAACTGTGTGGTACCTTCATAAATGCTGGTGATACGTGCGTCGCGGTAGATGCGTTCGCAGGCATAATCCTTCATGAAACCGCTGCCGCCGTGTATCTGTATGCAGTCGTAGGCGTTCTGGTTGCAATATTCGCTGGTCATGCCTTTGGCCATGGGGGTGAGCGCATCGGCGAGACGGCTGTAGGCCTTCATCTCCTTGCGTTCCTCGGGGGTGAGGCTACGCTCTTTTGCTATATCCTCGTAGACTTTGTAGAGATCCACATAGCGCGAGCATTCGTAAAGAAGTGTGCGGGATGCGTCCAGTTTTGCCTTCATGATGCTGAGCATTTCTGCCACAGCGGGGAATTCGATGATTGCCTTGCCGAACTGCTTGCGCTCCTTGGCGTAGCCCAGGGCCTCGCGATATGCTATTTCGCTGACGCCAACACTCTGGGCTGCGATGCCGAGGCGTGCGCCGTTCATAAGGGCCATCACATATTTGATGAGACCCATGCGACGCGAACCTACGAGCTCAGCTTTGGCATCCTTATATACGAGTTCGCAGGTGGGCGATCCTTTGATGCCCATCTTGTTCTCGATACGGCGGACGCTTACGCCTCCGTCGCGCTTGTCGTAGATGAACATGGACAGGCCGCGTCCGTCCTTGGTGCCGTCCTCGCTACGTGCGAGCACCAGATGAATGTCGCTGTCGCCATTGGTGATGAAGCGCTTCACGCCATTCAGACGCCATGTGCCGTCGGGCTGCTCGGTGGCTTTGAGCATCACGCTCTGCAGGTCGGATCCGGCATCGGGCTCGGTGAGGTCCATTGACATAGTCTCGCCCTGGCATACGCGGGGGATGTATTTTGCTTTCTGTTCCTCGTTGGCGAATTCGTAGATGGTCTCGGCACAGTCCTGAAGTCCCCAGAGATTCTCAAAGCCGGTGTCGGCACGGCTGACGATGTCGGCGGCCATAATGTAGGGAGTGATGGGGAAATTGAGGCCACCGAAGCGTCGGGGCATCGACATACCCATGAGACCGGCCTTGCGGCATACGTCGAGGTTCTGTTCTGTGGCGGAAGCATAGTGGGCATGACCATCGGAACAGCTTGCGCCCTCATGGTCGACGCTCTCGGCGTTTTCGGCTATTGTGGTGCCACAGATCTCTCCTACGATATCGAGCACGCGCTCATAGTTGTCCATGGCGTCCTCGAAGTCGACGGGGGCATAATCGTAGCTCTCGGCATCGGCGAAATTGCGTTCCTTGAGCTCTACGATCTTGCGCATCAGGGGATGATTGAGATGATGGCGCAGATCGGGATTGTCGGTATAGAAGTTAGCCATAGCTTATTTGGAATTTTTCTTGTAGTATTTGATGAGTTTGGGCACTACTTCCTCCATGTTGCCTGTGATCACATAGTCGGCGATGGCATTGATGGGGGCATTGGGATCGGGGTTGATAGAGATGATGATGCTGCTGTCCTGCATGCCGGCGATATGCTGGATCTGTCCGGAGATACCACAGGCGATGTAAAGTTTGGGACGCACGGTTACGCCAGTCTGACCGATCTGACGTTCATGCTCTATGAAGCCGGCGTCGACTGCGGCACGCGAGGCACCCACTTCGGCACCAAGAGTATCGGCGAGGTCGAACAAGAGCTGGAAATTTTCTTTGCTGCCGACACCGTAGCCGCCGGCTACGATGATGGGTGCACCCTTGATGTTGACCTTTGATTTCTCTATGTGTCGGTCGATGATCTCTACGGCATAGTCTTCCGGAGCGGTGTATTTATCAGCATCGAGGTTTACGACCTCACCCTTATGGTCGGGGTTGTAAACTTCTTTCTTCATCACACCCTCGCGCACGGTGGCCATCTGGGGGCGGCAGTCGGGATTGACAATGGTGGCAACAATGTTGCCGCCGAAAGCCGGACGGATCTGGTAAAGGAGGTCTTTGTATTCCTTGCCGGTCTTGGGGTCGGTGTGGTCGCCAATCTCAAGAGAGGTGCAGTCGGCGGTCAGGCCGCTGTGCAGGCACGACGACACGCGGGGACCGAGGTCGCGGCCAATGCATGTGGCGCCCATGAGGCACACCTGCGGCTTTATTTCCCGGAAAAGATTGATGAGAACGGCGGCATGCGGGTTGGATGTATAGGGATACAGACGCTTATCCTCAACTTTGTACACAGTGTCTGCACCGTATGGGAAAATCTGATTTTCCACTCCGTCGAGTTTGTCGCCTATCACGATTGCCTCAAGCTTTACGCCGAGACGGTCGGCCAGCACACGGCCTTTGGTGAGGAGTTCGAGACTCACATCGGCCACACGGCCGTCCTCGTACTCGCAGTATACTATAAGATTGTTGTTGTCTGCCATAATTAGTAATGTATGTGGCTTAGCCGATGGTGTGATTGGTTATAAGATCCTTTATGAGGTTCTCGAGAGCGGCTTCATCGGCACCGTCAAGCGAAAGAGCTTCTTTGGCGGTGAATACCACGTTTTCGATTGCCTTTACCTTAGTGGGCGAACCGGCCAGTCCGATCTGCTCGGGGTCGGCTTCCACATAGGCGGCGCTCCACTCCTCGATGTTGAGGTCGGGGCGCGCATCCAGGAATGCCTGCTGCTCCGGAGTGAGTTTCGCTTTCTCAGAAGGAGATGCGGCACGTTTGTATTTCATCACACGTTTTGCATTTCTTGGGCGGCATTCGGCAGCACTGCCGTTTACTGTGACGACGCAGGGGAGCGGAGCCTTTACAGTTTCCACGCCATGTTCAAGGCGGCGTTTCACCACCACATGGCCATCCGAAAGATCCAGAATCTCTTCGGCATATGTAACCTGAGGCACACCCAGTTTTTCAGCAATCTGAGGTCCTACCTGGGCAGTATCGCCGTCAATAGCCTGGCGACCGCCGAGAATAATGTCAAATTTGCCGAACTTCTTCACTGCCTGTGCCAGAGAGTAGGATGTGGCAAGAGTGTCGGCGCCTCCGAGTGTACGGTCAGTGAGAACGATGCCGTGGTCGGCTCCGCGGAAGATTGCCTCGCGGATTATCTCTGATGCGCGCGGCAGACCCATGGTGAGGAGCGTCACTGTCGATCCGGGATTGGCATCCTTAAGGCGCAGAGCCTGCTCAAGGGCATTCAGATCCTCAGGATTGAAGATCGCCGGCAGAGCGGCACGGTTGATGGTGCCGTCTTCTTTCATGGCATCCTTGCCGACGTTGCGGGTGTCAGGCACCTGCTTTGCCAGCACAATGATGTTCAAACTCATAACTATATTTGCTTATAGTGATTAAAATTGTTCGATTTTTCGAGGCAAAGATAGTAATTAATCGGCGTTTATCAAAATAAAATATGATTATGCGGCTGTGCCAGTTTGCCACGAAAGATACAAAATAATAATAAAAAGCGGAATGAACAGAACGAATACGGAGTTTTAACCGTCTGTGACACAATAATAAAAAAGGTTCTGCCTCAATATTGAGGCCTGCTGTCTTTGCCACGCTTTTCATAAAAGCAATTGGCTCCGTCCAGTCCTGATGACTGCTCAATCGTTGCTTTGGCGGAAGTGTGTAATTTGAATGTAAAACCGAATGTGGGAAAAACATTGTTGCATCGTGTGTATTGTTGCTGAAAATGTGATATTTAACTTTAATTTAATCAAACTTTGAGCATCTGAGATTGTTTTATTAGTAAAGTATCGATAATTCGTACGCGATTTTGGTATTCTGACATATAATATCACGGGAATTACCATTTACAAACTAACGGCGTATAAGTTTTTGCAAATTTATAATTCCACCGCTACAATTTAGAAAAGTCATCACGCAACCGGAAGGGCGAAGTTAAAACCAAACGCAAATTTGGAATTAACTTTGGCAAATTGTAAAATTAGTTTGCGGATGAGAAATACAGCCTTTTAACATTTATATACATAATATATAAGTGGTAGATACCCATACCTATTACTTGTATTATCTTATGTATAGGTGCAAGCTGTGTGCGATCCGGATAGAGAATGGCTGCAATGGGACAGCAGGCTTAAATATACAGTTTAATAATATTGCATAAATAATTGTAAATCAATATTATAATCAGTAATGTGATTGCACTTTATGCTGGCGATGTTAAGATTTGCAGTGCAAATACAAACTGTGTCATTTTCGTTTGTAAACAATAATTCCCAAATTAAAATTTGGAATTTACAATTTTTCTCTTTACATTTGCATACTCAAAGTTTGCATTTTAAATCTTGAATTTTTAAGTTTTTTATGGATATCGCATCCCGTCTACGAATGTTTATGGCAGAAAAAAGCATAGCCAGCTCTCAGTTTGCCGACAATGCAGATATACCCCGCCCTACACTTTCCCAGCTTCTGAATGGTCGCAATAAAAAAATCAGCAACGAGTTGATCGGGAAAATACATGAGGCGTATCCCTCTCTAAGCATTCTGTGGCTTATGTTCGGCGAGGGAGATATGGAAACGGATGCGAATATGCAAACCTCAGCGCCTCAAAATAGAACTGAAAACGAGTATAATACAGCGCAAGAGCCTCGTTATGAGGCAGTTTTTGTGGCACAAGCTCCTGACTACGCGAATGTGCAACGGCGTGAAATCCGCAGCGAAAGTTATCTGGTGCAACATAACGTGTCGCCTACCCTTGAAAAACCGATTCCCAAGGAGGCTATGCAGGCCCTGAGCAACGCAGGCGCACGATCGGGAGAGACGGCCCGCGTGCAACAGATAATGGTGCTTTATACAGACGGACGCTTTGAGACATTCAGACCAGCTGAGCAATAAAGTGCGGCCTCAATAATATCCTGTGTATGGATAAAATCACGCCGGCAGTTTGGTCGGTTCGGGATTTATCATTACTTTTGCATAGGAATAAACATACATAGTATAATGGAAATAATAGGAAAAATCATTTTCGACCTGCCCGAGCAGAACGGCGTATCCAAATCCGGCAACCAGTGGCGTAAAAAAGAATATGTGCTGGAAACAGAGGATACATACCCCCGCAAAGTGCATTTCGACTTTTTCGGCGAGCGCGTGGACCAATTTAAATTAAATGTAGGCGACCGCATCCGTCTGAGTTTCGATATCGAGAGCCGCGAGTACAATGGCCGTTGGTTCACCAGCATACGCGGATGGCGTGCAGAACCCGTTACCGATGCCGCTCCTGTCCAGGGAGCCTATGCGGCTCCTGCTGCTGCCACCGCAGCCCCTGCCGCTCCTGTTCCTCCGGCAGTCAATGCTACCGACGATCTTCCTTTCTGATTTATAAGGAAGCTGCATACAGGCGCCCGATCCCATGTCAAATGGATTCGGGCGTTTTTTATTATGTTATTCGAAATTATTACTGCCTGTTAAATCTGGTCCAAACTCTTTAAAGATAGTAATTGGCTTTTTGTGCTTTGATAAGTATCCTCTTAAGGGGTGTTTTGGTGAGGGTATGTATTCACGGCCTTTACAAGCATCTTGTGCTAGGCTGTTTTGGTGATGCGTATCCGTTTCATCGTGGCGTAGTGTTTTGACGGGATGATGGCAGTACAAAGTATCTGTGATTATCACAAGGCCCCCTAAGCTTCCGACCAGCCTACGCCGCATCGTCATTTAATAACTATATCGGGATTGATAGAGTGCAGAACCTCGAAGAAAACGTCCTGATTCGCAGGAGATATTATCAATGGGAGTGTGCCTTTCATTACTTTTTTGTCGGTAAAATAGATTGCTATGCGCTTTGTAAGGGATGTTGCCGGTGCGC
The DNA here is from genome assembly GCA_910578095.1 of uncultured Muribaculaceae bacterium. Lineage (GTDB taxonomy): Bacteria > Bacteroidota > Bacteroidia > Bacteroidales > Muribaculaceae > CAG-873. The sequence continues at coordinate 179,253 of CAJTOZ010000001.1, read as the reverse complement.
TCAGCAAAGATTTTGTATGCTTGATTTCTTTAATCTTGGATATCGGAAAACGCGATGGGCGCCAAAATGCGTACACCACCAAATCGTTGCCGTCAATCTCATATCTGATACTGAAAAAAGGGATCAGGCACAACGCTGCACAGAGCAATAGAAACAATACCATAAGCCAACTCGCATCCAAAAACACGGGCCACAAGCATACTGTCAATATAACAGCGATCAAGCCCCAAGTCGACCCATCAAACATAGGATTGAACTTCACGATTTCAGGCTGTACCATATGTTCAAGCAGTTTTTATGGTTCCCAATGTATATTACTCTTGAGGACTTGACAACCTTTGCCAACCCCACCGATAATAGAATTCTCTTCCACGAATTTACCTGCCACAACCGACCTGGCCCCAACAATGCACCCTTTAGGGATTCTTGAGCCTTTCAAAATTGTGCTTCTGCATCCAATCCATACATCATCGCCAATTTCTATACGTTCAGGCATATTGATACATTTGTTTTCACTGTTGAAAATCTTGTGAAAATCAGAGTCCATCAATTGAATATCCCAAGAAAACAAACAAGAATTTCCAATACTAATCCTTTTGTCACAGATAATTGTACAGTTACCCGTAGAATTAAAGTTTTTTCCAATTTCAAGAGTTGCTCCGGTATTAACGCTTATGCGACAGCCTGGGGCAATATGAACATTGTCGCAGACAATCAACACTCCGGAAATATCGATGATTGCACGATCATATTGCATGTCGCGAGTAGCAAGCGGTTGCGCGCTACCCAATCTTAAAGTACCCTTTTTAATACCTTCGGTAAGTATTATTTTTCCGCTGATATCTTTAAACACGACACCGGAATGAACAATAAGCGGTAACTTAAGCAAGCCTTTTAGCCCCCAGAAATGATAATTATAAAATAGCGTTTTCCAATAATTTATATTTTTCATTTTATCGCACAGCCTGTTTGAAATATTAAAGCCGTAACACACCATTTTCATGGGTGTTACGGCTTTATGTTGTCAATTCATAATAGAATTAGTCCTCTATTGCAGCCTGCGCCGCAGCTACGCGGGCGATGGGCACGCGGAAGGGCGAGCAGCTCACGTAGTTCATGCCGAGTTTGGCGCAGAACTTGACGCTGGAGGGTTCGCCGCCGTGTTCGCCGCAGATACCCACTTTGAGTTCGGGCTTCACGCTACGGCCTTTTTCAACGCCCATGCGTACGAGTTGGCCTACGCCCTCTTGGTCGAGCACTTCGAAGGGATCGGTCTTGATGATGCCGTGCTCCTTGTAGAACTTGAGGAACTTGGGTGCGTCGTCGCGGGAGAAACCGAAGGTCATCTGAGTGAGGTCGTTGGTACCGAACGAGAAGAAGTCGGCAACGGAAGCGATTTCATTGGCGGTGAGGGCAGCGCGGGGAACCTCAATCATGGTGCCTACGAGATAGGGAAGAGCTTCGCCCTGTTCGTCGAACACCTTGGCAGCGGTTTCGTTGATGACGTTGGCCTGGTGCTGGATTTCCTTCAGCGAACCTACCAGAGGAATCATGATTTCGGGGTGTACATCGATGCCGCGACGCTTGCAGGCGAGGGATGCTTCGATGATGGCACGTGTCTGCATCTCGGTGATTTCGGGATAGGTGATGCCGAGACGGCAGCCACGGTGACCGAGCATGGGGTTGAATTCCTCAAGGCTGTCGACCTTGGCCTTTACCTCTGCGAGGGAGATACCGAGCTTGTCGGCGAGTTCCTTCTGGGTAGCGGTCTGATGAGGAACGAATTCGTGCAGCGGGGGATCGAGCAGACGGATGGTCACGCCGTAGCCATCCATGGCCTCGAAGATGCCTTCAAAGTCGCCGCGCTGCATGGGAAGCAACTTGGCAAGAGCGGCACGACGGCCTTCCTCGTCGCTTGCGAGAATCATTTCACGGACGCTGTCGATGCGGTCGCCTTCAAAGAACATGTGTTCTGTGCGGCAGAGGCCGATACCCTGGGCGCCGAATGCGCGTGCCTGCTTGGCATCGCGGGGGGAATCGGCATTGGTGCGTACGAGCGTCTTGGTGTATTTGGCAGCGAGGTTCATGATGCTGCCGAAATCGCCGTCAAGTTCGGGTTCGGTGGTGGGCACCTGGCCGTCGTAAACCTCACCGGTGGAACCGTTGAGCGAAATCCAGTCGCCTTCGTTGTACACCTTGCCGCCCATTTCTACGGTCTTTTCTTTATAGTCGATCTTGATTTCACCGGCACCGCTGACGCAGCACTTGCCCATGCCGCGAGCCACAACGGCTGCGTGGGATGTCATGCCACCGCGCATGGTGAGGATGCCCTGAGCCACGGCCATGCCGCGAAGATCTTCGGGGGATGTTTCGATACGTACGAGCACCACTTTACGCTTTTTCTCGGCCCATGCTTCAGCCTCGTCGGCGCTGAATACAATCTGACCGGAAGCGGCACCGGGCGATGCGGGCAGACCCTTTGCGGCAACTTTTGCGCGCTTCAGGCCGGCTTTCTCGAACACGGGGTGCAGGAGTTCGTCGAGTTTCTGGGGCTCCATGCGCATGAGCACGGTCTTTTCATCGATTTCGCCTGCGCGGAGCAGATCCATGGCGATCTTCACCATGGCAGCACCGGTGCGTTTGCCGTTGCGTGTCTGGAGCATCCAGAGTTTGCCGTCCTGGATGGTGAATTCCATGTCCTGCATGTCCTTGTAGTGAGCCTCAAGGTTGTCTGCAATCTTGAAGAGTTCCTGAGCGCAGTCGGGCATGGATTCTTCGAGAGAAGGATATTTGGCTTTGCGATCCTCTTCGGAGATGCCCTGAAGGGCGGCCCAGCGGCGCGATCCCTCAATGGTGATCTGCTGAGGAGTGCGGATACCGGCTACAACATCCTCGCCCTGTGCGTTGATGAGGTATTCGCCGTTGAAGATATTCTCGCCGGTTGCGGCGTCGCGGCTGAAGGCTACGCCGGTTGCGGAATTGTCGCCCATGTTGCCGTATACCATAGCCTGTACATTCACGGCTGTGCCCCACTCTTCCGGGATCTGGTTCATGCGGCGGTAGAGAATGGCGCGCTCGTTCATCCAGCTGTCGAATACGGCGCAGATGCCGCCCCAGAGCTGTTCCCAGGCGCTGTCGGGGAAGTCTTTTCCTGTGAATTCTTTAACGGCTCCCTTGAAGAGTTTTACGAGGTTCTTGAGGTCGTCCACGTTGAGCTCGGTGTCGAGTTTAACGCCTTTTTCCTCTTTCACCTTATCCATGATTTCTTCGAAGGGGTCGATGTCGGTCTTGCTTTTGGGCTTCATGCCGAGCACAACATCGCCATACATCTGCACAAAGCGACGGTAGCTGTCCCATGCGAAGCGGGGGTTGCCGCTCTTTGTGGCGAGACTTTCTACGGTGGCGTCGTTCATGCCGAGGTTCAGCACTGTGTCCATCATGCCGGGCATGGAAGCGCGGGCACCGGAGCGAACGCTCACGAGAAGGGGATTTGCGGGATCGTCGAATTTCTTGCCGGTGAGGCTTTCAACGTGTGCCACAGCGGCCTCCACTTCTTTTTGAATGCGTTTTACGACTTCGTCCTTGCCATACTGGGTATACTCCGTGCAGACTTCAGTTGTGATGGTAAAACCGGGAGGCACGGGCATGCCGAGCAGGTTCATCTCTGCCAGGTTGGCACCTTTGCCACCGAGCAGATTACGCATCCCTGCATCTCCTTCGGCTTTTCCGTCGCCGAATGTGTAGACTCGTTTCATTGGATAATCTGATTAATTATGATGTTGTAAAAAATGTTCTTATGCGAATCGGCGCATGCGCACCGTTTGTTTTGCAAATTTACTAAAAAAACGCCAATCGGAAAATTTTTGTACCCATTTAGGGCAATCTCTTATTTTTTTTTAACCGGTGCCGTTCAGTCGGGATTGGATTTCAAAGCCAGACCCGTGCGTTCGTGTAGGCCGAACATCAGGTTCAGGATATGGACGGCATTGCCTGCCGTGCCTTTCACCTTCGGGTCGAGCACGGATGTGATATGGAGCATGTCGCCTTCTTTGTCAAGGTGCAGGAGGCATTTGTTGGTGCCTGCGATATCCCTTGTGTCCACATTTTCGGTGCTTACGAATGTGAAATTATGATCGTCGTACGTTTTTTCGAAAAGCGGACGTATTTCTCCAAGAGCCATACCGCACTGAACGCTCACCACGGCCATCAGGCCCTCGGATGCTCCGGCACGCATTTCCACAATGTCCACCGGTTGGTAGAAACTCGACTGGGCCAGCCGCATGGCTTCTGCGATCTCGTCGCATTCCGGCAGCTTTCCGCAGCACCGGCGCGTGATGCCACGTCCAGAAGATGTGCCCGTGACAGCGGATACGTATATCGGGGAGTTCAGTAATAAATTTTTGGCCAGTGGCAGCAATGCAAGCTCCACAGCCATGGCAAGCGGCGACACATGTCTTGCCGCCATGGCGCCGCGCACGAGCGCTTTGCGGTTGAGCTCGCACAGGCCGTAGGTGTACGTGTCGGGCACATCGTCGGCCGCCGTTTCAATCACGCGCACGGTAGCCGGGTCTGAAGCTATGCGGGAGAGGAGATCCGGCGACACCGGCACGGGCGAGCAGTTGAGCACTACATCCACCGGTTCGGCCGGTTGGCGGCAGAAAGCCAGCCGGCACTCCCCTGCTATGCCACGGATGGCCGAAGGCAACGGTCCTTGAGCCACGCTGCTTTGGGCCCATGTCAGTTCTATGTCGGGATGATTCAGGAGTATGCGCACGATCTCGGCTCCGGTGGCCGAGGCAGCTTCGAGTATTCCGACTTTTATCATATTATAGTATATAGGTTAGATGAATATCTCTTTGTAGATTCGGTCTGTAGCTCCGATGTGGCTGCTGATATATGCGCCGGCGGCCCGGCCTGCAGTAATACGCGCCGACTTGTCGGCCAGCAGTTTCTCAAGCACGGAGCGCCCGGCTGCGGGACTATCCACTGAATAGCCGCCTCCGCAAGCTATTAGGTCGGAGGCTTCCTTGAACTTCCGGTGGCGTGGCCCGAACACAACCGGGATGCCATAGACGGCGGCTTCATTCAGATTGTGTATTCCCGCTCCAAATCCTCCACCCACTATGGCCACATCGGCGTAGCGGTACATGCTGCTGAGCAACCCGAAGCAGTCGATGATAAGGTATTGCACATCCTCGGGGCTTATATTGCCGGTCTTGTATTCGGAATATAGCACAGCTCCGCTTCCAAGTCGCAGTCGCAGGTTCTCAAGTCGCTGCGCATCAAATTCATGAGGCGCGCAGATGGCTTTTACTTCGGGATGCGAGTGTAGCCATTCTATGTACATGTCTTCATCCTGGGGCCAACTGCTTCCTGCTATGAGAGTGAACGGAGATGATGCCTTGAAGGCTTCGATTTCCGGAAGTTCGCGCCTGGAGGCCAGGATGTCGCTCACGCGGTCGAATCGGGTGTCTCCGGCCACGCTCACATTTTTTACTCCGAAACGTGCAAGCAATTGTGCAGAAGCCTCGTCCTGTACAAACAGATGCGTGTAGCTATGCAGGATTTTTCTGAATTCGCCGCCCCAGGGCTTGAAGAAAATTTGTCCGGGACGAAAAATTGCCGAAATTATATATACGGGTATGCCCAACTTGTGCAGACGCGTGATGTAGTTTCCCCAGAATTCGTATTTTACGAATACGGCCCTGGCGGGTTTTGCCGCTTCTATAAAACGGGCTGAGGCCAAAGGTGTGTCGAACGGAAGGTACACCACCGTATCGGCACCGGAATAATTTTTGCGCACTTCATAGCCGGAAGGCGAGAAGAACGACAGCAGGATGCGCGCTCCGGGGTTTTTCCGGCGGAATTGCTCCATGAGCGGCCGTCCTTGTTCGAACTCCCCCAAGGAGGCCGCATGCACCCAGAGATCATAACCTCCCGGAGCCACGCGCTGCCGCTCTGCGGCGAGCTCGCTCAAAGCGGCATGTTGCCCTTTTAGCATCGATGCAACTTTGCGCGAACGCAACGCAGCCACTTTTGCGGCCGCGCGGTAGAGTGCGATTCCGGCGTTGTACAGTGGCGTCATTCGGGGATCTGGATACGTTCGGCGGCAATGCGGATGCGGCGTACGGTTTCGGCACATCCCATCAGTTCGGTGATGTCAAACATGTGGGGGCCCTTGCATTCGCCGACAACTGCCAGACGGAAAGCGTTCATCACATTGCCGAGATGGTAGCCCTTGTCGGCGATCCAGGCGAGTACTACCGGTTCGGCCGCGGCCGAAGAAAAATCGTCAAGTCCCTCCAGCACATCCACGAGTTCTGTCATGATGGCAGGTGTTTCCGCACTCCAACGTTTTTTTACGGCCTTTGCATCGTAGCTGTCGGGCGCGATAAAGAAAAAGCGTGCGTGGTCCCATAGCTCGCTTACGAAATTGATGCGGCTTTTTACCATGGCCACAGCTCGTGTGATATATTCGTCGGAAAAATCCTCCGGATTCACACCATGCTGCAACAATACAGGCTTGAATAATGTTGCAAGTTCTGCATTAGATATTTCTTGCAAATACGTGTGGTTAAACCACTTGCCTTTTTCAAATGCAAATTTTGCACCACTCTTGGAGCAGTGCTCGAAGGAGAATTTTTTTATTAGTTCATCCATTGACATCACCTCGGTGTCGTCGCCGGGATTCCATCCCAATAATGCGAGGAAATTGACTACCGCTTCCGGCAGATAGCCGCTCTCCCGATATCCGGTGGAGATGTTTCCGCTCTTGGGGTCGTGCCATTCCAGCGGGAAAACGGGGAACCCAAGACGATCGCCGTCGCGCTTGCTCAGTTTTCCCTTTCCGTCGGGTTTGAGCAGCAGAGGCAGATGCACGAAATCGGGCATTGTGTCGGCCCATCCGAAAGCCTCGTACAAAAGCACATGCAGAGGTGCCGACGGGAGCCACTCCTCGCCACGGATCACATGAGATACGCGCATCAGATGGTCGTCGACAATATTCGCCAGATGATATGTCGGGAGGTCGTCTGCGCTTTTGTACAGCACTTTGTCGTCAAGTATATCGCTCTTGATCACCACCTTTCCGCGGATCAGGTCGTTTACCTCTACGTCGCGTCCGGGTTCTACCAGGAAGCGTACCACATAGGGCGTGCCTGCATCCATAAGGACCTTCACTTCTTCCGCAGGCATCGCAAGTGAGTTGCGCATTGTGCCGCGGGTGGAAGCGTCATACTGAAAATTGGCAACCTCGGCACGCTTGGCCTCCAGTTCGGCCGGAGTGTCGAAGGCATAGTATGCGCGTCCGGCGTCGATCAGTTTCTGCACGTATTCGCGGTAGATGTCACGTCGTTCGCTTTGCTTGTACGGTCCGTAAGGGCCGCCCTCCTTCACTCCTTCATCAAATTCTATCCCGAGCCATGCGAGAGCCTCATTTATGTAGGCTTCAGCTCCGGGCACAAAGCGTTGGGAGTCTGTGTCTTCAATGCGGAGTATCATCTTTCCGCCATGGCGGCGGGCAAAAAGAAAGTTATACAAAGCTGTACGCACGCCACCAATATGCAGGGGTCCGGTGGGCGACGGCGCGAATCTTACGCGAACTTCACGTTCCATATTATTGCTGTTATTGAATTCAATGGTTTATGATTGGCAAATTTACGCATTTTTGCTGAAACAGCAAAAACAAACGACAGTGGCGCCGGCATCCCATCGGCCTACCGTCGGTATATGCGATATTTGTGCTGTAATAAATGGCAGAGCGATGCGGTATTGTCGTTACAATCCGCATCGCTCTGTTATTGTATTGTGGTAAAACGATTACTGCGCATCCTCGACGCCGGCAAGAGCGGGGTCGATCATGATTCGGCCGCAGTACTCACACACGATCACTTTCTTGTGGAGCTTTATTTCCATCTGCTTTTGCGGGGGGATGCGGTTGAAGCAACCGCCGCAAGCGTTACGCTGCACATACACAATGCCGAGGCCGTTGCGGGCATTCTTGCGTATGCGCTTGAAGGCCGCGAGTGTGCGCTCGTCAATTTTGGGCTCAAGGGATTTGGCTTTCTCGCGCAGGTTTTCCTCATCCTGACGTGTCTCGCTGATGATCTCATCCAGCTCAGCTTTCTTTTCCTCCAGGATATGGGCCTGATCGCGGGCCTTGTCCTCGGTAGCGGATATCTCAGCTGTCTTGATCTCTATGGAACGGGTGTAGTCGTTGATGTGCTTGTTTGCGAGCTCGATTTCAAGTGTCTGAAACTCCACTTCTTTGGTGAGAAGGTCAAATTCGCGATTGTTGCGCACATTGTCGAGCTGCTCCTTGTAGCGGTCGATAAGCACCTGACAGCTACGGATTTTCTCGTGTTCCGACGCCACATCGCGCTTAAGATTCTCAATGTCGCGGGTGTAGTTTTCGATACGTGTGTGCAGGCCTGCGAGGCTGTCCTCCAAATCCTTCACTTCCAGAGGAAGCTCGCCGCGTATTGTCTTGATACGGTCTATCTCGGATAGAATGGTCTGAAGTTCGTAAAGGGATTTCAGGCGCGACTCTACGCTGAGACCGGCGTCGTTTTTCTTTTCGGTGGCCATATGCTATTACAAGTAATTTATGGGATTCTTTTCTGTTGCTGAAATATAGACTGCAAAGTTAGCGAATTTTTCTTTAATATGTTGCACAAAAAGCATTTTTGTGCAGCTTTCGGTTTCCGCATGTCCTGCATCTACTATAAAAATGCGGTCAGCCCATTCGCCGAAGTCGTGATATCGGATGTCGGCACTTATATATGCCTGAACTCCTGCACGCACGGCATCGGATATAAACTCGCCGCCTGCTCCTCCGCACATTGCTATGCGGCTGATTTTTTCTCCGTCGGGCGGAAGTGCGTTGCAACGCACCACCGGGATGCCGAACGCCGATTTCACTCTGTCGATAAACGCATGGGTGTCCAATGGCTCTGGAAATTCAGCCACTACTCCGAGACCAGTGCGCGGGTCGGCTTCCTCAAGTTTTTTGAAGCTCCAGGACACAGCGGCGCCCATTCCTGCGAGAGCGATCTCCGCTTCGCGGCGGCGGTGCGACGGCAGTTCAATAGTCAGGGCGGTAAGAGGCGTATGTGTGATTTCCAGTATCGGCAGACCATCAGAATCAGATCCTATTGCATCCGATGTCCTGTCTGTTTCGGACATCATCACCGGTGCATCCGTGGCCAACGAGGCGTCCGACAGGGCGGCGCGCACTTCATCAGCCTTATCGCGCGGAGTGTATACGGTAAGTTCCAGCAATGAATTGTCCGCCGTGTGAAGCACTCGCTGCACCCGTGCGCCCAGCATAGTTGCCATTGCGTAGCTCACCCCACCCTCCGCACTGTCGAGCGAGGTGTGGGCGCTATAGATGGCAATGCCGTTCTTTATTGCCGCAACCACACACCGTTCCACCGGAGTGGTGCCTGAGAGCCGTTTGATGCCGCGGAAGAGCAGCGGATGGTGCGATACCACAAGATTGCAGCCACGCTCCGCCGCTTCGGCCACAACTGCTTCCGTGGGGTCAAGGCAAACGAGTATTCCGCTGCATTCCGCCGAGGGGTCGCCCACCTGCAGGCCACTGTTATCCCAGTTCTCCTGCAAGGCGGGCGGAGCAATCTCCTCTATGGCTGCTATTATATGCTTTATCTGCATACGGGATCAGGATTCGGCTTCAGGCTTGGCCAACTCCAGTTGCAGTTCATCAAGCTGTTTCTGGTCGAGCGGAGCGGGAGCATCGAGCATCACATCGCGGCCACTGTTGTTTTTCGGGAATGCTATGCAGTCGCGTATGCTGTCGAGGCCGGCGAAAAGCGAAACCCAGCGGTCCAGGCCATAGGCAAGACCTCCGTGTGGGGGAGCGCCGAATTTGAAGGCGTTCATCAGGAAGCCGAACTGTTCCTGAGCCTTTTCCGGAGTGAATCCCAGAATCTCAAACATCTTGGCCTGAAGGGCGCTGTCGTGGATACGGATGGAGCCGCCACCCACTTCCACGCCATTCACAACCATATCGTAGGCATCGGCGCGCACAGCGGCGGGATCGGTATCGAGCAAAGCGATGTCCTCGTCCTTAGGATGTGTGAACGGATGGTGCATGGCCATAAGGCGCTGTTCTTCTTCGCTCCATTCAAACATGGGGAAATCGACTACCCATAGGCATGCGAATTTATTTTTGTCGCGCAATCCGAGGCGGCGTCCCATTTCCAGGCGCAGTTCGCACAATTGCTTGCGGGTGCGCATCACATCATCTCCGCTGAGGATAAGGATGAGGTCGCCTGGCTCTGCATTCATAGCCTTGCGCAATTCCTGAAGTGTGTCCTGTGTATAGAACTTGTCGACGCTGCTTTTTACATTTCCATCGGCCTCCACACGGGCATATACCATGCCTTTGGCACCGATTTGCGGACGCTTCACATAGTCCGTAAGTTCGTCCAGTTGCTTGCGTGTGTAGCTTGCGGCCCCCTTTGCGCAGATGCCGCCTATGTATGCTGCGTTGTCGAACACGCCGAAACCGTGTCCCTTGAGCACGTCCATGAGCTCAACAAAGCGCATGTCGAAGCGGAGATCGGGCTTATCGCTGCCGTAGTATTTCATGGCATCGGCCCATGGCATGCGGATGAAAGGTTCGGTGAGTTCCACTCCACGCAACTCCTTGAAGAGATGCTTGGCCATACCCTCGAAAAGATTGATGATGTCGTCCTGTTCCACAAAACTCATTTCGCAGTCGATCTGTGTGAACTCCGGCTGGCGGTCGGCGCGCAGGTCCTCATCGCGGAAACATTTCACAATCTGGAAATATCGGTCCATGCCGCTCACCATGAGCAACTGCTTCAGTGTCTGTGGGCTCTGGGGAAGTGCGTAGAACTGTCCCGGATTCATGCGCGAAGGCACCACGAAGTCGCGTGCGCCTTCAGGGGTGGACCCGACAAGCATGGGAGTTTCGATTTCCAGAAAGCCTTTGCTGTCCAGATAGCGGCGTACCTCCATGGTCATGCGATGGCGCAGCTCAAGATTGCTGCGCACGGGGGCGCGGCGCAGGTCGAGATAGCGATATCTCATGCGCAGGTCGTCTCCACCGTCGGTGTCGTCTTCTATGGTGAATGGAGGAACTTCGCTGGAGTTCAGCACCGTCAGTTTTTCGGCGATGATCTCTATGTCGCCGGTGGGTATGTTGTGATTTTTGGAGGTGCGTTCGGCCACAGTTCCTGTTACCTGAATCACGTATTCACGGCCAAGATGGTTGGCGGCTTCCGTGAGAGCGGCATCGTTCTCCACATTGAATACCACCTGCGTCAGACCATAACGGTCGCGCATGTCAACAAATGTCATACCTCCCATCTTGCGGCTGCGCTGCACCCAGCCGGCAAGTGTAACCCGGCTGCCAGCGTCGCTCAGACGAAGTTCGCCGCATGTCTTAGTTCTATACATATATATTAGTATGGTTTGTATTATTTTTTCTGAAACATTCTTGCTATCGCGCGCTTGTCTTCGCGTTCGCGTATGCTCTGGCGCTTGTCGTATTCCTTTTTGCCTCTGGCAAGACCAATGACAAGTTTGGCGAGACCGCGCTCATTGATGAACATCCGCAACGGCACAATCGTAAAGCCCGACTCTTTTCCGTCCTTTTCAAGACGGCGTATTTCCTTGCGCTGCAGCAGCAGTTTGCGGTCGCGGCGGGCTGCATGATTGTTGTATGTGCCGTAGAAATATTCGGCTATATACATATTCTTCACCCACACCTCCCCTTTATCCACGTAGCAGAATGTGTCCACCAGACTGGCCTTGCCCTGGCGCAGGGATTTTATTTCAGTGCCCGTTAGCACAATGCCGGCGGTGAACGTCTCCACGATGGCATAATCGTAGGTGGCGCGGCGGTTTTTTATGTTGACGTCTTTAGCGTTCATTTCTTCTATATTATCAACCCAATATCAGCGAAAACAGCCATATTAGTCCCAATGGAACCATTATCACTGTCAGCAATCCGATAAACAGGTAATACATCTCGCTGTCCTGGCGCACTGCCATATACCTGGAGGCCTTATAATATATCAGCAAGGCATAGATAGGTAGGAAGTGCAGCAATGTCAGGCCTGTAGGCACGCAATTGGAGATTACGGATATCAGTTCCATCAATCCCAGGCTCATTATATTAAGGGTGGCCGTGCGCCGTTCGCTCATATTCCCTTCCGTTACTTTCGGCAACAAGGCATCCAGAATCATACGGCAAAGAAACAATGATGCGAAAAATGCGCAGAAGAGAGCTATGGCACTCTGCAGCACATGTCCGATGCCGGCATCGCGCTCGTAGAACAGACGTATGAATTCCGTAGCTGCGGCTATGCCGGTGAGAGGATAAAATCCCTTACGCAACAGCTCTTCCGGGTCGGCTCCGTCGTGCGAGATATCCTCCCATCCGCGCGATGGCGACAGTATGAGCTGGAACAGATATTTCAGGTACAACGACATGGTTTCGGTTCAATATATTATTTTTAGCATGCAAAGTTAACGAAATTTCGCGGCAAAGTACTAATTTTGCCGATGAATTTAGTTAACAATACTTCTATGAACGAAAGAATTCTTTCCATATCCGGCAAGCCCGGCCTTTTCAAACTTGTGAGCCAGGGCAAAAACATGCTTATCGTCGAGGAACTCGCCACCGGCAAACGCCGTCCCGCCTACATGCGCGACAAGGTGATGTCGCTGGCCGATATCGCCATGTACACAACCGACGAGGATGTGCCCCTCTACACAATCTACGACAGCATCAGCAAACTCGAAGGCGGCAAAGCAGTCGACATGGCAGCTCTCGACAGCGATGACGCTGTGCGTGAATATTTTGCGAAAGTTCTGCCTGATTTCGACCGCGAGCGCGTGTATACAAGTGATATCCGCAAAGCCCTCGCCTGGTACAATCAGCTCATCGCAGCCGGTATCACCGAGTTTGTGCCTGCCGGGAAGAACGAGGATACAGCCAACGAGGAGGCGTGAGATAGCGCCATGTTCCGCATCGTTGAAAAATCGCGCTTCTCGGAGAAAGTATATCGCATAGTGGTGGAAGCGCCGCGTGTGGCCCGTGCCAGGCGTGCGGGCCACTTTGTCATAGTGCGCACAGGTGCCGGTGGTGAGCGCATTCCGCTCACTATAGCCGATGCGGATGTGCAGCGTGGCACCATAACGCTTATTGTGCAGGCCGTGGGCGCCTCCACCGAGCGCATATGCGCTCTTGAAACCGGCGATTGTTTCGACGATGTGGTAGGTCCCCTCGGCCGGGCCACCGATATTGGCCGCCGAGGCACAGTGTTGTGCTGCGGCGGCGGTGTCGGGGTGGCTCCGCTTCTGCCTATCGTAAAGGCCATGAAAGAAGCCGGCAACCGTGTGGTGAGCGTGATTGCTGCACGCAACAAGGACCTTGTCATTCTTGAGGACGAGGTGCGCAGATGGTCCGACGAACTCATAGTCATGACCGATGATGGTTCGTATGGACAGAAGGGCCTTGTGACCACCGGCGCTGAAGAAGTGCTGCAACGCGAGCCGGTAGATGAGGCCGTGGCCATCGGGCCGGCTGTGATGATGAAATATGTAGCCGAGCTCACGCGTCGCTATAACGTGCCCACCATCTGCTCTCTCAATACCATTATGGTAGATGGAACCGGAATGTGCGGAGCTTGCCGTGTTACCGTTGGCGGCAAGACCCGTTTCGTGTGTGTTGACGGCCCCGAATTTGACGCCCACCAGGTGGATTTCGATGAAATGATCATGCGCATGCGCGCCTATACTACAAAACCATGAGCGACGAACTCACCGACAGAAATGCCCCTTGGCGATGCGAGCTTCGGGCCGCTTTACCCGCCGGAGAGCGTACGGCTATTCCGCGTGCGGTAATGCCTATGCTCCCGCCGGAAGAACGTGTGCACAACAACGAAGAAGTGAACATGGGCTTGACGCCACAGCAGGCTGTATTGGAAGCTACCCGATGTCTGGACTGTCCGGCACCTGGCTGTGTGGGCGGGTGTCCGGTGGGAATCGATATACCGTCGTTTATAAAAAACATACAGCGGGGCGACATCGGTGGTGCGGCTACCGTGCTATCACGTTCCAGCGCCCTACCCGCCGTGTGCGGCCGTGTGTGCCCTCAGGAGCGTCAGTGCGAAAGTCGCTGCATATATCTGAAGATGAAAAAAGAGCCTGTGGCAATAGGCTATCTCGAGCGTTATGCGGCCGATACTGCCCGTGCTGAAGGTTGTATGGCGGAGCCAATACCGCATCGGCCACTCGGCATAAAAGTCGGAGTGGTGGGTTCCGGCCCGGCGGGATTGTCATTCGCCGGCGAGATGGCCGCGCGCGGCTTCGATGTCACAGTTTTTGAGGCCTTGCATGAGATAGGAGGCGTGCTGAAGTATGGCATTCCGGAATTCAGGCTACCCAATAGTGTCGTGGATTCCGAACTAAGTCGGCTCGCGTCCATGGGTGTGCGTTTTGAAAAGGATACCGTCGTGGGCAAGACTCTCAGTTATGACGATCTTGTGAATGCCGGTTTTAGCGGTATCTTTGTGGCAAGTGGTGCCGGTTTGCCGCGTTTTATGGGTATTCCGGGGGAAAATCTTAATGGCGTATATTCCAGCAACGAATACCTTACCCGTATAAACCTGATGGGCGCTGGGCGCCCCGGGTCAATGACCCCGGTGGAGAAAGGCCACCGCGTGATTGTAGTGGGAGGAGGCAACACCGCCATGGATTCCGTGCGCACCGCCCGCCGCATGGGCGCCGAAGAGGCCATCATTGTGTACCGGCGCAGCATGGAGGAAATGCCGGCGCGCGTGGAGGAAATACACCATGCGCAGCAGGAGGGTGTCACTTTCATGACCTTGCATAATCCGATAGCCTATATTGGGGATGATAGCGGTCACGTGCGCTTGGTTCTGTTGCAGAAAATGCGCTTGGGCGAGCCTGATGCATCAGGTCGCCGCAGCCCCGAACCTATTGAGGGCGAAACTGTGGAGATCGCAGCCGATGAGGTGATTGTCAGTGTTGGAGTATCTCCAAATCCCCTTATCCCGAGTTCTATCAACGGTCTTGAGGTGACACGCCGCGGCACACTTGCCGTCGACGAGCATCTCCGCACTTCTCTCCCGTTGCTTTATGCCGGAGGCGATATAGTGCGCGGCGGCGCGACAGTAATACTCGCCATGGGGGATGGCCGCCGAGCCGCTCAGGCCATGGCAGAGGCTATTCTTGCTGAGCGGGAACAACCATAATTTGGTATTCTCGCCGAAAAATAGTAATTTTGAACGCTGTTTCGCTCCACTTCGTGCGAGACATGCAAGAGAAGCATTTATAGATTGTAGATTATTAGAGGGCTCTGTCGTGAGATACAGCCCTTTCTTTTTTATACAGATTTGTGGTACAAAACACCTTTTCCACTATGTGAATGACACGGAAACAAAAAACTTTTTCGTAAATTTGTAGCCGACAACAATAATAATATGTTACTTACAAACTCCATAGCAACTTTCGGGCGCTACTGCCTTTTCATGAAGCGCGTGTTCGCGCTTCCGGACAAATGGAAAGTATTCGGCAAGCGTGTGCTCGACGAAGTGGTGAAGCTGGGTATAGACTCCATTCCCCTCGTACTCATAATTTCAGTGTTCATAGGTGCTGTGATAGCCATACAGATGCAGCTGAACATAATGTCGCCGCTCATTCCTGCCTATACGGTGGGGTTGGCCACGCGCGACATCGTACTGCTGGAATTCTCAAACAGTATACTCTGTCTTATACTCGCCGGCAAGGTGGGCAGCAACATCGCATCCGAGATCGGTACTATGCGTGTGACTGAGCAGATCGACGCCCTGGAGATCATGGGTGTCAATTCCGCCAACTATCTCGTGCTGCCGAAGATCATCGCGTTTGTAGGTTTCATGCCTGTGCTTGGTGTGCTGTGTATCGCCACCTCGTTTATAGGAGGATGGCTTGTGGCGCAATTTACCGATATCATAACCGTCTCGCGCTACGTATACGGCCTTCAGGCTCTTTTCCAGGAGTGGTATGTATGGTATGGTCTCATAAAATCCCTCGTGTTTGCTTTCATCATAGCCACCGTGGCATCGTTCTTCGGCTATTATGTCAAGGGCGGTGCTCTCGATGTAGGCAAGGCAAGTACCAACGGGGTTGTGTCGAGCAGCATCCTCATCCTGCTTTTCGATGTCATACTCACTAAACTTCTCCTGCAATGATTGAGGTAAAAAATATCACCAAGAGTTTTGACGGCGTCACAGTGTTGCACGATGTGAGCGCTACATTTGAGACGGGGAAGACAAACCTTATCATCGGTCAGAGCGGTTCCGGCAAGACTGTGATGCTCAAATCTCTCGTGGGTCTCATGAGACCCGAAAAGGGATCTATATTATTCGACGGACGCGACATAATGTCGATGAACACCACGGAGGTCAAGGATCTTCGCAAGGAAATAGGTATGCTGTTTCAGGGGTCGGCGTTGTTTGATTCCGAGACAGTCATGGGCAACGTCATGTTTCCGCTTGTGATGTTCACATCCATGAGCCGTGGCGAGATGCGGGACCGGGCCGCCTTCTGTCTCGAACGCGTCAATCTGAAGGGCGCTGAGAATAAATTTCCGAGCGAGATCTCCGGCGGTATGCAGAAACGCGTAGCCATAGCCCGTGCCATAGCCCTTAACCCGCGCTATCTGTTCTGCGATGAGCCCAATTCCGGTCTCGACCCTAAGACATCGATCCTCATCGACGAGTTGCTCAGCGATATCACCCATGAGTATAACATGACCACAGTCATCAACACTCACGATATGAATTCAGTGCTTGGTATAGGCGAGAATATCATATTCATCAACAAGGGATACCGCGAATGGGTGGGCAACATGAACGAGATATACACCACATCCAACCAGGCTTTGAATGAATTCGTGTTTGCCACGGATCTCTTTCAGGAGGTGCGCCGTTATGTTGCCGCCAACGGACGCCGGGAGCGATAATATATCCTCAGCATGCGATTTGCCGACATACCATTTCATGACGACATCAAGGCGCGGCTGCGCATGATGGTCGACTCCGACAAACTGCCCCACGCGTTGCTGCTCGAGGGGCCGTCCGGCGCAGGCAAATTTGCCCTTGCCCGTGCCACTGCCCAGTATCTGCATTGTGAGCATCGCTCAGGGGGAGAACCATGCGGGGTCTGTCCGGCATGTCTGCAGCACCAGTCGTTCAACCATATCGACACCATCTTTTCTTTTCCGGTTGTAAAGAAAAAAAACGATAGCCGTGCGCCGGTATCATCCGACTATATAGACGTGTTTTGCGACTTTTTGGCAGAAACCCCTATGATGGATTTCGACAGATGGCTCGTCAAGCTCGACAACGTCAACGCCCAGCCGGTGATGTATGTAGATGAAGGAGCGGAGCTCCTGCGGCGTCTCAGTTTCACAGCCCATGGCGCACGCTATAAAGTGGTGTTGATGTGGTTGCCGGAAAGAATGCAGGAGCCCACGGCCAATAAACTTTTGAAGCTCATAGAGGAGCCCTCCGACGATACCAGGTTCATACTCGTGAGCAACAATCCGCGGGCTATACTCCCCACAATATATTCACGCACACAGCGTGTGGAGGTGCGCCGCTACGACGATGCCGAGGTGGTGGCATGGCTTATGGGAGAGAAGGGGCTTTCAGCGGATGATGCTGCCGAGATTGCACGTCTTTCCGAAGGCAACCTCAATAAGGCAGCCTCTCTTCTGGGCACTTCAAGCCGAAGCCACGATCGTCTGGAACAGTTCATCACGCTCATGCGTCTGGCCTATCAGCGCAAGATAGTGGAGCTACGCGGCTGGGGCGACAGCCTTGCAGCCGAAGGACGCGAGACATTGCTGTCGTTTTTTGAATACGCAACAGGTATGTTGCGCGAGAATTATGTCTATGCGCTCCGCGTGGGCGACCTCAACAGAATGACCCCGGAGGAAGAGGCTTTCAGCCGCAATTTCTCTCCGTTTGTCAACGAGCGCAATGTGGAGCAACTCATGACTGTGTTCGACACCGCCCGGGCCGACATCGCCGGCAACACCAATCCGAGGATCGTGTGCTTTGATGTGGCTCTTAAAGTGATACTGTTGCTCAAGCGCTGAACCTGCCGATATGCCTTCCCGAAAATTTCTTGAACAGGTAGCCGATTTCTATACCGACAGACATGCCGCGAGGCGTCTTGAGGATTATGTCTTCGTTTTTCCTAACCGGCGAAGCGGACGTTTTCTCAAGCGATATATGCAGCAGCGCATAGTCGGCACCTCCTTCATGCCCCGCTTCATAACGATAGGTGCGTTTGTAGCGCGCCTTGCCGAATGTCCTGAAATACCTCATCGCGATGCGCTGTTTGAGCTGTATGATGCCTATCGCGACACGCTTGCTTCCTACGGCCGCCCTGACGAAGCCAGAGATTTCGACAAGTTTATCTTTTGGGGAGAGATGATTCTCTCTGATTTCGATGAGATCGACCGCAACGGCGTAAGCGCCCGGGAGCTATATACCAATCTTAGCCGTCTCAAGGAGATTTCCGCCGACTATCTCGATGATGAGCAGAAGGCTGTGGTCCGTGAATTGTGGGGCGAACATGCTGTGCCCGATTCCGTTGGTTCTTTTTGGCGGCACGTGGGCCACGATAGCCATACCGATATGGCAGCCCGTTTCGTCTCTTTATGGACCCTGCTGGGCGATATGTATGAGGCGTTTACAGCACGTCTGCGCCAGCGTGGGCTTGCTACGGCCGGTATGCAGCACCGCGAGGCGCTCAGTCGCCTGCGCACATCCGGCCGTGAACTCATAGGCCCGGACAAATATGCGTTTATAGGCTTTAATGACCCCGGGGTAGTGGAAACGCTCATATTCGACTATCTGAAAGGAATCAATGCCGCGGATTTTTTCTGGGACACAGCTTCGCCGTTCATCCGCACTGCCGGAGGGTTTATAGATCGCGGCAACGCAGCCTTCAGGACCCTTGATTCTCTCTCTTCCCGTTTTCCTATGCCGGAAGGGTTCAATCTCGATCCGATCACGGGAATGCCCGATATTGATGTAATAGCGGTGCCATCGCGTACGGCGCAGACCAAAATGGCGGCAGACATTCTGTCCGGATGGATAGCCGATGGCTTCATTGATACCGACGATGCCATCGGTACAGCACTGATATTGCCTGATGAATCTTTGCTGATGCCGTTGCTACATAGTCTCCCTGAGCAGTTGCGCTCTGTCAACATCACTATGAGTGTACCCTTTGCGGGCACGGCTTTCGCGGCACTCCTGCGGTCGGTTGTATCAATGCAGATGCGTGCGCGCCGCATACGCGGCACATGGCGTTTCTTCCACGAAGATATCCTTGAGGTGGTGAACCATCCGCATTTGCGCACAGCGGCCGGCGAGCAGGGAGCTGCGTTGAAAGAGTATATCAAAACCAACAATCTATATACTCTTGAGGCCGACCATATCGGTAGAATAGCCCCGGCTCTTGCTTTTATTTTCCGTGCCGTCGACGATACGCGTTTCATTGGAGGTGTGCGCGGATATCTCACCTCGCTTGTAGAAGGACTTCATGCCATGCTTGCTGCTGCGGCTGGAAACCGTGCGGCGTGGGAGCTTGGCATTCTTGAGTATCTGCACAGGGAAATCGATGGACTTGCGTCACTGGTTGAGGCGCATAATGTAGATGCCGGGGAAAAATCGTATTTCGCGCTGTTCGAGCGCGCATTGCACTCCTATCCCATCACAATGGCCGGCACCCCCCTGAAAGGATTGCAGATCATGAGCGTGGCTGAAACGCGCGGCCTCGACTTCGACAACCTTATCATCCTGTCGATGAACGAACGTGTGTTTCCGCAGCGCAATAGTGTGAAGACGATGATACCCAACGCGTTGCGTGCAGGTTATGGATTGCCCCCCACCGACCGGGATGAAACGGATGCAGCCTACTATTTTTACCGTTTGATTGCACGCGCCTCGCGCGTAGCACTCCTGTACGACGCACGCGATGCATCGGCAGGTACAGGCGAAGCATCGCGCTTTCTCACCCAGTTGCGATATCTTCACTCGTCCGGGAATCTGAGATTCCGGTCGGTAAGCGTCGGGGCCAATGCACCTGAAAAGCGGGTTGTATCAGTGGCCAAGACGCCCTCAGTGCGCCGTCTGCTCGAACGCTTTCTTGCTGATGGCGACAGGTACATCTCGGCATCTGCGCTCAAGACATTCAAGCATTGCGGGCTCAAATTTTTCCTCCAATACGCTTGCGGATTTCGCGGGGAAGATGAGGTGACGGAGTATATAACATCGGCCGTGTACGGTACCATCCTCCACGAGGCGGCAGAGCGTATCTACAATGATTATAGCCAAAAACCTATCACGGCGCCCATACTTGCCGGCCTCGCCGCGCATATGAAAGAGCGCTACACTCCCCTCATCGAGCAGCTCATCAACAAACATTATTACCATCGTGAGGCCGATTCTGCTGCCGAACTACCTGTGGAAGGGCAAATTGTCCGCGATCTGATAATCGACTTTCTCAGCAGCATGTTCGGCCATGAGCGAGCAGCCTGGTGTCCTACAGCCGATACGTCTTTCCGGTATGTCCAGGGAGAAATGCTCGTCAAGGGGCCATGGCACATAAGTCCATCGCTATCTATTAATTTCAAGATGTACATCGACCGCGTGGATGAGACTGCCGGTGGACTGCGCTTCATAGACTACAAGACCGGTGGCGATGAGACCGAGGCTCCATCGGTGGCTGCACTTTTCCGTGCCGACGACAGCCGCTTCGATGCCATACTGCAGATCCTTGCTTACTGCGAGGCCTACGCCTCGATGCAGTCCACCGAAATTGCCATCCACCCTGTGCTCTATACTTTCCGCACAATGGATGCGCGCGGTGGCATCAGCCCCGTGCGCATCGGAGGCCATGACGTGACAGACTATCACAGTGTCAGCGAAGAATTCATGCCCATGCTCCGGCAACTTGTAGAGCAGATCTTCGATCCGGAAAAACCATTCACGCAGGCAGAGGAAGGGTCCGTAACGTGTTCCTATTGCGTGTTCGCTCCCATGTGCGGGCGTGTGCCGCGAGTTGATGAATAAGTGCGAAAATTCTGAATGGCAGGAATATACATACACATACCCTACTGCCGCGCAAAGTGCTACTACTGCGA
Organism: uncultured Muribaculaceae bacterium; assembly: GCA_910578095.1. Lineage (GTDB taxonomy): Bacteria > Bacteroidota > Bacteroidia > Bacteroidales > Muribaculaceae > CAG-873. Next base: position 158,030 of record CAJTOZ010000001.1, on the reverse strand, counting down.
TTTTTTCAGCACTCCGCGCACCGATACAGTCGCAGCCACATTGGACGGTATTGTCGCTGAATATGCATGCCGCCGTCAGGAACTGGCCTCCCACCCCGTATCTACCGTCTATTTCGGAGGTGGCACACCATCCTCGCTTCCATCTTCAGCTCTCGCGCGCATTTGCGATGCGATACCGATGGGTGGCGCGTGCGAGCGCACAATAGAAGTGAATCCCGATGATGTCACCGCCAAAAATGCCGGAGAATGGTTGGGCATGGGTTTCAACCGTGTCAGTATGGGCATCCAGAGCCTTAACGATGATGAACTGCGGAGTGTGGGACGCCGGCATTCCGCAGCCGAAGCCATTACTGCGTTGAGTACCCTTCGCGACGCCGGCTTCGACAACATCAGTGCCGATCTTATATACGGTCTGCCAGGGCAAACACCGGCATCGTGGGAAACGAGCCTGCGGCGATTGCTGGATACCGGTATAACTCATCTATCCGCCTATTCACTAAGCTACGAACCCGGCACGCGCCTCACGGCAATGCTTGCCGCGGGGCGTATCACACCGGTCGACGACGACACGGTGGCACAGATGTATCATATTTTATGCAGGATAGCATCCGATGCGGGTTTTGAGCATTACGAAATATCCAATTTCGCACGCCCGGAGATGCGCTCCCGCCATAATTCCGCCTATTGGACCTCCACCCCATATCTCGGGCTTGGTCCCGGTGCGCACAGCCTTGCCGCCGATGGTACGCGTCGCGCCTCACCGGCAAACATAGCACGATGGCTACGCGATGGCGCGCAGATTGATGCCGAAACCGATGTCGACAGACTTAACGACCGTATAATAACAGGGTTGCGCACATCGGACGGCCTTGATCTAAGCACATTCCATCCGGATGAGGCAGAGGCGCTACTTGGGCGGGCAGCTCGATTTCTGCGCTCCGGCAAGCTGGAATACGCCGGCGGTGTGTTGAGCATACCCGAAAAGCACTGGATTGTGTCGGACGGTATTATGTGCGAGCTTCTCGCATGAATGCGTCAAGATTCCTTTTTTTGCAAAAACTTTTCCGCGGCCACCGCGGCCACTTGAGAAATTGTTGCTAACTTTACAGCCGCGTAAACAATTTCACACTATATCACATTATATAAAATGTATCGCTATAAAAAAGGCAAACTCTATTTCCGCTACGGCACCATGGGCTCCGCCAAAACAGCATTGCTGCTCACCACAGCCTACAATTTTGAAGAAAGAGGCATGAGCTACCGTTGCATGAAGCCGGTAGTTGATACGCGCGATGGCGACAGCGTCATTAAATCGCGTATCGGCATACAGCGTGACTGCACATGGATCTATCCGGAAACAGACCTCTATGAAGTGGCGAAGGACACGGTAAACGCTACTGGCACCTCCATTGACTGGTATCTCATCGACGAGGCTCAGTTCTTGTCGGCAGCGCAAGTGGATCAGCTAAGCCGCGTGGTAGATGACTTCGGCAGCAACGTGATATGCTACGGGTTGCGTACCGATTTCCAAAGCCATCTTTTCGAGGGGTCCAAACGCCTTTTTGAGATAGCCGATACCATCGACGAGATAAAATCAACATGCACCTGTGGCAACAAAACCATCATCAACGCACGAATAGACTCCAACGGAGACATCGTTGAGGAAGGAGCCTTGGTAGAGATTGGCGGCGACGAACGTTATGTGGCTGTATGCCGCAAATGCTGGCGCAACAAACGCATCACCGTGGCTCAACGGGCTTCTCTGCCGCTGTTTCCGCAGGAACAAAACTACGAACAATAATTCATCACCCTATGAACCTCCGTCTCCTCTTTCTGCCTGCGTTCCTTCTACTGGTGTGCGCCACAGGAAACTCCCGCACCTTCGACAATGAAACCCTGCGCTACAAAGTGCTGTACCGCTGGGGCCTCATCAACAAGACTGCCGGCTACGCCACCATACGAATGCTACCGGGAGGAGCTGAGGAATGCCGGGCACAGCTCACAGCCGCATCGGAACCATGGGCCGATCGCTTCTTTCGTGTGCGCGACACTCTCAACTCCACCATGCGGCGCGCCGATTTTTCGCCCGTGTTCTATGAGAAACTGGCTCATGAAGGCAATGAGAGAAAACACGACATCGTGCGCTTCTCCCGCAGCGGAGCCACCTACACCGGCGATTGCGTCCGTAAAGTATGGAAAAAAGGAAAGATATTCCGTGATGAGACCCGCACACTCACGGCTGTGGGAACCACAGTCGACATGATGACCTCATTCTATCACATGCGCAATCTGCCTTTCGAGGACTGGAAGCCCGGGCATACACTTACTATCAATATATTTTCAGGAAAGCAGAAGGAGAAGCTCACATTCAAATACTGCGGTATCACCGATGTGGAGATAAAGGGCAAAAAACGCCCATGCTATCATATCACATTTATCTTCACCGGAGATAATCAGAAAAAGACCTCCGACAATATGGATGCGTGGATCACTGCCGATGAAGCCCGCATTCCATTACGCCTTGAAGGTAAGCTTCCGGTGGGTAAGGTGCAGTGCGAACTTGTGGAAAACTGATTACATCCGGCCGGAAAGCATCCACCAGGCAAAGCGCCAATATTTTATCTTGCGCCGTATGCGCTTGGGTTCGTGTATCACTTGAAATAATGATTCCAAATGATGGTCTGTCCACCATTTACCGGCTCTTTTGTGTAGTCCCACATAGACATCGTAACTCCCTCCGAGCCCTTGATATATGGCATCGGGATGGCGGCGCTGCATTTCTGCCATAAACAGTTCCTGTCTCGGCGATCCCATGGCAACAAACACTACATCCGGACGCTTCTCCACAATATCGGAGATCAGAGCCTCGCGCTCGGTATCATCTTTGAAAAAACCGTTTCGGCGTCCTACGATGCGGATGTCGGGATATTCCGATTTCAGTTTCTCAACCGTTTGCCGGTTTACATCTTCAGAAGCACCTATTATATAGAAACTCTTCGAAGCGTGAAAACGCTTAACTATCAGTAGCCACAGATCGCAGCCCGCCACCTTGCACACATCGGCATAGCCTTTGCGCCGCAGGGCCAATACAGGCCCGCTACCATCGCAATAACCTATGTTGTCACTGATTATACGTCGCGTTTCCGGCGTTGCATGCATCACTTTTTCGGCGTTTATAGCCACCAGTATACCTTTGCGGCTGTCGGCAAAATCAATGATTTCATCGGCCGAACGAAATGGATACACATCCACGCCATGCAAACTACTTTTTTCCATAGAATAGCACTTGTTTTCCGAATTGCAAAGATACGAAATTAGCTTGATACGGACAATAGCACGCATGATGCAATAGCACAAAAACGCCCTGTCGGTAGCGGATGCGGTAGCCATTCATGGGATTTTTCGCATGGTTCGTTTAAAGTTACACATCCTGTGGCTGCTTTTTTGTATCTTTACGCCATGAATACAACCACGCCTCTACGCCGCCTCGAGACTCTTATCTATGCCGGTCTGTGGACTGTGCTCATAGCTTTTTTCGCGCTTGACAGCATGCGCGCAAGAAGCTACACCTCCCAGCCATTACTCACCATTGATGTCGTTGTCGCGGTGTGTCGGCGTCTGGTGCCGTTCATTCTCATTTTTGCTGTCAACAACTATGTGCTTGTGCCGCGTTTTCTGTTGCGAAACCGCCTGCTTGCCTATCTGGCTTTGTCTCTGGCCCTCGTTGGTGCCGTATGGGCTTTGCAATATGCTGCATTTGCCGATGAGATGGCCCGTCATGGCGTGCCTGGACATGGCGCACACATGCGTCCGGGGCCTCGCCCGCTCCTGCCGCTTCCGCTTTTTCTCGACCTTGTGTTTGATATCCTGATACTCGGCCTCAATCTTGTCATTGCGCTTATTGTGCAACGGCTGCGCGACCGCCTTGAGCATGAGCGACTTCTCAAAGCCGACGCCGAGAACCAGCTGGCATATCTGAAGGCGCAGATAAACCCGCATTTCTACCTCAATATGCTGAACAATATCCACGGCATGATTGAGCTTAATCCGGCGGTGGCTCAAGACATGGTCATAGAAATGTCCCGCCTAATGCGCTACATGCTGTACGACAGCTCGCAGCCGCGTATTCCTTTATCCGCGGAAGTGGAATTTCTGAAGGACTATATAAGTTTGATGCAGCGGCGCTTTCCGTTGTCCAAGGTAAAGATCTGTGCCGATTTTCCGGCGGCCGAAGCTTCGGCGGGAGTAATGGTACCTCCGCTGCTGTTTCTCGTTTTCATAGAGAATGCTTTCAAGCACGGTATCAGTTATCACGAAACATCGTTCATCACTGTGCACATGCAGCTTGCAGAGGGGCACGTGGATTTCGAATGCCTCAACAGCCTCCATCCTTCAGCTTCGGCGGGTGAGCCGGGTGGGATCGGCCTCGTCAACGCTCGAAAGCGTCTGGCGCTTTTGTATCACGGTGAATTCTCGCTTGAAACACGGGCCACAAACAACACATATCTCACACGTCTCAGCATTCCCACATCATGAAACTACGCACCATAGTTGTCGACGACGAACCTATCGCCCTTGAAAAGCTCAGTGCTTACGCCAGAAAAGTGCCGTTTCTCGAACTTATTGGCGCATACAGCAGCGCATGCGAGGCGATGGCTGTGCTTACATCCCCCGAGATTACCGTCGACCTGATGTTCACCGACATCAATATGCCCGATCTGAGCGGGCTTGACCTCATATCTACCCTTCCATCGCCGCCTATGGTGGTATTCACCACCGCGCATGCGCAATATGCAGTGGAAAGCTATCGCCTCGCTGCCATAGACTATCTGCTCAAGCCCTACTCTTTCGCGGACTTCCAGCGTGCTGCCTCGCGGGCGCTCGAACATGCTGCCAACGCCCCGCGCACGGCCACCGCTACCGACAAATCACTGTTTGTAAAAGTTGACTACCGCTACGTGCGAGTAGCGCTCGAGCGTCTGCGCTATATCAAAGGCTACGGCGAGTATCTGCAACTATATGTGGAAGGAAACGCATCGCCGCTGCTTACTCTCAGCTCTTTTGCCGCCATATCCGACCGCTTGTCGGCTTCTTTTCTGCAGGTGCATCGTTCGTACATTGTCAACATGGATTGTGTTGAGCAGATCAGCCGCGGGCGCATAATCATGGACGCTGATACATACATTCCCGTGGGCGACAGCTACAAAACCGCGTTGCAGCAGTGGCTCCGCGACCATTCCGTGGGAACGCAACAGAAATAAGCCGTCTCACTTATATCAATTTTCCCTCATGCATGTTCCTGTTCATGGGACGATGAGGGCTGTTGGTTGAACTTTTTTCTCCGGATGTATATATTGTGCTAATATTGCCGACGAAAAAAGATTTCAGCCAATATGAAGCATTTATTATCTTACGGCATATTCCTTATCTCGGCATCGGCTTCTGCCTCTGTGTGGACATATGACGACTGCGTGGACTATGCGCTGGCCCACAATATCTCGCTGCAGAAAGCTGTACTCGATGAGCGCACTGCTGCTATTGATCTCGACGAAGCAAAGGCTCAATGGCAACCTACCCTCGATTTCGCTACCACGCATGGCTACAGCAATACTCCCTGGGGAGAAGGTGCGCACAACAGCTACACCAGCAGCTACGGCGTAAACGCCGCATGGACTGTGTGGAATGGAGGACAACGCGAAAACACGATAAAGCGCGACCGTGTGCTTGCCGAAATAAGCAGTCTGACAACGCAAAATACCGTTCGCTCTCTCCGGACAGATCTGCTGCAGGTATACATCAATCTTCTGTATGCCCGTGAAGCTATAGGCATCTATGAGGAAGCCTTGCGTCTGAGCACAGCCCGCGCCGAACGCTCGAGAGCGCTAATGGAAGCCGGCAAGGCCTCGCGAGTGGACTACGCGCAACTATGCTCGCAACAAGAGCAGGATAACTACGCGCTTGTGAATGCGCAATCCTCCTACGACACGCGCCGCATGGAGCTGAAGCAACTGCTGGAACTCGGTATTAACGGCGATATCGAACCGGCCGACATAGACTGGACATCCGAACAGGTGTTGGCACAGCTCCCCCCTATTGATGAAAGCTATCGGCTCGCGATAGCCAACGATCTGCAGCTGCGAAGCCTTGATCTGCAGCTGCAGCGCGCCGACATTGATGTGGCTATAGCGAAAGCCGGGGCTATGCCACGCATTGCTCTTACAGCAGGTATCGGCACAGGCTACAACGCTCCCGGTTCGGCATTCGGAAGCTCGATAAAACGAAATCTCAGCGAATCACTGGGCCTTACGCTTTCCATTCCGATCCTTGACAACCGCAAGACAAAAGCTGCCGTAGCGCGAGCTCGCGTGCAGCAACTGGATGCGCAACTGGATACCGACAGCCGCAATACCGAACTTGCCCGTATGGTGGAAACATGGTATATCGATACCCGTAGCGCCCAGGCACGCTATAGCGCGGCCGACCGGCAGTTGCTGTCGGCACAACTGAGTGCCGAACTCACCGACGAGCAGTTTGCTCTCGGCCTCATAAATACCGTAGAACTGATGACCGCCCACAACGATCTCACAGAGGCGCGGCGTTCGCTTCTCCAGGCCAAATACATGGCTATGCTCGGCCAGAAAATGATCGAATACTACCGCACGGCTTCCGTGTCCCTCAATTGATTCACAATATTAATCAGCATAATGAAACCTCTTTACATACTACTTGCAGCTACAGCCGCCGTAGGCGCAGGGAGCTGCACAAAGAAAGCAGAAGTAAAGCTTGAGACTATCACTGCCGCACGTGGAGAACTGTCTGAAACTGTCACCGCCACCGGTACAGTGGAGTCTGTAACATCCGTCGATGTGGGCACACAGGTAACTGGCATCATCGACAAACTGTATGCCGACTATAATTCCGTGGTGTCCAAAGGCGAACTCATTGCAGAGATCGAAAAGACGCTTCTTGAAGCCGACCTGCGCAGCGCTGAAGCCAACGTCCAGTCGGCACGCTACACCTATGAGTATAACCGCGACAATTACCTGCGCGACAAAGCTCTACACGACAAACAGCTAATCAGCGATTATGAATTCCAGACTTCGCAGAAAGACTACGAGGTGAGCAAGGCTTCTTATGAAAAAGCCACGGCCGATCGCGTACGTGCGGCCAAGAACCTCAACTACGCCGAGATATATTCCCCTATCGATGGAATCGTAATATCACGCGAAGTGGAAGTCGGTCAGACGGTGGTGTCGAGCATGAATGTTGCAAATCTGTACACCATTGCCGACCTCGACAACATGCAGATAATAGGCAATGTGGATGAAGCCGATATCGGCAGCGTGAAACCAGGGCAACGTGTGACATTTTCGGTGGATGCCTACCCCGACGATCTCTTCGAGGGTTCGGTGACGCAGGTGCGTCTGAGCCCCACGACGGAGAGTAATGTCGTAACCTATGAAGTTGTCGTGGCCACGGCAAATCCCGATCATAAATTAATTCCCGGCTTGACAGCCAATCTTACGATATATACCTTGTCGGAAAAAGACGTCCTGCTGCTACCTGCCAAGGCCTTCACTTTCCGCCCCCGACAATTTGACGGAGCCGAAAAGCTGCCTGCCGCCGGCGAGCCCCTTGATGCGTCGGCTTTATCGCCCGATGAAAAGAGCATATGGGTGGTGGAAAACGACCGGCTTGTCAATAAAGCCGTGCGCGTAGGATTTAGCAATGGATTAAACACCCAGATTGTCAGTGGATTGTCGGACGGCGCCACCGTTGCGCTGGACTACGATGAGACAATGTCTCCGGAAGCCGGTGGCGCTACGGAGGATATGCGCAGCCCCTTTGCACCCAAGCGTCCCGGCGAGAATAAAAACAAAAAATAATTATGAGCCATTCTGATGAAATCATACGGGTGGAAAAACTGCGCCGGGAGTTCATTGTCGGAGGAGAGACAGTGAAAGCGCTTCGCGGTGTTTCGTTTTCTATCCGTCAGGGCGAGTTCGTCACCATTATGGGCACATCCGGCTCCGGAAAATCGACGCTTCTCAACCTCCTCGGCTGTCTTGACACGCCCACCTCGGGACAGTATGTTCTGGATGGCGTTCCGGTTCAAACCATGAGCAAAAACCAACGTGCAGTCACGCGCAACCGCAAGATCGGCTTCGTGTTTCAGAACTATAATCTGTTACCGAAAACTACAGCAATCGAAAATGTGGAACTGCCGCTGCTCTACAACCCCGCCGTGTCGGCAGCCGAAAGGCGTCGCCGCGCCATCTCCGCGCTTGAAGCCGTAGGGCTGCACGAGCGGCTGTACCACAAGAGTAACCAGATGTCAGGCGGACAGCAGCAGCGTGTGGCCATAGCCAGGGCACTGGTGAACGATCCGGTGATCATCCTTGCCGATGAAGCCACCGGCAATCTCGACACGCGCACATCTTTCAGCATCCTCACGCTTTTCCAGCAGTTGCATGCACGAGGCCGCACCATTATCTTCGTGACACACAATCCGGAGCTATCAGCCTATTCCTCGCGTAATATCGTGTTGCGCGACGGTAAGGTCGTGGCCGATACGTATAATCCCGCGCCTCTCTCGGCCCGTGAGGCATATGAGGCGCTTCCCAACGACAACGACTGACATGAACATAGCCAACCTACTGAAAATAGCACTGAAGGCGCTCAACAACAACAAACTGCGCTGCTTTCTTACAATGCTCGGCATCATCATAGGTGTAGCATCAGTCATAACCATGCTGGCGATTGGCCAGGGGTCGAAGGACAGCATAAAAGCTCAAATCTCGGAAATGGGATCAAATATGATAATGATTCATCCGGGAAATATGCAGCGTGGGGGCGTGAGGCAAAGTGCCGACGACATGCAGACACTCGAAGTTGCCGATTACCTTGCCCTTAAGCAACTCGATGGCGTGGCGGCCATCTCGCCGTCTGTCAATACCGGCGGACAGCTCGTCAATGGCAACAACAACTATCCTTCCACCATATACGGTGTCACTCCCGATTATCTTGATATCCGCAAACTAAAGGTGGGAGAAGGTACGATTTTCACCGACCACGACATTCATACGGCCGCAAAGGTGTGCATTCTTGGCAAAACAGTTGTCGACAATCTTTTCCCCGACGGTACAGATCCGGTGGGCCGCGTGGTGCGATTCGGTTCCATACCTCTCACTGTTATCGGAGTGCTTGAACCCAAAGGAACCAATTCCATGGGCATGGACCAGGACGATGTGGTAATAGCGCCATACACCACTGTGATGAAACGCATGCTCGCCATCGACTACATTCAAGGTATATTCGCCAGTGCTGTCGATGAAAACCGTACCGACGATACCATCGATGCCATCACTGCGACACTGCGCGACCGTCATCGCCTCAAGGATGGAGCGGACAATGATTTTGAGATACGCTCTCAGCAGGAACTCAGCGAGATGATGAGCTCCACCAGCGACATGATGACAGTGCTTTTGGCATGCATCGCCGGAATCTCGCTGCTCGTGGGTGGTATTGGCATCATGAACATTATGTATGTTTCCGTGACGGAGCGCACCCGGGAGATCGGTCTGCGCATGTCCATCGGTGCCAGAGGGATAGATATCCTCTCGCAATTCCTTATCGAGGCAGTGATCATTAGTGTTACGGGAGGCATCATTGGCATACTGCTTGGTCTGCTTGCTTCCTGGCTTGTAACAATGATAGCCCGCTGGCCTGTATCGGTACAGATGTATTCTGTGGGTCTTTCGTTTGTAGTGTGCACCGTCACGGGCGTCTTTTTCGGATGGTATCCGGCAAAAAAAGCGTCCAACCTCGACCCCATCGAAGCCATTCGCTACGAGTAGCGATCCAGATAGTAATTGGTTTGGTTGGAGGAGCCCCCTCCACAGATGCGTACCGTATTTCGTAATATTTTGTTACGAAATACGGTTTTTATTTTATTCCGCGCCGGTCGAGGGCTGCGCGATATCGGCGTGCATTGGCCATATGGGTGGCACCATCGGAGGCAAAATTATGGCGCCCGCTGAAGTCTTCCTTGGCACACATGTAAAGCCAGTCGTGTTTCGGTGCCGTGAGCACCGCGCGCAGGGTGGCTGCCGATGGGATGCGTATGGGACCCGGGGGCAGGCCTTCATGCATATATGTGTTGTAGGGAGACTGCACTCCAAGATGCCGGCCAGTGATGCGACGCAAGGAGAAATCTCCTACCGCAAATTTAACCGTTGGATCGGCCTGCAGCTTCATGCCGCGCTGCAGACGGTTCACATAGAGACGTGCTACTGTGGCGCGCTCATCGGCTGCGGCTGTCTCCTCTTCCGCTATGGATGCTATCGTGGCCACTTCCACCGGCGTGAGGCCCATGGATGCGGCGGCTTTACGCCGTTCGGGTGTCCAGAAGGTGTCGCGGGAATCAGCCAGTTTGCCTACAAAGTATTCCGGCGATGCCGTCCAGTAGAATTCGTACGTGTCCGGTAGAAACGCTGCCGGAAATTCCGCTGCCGATCGATAGCCACGGGGCGGCAACACGCTGTCGCACGCAACCAGAAAGTCGGTTTCGGAAAATTCCATTGTCCGCGAGGCAACCGCGGCAAGTTGCTGCAGAGTGCGAACATTGTTGAAGGTGAAACGCAACGGCGTTTGTCGCCCGCTGCGTATCTTACGCGCCACATTTAGTGATTTGCTGCCAGGTTCCACAAGGAAACTGCCGTGGGCCGTGCGGCCGCCGGACAGAGCCCATAGCATGGCCACCTTGCGGCCGTAACTGCCGGGGAGCGCCTCCTTGATTATTGCCTGCACGGCATCCTTCGAGCTCCCTTCAGGAATATTGATACGAGTCGGAGTGCCGTGAAAAGTAGACAGCGTCACGTAGGCGGCGAATCCGGCTGCGAGAAGAAGCACTGCAGCCGTAATTATCAGCAATTTTTTTTTCATGTGGCGATGGGTCAGGACTGTTCTGAGCGCCATAGGCCGAAGGGGTCAAATTCACTCCAGTCGGCTTTTGTGCTTTCGAGACGGTTGCTTATCTCTGTGACTATGGCATGAGCAGATATGCGGGCAAGGATATCTTCCGTGTCGGCAACTTCCACAAATCCGGTCTCAAGCACATTGCGGGCATATGCACGCGCGTCGGCGATGCGGCAGGTTTTGAGCAGCGACACAAGACGTATCACCATATTGGCATACCAACTGCCTTGGCGCAAAATATCCCCGCCGGGGTCTTTGTCCACCAAAGCGTTTATTTTGTCGAAACGCTGCATGAAAAACAGTACATCGAGATATACCGACATATCAGCCATGGGCTCGGGGCTGTTCCGCTCATAAGCCTCCAGCACCTGGCAAGCCTCGGCATAGCAGCCACAGCCGCGGAGGTCTTCAGCCCAGTCGAGCCAGGTATCCTCATCGCGCTCGTCGGTGGCTTCATAAAAACGGTCGAGCAACGATGCGAAATCCCCTACTCCGGCAGCTATAGCATCGGACAGCACGGCCCGGTCGCCCGGAAAACGTTCCAGGCATGCACGCATAGTCTCGCGCGACACGGCCACATCGCCTCCGGCATAACTCACGAACGCTGCCACGCGCTGTACATCCGGATCATCGGGATATTTCCCGGCGAGTTCGCGCAAAAGGTCCTCTCCCTCGTTGCGCGTGGAGTCGTCGCTTAGCAACATGCGGGCGCGCAACTGCAACGCCTCCTTGCTGTCCGGATTGATGGCCAGGGAATAGTCGAGGGCGGCAATGGCTTTGTCGCGCTTGTCGAGCATTTCGTAGTCCTGGGCAATCATAAACCAGTAGTAGGCATTGAATGGCTCCGATTCTGTGAGCTCTTCCAGATAGGCCACAGCCTTCTCATAGTTATGGTTGAGCTCCGACACCACCGCCATTTCGTAAAGAAAAATCGGTGCGTACTCTGCCTTAGAGCGCACGGTGGCTTCATTGGCTATCAGCCAATCGTAGGCTCCCAATTGAGAGGCCAGTTCCACGAACTGTATCACCTCTTCATCGTCCATGCGGTCCATGCCTCCGAGCAGATAAGCGAGCTCGCGCTCGGCATCATGGCCCTTGGGCGCACGCGAGCGCAACCGCATTATTTCCCATAGAGGCGCATTTTCCTGAGGGTTGTCCTGGAGGAATTTAGATGCAGCGTCGTCGCTGATGAAAGAATAGAAGATTGCTCGCCGCTCCTTAAGCAGAGAACTGTCGGGATACAGACGCGCTCCGCACATAAGCACCTCCATCTTCAAATAGTCGTCGGCCATGTCGCCGGCGAAATCAAAAAGGTCTACGAGCTCGTCCTCGTCAAAAAAACGCTCGGCCATGGGCTTTGTGAGCGATTGGCGGAATCGCTCGCAAAGCTCGCGCCTGCGGTCATCGTTAGGATCTTCTATCACTATAGGGAATGAGAGTGGGGTTTTCGGTCAGTTCTTTTTCTGTTCTTTCTCCCAGCTGTCCTTCAGGGCTATCGTGCGGTTGAACACGAGTTTTTCGGGGGTGGTGTCGTAGTCGGGAGTAAAATATCCCACACGCTGGAACTGGAACTTAGTGCCGGGCACGGCATGTTCGGCCACATAGGGTTCCACTTTCACTCCTTCCACAACCTTGAGAGATTCCGGATTAAGCATTTCACGGAAATCGCGCTCGGTTTCTGCCGCCGGGTTTTCCACATTAAAGAGGCGGTCGTAAAGGCGCACAGTGGCATCGACGGCGTGTTCGGCGCTCACCCAATGCAATGTACCCTTCACTTTGCGTGCTGCGCCGGGCATACCGCTACGGCTTTCGGGATCGTAGGTGCATCGTATCTCTGTGATATTGCCATCGGCATCCTTCACCACATCTTCACACTTGATGATGTACGCGCCTTTAAGACGCACTTCCGAACCCGGAGCGAGACGGAAGAATTTCTTGGGCGGATTTTCCATGAAGTCTTCTCGTTCGATGAATATCTCGCGGCAGAAAGGCATCGAGTGTGTGCCGGCTCCTTCCTCTTCGGGATTGTTGTCCATCTCCACCATCTCAGTCTTTCCTTCCGGATAGTTGGTGATCACGAGCTTGACGGGATTGAGCACAGCCATCACACGTGTGGCTTTTTTGTTGAGGTCCTCGCGCACGGCGTGCTCCAGCAGGCTCACACTGTTGAGCGCCTCATATTTGGTATAACCTATGGTGTTGATGAAATTGCGGATGCTTTCGGGCGTATAGCCACGGCGGCGCATACCGCTGATAGTGGGCATGCGGGGATCGTCCCATCCGGCCACAAGACCCTCTTTCACCAGTTGCAGCAGCTTGCGCTTGCTCATCACTGTATAGGTGAGGTTCAGGCGATTGAACTCTATCTGGCGGGGGCAATAGCTTTCGTCGGCCAGTTCTTTTACAAAATACTCGTAGAGCGGCCGGTGCACCTCGAATTCCAATGTGCAGATGGAGTGCGTAACACCCTCGAAATAGTCGCTCTGGCCATGTGCGAAGTCGTACATCGGGTACACCTTCCAGGTTGTGCCGGTGCGATGGTGGGGTGTCTTGATGATGCGGTACATGATGGGGTCGCGGAAATGCATGTTGGGCGACGCCATGTCTATTTTAGCGCGCAGCACACGGGCACCTTCGTCAAATTCACCTGCATTCATGCGCATGAACAGATCGAGATTTTCTTCCGGAGTGCGGTTACGGAAGGGACTTTCCGTGCCGGGCTGTGTAGGTGTGCCCTTTTGCTCTGCTATCTGTTCGCTGGTCTGATCGTCCACATATGCTTTCCCTTCCTTTATCAGGCGCACTGCAAGTTCGAAAAGGCGTGGGAAATAGTCTGAAGCGTAGTACTCGCGCTCGCCCCAGTCGAATCCGAGCCAATGGATGTCCTCTCGGATGCTATCCACATACTCCACATCCTCTTTTACGGGGTTAGTGTCGTCGAAACGAAGATTGCAGGTGCCCCCGAAGCGCTCAGCCACTCCGAAGTCCATACATATGGCCTTGGCATGGCCGATGTGCAGATAGCCGTTGGGTTCCGGCGGGAAACGAGTGTTGAGCCGGCCGCCGTTCTTGCCGGCCTGCAGGTCGTCGAACACAGCCTGTTCTACAAAGTTCATGGTCTCCTTCTTGCCGTTTTCGGCCTCTATATTCTCTGCCATAGATATTGGATTGATTTCGGTTGTGAATTAATATGCAAAATTAATGAATATTTTCATACGATTGCCTATTTGCGGAAAAAAACGCGGAAGTGTGAGTAGCCCGATGGAGAGTTATAGATGTAAAAAATGTTATAATAGGTGTTTCGTGCCACACTTTTTGTATTTTTGCATCCTAAACACGAGAGCCTTACCTATTGAATCTCATATGTGGCAGGTGTTAGCCATAGCCCACCGCAGAACAAAAATTAAATTACATGTCGCGTGCAATGAAAGAGTCTTCACAACAACACACTCGCAGCAATTCTCTCCGATACGGAATGATCGTTCCTATGGTCCTGATGATCGCTTCTTTGTTGACGGGTTGTTTTTCTTATTCAAGTGCGAAACGGTGTATTACCGACGATTTGAATGATGCGATGATTACATTGGCTAATGAAAACAGCGAATTGTGGACCCGGCAGGACACTGTTGCCGCCTTGCGTAAAATGCATGAAACCACTCACAAACCGCTGATATACCAAGCTTATGATGTTAATTTCAGGAGCGCGGCACTCAAAGCTAATGCTTATTTTAGCCTTGCATTAGTAGATAGAAAGTATGTGTTACAAAAAATTCATGGCGACAAGATTGTTTCGGACTCTATTTTGCTTGTGCCGGAAAAGGCTACCGACGGAGAAGTAGTGCGGTTACAGGGTTTTGCCGATTGCTCTATGGCTTCGGTTTTCGCGGCTTCAGATCAATCAATGTCAGGAATCCTTCTTGTGCTCTCTTTTATTTCCATGGCAAGTGTTTTTGTGTATAAAAAGAAGGTGCTATGCCGGCCTGAACCGGTTTCGAGTGCGCATGTCGTCATAGATATGAAAGCGATAAAACTCACGCCCATGCAGAGACAACTGACACAAATGCTTCTCGATGCACCGGATAGGAAAGTGGATAAGTCCACACTTTGTGCAACTCTGTGGGGCAATAAGAGCAATGCCGAAGAGTCGCTGTACACGCTTGTGCGTCGCACCAAAACGGCCCTGGCAGCCGCCGGTGTTGAGATCGTATGCAATCGTGGCGAGTCGTATGAGCTACGCATAAACAGCTGACATACTGCATTGTCGGGATTTGTCAGATAAATGTCAGATAAAATTTAGGGCCCGGCTGTGACTTTTTAGCTTGCTTTGCAAAAAAAAATCACAGCAGCATGAAAAAGTTATTTGTAGCCCTCCTGTTATTGTCGCATTTACTGGTACACGCCCAGGAAGAAGTCTCCACGGGTTCCAACGCCACCGAACTTGATGAGGTGGTGGTGACAGCTGATACTCAGATTGAAACGGCAAAAAAGGTGATTCTCCGCCCTACCCAATTGGAGAAAAAGCATAGTACAAACTGCTATGCGCTTTTGGAGAACATGAACCTGCCGGACTTAAACGTATGTGCTTCGGCGCTGACCATCTCAACCACTACAGGGCGCGATGTGGTCATACTTGTCAATGGAGTGGAAACACAGCCCGATGAGCTTGCCACTCTCGCCGCGTCGGAGATTGTACAGATCGAATATAAACGTAATCCAGGAGGCAGATATGTCGGCAGCGGCGCCGTTGTGAATTTCATAACCGAGCAGTACGATTTTGGTGGGAATGTGTATCTTTCCGCCGAACAGGGATTGGCGCGATTGTATGGCGACTATGTGGGAATGGTCAATTATAAGAAAAGAGATGTCACATTCACTCTTACAACTAATGGTAAATGGGAGAACACCTCACAACTTAAAAGCGCAGAAAACAAAATTTTCCTCAATGATGGTGTGTTAAACCAATCGGTCGTCCCTATTGAAAACGATACACGCGCAAATTCTCAATATGTCAATTTTAAATTTGCGCATGCCACCGAAAACCATACCTTCGATATTGCTCTTGCGTTGACACGCAGCGCGATACCGAGGACCTACATGGTAGACAAAGTGACATACGAAGGATTGTACAACTTCAATTCCACCGCAAGGAGATCCGGTAAAGAGCATGCTTTATCTCCGTCGCTGAAATTGCATTACAACGTGTACCTGCCCGGAGGACATACATTTATGGCTAACGCCAATATTCGCCATGGTCACACGGATTATCGCAGCAGTTATTTGGAGACCGATGTTGATGAAATACAGAACAACACATCGGAAAATAATGTGCTTGCAAGCGCAACTATTGGCTACTTCAAGTCTTTTGCAAGCGGTTTTAGCCTCGGAGCCACCGTTGATGAATATTATAATTGTTATCGTGATAAATATTCCGGCAGTTTTAACAGCAAGCAGACTTTGACAAACAATCACGCGATGGCGATGTTGCATATGGACCAAAGCCTTCCTTTCGGATTGTCATATTATGCTTCGGCAGGTGTCACCGATCTTTATTCAACCATAGGCGACCACAACGACAACCAGTTCTCTCCGATGGCGTTCTATGGAGTGACGTATGTGCCCGACCAGAAGCATTCGTTCTCCGTAGCAGGAAGTTACGCCCATAGCATATATAATCCGTCATATAAGAATGACGCCCTAATACGGACGTCGTTTTTCGAGGCTACCTCAGGCAATCCCGACCTGGAACAACTGAAAGCATTTCAGAATACCGTGAGCTATAATGGGCGTGTCGGTCATTTCGGACTGTCATTCACTTACTACTTTCTGAAATATTATGGTAATACCTCCAATCGTTATTTTGCAGAAGATAACATTATGTATCATCAACTTGTCAACGACGGCGATTTCTACTACCACAAACTCATTTTCGGGGTATCAGCCAACCTGCTTGGTAATAAACTCAGGCTTCGCGGTAATGCCACATACAGCATGAGCCGGTTTAATTCGGAATATCGCCCTACCCGAAGCAACGATTGGCGGCCCGACTTCAGCGCATCATATATGTTTGGCGATTGGCAGATCAAAGGAACGTATGCGTTGCCATATAGCGTACTCGGCATAGAGGGAGTAAAGGTGCATAATCCTGCACAATATGGTCTTTCGCTTAACTGGCAGAAAGGAAACTGGGCTGCGGAGTGTTGCGTCGAGAATTTCCTTGACAGACGAATGAGCACGCGCACGGATGCCAATTATGGGGTGTATCAATCACATTCGCAGATGTTAAGCGATTTGAAGGGACGTAATGTCAGCCTTTCGGTCACATATATTCTCCCTTATGGAAAGAAGACAGAAAGAGAGCATGTCGAGACTGAGTCCAGCATCAATTCAGCAATTCTCAGGCCATTCTGACTATGGTAAGAGCGAATTCGTAAAGTGGGTGATTTATCACAGGGAAACGCATTCATATATCATAGAGATAATATTTCTTGCTGCAATAAATCAAGGAAACGGGCGGCGTGTGCGCCATCCATCTGCGTGTGGTGGAATTGAAATGAAACGGTGAGGGTGGTTTTGAATAACCGTTTCCTATACCTACCCCATATCATGAACGGATTGTTGAAGATGCCGCTGTACATTCCCACTGCTCCGTCAATATCGTATTGGGCTAATGCGGAGGTTCCGATCACCATGCTGTCGGGCAGGTCATGATTCTTGCAACATTCAGCGACTTGTCTGGTAAGACGGAGATAATCGGAATTGAATATCTCCAGATTATCTGAAAAGGGTACATCACACGAACTGACTTCGCCCTGACTGTTTGCCACTATGGTATTGACAGCAATGGCATCGTACTCAATAAGTTTGCCATTGACCGGAAGCATCCGAAATTCCTTTACCTGCGAGGCGGCACGCCCGATGCACCAGCACATGAGCATATTGAATTTAAGCCCACGTCTACGGCTGATTTTCAATAATCGGGTAACATTGAGCGTCTTGAAGAACGTTACCATAGGCATCGGGGCGTTCATCCACATCTCGAAGGCGTAGGCTCTCGTTGTTTCCTTCGGGTTTACTTCTTTCATTTTTTACGGCAAAGTTAGCACATTGCCGTTGCCTCCGATAGAAGAAAAGGGACATTCAGAAAGGCGAGGCAAACAAATCGGAATACACCGGTTGTGTTTTCAGCAAGTCCATCGGAGTGGTTCCTGAATAGCGGCGGCATTCACGGATAAAATGGGACTGGTCGGCATATCCGCAAGAGTAGGCTATGTCAGCAAAATCGCGGTTGCCATTCTGCATAAGCCATAGCGATTTCTGAAAACGAGCCACATTTGAGTATTCCTTTGGTTTCATTCCGACGGCATTGAAAAACACCCGCTCATACTGCTTTCGGCTCAGGCAAGCGAGTTGCGCCATGCTCTCCACGCTGATGGTGTTATCGGTAAATAATAGCTTCAACGAAGCACCCGCTCTTTTGAAATTATAAATGGCAGTTTCTACCAATCTTAACAATAACCACTGCTCAATCAGTTTGACAGCCTCGGCCGCATCATCGGCATTAAGCACATCATCGGCAAGGATATTCAGACTTTTGTCGCCAAGTGAATAGCCGTCAATCTCCTGATTATAGAATGATGATACCGGAATATTGAACATTGTGCCGATGGCGTGAGGATGGAACACAACGACAATAGTTTCAACATCGCCCGATGATTGAACTCTTGCCGGAAAATTGACTTGACCGCTTATCGAAAATCTTGCCTGTTCAGCCCCAAACTCAGGGATATAAAACCGACTGCGACGATGAAAAATCAGTTGCGGACATCCGATTGGAAAGGTCAGAGTATCAAGATTCTCATTAGTATTCAGAATCCAATAGTAGCGGATATATGGCTGAAGTTGCGCGCTGGGTAAGATATATCTAAATATGCCCATTACTTACCCTTGTTTGTCTAATCTTTTTAGAAGCCAAGCCATATTATGTCCGAGGTTGCGCATGTTTGCCATTCCTTCCTCGTCGTTCATGACATCGCCAATTTCTCTGCCATAAACCATATTCCAGTATGTGGAGCCAACCACTATCATCTCCTTGTTAAGCATAAAATGATTCATCGTATCTACGGCAGTCAGACCTCCTGCACGACGAACAGCGGCAACAGAAGCACCCACCTTATGCCTCAATAATCCGGGATTGGTAGCAACCACAACACCGCCACGGTCAAGAAGGGCTTTCATTTTAGATGATACGTCAGCGGAATACACCGGAGAGCCAAGTATGATGCCATCGGCATCAACCATGCGGTTGAACACATCGCTGAATCTATCACGTTTGAAAACACAGTTTCTTTTGCCCTTGCAAGCGAAGCAAGCGCGACACGGCTGAATATCAATATCCGCCAACTGGATCAGTTCCGTTTCAATACCGACCCTATTCAGTTCTTCAAAAACCGTTTTGATTATGATTGCAGTATTGCCGTTCTTACGAGAACTACCACTTATGCCTACAACTTTCATTTTCTATAAAAGCGAATTAGATATTCAACAATTCATCAACATTTCCGCTTTGAATAGCAGCTATATGATTCTTTATCTTCTCCGGTGGCCAGTTCCACCATTTCAATTCCAGTAATTTAGTCACGACATCAGGAGCAAACCGTTTGCGGATTTCTTTTGCCGGAACACCACCGACAATCGAATATGGCTCGACATCTTTTGTTACAACTGCCCGTGTGCCGATAATCGCGCCGTCGCCTATGTGAACTCCTGCCATGATAACAGCATCGTAACCAATCCAGACGTCGTTACCGATGACAATATTACCCTTGTTGTCCCATGCTGTGGAAACTTCAGATTTAGGCAAGTCCCATTCCTCAAAAAAGAGAGGAAAAGTATATGTCGAGAGTGATTTAAGTGTATGATTGGCACAGTTGAATATGAACTTTGCGCCGCACGCTACCGAGCAAAATTTTCCGATAGTCAATCTGTCGTGATTTATCGGATAATGGTACAGCACATTGTTCTTCTCAAAGTCGCGCGGATCATTCACAAAATCATTATAGATTGTGAAATCTCCTACTTCGATGGTCGGTTTTGTGATTACAGACTTTAGATATACCGTTTGAGTATCGCCGGTTCTCGGATATATTATGTTGGGATTTGGATTCATCGCTTGTAATTACGTTTTATCTCATCAATGGATTTGCCACCGATACCGAAATTCTCATCTGGGAGTTCCTTGATGGTTACAGTGAAGAACTGCTCCGGGATATGGGTTATCTCGGAGGCTGTAGCCGTAAGCCGTTCAATCAATTCTTTCTTTTGTTCAGCGGTAAGTTTTCCGCTCTCGATGGATATGTAGGGCATAGTATATTATTCTTAGATAGTTAGCAATCAACAAATACCGGCTCCCATTTCTTCAATCATCGTACTCCATAGTCCGTCTGGGTCTTCGATGGCTGTTGAATCTATTTTATCAACTTTCCGGCGGAGTTCGGCTTCCGCTTTCTCACATTCTTTCTCGAATACATCTGTCTCTACAGCGGGTTCAAGATCTGCAAGACGTCTTTCCGCTTCCATGTACAGATTCATGATTTCCATGAAAGCGGGAAAGTTGGTGGAGCAATATCCTATGATATGGTCTTCGTCGAGATTAGACAGGTCGTAGTGTTTCCTTTCGTCAGGTAACTCCAGCAAATGAACCGAACCGTCATCCATCACGACAATGTACAATCCGAGTATTGTATCTTCCGCCACGGCAACAAAAGAGCGTTGTGATTTCAGTTTGCCAAGCCAAAGGGCATCCGAGGCTAAAAAAGTGTATATGCTTAACTCCGTTCCCGCTTGTGGCAAGTGTGCCTTCACAATTTGCAAAATATTATCCATACTTAATATCTCACTGTTATCAACTTGTTTTTGAATCTGCTTCCAGTTCCTCCGCCCGGACTCCCAACAGTTCTCCATATCGAATTTATCGCTGGTATTTTTAATCTTATATTCTATCATTGTTTTCAATCATTCTTTAGCAGATAGCTTCACTGTTATTTCATCAAACTCCGGACGGCCGATTGATCAGATTTCCTTTATTTTTACATGGAGTCGATTAAGTTATCTGCGTCCTCACGTGACTTCAATCTTATGATAGTACGTTTTTGTCCATACGATGAAAGCAGGTCGTTGATAACAGGCATCTGAACTTTCGGGAAATCGACTATCCACTGATAGAATTCCTGATCCAATTCTGTTTCCATCCAAGGCATATCCTCGCGTGGTTTGCCAATTCTATGGCGAGCTCCTTCAAGACAGAGTTCCAACGGAATATCGAACAGCACAACTGTGTCGCAATGTTCAAGCCTCAATGGCAATGTATGGAGATACGTGCCGTCAATTATCCATTCATCGCCTTTGATTATTTTGTTTACCTCTTCGACAAATGCCTCTCTTCCCACATTAGTTTTATCCGGACGATGCCATATCATATCCAGATAATGAAGAGGCAGACGAGTCTTTGCCGAAAGTCTTCTTGCAAACGTACTCTTCCCGGCCCCGGGACAGCCTATCACGAGAATTTTCTTCATGCTGTCTTACCTTTTACAGAGGTTCACTCTTGAATCATGGTTTGCGCAACTCGCTTGAAGCGATAGGTCGAGCCATCGGGCAGATACTCCCATGTTGATTCAGTGAAAACTAAAGTGGCTGTATCGCTTTCGAGAGTAATATTGCCTTTTATAGGGTTGCCGGCAGCATCTGTAGCGGTGAAAGTCAATGCCCCATCGGATACCTTACCAATGCCGCCATCAATATCTGTCAGCCTGAATAAGCACACTTTTATATTTAATTCCGAATCAGACATTTTACCTATTTGAAGTATTGAGCCATCGTCGGGGTCAATGTACTCGCCGATAAAATTCTGCCGGACTACCACATCATGTTTAATAAATATGGCAGAGCCAATATATGGAGCTGTGAATATGAGTGTGTCGCCATGACAAGCAGCATAGGCTGTGGAGTCGTTTAGCAGGCGCAACATGTTCTGCTCCACAATCATATTGTCGCAAGCCATCTCGGTGACGAGTATGTTTTTGAAACGGATGGTATCGTCAGTGATTCCAAACTCACCGTTAATCATGTTGCAGTCAGTGGAAAGACTGAATGTATTGTCCGTTTCATTGAATGTCAACTCATAATTTGACGTCGCGGCAAACTGTGTCGACTCGCAGTCTATGCGATAGGAATCAAGATGCCATTCACCCTGTAATCTTGCAGAATCAGGCATGATGTGTCCTTCGTTATCTGCCGATTTATTGGTGGAGGAGCAAGCCACGAGAAAAATCGACGCCACAATCATTATATAAAATCTGATTTTCTTCATATACCGGATGATTAGAATATTTTTTTCAGCTGTTCATCGCAGAACATTGTCGTTGTGAATTCTACTATCTGATAGTCGGCGATACCATTGATGTTGAATGGGTCTTGCGAGATAATGGCGTTGACAGCCTCGCGGTTGGCGGCTTTTATCATTATCACACCACCGATACGCGGATTCTGCGGTCCCGATGCGATAAAATCCCCGGCGGCATAATGCTCGGCAAGATAATCGCGGTGAGCCTGAAGATATTTGTCAACCTCACTCAGAGGTTTCTTGTAGGTGAGAATCGCTATGAACATAGTTTAATCTTTTGAATTATTTTCGGTCAGTTGGCGCGCCCTGCGGCCGAATATGACAGACGCGGCAGATGCTGTCGCTACGCAAGACATAGGTGCAAGAGAATTGAAAGCATTGAAACAAGCCCGTATAAGCGCTATTATTGCAATTGCAGCAAATTGATACTGCATTATCCGGCAAAACCGAAGTGTCTTCATATCCATTTTGTTTTTCATTTATGCTCATCATGTATACCTGCGCCTACCCACATGCAAAGTTATGAGATTTTTTGAAGATTTTAACGATTATGCGTGGCGATCCGACTGATTTTAGGTTGAGGGTACTACATTTTTATAGTGCGATTATAGTTGAACTTTTCCTTCCCATAAGACTGTCCGGCGCTAACGTATTTCTTGTAATTTATTTTCTGCCTGAGGATTATTGCATTTCTTCCATGCGAGCGTGAAATAGCGTATAGCCTTTTTCAAATCGGGTTGCACGCCGAGCCCGTTGAGATACATGTTGCCGAGTTCGTATAGTGCAGTTCCAATTCCGGCAGCCTGATGCCTGAATCCGCGACCATTGACACGCTCGGCGATACGCTGATATTCAAGCATCGCCTTTTCATAATCCTGTTCGGCGCCGATGCCATTTTTATAACATTCGGCAAGTTTCAATGTCGCCGTGATTTCACCCACATCCGCGCCTTTCTTATACCATTTGCGAGCCTGAGCATCATCTTGTTTGATGCCATTTCCATAGCGATAGGCATCGCCTATCTTTGAATACGCTTCGTGACAATTCATTCCGGCAGCTTTCTTAAAGCATGATATGGCCTTTTTTCCTTCGTCCAAATCATTGTATGCGCATCCCATCCCGTAATAGGCTTCCGACTTAAGGAAGTCATCGCAGTCGCTGTTGGTAATATCTTTATACAGGCGTATGGCTTGCGACAAATTCCGCTCATCATCTTCGTCGGAGAAGGAATCTAAAAGCTCCTCAGGTACGCAATTGGCATACAGAAGTGTGTCGGCAAGATTCATCTTATCCACACAGTCGCCCTTTGCAGCCTTTGCCATCAATATTTTAATCCAGCGGTCATACCACTCCCGCGCGGATGCAAGTCCCTCGTCGGGATGTATGTCCGCAGGGCAATCTTCAATGTACAGATCCATCAATGACTTGGCCGCATCAGCCGAACCCTTGTCTGCCATCGATGCCAATAGGTCGAACCATCGCCAGTGCCATTCCAGAATCAATGTCTTTCGCCGCGCCGCATCTATTTTGTCGGGACAATCGTTGCGGTATATTTCCATGATGAGCATGGCGGCCTCGGCATTACCATTGCTTGCCGCTTTTTCAAACCAATAAATTGCCTTCTGATTGTCGCATCTGTCATGATACCCCCATGAATAATATCGTCCGAGGAGAAGTTGCGCCTCCACATTTCCTTTCTCGGCAACAGGTATGATCGCCTCAACTGCGTGCCTGACTGAGACTGCATCGCCCTCCCCTGCATAGCATTTGATGTATTGCCCGATAGTCTTGAAATATTCAGACATAGATTTGTTATGCGCGGTCATATTTTGCAGATTTTATGTTTAAGAATTGCCAATAAAACAGCATTTAATACATTGCTATT
Source organism: uncultured Muribaculaceae bacterium (assembly GCA_910578095.1). Lineage (GTDB taxonomy): Bacteria > Bacteroidota > Bacteroidia > Bacteroidales > Muribaculaceae > CAG-873. The sequence continues at coordinate 133,767 of CAJTOZ010000001.1, read as the reverse complement.
TGTTGCTTCGTATCCTGCTTAGAGTTACCGGTGTAACTCCAAGATATGAAGCCAGATTCTCCAATGGAATTCGGTTCAACAAATGGGGTTGTTCTCTAATCAGTTGCTCATAACGTTCACTCCCGGTGGTGAATAATTGCGGGATAAGAGCTTTTTCAGCTCTCAATATCTCTTTCTCAGCAAACACCCTACCCCAGTTGGCTATATGAATGTCTTGCCGGTAAAGTTCGTGGAGATCGTCGGTCGAGATTTTATATAGCAAGCAATTTTCAACCGTCGCAATACTTTCATATCCTGCTCTGCCATTAATATAGCTCTGCATCGACAATGCAACTGTACCTTCCTCTCCAATCCAGAATGTTATATCACGACCTTTGGCGTAACAAAAAGCACGCACGATTCCTTCTGCGACAAAGAATACATTTCTGCAAATCTTGTCGGCTTCAACCAGCATGCTACCCTTTTTTATCTCGATTTTATCCACCTTTTCAGCAATTTTGTCAATAGACTCAGACGGCAATGGATAAATACGGGTCAATATCTCAGTCAATTCCATGTGCAAATTTACGAAATTATCAAATGAAAACAGAAGCCTCTGCCATACTATCTATCTTTGCAGACGTTATGAACTGGATAATTCTTATATTCGCAGGGCTGATGGAGGTAGCATTCACGTTCTGCCTGGGAAAAACAAAGACGGTATCAGGTGTTGCACAATACTGGTGGTGGGGAGGATTCCTTGCTTCGCTTGCCTTGAGTATGTATCTTATGGCGCGTGCCGCGAGGACAATACCAATAGGTACTGTATACCCGGTATGGACAGGCATAGGCGCTGTGGGAGCGGTGATAATCGGAATAGTTTTCTTTAATGAACCTGCAACATTCCGGCGCATGTTTTTTATAACAACCCTTATTCTCTCAATAATCGGTCTTAAGGTATTTTGATATGGAACGAAAGATGCGTAGATTCAAACAACAGCTTGCCTTTGAAGATGCTGTGGAAATATTGAGCAGCTGCACAAACGGGATTCTTTCACTTGTTGATACTGATGGTGTGCCATACGGTGTGCCGATAAGCTATGTTTACGATGGCAACGACCATATATATCTGCATAGTGCGATATCCGGTAGAAAGATCGACTGCATAAACGCCGAACCGCGCTGCTCTTTTTGCGTGGTGGCTCAGGATGATATTGTACCGGAAGAATTCACCACCTACTTCCGCAGCGTGATAGTGGCAGGAAAAATCAAGGTTTTAACAGATCCCGAGGAAATCCGCACTGGGCTCATAATGCTCAGCGACAAATATTGTACGGGCATAGATCCGTCAAAAGAAATTGACAAATTTCTCAAAGTGGTTAAAGTTCTGCGCATAGATATCGGCAGCATCACCGGAAAAGAATCTATAGAACTTGCCCGACAGAGATAATCGCCTAATAGTTGAGCAAGCGGCCACAGTCGTGCCAGTCGCCAATCATCTTGCCGCGCGCACTTGCCCCTATCAGTTTGGAAAGTCGGCTGTGAAACAGCTCGGGCTTAGACTTCACCCTGTGGATATTATCTATCCTCACGCGCTGATAGAGTGGCGGCATGGCCTGAAAGTTCTCCCATGCCGAGGGCGTTTTCTTAAAAGCCTTGACAATCTCCGGCATGATCTCAAATTTTGCCATGAGATCGGGACAGGCATTGCGCCCGCTTTCCGTCATCAGTCCCAACTTCTCCAATCTGCGGCACCGCTCTTTGTTGAGTTCGGTCCATTTGCCAGATTTTGTTCTCGGGCCGAACCGTTGCAACGGTTCGCCGTTGACACTTTTCAATGTAGAGTCAATCCAGCCGAAACATAGAGCCTCCTCAACGGCATCAAGATACCACAGGGCATCCTCCGGTGGAGTCTTGCCACGCTTAGCCACCACCCAGCATTCCCGCTCGGTGGCATGATTCTCAATCAGCCACTGCCGGAATTGCGTCCGGTCTTTGATGTCGAGAATGTTGATGCGTATCATTTTATTGCATTTTCAAACCAGACTCCAACTTCGCAGCCCCGGCGTTCTTCTGCTTGTTTTTGTTCACATCAATATAAAGCAGGTCGTCGTGGTCCGTAATACTGTACAGCTCATGGCAGTCGGCGGTCATGAGATAAAATTCATCAAGGCCATCGCAATCGCCTATAAAAGTGTGAATATCGGACATGCGGCCTTTGAAAACCACAAAATCCGTATTCCAGTAGTCGATAATGAAATAGAGTATTGCCTCCTTATCTATGACTTCAGGCAAATGCCAGTAAGGGTCCTCCATATTGCAGTCAATCCATTCAGGCACATACTTGAAACTCAGCCATAAAGCACGAGGATTGCCAATAACAAACGTGTCATATAGCTTTTGCAATAATTCCTCCTTTTCTCTTCCTTCGAGTCTTAGAAGCTGAAGTTTATTGTCGCGGACTGTTCTGTCGATTTCTTCATGGTCAAACATGTTGGCCCAGGCTTTAATTCGTTATGGAAGCTTTGCTATTATCTCATCAAACGGCTCCGGCCTACCTATGCTCACACAGAATGTGTCGCCGTCCCAGCCGGTCTTATTGATGGCCGATTTACGTCTGTCGGCGCAACGGGGCAAATCTTCATCCCATTTCGACGCGACCACCTCGCCGGCGGGAAGTGTCACGGTTCAAATCGTAGGTGGACACATTGAACGTCCCTTTCCAATTCTTATATCCGGGAGTCACATTTTGTTTCTCTACATTCGCGCAGATGGTGAGCCGGCCGTTTCCATCAAGGTCTATCGGCGACAGTTCCTGAAGGATAACCTGACAGATACCGTATGTGGCGACATACAAATGAGCCACATCGCAGTAATTCGACTCCTCTTTGATGCGCTGTGCTATAATATCGTCGTCCTCAAAGGACAAGATCTGTAGCTTTGCCATAGTTTATTTTTCTCTTTGGAAGTCGCGGAATTTTTTGTTGTTGAGGGCGTTCTCGGCGGCGCGGTTATCATGTGAAGCAGCCCGCTTGAAATAGTCGTAAGCCTTGCGCAAGTCTACCTCGACGCCAAGTCCCTTTAGGTACATATTGCCGATTTCATACTCTGCCACGTCTGCGAAAGAGTACCTTTTCCGGCTTTTGTCGCCGGCTACCTGCCGATACAATGTCATAGCCGCCGCATAATCCCTTTCGCATCCTGCACCACGTTTGTAGCACTCTGCCAATTTCAACATGGCAGAAGTGGCTCCACTGTCGGCAGCTTTCTTGAACCATTCAAACGCCTTGTCAAAATCTTTTTGCACCCCATCGCCGTCGAGATATGCGGCTGCTATCGCATAGTATGCCGGAGCATAGTCCAACTCCGCCGCTTTCATGTAAAATTCAAAGGCTTTTTCTTCAGATACCTCACGGCTGTACATCCGGCCTAAATCGTAGTACGAAGCCGCGTCCTTCTTTTCTCCGGAAATTTCCTCATAGAGCCGTACCGCATCACCTACCCGGTCCGGCAGATCGCTGTCAATTTCTTCCGGTGCATCACAACCGCCATACAATGCGTCGGCCAGATTCTTCTTGTCCCTGACGGTTCCCCGTGCGGCTTTCTCCCTCAATCTCTCTATCAGGCGTTCATGCCACATCATGGCTGCTTCCCGTCCATCCTTTTCCGTCATATTGTCGGGACGGTCGTGCAAATAAATATTCATCAGGGATTTAGCTGCGCTCACTACACCTTTGTCCGCTTTCTTCTTCAGCACATCAATCATCCGGTAAAGCCAATTCTGTCCCAATGCCTTTCTCTGCTCAAGATCCATGTCATCGCAGATGAAGCGGTAGTAGTCAGCAAGAAACTTTATCGCCTTCATATTGTCGGCTTCAGCTGCTTTCTCCAACCAATGCAGATAGCGGGAGGAATCCTCGCAGTAGAATGTATAATAATACATGCCAAGCATATATTGCGCCTGCGCACTGCCCTGCTCGGCCGCAGGAGTTATCGCTTCGACCGCCGACAGAGCCGACTTCGGATCGTCAAAATCATCGATGCTTTGCTTTATGATTTTAAGATACTCGGATAGTTCCTTGCTGTTCATGGTGCTAAAGTAATGTGTTTAATTTGTATTCAGCCTGAGGCTTATAGCATTTCTCCGCGGCGAATGTGAAATAGCAGATTGCTTTTTTTTAAAACGGTTATCATTCGGCAACACCAACTTCGCCTCCGCTTTAACGAGCCTGAGCTGCAGCAATGTCGTGGCATAAAGGCGGAGTTATATAATCAAAATGTTCGGACAGCCTGAGGACTATCCGAACACAAAAGTACAAAATATTTCTGTTTTTTATGAAGCGACCTTCGTCCGGCTTGTTATTTTATAGTGTCGGAATTTTGGTTGTAGGCTTTCGCGACGCATTTCCACTCGCCGTTGAGTTTGAGCAGAAGCAGGAAGTCGGTGAAGTCGATTCGCCCTCCCCACCCCTCTTCAAGAACTCGCACAACGGCTACCGTCTCCTCTACGGCAAGGACATCAATGCGGGCATTGAAGTGGTCGCCGGCTCCGACAGTATCGACGTTGTGATAGAACTGTTCGATTGAACCATGCTCCAACACTCCGTCAAGAATGCCGAAAAGCACCGCATCGTCAGTGAAAAGTTGCTTTGCATAGGAACTGTTGCCCTCGGCCACGCTCTTTACGAATTTTTCAGCGGCCTTGGCCACGGCCTCATATTCTTTGATTTTATCTCTCATAACTTTTAGTTGTTTGATTTTATTGGCATAGTCAAGCGTCTTACGACGATTACTGATTGCAAAGTTATAATGGTAATATAGTAAAATCAAGTACCGAAAAAATTTTCATGTATGGAAAAATTTTTCGGTATTCTGATTATCAGCTATATTGACTAACTTTGTATTTCAAAAGCAGAACATAATGGCATACGAAAAGAAAATACCGGTCGACCTTGATTGTCCGCTGAGGCTGACAATGAGCCTGATAGAGTCTAAATGGAAATCCTGTATCCTTGACGAATTACGTTCCGGCAATGCGATGCGTCCGAATAAAATTCACAAAAGCTTGCCGGAGGCTGCGCCGAGGGTACTTGATATTCAGCTGAAGGAAATGGTGGAGGATGGGCTTGTCGCCAAAACCATATATGCGGAATTGCCTCCACGCTCAGAGTATGTGATTACCGAACTTGGCACATCTCTTTTACCGATAATAGACGCAATGCTTAGATGGGGCGAAGAGCATATCACTCTCTTTGAAAAGAAATATGGCAGCAAGAAATAGATTTACAGCAATAATCATCTGCACGGTGGCATTCTTCTCATTGTGCGCACATTCCCAAAACATGGTAGAGAAAGAAATGATGGCGGCCGACGGCATAGTGCGGTTGTCTAAAATTGAGGTGTATCCCCAATATCTTGATGAATATATGGAGTATGCCGTTAAGGTGGGCGCAAAATCTCTGCGCACCGAACCGGGTGTGCTTACTATGTATGCCATGCAAGACAAAGAAAACCCTTGCTTGATTACAATATTGGAGGCATATTCCTCGCAGGAGGCATATAAATCCCATATCGCATCAGAGCATTTTCAGAAGTATAAACAGGGAACTCTACACATGGTCAAGAATCTTGAACTTTGCGACCAAACCCCACTGAATCCCAACAACATAATCTCAAACACGATTGTCCAATGAAGCAGATGAGAGGAGGTAAAGAAGTTTTATAGTGAGTATTGAGGATTCTGCGGATACTTAAAACTGCTGACGTAGTACATTTTATTGAGTTTCAAGTATGAATCGTATCGATTCTTTGACTTTCGACAGATTACTGTCAGTCAACAATGGAATCAGGCCTTGTATCTCCTCAACCGGTTTATCCCACCACTTCAGTCTGTGTAAAGTCTCCGACTATTATATTGGGATTGGTGATTGTCGGCTTTACCAAAATCACCGTGTTGCAGTCCTGAATTGGAAATATAGTATCGGGATTGGGATTCATTGTTGGTAATTACGTTTTATTTCATCAATGGATATGTATGACGTATTATCCAATTTTAAATGATAAATTCTTGTCTTCTCACCCCACGGATGATAGCAAAAACCGATAAAATCGAAGCCGAAACGCTCATAGTAACCGATATGGTCAGTACATAGATACAAGTTTTTGAATCCGAGCTGTCTCGCATCATTTGCGGTATGTTCAATAAGCATTTTGCCACAGCCTTTACCTCGACAGTCCTCCTCTACATACAATGCGGCTAACCATGGATATAGATCCATGCGGGAATTGAAATCATTTGTCACCAGTCCGGCACAACCTATTATTCTATCGTCATCAACTAAAAGATACCATTGCGGAAGCGGAGCGGCAGCATCTATACAATGACGCAGACAGTCATCGTAAACATCCATGGAATCTTCCGTCGCCCATTTCTCTTGAAAATATGAAATCGCCCGTTCGAGGTACTCCGGATTCTTTCGCAGTGATAATATTTCCATATCAATTGTCAGTATAAGTAACTTTCTTCTTATCTTTCGATATCTGCCGTGAGTTTTCCGCTTTCGATGTGTATGCAGGGGATTATTGTTCAGATAATTCCAAAATCAGGTTCTCGACACCTCTGATATTGCTTTCATAATAACCGTCACCGGTGACCCTTGGCCCGGAAAGTATTTCGCATCGAATCGCTGTGGAGTGTGTAATGATGGAATACAGGCAAAACCGGTCGTAGTCCAACTGCCGGTCTATGCCAAGTCCACGATATCTCCCTATTAAATTCTCTAATTCTGATTTCATAAGGACAAAATTATAGTTTTTTCCCTATATTTAAAAATCGAATATTATATTTGGACATATTTGTTAAAACTTTGGCAAGTAAGACGAGTTGTAGCAACTTGAATCCACACATGCCATCCTCGACCGCATCATCGCGCAGGCGCTTTCACAAAAAGAAATCATCGCTATCGAGACCGCACATGATCCTACAATCGAAAGAATGAACAAGGGCTACGATGCGTCCGACATACTTGAACAGTTATCAAAGCAGGATGAAGCCTTAATTTGATTAAGGATGGAAACATAGCGCCATTGCTCATTGTTATTAAAATGATTGTTGACCCTTTTGACAATGAAAGAGAAATAGGAATTAGTGTACGGAAAACAGCTGCGCCAATGACAGTCCCACAGAAAGAGATCGACGGATTATCGCCCATTGTAAAAGACATGTTTCTGCAATGGCGCGATTTTCTGTATAGCAGAGTTACATTCAATCTGCCCGATAGCGAGATACATGCCGCCGGGCATTGTGAGCGCGTCCTGCTGTATGCTCTGATCATAGGCCATGAGATTTTCGGCAACAATCGGTATGCGCTGACAGCACTTGCCCATGCTGCGGTGTTCCACGACACCCGCCGTCAGGACGATTCCCTCGACACAGGGCACGGTGCGCGGGCTGCGGTATACTACCGGCAGTTCTGCGATCAAACGCCGGACGTCGATCTCATCCCGGAAGCGCAATTGATGATGAAATACCACGACATTGCCGATATGCGCGGGAAAGTAGGCATAAAGTGTGATTTTCATGGCCCCCTGCCCCGGATGTTCAAGCTCTACGACATATTCAAAGACGCCGATGCTCTCGACCGTTGGCGACTTGGAAATGATGGTCTTGACCCAAAATATCTCCGCACCGGACAGGCAAAGGCTATGATGGACTACAGCCACAGGATAGTACGTGAGGCGCTCGGGGAATGACAACAGCGAAATAACAGAAAACCAGAATCTATCATGCGACAGATAATACGACATTTTACCGACGACGACCTGTATAAGTTCACGATGTGCTGTGCGGTTATAGAATGTTTTCCCCGCACACAGGTCAAATATCAGTTCAATGACCGCGGCAATACGGTTTACCCTCCCGGTTTTGCCGATCTTGTCGTGGAACAGATTGCCATGCTGGAAAACCTCAGGATAACCGATGAGGAAATAGCCTTCATGCGCCGGAAGTGCAACTATATCCCCGCATGGTTCATGAGTTTTCTACGTGGTTTCCGCTACGACCGCAACTGGGCAAAAGTGTGGCAGGACGATGAAGGACATCTGCACATAGAGTTCGAGGGCTGCTGGAGCAATACCATTCTGCTTGAGGTAAAGGTTCTTGCGATAGTATCAGAGCTGTATTATATCGTTACCGGCGAGCAAAAACAGTTTGACTATGCTGATTATTATAACCGCTCCTACGATAAGGCGCGCCGACTGATTGATGCCGGATGCGTGTTCAGCGACTTTGGCACACGCCGCCGTGCATCATTCGAAGCTCAGGACACTGCAGTTCGCGCCATGTCGGAGTGTCAGAAAAAATATCAAGGATCGGGGCGCTTCAAAGGCACGAGCAACGTGTATCTGGCAATGAAATATAATCTTACCCCTATCGGCACTATGGCGCATGAATTCGTGTGCGCCATAGCGGGCATGTATGGCCCGCTCATGGCAAACCATATAGCTATGACAAAGTGGTCGCACACATACCGCGGCGCATTAGGGACCTTCCTTTACGACACCTATGGCTGGCAGATCTTCAGCCTGAACTTCTCGACAGATTTTGCCAATATGTTCAAAGGCCTGAGAGTTGACAGCGGCGACAACCGTGAGCAGCTCGATCTTATCATCGAAAAGTATCGTTCGCTCCATATCGACCCGCGTACGAAGCAGATTGTGTTCAGCAACGGACTTAATGTTGACCGTGCGATTGACATTCAGAAATATGCTGCCGGCAAATGTCTTCCATCATATGGCATCGGGACACATTTCACGAATGATTTTGCAGGTGTCAAGCCCCGAAATATCGTGATAAAACTTACAGCCGTAAAAATCACCGAGTCATGGCCGTTTTATTCACATACATGCAAACTCAGCGAAGACGAAGGCAAATATTCGGGCGACGAGGCAACCGTAGCCCGATTCTTGGAAACACTCCATCTCACTCATTGACGACAATAGCAGGTTTAAAAAGCTGCAACGGGATAAACCGCGCAACCTTGTGTCTTGAGAATATTGGAAGGCACATACGCATCATAATAACAATTGTTGCGCGTGTTTACATAATAGCTGCCATTGCCAAATCCGGTATTAAGACTGGCTGGTGAGCCTTTCTCAATTTCCGAAGATGTCCATATCCTCATTATATTCCCAAACAGAGCTTTGAAAAACGGGCAGTTTTTATTTAATGAGGCATTTCGATAATCACCATCTTTTGTCATTTTGACGCCTCCCAGGTTCTCCATAAGTGTGTTAAGCTGCCCTAAAGATGGAAGGTACCAACCGCTACTCTGATTCAGGGGAATTTCCCACAGATGAAGTTTTGCGGCATTCGCTGCTACAAAGCAATTCGGTTGTTTCGACATCTCTTGAGTGCTTTGCCAACCGGAAATATCTTCTTTCGCCTTTTTTGCACTTGAATAATACTTCCCAAGAGTATACTCTTCCCCACCCGACCAATTCATAATATCCGAGCCATATCGGTCAAGAGCGCTAAATAGCGAGATTATCCAACCGTGAGACCATCCATTTTGTCTTTCATCCTCTGATGTATTCAATGAAAATACAATCCCGATTGGATTCAAACTTTTGCACAAATCATGGGTTAATGATCCGTCCGGATAATAGAAATCTCCAATTCGCGCCAGAGAGTAATTATTGAATGGGATTGTGTCCGGACCACACATCGCTGACAAAGAGGAATATACCTTCGCGCGCTGTTTATCCGCGAATATCGATCTTGCCATATTTGAATAATGATCTGCCAGTTCTTTATTCTTGATAGGATATCCTTGTCCATCATAAGCCTTTGCAACCTCAGCCGCTGCATAGGGATTGTTGAAATTGTCAGCCAAAATTTTACGAAGAACGAATGCTTTAGGATAATCACGCCCCTCCTTCCCCCTATAATCTTCTAATGTCTCTTTTAGGGCTTCCAAAAGCTGGGTTGAAGATTTTCCGGCAATGTCCACTCTTTGGGTTTCGATCGCGTCCTTGCTGCAAAGATCGCCGCCAAGCCTTATCAATCCAGTAATAGCTTCGTCTTCTCTGCAAAATTGTTTCCTTGCTGAATATTGATAAATCTGTATGGCTTTTTGAATGTTTTTCTCGACACCAATTCCATTCTCATAGGCATATCCTAATTTTGACCAGCAAACGGATGTGGCATTTCCCAATGCGCCTTTAAGATAAGCCTTGAACGCGAGTTCAGGATACCCGTTATTTAATAAAAAATCGCCAATATTGTCGCACTGTGTCAAAACTACTTGGTCGACCAACTTTCGGGCGGCTGATAAAGCCTTATCGGGCGATTTTTTATATCCCCATCCATTGAGATAGCATTCCACCATTCTCTTAGTAGCCTTATAGTAGCCTTTCTCGTAACCATTTTCAATTACTCGTTGAGCATCCTTGTTTTTGCTATTGAAGAGGTTTGCCAATATATAATCAACTTCGTCTTTTGTTTTCTTGTCAACTTCGGGGTTGAAGTTGAAATCATAGTTGAAGTTTAGCTGAGGTACTATCAATGGATCGTTAATCTCCGGCCTGATCACATCATCTTTTTTTTCGTGTTCCTGAACATTCAGGGATAAACTATAAACCTTACCGGAGCCCAAAATCGGATATCCATAGTCCCTGAATTTAATTAATAAGGGATAATTATCTTCAGCTTTGATTCTAATCATCTTAGTACCGGGCGCAACCCACAGACTAAATTCACCCTCTTTAGATTTGTCTAACTGCACTACATTACCATCTACAGAGATATTTGAAACTCTGAAATGTATCAATATAAGGGCGCATTTATCCCCATTCAAGCTCTTCACAAATTCCACAGGTGAGTTGAACTGCTGTTGCTCGAATTTACCCACGATTATTTTTTGGCATAGACCGGAAAATGCCACTATAGCCAATAAAATGGTTAAAGCGAGTCTTTTCATATCTTGTTCTCAATTTTTAAATCCCGAATTCTGTCTTTTATAATACTTTTATCATGACCTATTGAATTTGACAAGATCTCATTATATAGCTCCAAAGCTCTTTGAGGATCCTTGACACAATGATCCCCTGTCGCGTAATTATCAGCTAATCGCAAAACCAACTTCCAATTTCTGTTTCCCAAATCATATGCTAATTTCCTATATCGGAATGCTTCATCGAATTTGTGAGCTTTATCCAATATGTCCTCAGCTTTGCCTGCCATGGAGGCATCCCCTAATTCACTGCCACGAATAAGTATTTCAAGTGCCCGATCTTCACTTTTATTTATGAATTTACCATCGAGATACAACTTGGCAAGAGATTTCATTGCATTAATATGGCCTCTCGAAGTGGCTTCATTGATAATATTGATTGATTTGGATATAATTTCCTCCTTATCTGGTAAATCATCGGGATAAAACATATCCATATCAGTGCATGAAGATAATGAATAAGGCTTTGCACGAGAAAATAATTCCACAAAATAGACTGCCGCATCTACAGAAGCATCATCATTCAGAGCAATCTTTAGAATATTATATAATATGGGGTAATATTTCCTATCGACTTTTTCCCAATCTATGAATGGTAGGCGAACCGCTTTAACTCCTGTTATTGATGTTTTATCGTAAATTTTTGCAGCATACTCAACTGCCGATTCGGATGAAAATTCAGATGGAGTGTTTATCGCACTTTTCAATCTGATGAAATGCTCAAATATAGTTTCATTATTCGGTGTTAATGCCTTGGAAAAACCATCTCTATTCCAAAAAATATCTCTCCAGATGTCTAATGCTCCTTCAACGTCTTTTTTTGAGCCCAAACCATTTTCCATCATTAACGCAAGACAATTGGATGCATCAGCATTTTGTTTTGTGTGTCCTATAAAATAATACTCGAAGGCATTATCATACGATCTGAAATTGTAAAAATAGTCTCCCAATAATTTTGAGGCAGACGCATCATCATCATATTCTACAGCCACTTTTAGTAAGAATTCACCCTCGGAAATTTTATCAGTCGATATCGAATCTCCTTTCAACAGGCCTGTAATGTAATGGAAACCCAATCTCGCTCCAGCCGCTATACAGCCCTTCTCATAGAATAACGTAGAAAGCTCTTTTTCTTCATCTGCTCCATAAACGCCAGGAGTTAAATGAATATCAGCCACCTGTGTCATAAGAGCCGTTTTTTCTTCACTCGACAGGATGACAGGTCTGTAAAGTCGCACACGTTCATCAACAGATATGTCATTAATCAAATCAATGAGCACGTAGTAAACCAAATTAGGCTGTAGTGGCAATACATTGTATTTTGCGAGCGACAAATTTAGTTGCCCGTTATTTTTAGACATAATCATTAAATCCTTTGCATTGCATGCAAAATACACTTTATACTCACCACTATCATATTCGATTTCGCCGACTATTCCATCCGACTGAAAAGCGATTCCAGATTGAGGACATATGATTTTAAGGAGTGCACACGCAGCTCCATCCGATGAGTACCGCGGCTTTATCTTGGCACTTAAATCAGTAACATCTGAAGTAACAGATTTTACTTTCATTTCCTGAGAAAGAGAATGAAAGGCCACTTGCAAAATAAACATCAATATCAGAAGCCTGATTTTCATGGCGAGATTATTTTATCGTAATTTTTTCGGGTTTGCCATTCAAGACACGGAGATGGGAAATGCCGTAAGGACTTGTTGTTTTTTTTTGAAGTGTGAGGCATGGATAAAATCAAAATTTGCAGAGGGCCTTTCTCTCGAAAAAGAGCACATCCTCAGGAGGTGAAGCCTGCCCAGATAGGTTCTACTCCTGCTATCAAGAACGCGTTACTAAGTATATTTGATATGGTGAACGGCGAGTAAATTTTATATGATAATTGCAAAAGTAATAAAGAGTGGTATAATGGCGAGAGCAGACAAGATGCACCCTATTGCCCTGGTGAAAGTAGAATGAATAAACACTCCGTCACGCCTCCTGAAAATTATCATCAACAAAAACAATGATTGGATTGCTCCAACCAACACGAAATACAACCAAAACAAAGCAACACCCATATTATAAAGAGATTTAGTTTGTGCAAATTTACTACATATCAACGAATATACCAATACCGAACGCCATATATAGGAAATGCATTATAGCGCAAATCTCAAAGATATTCACTAATTTTGCAATAAATACGAACTATGCTTTTTCCCAACGAATCAACAACCCCACTTCTAAATCTCACCACGATCAAAGGTAGGGATTTGGAAAAATATAATCTTATCAAATACCGCATGATTTGTGCGATACTTGATTTTTTTGCTATTGGAAAACAAGTAGATTATTATCCTGGGAAGTACAACATCAGAAAAATGTTAATTTCCAATGGGATAATATCTACGTCGAAAAATGACAAAGCAGTTGCGAACGCTGCATTTGCCGAAATGTGTATGATGGGGCTTGTAGTAGAAAATTCTGAAAACATCACCCTTACTCCCTACGCCATAGAAGCATATAAAGCGAATACTTTTCATCAAATTTGCGCATCACTGACTGCTGCTGACGAAGCAAGAAAAATAGGGGCAAGAACAATGTGGGTGACTATATTAGCATTGATTATTTCTCTTGTCTCTTTGCTAATTGCGTTCATAAAATAAAGGTTATATTCGGATAAGAACAGTCCAACGCGAAACTCCGTATTCTTCCGGATTCTGCGTTCTGCCACAAAAGCAAAGAATCCCGAAAATCATTGATTTTCAGGATTCTTCCACGAGTTGCTTTCGTATGTTGTGGTCCCACTTGTACTACGTTATTGCAGTTAAGTAGGTGATATTCAGAATGATGATTTTCCAAATCTCCGAAATGGACACTCCTCGCACACCCGAAGACTTCATCATTTTTCATCGCCTTTTATTTTCTCAATGGTAATAGGGTCAAAGAATTGGAAACCACGACCTCGCTCAGCGTAACTTTCGGTTGCCCAATAGATATTCTGCCCTGTCGTGTGGTCGACAAGGAGAGCTTGAACAGCCTTGGGGCATACATCAAGCAACCAGCGTTCAGAAATATCTACTTCGTTAGCCATCGTTTCTACTATTATTTGGTCATCCGCATATAAACTATTTCAGGTTCTTCTACCTTTGACGGATTTATAAGAGTCCGAATGTCAATGTCCAATAGCTCTGCAATCCGCCTTAGAGTCTCCAACCCGGGTTGTGCGGCATTGGTACACCATTTCGAGACTGTTGCCGGGTCCTTATCCAATTGCTCCGCGAGCCATTTATTCGTTTTCTTATGTTCGGCCAAAACCACTTTCAGCCTGTTTAAGTCGTTTGCCATGATGTCTCATTATTGAATCAAACGCAAAATTACTGAATTTTTTGGAACTATCATAATTATATGAGATGATTTTGTTAACTTTGCAATCGGGCGAAATGACTTGCCTATACAATACTGATTTTATAAAGTCATGGAAAATACCAATCCTCGTTACATTTCAAATGCTCCCATCGGAGAAGACCAATTTAAGGGCCAATCTCATAAACGGATTTCATGCGTCGTAGCCGATGAGATTCGCGACGGAGCGTCACGTATGATTGGTTTAGATGGCGGATGGGGTTCAGGCAAATCCAATCTGATAAAACTTGTCGACAAGGAACTTAATAGTTCGACATGCGATTCAAGTAAAGAATATCCAGTCATAATATACGATGCGTGGGGGCACATTGCTGACTTACAGAGAAGAAGTATATTAGAGGAGGTTACTTTCTCCTTGATTAATGAGCATAAGGTGTTAGGAAAATCTTGGGTTGAAAAACTTGATGAACTTTTAGCCAAGAAAAAAGCTACAAGAACGAAGAAAATGCCTGCTCTAAGCACTCCTTTGGTAACTTTACTAATTAGCTTGATTTTCGTCCCTTTAATGGGATATTTCATAGGACTCGCTCCTGAAAACTCCGTATGGAAATGGGCTATCCCATTAATATTTATACTGCTTGTCGCAACGGCTCTGATCGGAGAACGCCTATGGAGTATGAAAAAGCATGGACAACTTTTTTCGTTTAGCACGCTTTTCGGTGAGATGTTCATGTTATATCAGGGCCAAATCAGCGAAGATACGACCTATGAAGTTGTCGCTGAAAAAGAACCATCTTCAAGCCAATTCAAGAAATGGATGCACAACCTCGATGACAGTTTGAAAAATGAGGTAAAGAGAGTTGTCCTTGTTTTTGACAACTTAGATAGACTTCCATGCCATAAGGTTCAAGAATTTTGGGCTGCCATTCATTCCTTTTTTGCCGAGGAAAAATTTAATAAGATTGCTGTGGTTGTTCCATTTGATCGTGCACATGTAATCAATGCCTTCAAATCAGAAAATGATGAGGGCAGAGAACGTACCTATGGAGATGATTTCATTAATAAAACATTTGATGTTGTTTTTAGAGTATCTCCACTTATCTTGTCGGATTGGAAAAGCTATTTTGGTACAAAATGGACCGAGGCATTTGGGGAGAACAATTCTGTTCCTGATGCTGTAACTCAAATTTATGATGCCTTTTCACCAACTATTACTCCACGTGATATTGTGTCATTCATTAATGAATACGTTTCCATCGCAAAAACAGCGATTGACGATATTCCGGCTCAATACATTGCATTGTTCATATTTGGTAAAAAACTGATTGATAATAATCCTCAAAAAGAGTTACTCAATCCATCATTTTTGGGAAGCTTGAAGTTCTTATATGAGAATGATAAGGATATTCCAAAGTATCTCTCCGCTCTTTATTACCAGCTTCCAGTAAATGAAGCTATGGATGTTGTGTTTACAAGAACCTGCCAACAGGCTCTTGATAACAACAACCCAGAACAATTGAATGATATAGTTAATCGCCCAGCGATATTCATGGGCGTTATTGAAAACGCCATTCTTAATATTACAAATATTGAGAACGCCACACTTTGTTTGAACAATCTGGAGATGAGTCATCTCCCCAATGCAGCCATAAACAGATTCTGGAATTGTATATTCGGCAAATTGGACTTCAATGCACTTGAACAGGAGGCCGTAAAAGATTATCAATTTATTTTGTTGAAACATCTTGCAAGCAAAAACTACAAGATTCGACTTGCCTGTTCCATGGTAAAAGGTTATAGATATTGTGAAGAGAATAATCCCGAGGCAGACAATTACGTTAAGGGCGTAAGATTACTTAGAGAATATGACACAGACATTTTGGCAAGGGCAATCGCTCCGAAGTGGGAAATAAGTCCAGAGTTATTTGTCCGTTTAGTTGAACGTGCCGGTTCTAGTTGGCATACCATGAATCTTTTCATTGACGACAAAGAACTCGACAAATATTTAGCAACCCTTGATATTGAAAGGCTCAAGACTCTCAAAGTAATCCCTCTTTTAACTGAACTGGAGCTGCATAATGTTAGCTCCTATGAAGAATATAAGAAGAGTCTCAGGGAGAAAATTTCAGCCAACACAAACAATCTTGCAAACCTATACATTGTATTGCAACGATTAAAAGAGATTGAGCGTCCAATTTCAAATATAGGCACTCTTTTACCAGACAGTATAATTAACAATCTCAGCGAAAGTTCTACTTCCGGCAAAGATGAGTACTATGAAATGTTGACAATCGCATTGTCTCGAGGGATTAATTATAGTTATAACAACAGAGGTAAGCTACATACGTCCTTAACTTCACAAGATTCAAATGTCATTAGTATTGTTGCCGATAGAATTGAAAGCTATGTTGACTATGGCGATTTGTTAATCAACGAGAAGGCATATTCAAATTTTGCTCTTGGGAAAGCTGTAGTTGCAGAATTAACCAAGAGGCCACACGGCGTAAGCAGATGTGTAATCAAAGATTGCATAATGCAATTTGATTCAATCTTGACAAACTTTGAACTTACCCCAGCCGAATTATTCAACCGCCTCAGTCGATGGAATAGTGACGAGCTTGAATTTACAGACGATGAAATGTTGAATCTTCCCATTTCTGTCGTAGAACAGGCAGTAGGTGCAGAAAATAAGCTTGGAATCAAAATTAGCCAGCTCATTAATGAATATTTGAACGCTATTCCACAAGAGCAATGGATTTCGAATCTAAAAAATGATTCCCAGGCAGTTCTATTGTATCTTTCCTTCAAACCTACTAATTATCAAACGTTAGTAGATGCAGTTTTTGAGGTGATAAAAACAGACCTTCAGAACGGTAAAGGTACTATGTCGATACCCTCACTTGAAAAGATTCTCAAACAGTTGGAGATTGCCAATGCTCCCCTTGAGAACGAGCTTGCTGAGATAGTAGACTTTGTACGGGTAGGTCACGTGATGAAACCTACCATCTTTTGTGCTATCGCCCATTGGGTATTAAAATTGTCACCTAACAGCTTAAATGATGTTGAAAAATTCGAGAGATTTATTCCAAGTGATATTATTTCTAACGCTACGGTATTATCAATTTTGGAAAAACACCAAAGCCTATTATTACGTTATCGTAAACCCGAATCTTTTAAAAACAAGTTAAAGCAAATGGCAGAGTCTTCTCATAAGGATAATCCGGAGTTTATGAAATTTGTAAAAGCGCTGGGCATTGTAAAAGGTAAAAAGGATAAGTCTTAAGACTCATGATACACTCGTATTCAAAGATAAAAACTGATCGAAAGTATAATGAGGACTTCAAGACGTATGCCACGATTGGAGTGCTTCAATACTTGCCAGCTCAGTTCTTCTGGAAGCTACTTCGCAATGCAGTAATTGATAATGGAGGGTTGCCGGAAGACGCAGGAGAGATTACACAAATTGATTTCTGGCCAAAGTGGTATAAGATTCAAAATATAGAGGTCGTCCCAAACACCACATATATAGAACCGGACGTATTTATCCGATTTGAAAACTTTGATTGCATTGTTGAAGTCAAGAAAACAGATTCTTCTGGTCAACACGCAGACCAATGGGAAAGTCAAACTCAGGCATACCGAAATGAATTTCCCGAAGGGAGGGAACTCATTTATATCGCACTGGGCGGCAATCCGAAGCTCGATGCGTCATCGCATAAAAAATTTCGCCACGTCTATAAGTCAACATGGCAGCGACTTCTTCGTGAAATAGACAAGGCTTTACAAGAACGCGAGTCTCTGGCTTATAGAACAGAAATCACCAATCAGGAAATCCGTATTCTTAAATCTGCCATAGATGCCTTCGCTCGTTATAATGAATATGTGGTGGAACTATTGGAGACTATGGACAACTATAACCAATCAATCATCTTACCAACGAAAAAAACCTTAGCCCAATTATGGAAAATATAAATTCATCTCAGGAACTTTTCCTAAACATCCGCAAATCTATACGGCTATTATATGAGTATCAGAAGCGTATGCAGGGGACAATGTTCCACATTAAGTCTGTTCTCAATCTATCTCCGGCAGGAAGAATTGAAATCAATAAATTGTTCTCTCGTGCGCCCCGTACCAGCAAAGATTATGGGGAGACTCAGCTCTCTGACGGGAATTGGGCGTGGGATTATATCTATCCCATGGCTATGGAGTATTATCTCGGTGAGAGGAAATTGAAAGATGCTGAATTTCGCTTATCTGCGATTCAAGTGACAGATGATGGATATTACAAAGCGAGACAGCAAAACTTATCTCCAAATAGACTTGATACTTATACATTCTGTCCGCCTGAAGAAAGCAGCAGTCTGGTCTTGTTTGTTATGGAGATAAAAAATAGAAATTCATCATGGGCAAAACGTTGGCGGCGGGATGCAATGGAAGACAATCTAAACAGATGGATGGTTGATTCCAGTAATGTCATAGACGATGTTACCATGTCAGGGAATCATTTCATTGTCATGAAGTTCCCTATATACGAGTTGCTTACCGATATATCAATAAGCAAGGTGGTTGACAAGATTAACTCGCATGTGCAGAGTTTAACTGGCAATACCATTATTTGATTGGGTCGGAGCAGTATTGGCGGCGACCGCATTTTTTGCAATGCTAACCGTGCCATATGCGGCCGAAGTGTTCCATTGCGAATTCTACAAGTGCAGGGTCGTCGGTAAAAAATGCCGGATTCAAAGATGCGCAGGGCTGGACTTTTTATTCCAATTCCGGCTCCGGCGATATAATACAACTTTAGTCTTAGACAGAGCTTTCCGCTTTTTTTCGGCTGTCTCGTAGCGGGATTTGAAGCGGCGATAGGTTGAGTCTTGTTTGCCTTTGATCATGCAGAGGTAGTTTATTTTGCCGTTGATGACTGAGGTTAGAGATTTTTCAATGCCGCCGCAGAAGTCGCGAACATAAATATGCTGTGCTTGTTCATAGCCGTATTTATCCCAAAGGTGCATCAGAGTCCGGAGTTGCTTTATGTATTTCCGGGCAACGTTGGCCTTGTTTGAACTGACGGTTACTCCAGTTACTTCAAGCCGTTCACCTTGAACCAAGACCTTAGTTTTCTTCTCGTTGATTTTCAAACCGAACTCTTCAATAATAGACCGAATACGGAGTTGTTTGAACTGTGAAAACTTTCTTACAGTACTGTTGTGACTGAATGTGATGTCGTCTGCATATCGGGTATATCGACATTCCCATAATTCGGCATAGAGAGCCAACTTCCTGTCCAGTGCTTTCAATACAATATTCGAAAGCACTGGAGAGGCGGGGGAACCCTGCGGCAACACTTCTATGCCCTCGTCATTCGGCACAGTGCAAAGACTACAGATATAATTGATTGCTTCGTTTGAGCTGATTACATCACCCAATTCTCTGTGCAGAGCTTTTCTAACCATCTGTTTCGTGATGCTTGGGAAGAAATTTTCCAAGTCGGTATTGAAGATGCAAGTTTGTCCGATATGGATTTTTGCGTTAGTATCAACTCCTCGATTACGGCAAAACCCCATTGCATATGGTGACGGTTCAAAAATAGACAATAGCAAAGCGTTGATGGCTCGTTGGATGTCTTTTAAATCATTGACAGGAGAAGATATGGATCTGAAACCACCGGATTTCTTGGGAATCTTGAAAGATTTGTAGGCTTTTCTTCGAGAATTCTTTGATAAGAATCGTCGAATATAGTTTCCGGAAATTCCGGTCAAAGCCCAACAGTAGGAATAACAACCGCAGATGTTCAGAGCATATATGAAGTTTTGAACACTGTCAATCTTCCAGTCTTTCAAGAAATTGTCTATAATATTTTGATTGTCCATAAGCGACTTGATTTAGTGAGGGTCGAAAACAAAGGCCGCTCCTTTCGTGTGACCGGATGGGTCGAGGCTTCGGCAATGTGCGTTCTGAGCGAGGGAGTGAGCTATCCATCAATGGAGCGAAGCGGAGTTGATGTGGAAGTCAACCGCGAAGCGTTGACATTGCTCACGACTGAGCGAAGAACGTGCAGGGCCGATGCCGAGTTATTGACATTTTCGTGCGCCACCAGTACCGATGGCGAAATCTGCCGGATGCAGCAGACAGGTTTGCAAAGTGTGGCAGCCTTTGTTTTCAATGTCCTCTGTTGATGTATCGCAAATTTAGACAGGTGATGTCTCATTATGCGATACCACTTATGGAAAATTTACAGAAATTGGATTTTATGAAAAAAAGTTATTGTATTGGGTCTGCGCAGTATTGGCGACGGCCGCATTTTTTGCAGTGTTCGCCACGCCATACGCTGTCGAAATGCTCCATTGTGGATTCAACAAGACCAGGGTCATCGGTCAGGATTCCGGCCTCGAAATTGCGGCGGTTAGTGCTTTTCATGCCCATTCCGGCTCCGGTGAGATTTGCAGAGCCTATATAGGTCCATTGGCCATCAATGATGATGATTTTGAAATGGACGCGGGGACAAAGCATTCGTTCGAGTGAAGTTGAGAGATTTTCATATCTGTCGAAATCTTCACGGAATGCCGGCCCCGGTTCTTTAGCATGGATTAGACGGATCTCCACTCCAGCCTTTAGGAGGCGGGACAATAGCCCAAGAAACGGTTCCGATTCTTTTCCTTTGGCTATGTGCAAATCCTTTATATCAGCAGTCCCTATCCAAAGCATGGATTTAGTACCGCGGATTCTTTCAATGACCTTCTCGTAATGATCTTTGTCTTCTATGTATTCCGTTGTCATAATCAATCTTTGAACGAATCTTCAATCTCATCCATGATTGGTTTGTTGGCATCGTACATTTCTTTCAGAGCTATTGGCAAACGTTTCCCAAGAAGCATACAACCTATTACTACGCCTATCATCGCCTTGATGAGCCCATTATGAGGTGGGCCTACAAATGAGGCTATTCCTCCGATAATACCGATGAACGCGCCGTACTTCATCAATTTAAGTTGTGCTTTAGTGACTCTTTGCATCATGGCTTCAGCTCCTTTCCGGAGAGGATTGCTGTTAATCGGACTTCATCCAAGGGCATTTTGTCGTCATGGAACACACCCCATATCGCATTGACTTCTTCAGGAAGGCTTGAAAGAAAATCAGAAAGAGCCTTCATCTCATACATCCTTACTGGCGGCTGAATATCGTGGTTGAAAGATATTGAAATTATAAAATTCTCTATGGCGTTCTTCTCTTTATGAGATATAATATTCTCAATTTTGGAAATGGCATCTGCCACCCGTTGTTCGCCTCCTTTGCCGGTCGTCTCAGCAACTTTGAAGGATCTGGAATCATGTAGGCATGAGCGAATGTCATTGAAGTCAAGGGCAATGAGTCCATTATTGAATATCATGTCAAGAATCACCTTGACAGGATGATACATGGCGTCAGTATCAACCACTGATTGCGCATCACAAAATTTGGATTGGCTTTCAAACCGCTTATGTGAAACTATGAGAGTTAAGACTCCTGCTTGATAGAAACTTTTTGCTGCATCGCTCACCGAATCGTTGCCCTCATCGGCCAATATGATGACCATCCGGTCTTCCTCTACCGGTAATGGTAATTGCTCTGGTCTTATGGTCTTGGCCGAAACACCATCATACCCCAAAGCATCGATTTTGTCTATAATCGGTTTGAAGCTCTCGCCAATCCCGAATACGTGAAAACTAACAGGAAAATTGTCGGTGTAGTCGTTTGATAAACATTCTGTCATAATGCCGATCTTTTGATTGAATAGGATAACGGCCAATAATGATGTTGACCGCTATCCAAGTGAGTGGTTGCGTTAGAGTTTCTCAATGCTGAGATTATTGCCATTGATGTAGCCGTCGGGGAAATCAACGTTATACTTCATCTTCAACTGACGCTTAAACTCAGCCTTTGTTGCTGTGCACCAAGGGAGGGTGCTTGCGTTGTACGATACTTCGGCAGTCATCCCTGCTTCGAGACGTTTGCCATTGCTGACCAGCAGCTTTTTAGTGGTTACTTTGAATAGTGCCATATATGATTTATTTAATGGTTACGCAGCAAAGTTATACCACCGATGTATCAGATTTGGTGTCAGCTTATGCCAAATCGTCAAAAAGTTGTTTACGTTCAGCTTCGGTAATCTTGAGATAGGCGTCCCCTACTATTCTTATCAGCGGCTGATATTCTTTGGGAATCAAATACCTTAGTCGCTCATTGTTCATTTGAGATAACTCTTGGACAGAGTGACTTGAAAGAGCATTGGATATAGCATCAACTAACGGCTTATCCATTTCACCCATCATAAGATTCTCAACGTGTTCCAGACCATCATTGTATTGCTGGAATGTTAGATTCGCAGTACACATCATGAGATGCCATGCGGCAGAGGCAAGATTATTCTTAGCCGTGCCTTCAAATTTATAAGGCATAGAGAATACATTGCAGACGAACTTGCCTCTAAGAATGGCATTAAGGGAAATGAGAGGTGCATATTTTGTTCCGGTCTTTCCTCCGAGAGTTGTGCATACGATTATGGTATCTGCTGTCCTGTCAAGTACCTCATCAACCAAACCTATCAAGGCTGACTTTACCTTTCCGCGACCGAATTTCTCAAAAAGAATACTTTTGTCAGCATACTCTGCATTTTTCTCCAGCTGTTCCTTATCTGTATCAACAACAATAAATTGATGTTCGGGGAATATTCCTGCTTTTATAATGTCGGAGGCGACATTGAATCCGCCATTTCCGACAGAGATTATTGTTACGCTCATATTTGCTGGTGTTATAAGATTTTTAATGCTATTGCTGCACACGCCTCTGCATCGGCAAGTGCGTGGTGATGGTTTTCGAGGTCGTAGCCACAAGCTGCCGCTACCACATGGAGTTGGTGACATGAAAAATCCATATTGCGTCGAGATGCTGCAAGGGTACAATGGAATTCATAATCTGGATATTCCATACCGTACTCATTAAACACGGCTTTAAGACAACTCTCGTCGAATGGTCGGTTATGTGCCACCAAAGGTAGTCCTTGAATACGTGGGGCTATCTGTGCCCATACTTCCGGGAATTGCGGTTGTCCGTCGGTATCTTCTCTTGTCAGCCCATGCACTTCCGTAGTCCAATATGTGTAGTAGTTGGGCGACGGTTGAATTAGACTGTAATATTTATCAACAACTTTGCCGCCACGTACAACCACGATGCCAACGGCGCAGACACTTGAACGTCGGCCATTGGCTGTTTCAAAGTCTATTGCTACAAAGTCCTGCATCGTCAGTCTTTTTTGTAGAGGTCATACATATCTGAAATCCAACCTTTCATGGTTTTGCGCAATGATGCCGGTGAAATCACCTCTACCATCCCTCCGACGTGAAGGAGCTTCATGATGAAGTCGTAGGTAGGCGCGAGATAGAGGCTGAAGTCTGCATACTCGCCATTGTCCTCAATCAACTCCTGACTATGATGTAATGGTAGTGATTTGAGATAGGGAGTGTGGTCTTTGTTAGCGCGAAGCACTATGCGTTCCGGCTTGACTCTGTCATCGGTAACGATGCCGAAATAGTTTGAAAAGTATTCGGCCGCAGAGAAGTCTTTTGGCAATTTATACTCTTGATTGGTAATCTCAACAGATTCTATGCGGTCAAGGCCATACAGACGAATGGTGTCTTTGCTGAGATTGTGGCCGAGCATATACCAGCGATTTTCAAACAACTTCACGCAGTAAGGCTCAACAAGAATTTCAAATGGGCGGGAATACCAGAATGGTTTATATATAATATTCACCACCCGGTTTTCTTTCATCGCTTCCAGTATCGTGGTCAAGTGATCTCGACCGGATGGAATTTGGTCAACAAGTATTCGCCCCTTTAGAGAAAGGTTCTCTCCGATAAGGTTGCCGACTGCAAATGAGTCAAGCATCCATTTCTTCAGTTCATCCTCGTCGATATCCTCCGGATTCTCTATATAATAGAGATATCCGCCTACACGTTGGCAAGATATGATGATTCCAAACTGTGAGAAGATGTTGTCACGCCAACGGTTGAACGTGGCTCGATGAAGTGGTTTGCAGTCACTTAGGTCTTTGCAACGTTCCCATTTGTCGGACAAATCTCTATGTGAAATCTTACCGGCACGTCTGATAGTTTCTATCAGCCAAGTATATTTCTGTAATTGAGTCATGGGGATATTTCTTTGTCAGTTGGATTTGATTATTCGCTACAAAGTTAATGCAAACATGTCGCATTTTGTGATACAAGGTTAGATTTTTGTATTAAATCCCACACGTTTACCTGCTGATCTACCCATTTTTTCTTCTGTGCATAGCTTTTCAATCTCATTAAAAGATGGAATCTTTCCCTCAATAACTTCGCTCATGAGCGATTTGCGGACGATATTGTCTATCTCACCACCGCTGAAGTCGTATCTGATAGCTAACGAATGAGCCTCAGCCTCTGACAGAGCCGAAAGTTTGTCTCTCCAGATTTTAGTCTTTGCCTCGATTGAGGGCTTGTCGAAACGAATTTTGAAAAGGAAACGACGCTCAAATGCCTTGTCGAGATTGTCGGCAAGATTGGTCGTAGCAATCAGTATGCCGTCGAGACACTCCATTTCTTCAAGGATGATATTTTGGATGGCATTTTCTGTTTGATCTATGCTGCTATTGTTGCCGGTTTTGCGTGAGGCGAAAATAGCATCGGCCTCATTGAAGAGCAGAATGGGTTTCAGTACGGAACGTTTGCACTGCCGCCGGTATTTGGTAAAAATCTCTTTGATTATCTTTTCACTTTCGCCATACCACATGCTTTTTGATGCAGAAATATCCACATGGATTATGTCACGACCTGTTGCTCGCGCCCACTGCATCACTGATTCAGTCTTTCCGGTTCCGGGCGCGCCATAGAGCAGTATTGCCATGCCTTTAGGCAAGCCTTTGTCCTCAAGACGGCTTACCATGTTGGTATAATTGGCATTCTGAAGCGAATCGGCTACAAGATTCAACTGTGATTGCTCTTTTTCGGAGAAGAAAAGCTGCTTTTCCTTGATGTCGGCAGCGCAGATGAGGTCTTTTTTCTCCGGTTTCTCAATATAGAGTGAGGCATCCTCTCCAAAGTACAGCTTCTTACCTTTATCCGTCAGCTGCAATACTGTATATTCCCCGAAAATTGATGACTGGGGCACCATCTCCATAAGGTCGAGACGCTGCAATTTATGCGTCTCCTCCTTGAACTCCTTAATATATTTGTTGCGCTCCTTGACAGGATACATTTCACCCATCTCGCGCGAAACACTGAGCGTGTCGCCGTTGGCGCAAGCATCGCAGGCGATGTAAAACAAGGCCCGCAAATCCTCCTCGTTTATTATCTCCTTTATTTTCGGGAGACATTCGAGCGAACGGTTTGATTCCTCTATGATGCAAATCTTCTCTGCAAGTTTTTTCATTGCTCCCTGTTTCTCAGCATCGTGATCCTTACTGTGAACGTATTCCTTAATCTGACGTGCGAATGAATACAGATTGAGCCCGGTGTATTGCTGACCAAATGCTCCAAAATCTTCGCCTAAGAAAAGTCTCTGACCATTTGTAGTCAATGTCATATCATCCTTATCGCTTGATAGTTCGATAAGGTCGGATACTATAAGTGGGTTTGAGCCGTCAATCAGCGACTTACGCACCTTGAATCGTATGCCGTAAGCCTGATACATGTCCCTCAACGTTGATGTCACATTTGAGCGTCCGTTTCCATCCTGTTCTACAAAATCGTTGCACATTTCATAAAACAAAGTTCTGTCGGGCAATGAAGGTATAACCTCTTTCAAATCTCTGACAAGTGGCATTACGGCATTATCACGTTCTGCACTTTCGACAAACTGAAATAAGGCTTCAGTTGTGACATCATCGTCCTCCACCTGAGAGCTGACCAGTTTGCAGAGGTCATATTTGTCAAATTCCTTTTCAAGAATAGTGGCTTTATGACGGTTAGGCTTCTGATTTTCCAGAATGCAACCAATCACGTAGTTGGTCACCATGAAATTCTGGCGACCAATACGACATTCGCTTCTGTCGGTCTGGACTATGAAACCTTTCTTTTCAAGACTTCTTACGGCAGGCACATATTCCATTACATCGAGTTGCGCTGCCCCGAAGTACGATGCTATATCATCGAGGTCGGAGCAGCGGCCGGCACAGCTTCTATCGAAGAGTGCCGCAAAGATGATAGCTTCATCTTTGGACTCAAGTTCCAAAGTCCTCATCATGCCATTAAGAGCTTCTGACACTTCCTTTCCTCCAAGACGTTTGAGCTTGCCGTCTCTGAGTTTGTTTGCCGCTGCTTTGAGATACTGGATTGATTTCATTTCCATAATTGCCGGATTTAGTCTTATTTTATTACGTCGGCAAAGTTAGTCCTCACTTGTTGCATTTGCTGATACAAGTTTGAGAAATTTGAATTAATGCGAGAAAATATCAATATCCGTGCAAGCACAGTATTCATCCCACGAGACCGTATTTCTCACTACAAGTTTCCCATCTATATTCTTATCTATATAGTAATATTCATACTCGGTAAAATCCAACTGGATATAGATTTGTAGATGGGTGTCGCGTTCGGTAAGTTCCATACCCATTACTGCAAATCTTTCATCATTATCAATGAAGAACGTATGCAGGTCGGTATATATCCCTTTGTCATTTCTATGAAAAAGGCACGACGCTTACGCATCATTGCAATGCGCTCCTCATTTGTCATATCAACAAGATCCATTATTTTGATGCTTTGAAGTTAAAGATTGGACGTATGATTGTGTCGATGCTGACTGTATCGCCAATGTTGGCGATAATCTCGGCTGCCGGCTTGTAAACCATTGGCGACTCATCGCGGGTAAAGTCGTTGACGCTCTCAGAATAGATTCCTGCCATCGAAGCCTCAAAGTCCTCCATTTTGATTTGCGCGTAAGCCTGTGTACGGCTCAGAACTCGCCCGGCTCCATGTGGAGCCGAGTAGTTCCAATCCGGATTACCCTTGCCGGTGCAAAGCAATGAACCGTCGCGCATATTCAACGGTATGATGCAACGCTCACCCTCAGCCGCAGAGATAGAACCCTTGCGGATGATATTGTCATCGCTTATGTAGTTGTGGACGCTTTCAAATTCTTCAATAATACTGACATTCGAGAAGAATTTAAGGAGCAATAATGATATGAGTTTTCGGTTGAGGACAGCCCAACGCTGGCAGATCCGCATATCGTGGAGATAGTCTTCACGAGCCTCATTCTCAACATAGCACAAGTCACGAGGTAGTATCGGCTCTGCGTCCTGTTGAGACTTACACATCTTTTTGATTACTCCTTGCAATTCGGAGCGGCGACCGGCGGCTTTGTATTCCTCGATTACGCGCTTGATGGTTCCCTCAAATTCATCTGCGCCTTCAGTCATATGTTTGATGGCTCGATTCTGGTAAATGTCGGCCACCTGCTTGCCAAGGTTGCGCGAACCGGTATGGATAACGAGATACACATTGCCCTCATTATCTTTATCCAACTCAATGAAGTGATTGCCACCACCGAGAGAACCGATGGCTTTATAGATACGGTCGGAATATTTCAGCTCACGGTAGCAACGAAGTTCCGTCACCATCTTCTTTGCCTCACGGTAGATATCCATCTCTTCGTGCACGAGCGGTTTGAACCCAAACTTATCCTCACGAACAATCATTCCAGATGGAATGTTCGCCCGGATATGCTCGTTGAAAGCGTGGTAATCAATTTCCTCAATCCTTCCAAGATTAAGGATACGCATACCGCAGCCTATGTCCACACCTACAATATTGGGAATTACCTTATCCCCAAGGTCACCGGTGAACCCTATAACGCAACCTGCTCCAGCATGAACATCAGGCATTATGCGTATTTTCTTGTCGGAGAACACCTCAATTGAGAGCAGCTGCTTGATTTGCTCCAATGCGTTCTCCTCAATGTTGTCCGTGAATATCTTCACGTCATATCCGTCTATTGTTTTCATAATCGTAATATTTATAGTGTGCAAAGTTAAAATACCTCTACGCAAACATTCTACGTAGCATCGGCAAAATTAGCACACACATGGCGCATTTTGCGGTACAGCAAAAAATCAGCTCAATAAATTCACGTTTTCTTAAAGTCGTATCGAATATTGATACACCATAAATCTAAATTTGCATTGCAAACCAAAACTTATGATGATAATAACACCAAGAGTTGTGATATGTTATACGACATGTTTGTCTTAAAACCCGTATAAATTTATGTACCTTTGTATTATGACACCCGACAAGAATATTACACTTAAGAAATTTTTAAAATCAGGAGCAGACCCAACAAGAGTATTGAAATACCTTGACACTTCCTTACCATGGTATAACTGTGTGGAAGAAGTTATCGGACATTTCTGCTTCCTAAAAGAAGCAGAAGCATCTTTGGCAGATCATCCGACAGACGACAATATCGTGGGCTATTCTATTGAAGGCCCTGAGTATGGCCGTAAAATTGACCATGAGGAATTTGACCTGTTATCTGAGAAAGAAGTTCCTGACGAATACTTTGTTTCTGACGAATCGCCCGAATTTGTCATCACATATACTGTCGACAAAACGGTCAATGCCCGATATACTTTTGGCGAGCACAAACCGGGAGAATCTCGTTATCTCAACGAGCCTAATGCGTTTAAAGTCGGAGATATTGTTTGGGTACTTCAACCGGGTTACAGAGATATCTCCACGGGTCTGTTGGCAATATATCCGGCCAAAGTAGTACAGACCCTCAACATCGATTATATAAAAAAATATTATAAGGCCTGGTTTGAAGAATACACGAAACGACATATAGAGGAAAATCCCTTTCCCTCCAAGGAGCTCAAACAAAGAATAATCGACTCACGAATCAATTCCCTCCTTGATTTGGAATGGGATTCTATCGTTGTTAAACCGTTGGTGCTTCTACGCGGGATTGACTGCCCTTTTGGTAATGACGAGGAAGAATTCATTCCCCGATATATGACTTATCCTTATAAAAATTTAGATGTATGAGCACAATCGCAGAACAATTGGCTTCAAATCTCCAGATCGCAAAAAATTCTACTTGGACTGCAAGCTTAACAGATTCCGGTATCCCATTACTTTTCCCAAAAGACTATATTTCGGAGCACTATAGACTGTTATTTGATATTCCAGAAGAAGAGAAAGAAATATTTCACAATGCTTTTAGAACCGTTTCTGAAGGCGTAGGCAACGAAATCGCTAAAATAAACTCAGTTGCATCATCTTCGCTTCTATGTCTTTTAGCCTTTTATCGATTAACTCAAGACGGGAATGACTATGTCCTGAAAATACCCAACATTCCCGCATTAGAGGGCTTATCGTTTACTAAGTGTTTTTTTGAAATTCGCAACAAAGTAATTGGAAAGCCGTCATGCGTTGATATTGTTTTGGTTGACACGAACAAAGGTGTTCTGCTTTTTTTAGAATCGAAGTTGTCTGAATACTTAGAAACTTCACATAAAGAAGAATATGGTAAAAGCTATATACCACTTTACATGGAAGAGACAATAAACGGTATACTTAAGAATTACGATATATTTGCGCGCCAAAATCAACGTGGTGAATTGGAATTATTATTTGGAGAATCATCAAGTGATAAAGCGTATATAGAGGGAATCAAGCAAAGTATATCCCATTTAATAGGTATATATCAAGGACCACAAGACCAAAAAACAGACTCTTACGACCCCAAAAACTATATGTACTGGTTTGAGCGTGCACAGAAAATCTATTACGGCACAATCATATATAGTCCTATGTCGGAGCCCAACAAATATATTGAGCTATATGAAGGCATCATCGGGGCAAATGGCTCAGAAATAATGAATGCAATAAAGCGGTGTAAAAAAGATGGCGTAAAGAATGCATTTAAGGAATATGCCAACAGAAAGATAGAAGTCTTAAGCGAGGTCTTGACATATCAATCTCTATTTTCCATCTATGAAAACTCTCGATTATTGACTCCAACAGTTAAGATGTTTTACAATTTATGAAAATCCTCCATCTATCTGATACTCACGGATGTCACCATAAGTTTCGGGACTTGCCCAAGGCCGATGTAGTGGTGCATTCCGGCGACTTCTGCATGGTCGGCACGGAGGTTGAAGCCCTCGACTTCTTGAACTGGTTCTGCGACTTGCCCTATGCCCATAAAATATTCATCTGCGGAAACCACGACGATTGTCTTTATGGGGCGAGCATCGATGGTCTCGACACAAATGTTCATTACCTCTGCAACTCCGGCGTTGAGATTGACGGAGTGAGATTCTATGGCGTATCCATGTTCATGGGGGATTGTGTAACAGACCGACAGATGCGCAACATTGAGAAAATATCATCTGATACGGATGTTCTAATAACACATAATCCAGCCTACGGTATCCTCGACTTCGATGACAATATCAATTACGGTGATGAGCAACTTCTCTCCAAAGTAATGGCAATCAATCCTCGCCTGCATCTGTTCGGCCACATACATACTCAACACGGAATAACGACTGAACATGGTATCACCTTTTCCAACGGGGCAATAATGAACGGTGATTACTCTACCATCAATGTGCCCAATCTATTAGAAATTTAATCTTTAATCTGCACGGATGTTGCCGATTAAAAGCCCAACTTTATCACCGAAATATTTTACATTAAGATATGGAACCGCTACTCATTAAAGATATAATCAATTCTGTCAATATATCTTCACATGATTTAAAAAAAGAAGATAATATTCTGGTGATTGCTGGTATAGACCATTTGGAAAACGCATGGTCAAGAATATATGCCTACTTTCTCAATGAAAGAGAGCCGCACGGATTAGGCAACCTTTTTAAGAAGAGTCTTGCCAATGTCATTTATCGCAAAACTGGCCGCTTCGTCAATATTTCAGGGGGAGTGGTGAAATGCGAGTATTCTACTATTGCCGGCAATAGAATTGATATTCTGATCCAGTCTCCGGCGCATTCAATAATCATTGAAAACAAAGTGCATCATCATCTTGTCAATGACCTTAATGATTACTGGATATCAGTAGATGGAAAAGACGATGCTAAAACCGGGATTGTTGTTACTTTATCAAAAATCCTGACCAACAATCGAAATTATATCAATATAACCCATCTTGAATGGGTGAATGAGATCGAGAAACTCCTTAAAAGTCATATGAATCGTACCGGGACTAAAGAATCGATGGTGTTGCTGAAAAATTTCTTGGAAAATATTAAACAGGTTAGCAAAAAAATGAATGAATCAGATGCAAAATTCTATTTGAACAATAGAAAGAAAATCAACAATCTTTATTCCGTTGCCTCCGACTACCGTTCATGGCTACAATCGATATTTACAGATAAGGCATTTATTCGCAGTCTGGGTGGATTCTCGTTAGTTCACAATGATTGGATTGGCTGTAAAAATCGTTTTGCCATGTATCGCTTCCCCAACACTACAGAAACAGATGAATTTGTTGTAACTGTGTTTTATGAAACACTTTGGAACTCTAAACCGGGAGAGGCACGGCTAAGTCTATTCCTCCAAGCTCTTGGTGGCTGGGAGAAAAAAGCAATCAATGAAGAAAACGCTATACGTGAGATCGCGAGCGCGTGTGGAGTTCCGTCAAGGGATAGGCACAAAGATTTCTGGCATTGTGCAGCTGTAGAAATCGCTGTGCCCGATGAGTGCCTTTTAAGTGAAGAAGTATTGAAAGGATATCTCATTAAGCATTTGACTGGTTCTATGTCTGACAGGGGTCTTTTGACTGCTGCAAATAAAATCATAGATATCCTTTCAAATAAACATAATCCAACCTATCGATGGAACGATGTTGTCATCAGACTGAAGGGGCTGATTCCTGAGGATGATTGCGACAACAAAACATTTTGGAATGCAGACATTCAATTCATAGCTTACGACCCACAGACAAAAGTCATAGTTCTGGAAGTTGGTAATAATTATGTGCGATACGATATAGAACAGACATACTACCACGAACTTACAAGTGCTTTGAAATATGTTTATGGAGATGATGTAAGAATTTCAATAATGTGTCGCAATTTCCTTGATTAGGCACGAATGTTGCCGATTGAAAGGCTAATTTTGCTACTGAATCAATAACCAATACAACTATGCCATATTCATTTAAGATTACTGCAAAGCAGAACATCGGAGGAAACAAAGGTATCCCCAAAGGTCTGAGTGTACAATGCGTGGAGACAGGAATTTCCTCTCCGCAAATCAAGACAATCCTTGAAGCCTACAAGCGGCAGCATGGAATCGAAATTAAGGGAATATCCGTGAGCACAGGATATTTCACCGTTGAAAAGCTCTGACCCGTGTACTTAATGACAAAATCGGCAAAATAAATGCCGATTTTGTCTTAATCGGAAATTATATTGCCGATTAACTTCGTAACTTTGCGGTGTAAATCAAAAACAGACTAATTATGAAACCAAAAACTCTGATTTTTATGAAGCCGTTCACCATCAAGAATCCAACACTTGATGAGCAAAATGCGTTCATGATGCGCGAGACAGTAAACGAGGTTGAATGTGCCGACCTTGGGGCAATTTACAACAACGATCAGTTGTATGGAAAGAACCTCTCTGAGTTCATAAAACAAGAGGTGAAACGCCTCAGACCCGAATGGATTATCGCCGAGGGAGAATGTGCCACCGTTGCACTGACCTTGAAAAATCAGAAGAAGGTGCTTCTCAATCCAAAGGTTGCGTTTGATAATCTAAACGATGTGCCAGAACATACACGTCAGAATACCTTCGGATTCTTCGATGACCGGCATGAGCAAGACTATGAGAGATTCCAGTCGGTATATCCACATGCAGCATGGTTTCCGCAGGATGACGACCTGACGCTGTTTACTATCAAAGAGGCTGTTCAATCTATAATCGAGACAGGAGAATGGTAGAATTACTTTTGAAGCGTTATCTGTGGCTGATTGATACATTGAAGCGCAATGGGGAAATGGCTTTTGATGAAATCTCAGACAAATGGGCCTCCTCCCCGGTCAATGACAATGGCTCGGTTTTGACCAAGCGGACATTCTATAATCATTGTCAGGCCATCGCACGTCACTTTGGAATTGATATAGAGTGTCGCCGGGGACGAGGACTGAACCGCTACCGCATAGTCAATCCCGAAGCGATTGAGGAAAATTCACTGACAAAGTGGGCACTTGACAGTTTTTCACTTGGCGAACTATTGCTTGGCAATGCCAACATCGCCGACAAAATTCTCCTGGAAGATATTCCCTCCGGGCGTGAATGGCTTGAACCGATTCTGACAGCTTTGCAACAGAACCGGGAGGTTGAACTCAGTTATGAAAATTTTGTTGGAGTAAAATTCTCAGACACCATCTCTCCGCTTTGCGTCAAGCTATTCAAACGTCGTTGGTACGTGCTGACGCAACTCGTCGACGGCCGCAAAAGAATCTTTTCGTTAGATAGAATCAAGTCATTGGAGTTGACTGATAAAAAAATCAATTATCCTGGCAATTTCTCCCCTCAAGATTATTTCCGCGATGTGTTCGGCATCATTGCCGGCGTTGACCGAAAAGTTGAGAATATTGTAATCCGTACTTACGCAGAGTTGCCAGGTTATCTACGTTCGCTTCCTATACATCACAGCCAAAAAGAGCTGGAATCAAAAGATGGTCACACCGATTTTTCGCTTCGCCTTATACCTACCTTTGACTTCATTCAAGAACTGCTTCTACATCGCGACCAACTTGAAGTTATAGAGCCTCAGCCGCTCCGCGATGAAATCTCAAACCTAATATCAAAAACACTGAAACTATATGGAGATTGATAACAGATTGATAGAATATGCAAATCGCGCAGAAGAAATCACCCCACAGCGAGCTTTGGATATACTTATAGACATTTATATTGATAATTGCGGAATTTCGGCAGGCGAAAGAAGTCTCGCGGATTATGCATCGGAGTATTGGCGTGAAAAACTGTCTGAAACGATGCCACAAGTGGCGGAATGTGATTATTTTGAGGACGTAATGGATCTGTTGTCCGAGAGATTTCGTGCCAACAGAGAAGAAATCACCAAGTATGATATAGATTTTCTTAGTGACGAAGGGCTTCAGGAAGTTTGCAAAGAGTTCATCGAATTCAGCAATAATGAAGAAGCCAATACTGCGGTTTGTGCAGGCGTAGTCGATTTTATTAAAAAATATTGAATATGATAATTGAGGGTAATCATACATCGGCCGAAATATTCACTGATAATATTGAACAAACGGCACTTGACTGGGTTAAGCATCAGTGCGACCATCCGGCTTTTGAAGGCGTCCATATCGTGCAGATGCCTGATGTTCATACCGGTAACGCCTGCAATGTCGGCACGGCATATCGTATCGGAACATACGTCAATCCTGACCATGTGGGTGTTGACATCGGATGCACCATCTCAATGCACCGACTTTCAGCGCCCGTTAATTCGGAGGATTTACCATTACTCAACCACCGTATCCGCGAAACTGTGCCTACGGGGACTGACATTTGCGCGAAGAACAGCCTTAATGAAAAGGACTTTTTCAAGTTCCTCAATGCCCAGTACAACAAGGCCCGTTCTGCCGCGCCTGATTTAATAAACGAAGCACCGAGAATAGATGCTCGGTTTATTACCGACTTTTGCAAGCGATTAAAACTGCAAGAGGGCATTTTCTATAAAAGCATCGGCACACTGGGCGGTGGAAACCACTTTATAGAATATGGCGAAGACACTGAAACCAGCGCGGGTTGGCTGACAATCCATTGTGGTTCTCGCAACCTTGGAGCCAAAGTGGCTAACCACTGGCACAGCATTGCTAATAACCCGAAACGCGCCGAATACATTGGTTTTCTGTGTGGCGATGCACTCAACAGCTATCTATCCGATATGATTATCGCGCAAGCCTACGCTCTCTATAATCATCATATTATCCGCGACCGAAGCCTCGTTATCATAAAGAAACTCAATAAGGCAAGATGCGTTGAATCGATAGTAACAACCCACAACTACATTGCTGTTGATGAGGAATATCCGATACTTCGCAAGGGTGCAATCGACGCATCTGAAGGACGAAAGTTGTGCATCCCCTTCAATATGCGCGACGGCATAGCGATCTGCATCGGCAAAGGCTGCGAGAAGTGGCTCAATACAGCGCCACATGGTGCCGGACGGCTTATGTCGCGGGCGCAAGCTAAGAAACAAATTCAACTCTATGATTTCGAGCAAAGTATGAACGGCATTTTTTCAACATCGGTTTGTGATGGGACACTAGATGAGTCCCCCCAAGCTTATAAACCGATGGATGAAATACTTTCTCTGATTGAGCCGACCGTAGATGTGTTTTCTATGGTAAAACCAAGGCTCAACATCAAAGACATACCCAAATCATGAAAAAATATATCCAGATAACGGCCGGACGTGGACCGGTGGAATGTGCCCGCGCTGTGACACTCGTTGCTGAAGAATTGCTGAAGCAACTGCCCATGCTGCAACTTGTGGACTCAGAAAAGCATAAATCTGCATCCGGCTGCTTTATGTCTATGACATTTGGCTCCGAAGAGGACATACCTGCCAATATTGTCAATGAGTGGGAAGGGACTGTTCTCTGGCGATCAACCAAAAATCCATATCGTCCCAGGCATAAGCGCAGCAACTGGTTTGTAGGCATTCATTTCATCGACCCTGTTGCACTGCCCACAATTGATGAGCGCGACATCGAATATGAAACCTGCCGTTCGGGTGGCAAAGGTGGTCAGAACGTCAACAAAGTCGAAACCACAGTACGCGCAATTCATAAGGTCACAGGCTTGGCTGTAAAATGTTCCGATGAACGTTCGCAACAACAAAACAAAGCATGCGCCCGAGAACGGCTCTTGTTAAAGCTCCTTGAAGATCAACAAAATAAACTCGCCCAAGCTAAAAACGCCAACTGGAGCGAGCACGGCTCCCTCCAACGCGGCAATCCCGTCAGAACCTTTCGTGGCCCGCTATAAAGCAAGAGAGGCTGTCTAACAAGTTTAGTCAGCCTCTCTTGTGTCGTTCTGTAACAAAAAATAAGGCTTTCATGGGCACAAGCAGAAATATCGGTGCAAGAATCGCTTCATGTTTTTCGCAGGTACAGAAGCACTGAAACACAAAACAGCAAAAGAATTAGCGATCAATGATTTATGATTCTTGTGTCTTTATGTCCTATCATATAACAAATTTGTTATATTGCTCTAAGCTAATGCGGAACGCGTTATAGGGACTTCTGTGTCCTCGCCAGGTTGTATCTTCACAATGCACCGTGATTTCGGATTGTGCCGATTTTTGCACTAATGCCGCCTGATTCTATCAATTTTAGCTATGAAAAAGAGACTGCCTAACTTTGATTATTAGCCAGTCTCTTTTTAAAGGTGGTCCCACTTGGGCTTGAACCAAGGACTCCCTGATTATGAGTCAGGTGCTCTAACCAACTGAGCTATAGGACCTGCAAAGTTTGTTTTGCGGGTACAAAATTACTACTTTTTTCTATAACTGCAAAATTTTCGATGTTTTTTTTGATCTTTTTTTGATTTATGATTTCTTTGCTATATCTTTGCAACATCTAATCGGGTATCATGCCCGCACTTAACACAAGTTTTTAGTTTTTTAGATATGACATGTTATCTCGCATTCCGAAGTTGCATCGCACAGAAATGGCGAAGATAGTGTCGCACCCCTACCTCAACTGACGTCATTTTTGAAACGACGCAAACTCCCGACAGCCCATGCTGTGCACCTACGTGCGCTGCCGGCCGGCGGCAGTAGTGGCCTGTCGTGACGTTATCGAACATTGACATTGTGGAACAAGGTGATTATTGACGCTGCGCAATGCAGCTATTTTAAAATCTAAAAAACTAATTACTATCATGATCAGCAATCACAACATTTTCGTGGAGAAAATAAGCATTCTCGCTTTCGGTCCCGACGATCGGGCCGCCCACGAACCATCAAATTTCGGCCTATTCGGCCAGCGCTCCCAGTTTGTGCGCACGGGCATGAAATACATGGGAGTGGCACTACAGCTCGCCAAAGTCTCTACCGGACGTCGCCGGGCTACTCACAGTTTCAGAATCGAAATCATAAACCTGACTACCTCCGAGGTGTTGAGCTCGCGCACACGCTCGGTGAGCATTCCTGCCGGAGAAAATGGCTGTATGCTTAGGGTGGATGTGCCGCTCAAAAGCGACATGGTGCATGAGCGTTATGCCTATGAGGTGCGGGTGGTGTCGACACGCGACAACACCACTATGGCATCGCAGGGCCTATCCTTCAGGCATGCGTTCAGGCCTCGCATTGAACAGTGCTTTCTTTGCCCGGCGTCTTCCGATGAAAGGCAACGGGAAGTGAACTTCTCGGAAATAATGGAAATAGATCTGTGCTTCGAGCTTGCTTCCGACAGCGTGAGCTCCGATATGCCGGAGATGACAGTGTAGCTATGTTCGACCCGTACAGATCTTTGCCTCCCTACTCATATAGCGGAAGACAATACAAATATAGTGCGATGCCATATCCCGCTCGCGGAATTGGCCGGAGAGGGCGTCACGGCGAGGCTGGAATGCCTGGGAACGGTAGCGGCCGAAGCCAGGCTTAAGGTTTCCGACAACACACTATCCTTGTGCAGGGAGGATATGGCCGTGGAAGAAGAATCTTTGCCGGAAGCAAATCCCGATATCGACTTCGACCGGCTGTTGGATGAATTCATATCCAGTCAGTTGGAAGAAGATAAAGACCCAACGCCAGAGCAAGATTGCGCGCCGGAAGCGACCACAGAGGAGGAACACAGAACGGCTATGAGCCGTCTCGACGAGCTGATAGGTCTGGACAGCGTAAAAAGCAAAACGCGTAGCTTGTACAACATCAGTCGTTTCTACCGGATGCGTAGTGCAGCCGGACTTTCGTTTCGTCGTCCGCCGCTTCACGCTCTTTTTCTTGGCGCACCGGGCACAGGGAAAACCACTGTGGCTAAAATAATGGGGCAGTTGCTTAAGGAGGCCGGCGTGTTGTCCAAGGGGCATGTGGTAATGCGCGAACGCAGCACCATAGTGGGCAAATACTATGGTGATGAGGAAAAGGCAGTGCGCGAGGCCATAGAGATGTCACAAGGTGGCATTCTGTTCATCGACGAGGCATATCAGCTATGGCGGGAAGACGACCCTAAGGACCCGGGGCGAATAGCGCTCGAGGCCATGATGACCGCTCTGGCCGACCCTGAGCTGCGGGACTGGATGGTGATTCTGGCCGGATATACGGTCCCTACCCTCAAGCTGCTTGAGGCCAACCCGGGACTGGCATCACGCATTCCTCCGAGCAATCATTATATGTTTCAGGACTATAATGTGGAGCAATTGGAACTTATCGCGGACAAATATCTCGCCGACAACCAATACGCAATCAGCGATGAGGCCCGTGTGTCGCTGCGGCGGCTGCTACAGCACGATTATTCCTGCCGCGATGCTTCGTTCGGCAATGCCCGGCATGTGATGAACCTGCTCGAAACCGGAATCCTGCCGGCGATGGCAGAGCGCGTGGTAGGAATGGCGTCGCCACAAATCAGTGATCTTAAAATGATCACAGCATCCGACATCCCCACCCCGACAATCGCGCAACCGCGTGCGTGCCGGCGCCTGGGGTTTGCTGTGTAGCGACATTTCCCGACATTTTTCCAATCTAAAGCGTTATACTATATACTATATTTTTGTATTTTTGCATCCATGTTACAATTCATAGCACGTATCAACGACAAATACTCGGTGGCCGAACTCGCACAGATGGCCATTGAGGGAGGATGCCACTGGGTGGAACTTGATCTGCCCGAGACTTCCGACGATTTCATAAGAGCCACCGCCCTGGAGCTCAAAAACCTGTGCCTTGAGACCGGCACATTTCTCACTATTGTCGATCGACCCGACGTGGCTCGCGAAGCGGGCTTGCACGGCGTGCAGCTACGGGGCGCCAAAGCTGCTGAAGCGGCGTCACTGCGCGAGGAACTCGGAGCCGAAGCTGTAATCGGCATCGAAGTCGCCACTGCCGCCGACATTCTCAAAGTTCAGAATCTCGATATTGATTACGCCACATTGTCCGACGGACTTTCTGCCGATGAAGTGGGGCGTATCGTCAGCGCCGTACGCCGCGCCGAGGTGGCATTACCCATTGTGGCGAGGGGAGAGTTTACGCCCGATGAAGCCATTGAAATGATTGTTGCCGGCGCCAACGGCATTGCCACATCAGATGCGATAGCTTCCGCCGCCGATCCGGTCGAGGCCACCACTCTATTGCTTGAAGCCCTGCAGGCAGCCCAGTCATGAGTTCGGAACTTCGCAACACAGGCTGGAAAGTGGCGTTGGCCACGGCTATAGGTATAGGCGTGGTAGGCTGGATGTTTGCCCGGGAGTTTCAGCCCGAGGCTCTCACCGGCTTCAATTTCGATGCCCGTTCGGTATGTTGCCTTGTTTTTGCTGCTATTGCCATGTGCGGCCGAGATTTCGGTCTCACATGGCGTTTTCGCACCATCACAGATGGCCAGCTGTCATGGAAGCGCGCGCTGCAGGTCGACCTCATGTGTGCTTTCACATCGGCAATCACACCTTCAGCGGTGGGAGGTAGTCCTGCTGCCATTTTCTATCTGTCGCGCGAAGGGCTTCCTGTCGGGCGGGCCACCACGCTGACACTTACCACATTGCTGCTGGACGAGTTGTTTTTCGTTCTGTTCTGTCCCATAATCGTGTTTTCTATTCCGTTCGACGATCTGTTCGGAGAGGGAGGCGCTGTTTTGGGCAGCGTGAAGATTGTGTTCTGGACTGTATATTCCGCTATAGTTGCCTACACGGCGCTATTGTATGCCGGCATCCTGTGGCGTCCGCAGGCGGTAGCATCCGCCCTTCATAAGCTGTTTTCCTTGCGCTGGCTGAAGCGTTGGCAAGGAAATATCGACCGCATGACCGGCAATATGATTGCAACCTCCGCCCATGTGCGCCATTGCCCTCTTTCGTGGTGGGTGCGCGTATTTGGCGCCACAGTTGTATCATGGTTTTCCCGCTACCTGGTGGTGAACGCCCTGTTCTGGGGATTTGTGCCGTCGGCCGACGGTTTCCTCGTGTTCGGTCGCCAATTCGTGGTATGGGTTGTTCTCATGGTAAGTCCCACTCCCGGTGGCAGTGGTGTCAGCGAGTGGCTTTTCTCCAATTATTACGGCGATCTTATCGGCAATGTAAGTCTTGCATTGTTGCTGGCCATAGTGTGGCGCCTGTATTCATATTATGTCTATCTGATAGCGGGTGCTTTTCTTGTGCCCCGCTATTTCAAAAAGAAAAAAACAGCATGAAATTCATGGCTATAATCCCGGCGCGGTATGCGTCGACACGCTTTCCCGGAAAACCGCTTGCCATGCTTGGTGGCAAACCTGTGGTGCAGTGGGTGTATGAGAAAGCGTCAAGTGTTTTTGACATAGTGGCTGTGGCCACCGACGACAAGCGCATATCCGATACCGTGAGTGCATTCGGAGGTCGCGCCATCATCACATCGCCGCACCACCGCAGCGGAACCGACCGAGTGCGTGAGGCCCACATGCTGAGTGGGGAAAACGCCGATGTGATTGTCAATATTCAGGGCGATGAACCATTTGTGGATCCATCGCAACTTATGGCACTGAAAAGCTGCTTCGATTATCCCGAAACGGATATAGCCACACTTGTACGGCCGTTCAAAGGCAGCTATGAGGAGCTGTCCGACCCGAACAAGGTGAAAGTGGTGTGCGACGATCAGGGTTTTGCATTATACTTCTCACGCTCGGTGATACCGTATGTGCGCGGAACCGAAAAAAATGAATGGCCCTCGCAAGCGGCATACCACCTCCACATAGGTCTTTACGGTTATCGCGCCGAA
Source organism: uncultured Muribaculaceae bacterium (assembly GCA_910578095.1). GTDB lineage: Bacteria > Bacteroidota > Bacteroidia > Bacteroidales > Muribaculaceae > CAG-873. The sequence goes on along the minus strand of CAJTOZ010000001.1, from coordinate 92,426 downwards.
ATCCTGGAACGCGTGGCCGGCATGCCTCCCTCCCCGCTTGAGATAGCCGAAAGCCTCGAGCAGTTGCGCTGGTTGCAGGCCGGGCTGCGTATACGTACAGCACAAACCAACATATCCACCATAGGTATTGACACCCCGGCCGACCTTGAAGCGGCTCGCCGCCAGATAGAGAAGCAGGAATTATGATAGCACCCGACCGCACAAAAGCACCGGCCATTAAAACTTTCGGACGTCTGCATCTGCCTCCGCAAACCGTAGAAACGCTTCCCGGAGGTGTAACCCTGCATGTGTCGGCCGATGACGGGTGTCCTCTCACACGTCTCTGTATAGTGGGTAGCGGAGGCAAGGATGAAGCCTCATCCCCCGCCCTGGCCATGGTGGCGGCTGCTCTGGCCACGGAAGGTTCCCGCAGTTGCGACGAAGACGCCACCGCCGATATCCTGGATTTTTGCGGCGCTACTATTTCCGGACGCTGTACCGACCATTTCACCAGAGTGGAAATCACATCGCTCGCACCTGCAATGCTGCAATTGCTCCCGGTGGTCGGAGCTTTGATTGCGGAACCGCAGTTTTCGCGCGGCCGCCTTGAGGCGGTCAAGTCGTCGCTTGCATCCCGATGCGCCTACGAAGCGTCGAGGGTCGACGATATCGCCTATAAAGCCGCTTTCAGGATGATAGCCGGAGAGGGCAATCCCCAGCTGCGATTTCCCATGCCTGAAGATTTTGCATCTCCTGAGTCTCCGCAGGTATATAAGCGTTTGAACGAGGTATTTCGCGCAGAGCGTGTGCACGTGTTTATAAGTGGAGCAGTAGACGCCGCTCTACTGGACGCCGTGCGCTCCATTGTCGCTACATTCCCCGCGGGAGTTGCCCTCAAATCCAATATCGTGCCCTACTCTCCGGCGGCCCCGGCGGAAATACATATACCACACAGCGGCGCCGAACAATGCGCTGTGGAAGTAATGATCCCGGCCATCAGCCGCAGCCATCCGGATTACATCCCCCTGCGTTTGGCTGTGACAGCCCTCGGCGGCTTTTTCGGGAGCCGCCTTATGCAAAACATACGGGAGGATAAAGGCCTCACGTACGGTATATCCGCATCACTGAACGGCGTGCAGGAAGGTAGTTTCGTCGACATATCCGCACAGTGCGCTCCAGAGTACACCCGACAACTCATTGACGAGCTGCGCATAGAACTTGCTGCTATGCGCACGCGCCTGCTATCTAAAGACGAATTGCTGCGCATGCGACTTTTTGAACAGACGCGCCTTGCGTCACTGCTTGACAATGCCATTGCCACAGGCGATCACTACCTTACAGCCCACACTATCGGATTACCACCACACTATTTTGAAGAGCAAGAGAAAATAACAGCCGAAATCACTCCGGAGGAAATAGCCGAAGTGTCAGCACGTTATCTCAGGCCGGAAGAAATGCGCACGGTTATAGTGGGAGAAAAATAGGTTAACATAAGTTAAAGGACTTGCACGATTCACGAATAACTCCTAACTTTGCACCCGTAAAACATCGCGGGGTGGAGCAGTGGTAGCTCGTTGGGCTCATAACCCAAAGGTCGTAGGTTCGAGTCCTGCCCCCGCCACTAAGAACGAATCTTGATTTTTTCAAGGTTCGTTCCTTTTTTATACCAGTTTTAGGAGCCCGCCAGCGCTTCCGCTACATTCGATGCATACAGGCGCCCTACCGGCAGCGTGCGCCCGTTTTTCAGAACAACCTCACGTTTGCTGAAACTCCTCACCTTGGACTTCGCCACAATGAACGAACGGTGTATGCGTATGAATTCGCTATCCGGCAGCTGTGCCCCGATATTTTTCAATATCACCCGCGATATATTGCATGTGCCGTCCTCCATAAATATTTTCACATATCCCTCCATGGCTTCAATGTACAATATATCGGCCAAAAGAATGCGCACATTATTATAATCCTGCTTCACGAGTATGCTGCGCTCGCGTCCCGCGGGCTGCGCCTCCGCGCCTATCCGTCGCAGAGCCTTGGAAAAGGCGGTTTGAAAACGCGAATACGAAAAAGGCTTGTGCAGATAGTCCACGGCATCAAGTTCAAACCCTTCCATGGCGTAGCTCAGATAGGCGGTGGTGAATATAAAGCACGTATCGGGAGGCAATTCCCGTGCAATTGTTATTCCAGACAAATTCCCCATTTCAATATCGAGAAAAGCTATCTGGGGTTTTTCACGGCGTATGGCTTCAAGACCCAGCACGGGGTCGGAAAAAACAAGAAGCTCCACGCCACCCATGCGACGGCAAAATGCCGCTATCACATCAAGTGCAAGTGGCTCGTCGTCGATTGCCACACATTTAATCACACTGTCCATCTATAGTAATTGGATTTTTAACGACACATGGTATTTATCACCCTCCTGAATGGTTTCAAGGGAGTATTTATCAGGAAAAAGATTGGTCAGCCGCGCACGGCAATTCTCAACTCCTACTGGAACATCTTTGCGAAAATCGGCGGCATGCTTCATTATGCTGTTGTGAGTGCTGAACTCAAGTTGCCCCAGTTTCAGCGACAGTTTTATGACTACGGAGCAATCTTTGCTTGTCGACACACCGTACTTGAATACATTCTCCACAAATGTCAGCATAAGCATCGGAGGCACTTTCACGGAGCCATCATCTATATCATAGTTCCACACCACTTCAGTGTGTTCATTCAGACGTATTTTTTGCAATTCAATATAATTCTGTATATACTCCACCTCATCGCGAAGCGGCACCACTTCTTTCTGCACCGTGACATAGGTGTACTTCAATATGTCGGTGAACTTGATGAATGCGTCTTCCGCCTTTTGCGAAGTGCCCACAACAAGACTATACAATGAATTGAGCGTGTTGAAAAGAAAATGCGGACTTATCTGCGCCTTAAACATCGCCAGTTCCGCCTTATCGCGCTGTTCCGCGATTTTTTTCTGCAGCAGCATTTGCTCGTAGAGTTCTTTTACAAACGAAACAGTGAGCGCATAGCCCAACACCAAAGAAAACATAAGCCATAGCGACACTGTCACACCGAAATTGCGCACTTGTGTCTGAAACTCGCTCAACGCCGGCATCACGAAATCCATATCGGGTAGCGGATACAGAGTAAGAAGATATGTCAGGACAATCAGCGCTGAAACAATACCGGCTATGCGGCCGTACTTTCCGGCGATAAGCATTTTTGGCACACTCAGGCGCATGAGCACGAAATAGCACCCGTACATATATACGCACACGATTGAGACGAATACAGGCCACTGCGAAATCCAATGCCTTGCCGGGCCGAGAATCACGACGATGGGCATAAATACAAGACAAAAAAACAGGTCAAGTATCAGCGACGTTTTGTTCTCTATCGATTTCATGTCGCAAAGATAGGACTTTCACATAGTTTCCGCAAGGATAATGCGCAACGTTCATTTACAAATATCCTCAGTTTATTCACACTTTCGCCATTCATTCAATTTAAAATCCGTATATTTGCAGATATCCGTGATCATGAACAGCGATATGAAGCACTTATTATTATTTCCGGCAATACTTGTATTTGTCTTGTTTTCGTGCGCCGACAGGCACCAGGAGGCAGAGCAAAAACAATCGTTGATGGAAATTTCAAAGCAGGAATTGGCCGACGCGCTTGCCGAACGCGACCAATTGCTCGGTATTGTCAAGGAAATAACCGTGAGCATGGAAAAAATCAAACATATCGAAAATATCATGGCTGCGCCATGCCGCAGTGCGGGCGACAGGCCGCAGCAACGCGACCGCATACTGTCCGATATGGCGGCCGTGCAACAGAGTCTGCGTGCGCGCCGGATACAGCTTAATTCGCTCGAGAGGCAACTGCAGGAATCATCCCTATACTCCGAGGAACTGCAAAGCATCATAGAGGCATTGCGCGGGCAGATTGATTCCCAGATCAAGGATATCACGGCCATGCACAAGCATATCGCATCGGCCAACGCCACGATAGACTCCCTGAGCAGCAAGGTAGACTCCCTTAATTCCACCGTTGCCGATGTCAATGAGATACTTGATGCTTCCCACGAAGAATCGGCGAGGCTGGAAAACGAGCTCAACACGTGCTATTACATTGTGGCCACACGCTCAGAACTAAAGAAGCACCAGATATTGGAGACCGGATTTCTACGCCGCACCCGATTGCTGAATGCGGATTTCGACCGCAAATTTTTCAGTACAGATGATAAAAGGGCGCTGCACACCATATATCTGCCGCCCGGAAAGGCGAAAATCCATACATCCCACCCCGATGACGCATATGTCGTGACCGACTCTGCCGATATTAAAATGATACGCATCATTAATCCCGGAAAATTCTGGAGTGTCACCAACTATCTTGTAGTTGAGATTGATTGAACCACTACATTCATTGCCGGATTTGCGCTGTCTGTTTACACTCGCTTTGAAACTTGAATATCGCGTTATATTTTTGTTTCATAAATCTTTCAAGAATCATTTCGGGTGTGAAAATACATATTCTGCTTACAGCATTTTTCTGTTCAATTCTCTTACCTTTGCATTCACAAACAGTCCGGGACACAACCGCAAACACTGTCGTTGCGGTAAAAGTCTCGGGCTATGTCATTGATGAAAGGAACGAACCGGTAATTGGCGCGACAGTCGCTACAGTGGGCAAACGCGCATCTGCCACGCTGACTGATGCCGACGGTCGTTTCTCTCTCGCCGTGAGAAATGTGCCTGTGCGGCTGAAAGTCTCTTATGTGGGATTTGCACCAACAACTGTAGATGTGCCGGAGGATAGCATTTCAAATATGACAATTCGCCTGATGCCCACAGCAGCGTTGCTGGATGAGGTCGTTGTGGTGGGATACGCCACACAGCGGAAGACCGATTTAACCGGTGCGGTGTCTTCCATAAATTCCGCAAAGCTGGAAAACCGTCCGGTCACAAATGCCACCAATGCCCTCGCCGGTCTTGCCGCGGGGCTGACAGTTACCAATTCCGGCGGCAACACGCCGGGCTTTGAATCCCAGAGCATCACGGTGCGAGGCCTTGGCACTCTCAACAATGCCGCTCCGTTGGTGGTTGTGGACGGCATGACCGGAATAGCCCTGAGCGACATCAACCCGCAGGATATAGAGAATATATCGGTGCTTAAAGATGCTGCTTCCGCTGCTATATACGGTTCAAGAGCCGCAAACGGCGTCATCCTCGTGACCACCCGTCACGGTGCGGAACGTGCACCGAGGGTCACATACAGTGGCAATGTATCGTTTGAAACTGTGGCTAAGCGCCTGAATCTTGTGACTGATTATGCCGACTTCATGGAGATACAGAATGCCGGACTGATAATCAACGGTCAGGCACCACGCTTCTCACAAGGCAAGATAGATGAGTGGCGCAACGACGCAGGACGCAATCCTTCAATATATCCCAACACCGACTGGCAGGACCATATCTACCGCAACCCGTCGGTGGTTCAAAATCATAATCTCGCAATCACCGGCGGAACGAAAACGGTGAACTACAATCTGTCGCTCGGCTATCTCAACAATCCGGGCATGGTGTATCACACGGATTATGAGCGCTACCAGATGCGCACAAACCTTGACATCAATATAAAGCCGTGGATCAGCATCGGGACAAACCTGTTCGGGTACTATGACACCAACAATCCCTCGGCGGAAAATGCCGCGGCAGGTGGTGATGTTATTTTCGGTTACGGTGCGTTCAATACAGTGCCGGGCATGACGCTGTACGACCCCGCCACCGGACTTTATGGCGGCATACAGAATCCGGAGGAGGAAAACGTGAGCAATGCCAATCCATACCGCCGGCAGTGGTTCTACAAGGACGAATATCCGGTCAAGACAAAACGCATGGTCGGTAAAATATACGCTCGTATTATGCCGGTAAAGGGGCTGACTATCCAGGGGGCTTTCTCCATGAACTACTGGGAACGCAATATTGAGCACCACCTCACCGACCGCGACCTGTACCGCTTCACTTTCGACGGGCCGGTGCTTATCCGTGAGGGCGTGGTGCGCACATATATCCGCCGGTACAACTACCGCAACACATTCCGCTCATCGGAAGTGACTGCGACATACAAATTCAACGTCAGCAAACTTGAAGCATCGGTATTAGCCGGCATGAGCCAGGAATACAATAAATACGACAAAGACTATTTTATAAAGTATGACCTTGTCGACCCATCGTTGGGCGCCATTGACGCCGGAATGACCAATGGAAGCATTACGGGAAACTATGAGGAATGGGCGATGCGTTCTTATTTCGGACGTGTCAACCTCAGCTGGGACAACAAGTATCTGCTCGAAGCCAATCTGCGCGCCGACGGTTCGTCGAAATTCGCGCCGGGGCATCGCTGGGGCTACTTTCCCTCGATCTCGGCAGGATGGAGAATTTCTGAAGAAAAGTTCATGCGCGGAACATCGTCATGGCTCAACCAGCTGAAACTCCGTGCATCGTATGGCTCCTTAGGCAACAATGCCACCACAAGCTACTATATGTATCAGTCGCTGTTCGCTACTGCGAACTATATACTGAACGGAAACATTGCCGGAGGTCTGGCGCAGACAGTCCTCGCCAACCCCACACTGACGTGGGAGAAGACCTATATGGCAAATGTCGGCATAGACTACGCTTTCCTCAACAACCGGCTTAGCGGCTCGGTGGACATCTACAACAAGGACACGAAAGGCATACTCATATCGCTCCCAGCTCCATTGGAACATGGCACAAGCACCGTGCCCAACCAGAATGCTGGCGAAGTCAACAACAAAGGCGTGGATTTTGACATCCGTTGGAACGACTATATTGGCAAAGTATCATATAATATTGGCTTCAATATGGGATTTGTGACAAACAAAGTCACTAAATTCCAGGGCGATGTGTCGTCGATAAGCGGCGTTTACAAAACACAGGAAGGAAAACCGATCAACCAATTGTATGTAATTACAGTTGACCGTATAGTGCGCGACCAGTCGGACCTTGATTATGTGCAGTCGCTTGTGGACAGGAATCCGAACTATTTTGCGACATATCAGCGACCGGAACTCGGAGATTTTCTATACCGCGATGCCAACGGCGATGGCAAACTCGATACGAACGACCGCGTGGAGATAGGCTACGGTACCCTCCCCCGTCTCACTTTCGGCGCGAACCTTGGATTGAGCTGGAACAATTTTGATTTCAGCATGCTGTTTCAGGGCGTGGGCAACCATCAGGTGTATTACAACAATCAGGCTTTCCGTTTCGTGACCGTCATGGGCCAATCGCTCATCAAGGATATTACCGACAACGCATGGACACCAGAAAATCCTTACAACTCCATCTATCCGGTGCTGCGAAACAGCGCCGACGGTCGGAACAACATCGCCAGTGATGCGTTCGTGCACAACGCCGCATATTTCCGCTGCAAGAACATCCAGCTGGGCTACACCATACCGAAGGAGATCACAAAGAAATTCTTTGTGGAGAACCTGAAAATCTACGGAAGCGTCGACAACTTGTTCACAATCACATCATTCCCAGGCCTTGACCCCGAGCTCGGAGCCAATGTCGGTTATCCGGCAATCCGTCAGTATTCCGTGGGTATCAACGTATCGTTCTAATTCAATGAAACATAAAATGAAAATCAGATATATATCGGCACTCGCTGCCTGCACTTTGCTTTTCAGCGGGTGCGAGAGCCTTGACTATCTGCCCGGCGACCAGATGTCGGGACAGACATTCTGGCAGACAGAAGATCACGCACGTCAGGCTGCCGTGGGCATGTATGCGGCGATGAAGGCCAACTGGTGTTTCGGCATGGAGTTCACATTTGATATGTGCAGCGACCTCGCCGACGGCACCACACCGTGGGCCGACATATCGCGCGGTACATCCTTTGCCTCCAACAGCGGCGGCGTACAGAACCACTGGCAGTACCTCTATGAACTCGTACACCGTGCCAACACCGTAATCCGCAATGTGGACGGTATGCCTATCAGTCAGCAGACTATCGACCGTGTGACAGGCGAGGCGAAATTCCTGCGTGCGATGGCTTATTTCCGTATGCTCAACTGCTGGGGAGGTGTGCCCTACTACGATGAATCGTGCGATATAAACGAACAGTTCGCCAGCCTCAATGCCCCGCGCAGTTCGGAGGAAGAAATTCGCCGGCACATAATCGACGACCTTACGGAAGCCATCGACAAACTTCCGGTAAGCTGGGACGCAGCCGACCTCGGGCGTGCCACCAAAGGCGCCGCTTATGCCCTGCGGGGAAAAGTGTATCTGTTTAACCGCGAGTGGGACAAGGCTGTTGCCGACTTTGAGGAAATCGTCTATAACAAGTCCAATAACTACGGCTATTCGCTACATCCCGACTACAACGAACTGTTCCGCCTGTACAACGGCAACCACAGTCCTGAGATGATTTTCTCGATTCAGTCGATAGACGGGAACACTGCCGGATATGCCATTGACATTGTTTCGTATTTCGGCAACAAGTCGACCATGCGCCTGATTGCAGGCAACTGTATTGTTCCATCGACTACCCTTGTGGATATGTACGAGAACATTGACGGTTCTCCCTTCGACTGGGATCAGCTTTTTCCCGGTTTCAATAACGGGGATTCACAATTGCGACGCAAGTATATGAGCGTTGCGATTGATCAGGGCAGTACCGTCGTGACATCGACGCTCGACTGCGACACGACAAAAGTGATGGACGCATATCGTCTGCGCGACCCTCGCCTGTGCCTCAATGTGATCACTCCCTACTCGCATTATCTTGGCACTGATGCCGGATCAAACCCTATGGACAAGCAGTTTGTACTTGCCGACCCTTCGCAGGGTGGAGCTCCGATGGAGGCCATGGCGTTTATCCGCAACTCCGAAGGCTGGAATTCATATTTCTGGCGCAAATGGATCCCGACGGGCAACCTTGACGGCTACTGGGGCGAGTACAACCGCACTCCATACGAATTTCCGCTTATACGTCTCGGCGATGTGATTCTGATGCTTGCCGAGGCTTATAATGAGAGCGGAGCCACGGACAAGGCTGTGGCAGAGGTCAACAAGATACGCTCTCGTGCCGGTATGCCCGGTCTTAATTCCGGTGCTTCATGGCTATCCGTAGGCGGCAAGGAGGAGATGGCGGTCAGGATACAGCGTGAACGTGCCTTTGAACTTGCCGGAGAAGGTCAGCGATACTGGGATCTGCGCCGCTGGGGGCTGCTTGAAGAATCCGTAAAGAACGCGACAGATATTTTCGGCGACCTGATGTACACCCGCTCCTATCAGAGCCGGCATGAGTTGTGGCCCATACCGTTGGTGGAGATGGAGCGCAACCTCAATCTCACCCAGAACGAGGGCTGGTAACCACCCTGCGGCGTATTTACCATAATGGCTGCAATCTTAGCCATTATGACTGGAAAGGGTACAAAAATTTGTCAATATGCGGCTATTATTGTAATTTTGCCGCAAATATGAGAGTACGCCTTTTTGTCATATTTAGTGTCTTAAGCTTGTCCGTTTCAGCTATGGAGCAGACCGACACTGTAGCATCCGCACCCGCTCGAAAGGGGATTATCTCCCGTATAATCAACTATTTCAGCGAGAGCAATCGAAGCTACCCGACCAAAAAATTTGATTTCAGTGTGATCGGAGGTCCCCACTACTCGTCGGATTCAAAATTCGGTGTAGGCCTTATGGGAGCCGGATTGTACCGCACATCCGAAGGCGACTCACTCACTCCCGTATCGCAGGTGTCAATCTATGCCGATGCTACTACCGCAGGACACTTCAAGGTGGGAGTGTGCGGCACTCACATATTTCCGGGCGACAGGCAGCGCCTCACTTACGATGTGAATTTCTCACGCATAGCCACACGCTTCTGGGGTATCGGTTATGAAGAGTGCCGCGATGACAACAATGAGACAAAATACAATTATCTCAATTCGCAAGTGCGCGTCAACTATCGCTGGCGCCTTGGCAATCATTTCTATCTGGGTCCACTCGCTGCAGTGGACTATATAAAAGCCAACGATATCACACGTCCGGAACTGTGGCACGGCGAAGCCTCCCACACTTTCAATCTCGGAGTGGGAGCTCTGATGGAGTACGACAGCCGGGATAACCTCAGCAACGCATTCCACGGAACATTCCTGCGCGTGGAGCAACAGTTCAACCCGCGCTTTCTCGGCAACAAATATGCATTTTCCAGCACAAAGATACATGCTTCACACTATTCGCCGCTATGGAAAGGCGCCATTCTGGCTGCTACCGCCGACTGCGTGTTTACATACGGCGACACTCCGTGGGGACTGCTCAGCACATTCGGAGGATCATACAATATGCGCGGCTATTTTGAAGGCCGCTACCGCGACAAGTCGGCAATAACGGCTTGCGTGGAGCTGCGCCAGCACATATGGCACCGCAATGGCATAACCCTGTGGGGAGGCGCCGGAACGGTGTTTTCCAAATTCAGTGAAATAACATCGCGTAGCGTACTTCCCAACTACGGCATAGGCTACCGCTGGGAATTCAAGCAACGTGTCAACGTGCGTCTCGACCTCGGTTTCGGACGAGGCACCACTGGTTTTATTTTCAGCATAAATGAGGCTTTCTGATTTAAAAAAGATATTTTCTCCGGAAGCGCTGATGTGGGCGTTCCCTATCCTGCTCGTAATTCCGAACATTGTATTATGCTTCACCGAAGGCTATGGGATAGCCGGCATCGTAGCCAATCTGATGCTTCCCTTCGGAGTCTATACCCTGCTATGCTCATGGTCGCGCAACATCGGACGCACCGTGTGGCTATGCCTTCCGCTGAGCATATATGCGGCTTTTCAGATTGTGCTCACATTCCTATATGGCGAATCAATAATAGCCATCGACATGTTTCTTAATGTGGCCACCACCAATTTCGGTGAAGCCACGGAACTGCTCGCAAATCTCGGTACAGCCATATGCGTAGTGGTGGTGCTGTACCTGCCACCTCTTGTATGGGGGGCCGCGCTCATGCGGGCACATCGTCATACCGCGCGTTCGCCCAGGCGCACTGCCCGCAAGGTGGGTGCCATGGCTACTGTGATAGGTGTGGTGGCAACGATTGCAGCATGCGCCTCCTCACGCGGATATTCACCTACCCGGCACATTTTTCCCATCAATGTAATCAGCAATACGGCCGGAGCTGTGACGCGCTACCACGATACCCAGGCTTATAAAGACACTTCTGCGGCCTTCCGCTTCAACTCACGTAGCGCCCATGCACCGGGAGAAAATGAAGTGTATGTGCTCATCGTGGGTGAGACATGCCGTGCCGACAACTGGCAATTGCTCGGATATGAGCGTCCGACCAACCCTTCTCTTTATGGGCGTACCGACATCATAGCATGCCCTCGTGCGCTCAGCGAAAGCAATACCACCCACAAGAGCGTACCGCTGATGCTGTCGCCATTGAGCGCCGAGACGTTCGGCGATTCAATCTACTTTGTCCGCAGTATATTTGACGCATTCAACGAAGCCGGTTTCCACACAGCATTCATATCCAACCAACAGCGAAACGGATCATTCATAGATTTCTTTGGCGAACAGGCCGACACATGCCACTTTATAGCCGATGACCCACGGGCCGAACGCAACGACATGCACCTGCTGGCACTGCTGCGCCGTCAACTGTCGGACGCTGGCTCCGGCAAACAGTTTATTGTTCTCCACTCCTATGGTTCACATTTCAGCTATAAAGAGCGTTACGAACCCTGCTTCCGTAAATTCACTCCCGACCACGACGACAACGCATCACGCGGCAACCGCGCGCAGCTGATCAACGCCTACGACAACTCCATTGTGGCTACCGACTCACTCATAGCAGGTGTGATTAATTCGCTTTCGGCTCTTCCCGACAGTGTGTCGGCTGCATTGATGTTTGTACCGGACCACGGTGAAGACATATTCGATGATGATCGAGAGCGCTTCCTGCACGCATCGCCCAATCCCACGTATTGGCAGATACATGTACCCATAGTGATGTGGATGTCGGAGCACTATCGCACGCGTCATCCACTGGAATACACGGCAGCCTTGAATAACTCACACCGCAATATATCGTCAAGCCGAAGCGTATTCGACACCCTGCTTTCGCTGGCAGGAATATGCACCGACCATTCCCGACCTTGGCGCGCACTCACCGACACGGCCTATCGCGAAGAGCCGCGCGTGTACCTCAACGACTACAACGAGGGCATACGGCTCAAGTTTTCAGGCATGCATACGGAAGACTTTGAAATGTTCCGCAACAAGGACATTTGCGTGGAGTAAAAACAACAGCTTGTAAAATAAGTTGTTGCACATTTTACACAACCCCAGACGCACAAAGTTTTCCGTTTTAAATAATCAAATTCCTGATTATTAGATATTTACTATTTTACAATTCCTGAAAAGTTTTCCAAAACAGTAAATTGTTGAAAATTTTACGCCGTAAAAGTTGGCTGGTAAATCTTTTGTGCTTACCTTTGTCTCCGGTTTCGAAAGCACCGGAACCGCAACCCCAAAATCAGTCAACCATACCCCTCTAAAATGATACAGACAGTAGTCAAACGCGACGGCAGAGTCGTAGGTTTCAATGAAGAAAAAATTAAAGCGGCTATCAGAAAAGCCATGCTCACTACCGAGCTCGGCGAGGATGAGGCCCTGATATGCAAGATATGCGACCGCATCTCCTTTGGTGGCGAGGAACGCATGACAGTAGAGCAAATTCAGGATATGGTCGAACTGGAACTTATGAACAGCCCCCGCAAGGAGGTGGCGAAGCGCTATATCGCCTACCGCGACCAGCGCAGTATCGCCCGTCGTGCCAAGACGCGCGACATGTTCCATGAGATCATCGAAGCGAAAAACAACGACATCACCCGCGAGAACGCCAATATGAACACGGATTCTCCCGCCGGTATGATGATGAAATTCGCCAGCGAGACCACCAAGCCCTTTGTGGACGACTATCTGCTCAGCCAGGAAGCGCGCGATGCCGTGCGCTCCGGCTACATCCACATACACGACAAGGACTACTACCCCACCAAGAGCCTCACCTGCGTGCAGCACCCAATGGACCGCATCCTCAACTACGGCTTCATCGCAGGGCATGGCGAGAGCCGTCCTGCAAAACGCATCGAGACGGCGACCATTCTGGCCTGCGTATCGCTTGAGATTGCCCAGAACGAGATGCATGGCGGTCAGGCCATTCCTGCGTTCGACTTCTACCTCGCACCATTCGTGCGCAGTACGTTCATAGAGGAGGTAAAATATGTGGAACAGATGCAGGGAGTAGATCTCAGCCATCTCTACAACAAAGATTTCGATGACTACCTCACCACCGATCTCAGTGGCCTCACCGGCGAGGAACGCATGCTCCATCACGCCATCAACCGCACCGTGAGCCGAGTGCACCAGGCTATGGAAGCGTTCATCCACAACATGAATACCATACACTCCCGCGGTGGCAATCAGGTGGTTTTCTCCTCCATCAACTATGGCACCGACACCAGCGCCGAGGGCCGCTGCATAATCCGTGAGCTTCTCAACAGCACGTATGAAGGAGTGGGCAACGGAGCCACCGCCATCTTCCCCATCCAGATATGGAAAAAGAAACGCGGTGTCAGCTACCTACCTACCGACCGCAACTACGACCTTTACCAACTAGCGTGCAAGGTGACCGCCCGCCGCTTCTTCCCCAATTTCGTCAATCTTGACGCCACATTCAACGTGCATGAGAAATGGCAGGCCGACGACCCTCTGCGCTACCGCTATGAGATCGCTACCATGGGATGCCGCACCCGCGTATTCGAAGACCGTTACGGCGAAAAAACATCCATCGGTCGTGGCAACCTCAGCTTCACCACTGTCAACATCGTGCGTATAGCCATCGAATGCATGAACATCCGCGACAAGCAGGAGCGTATCGATGCATTCTTCCGCCGCCTGGACAATGTGCTTGATATAGCTGCCCGACAGCTCAACGACCGCTTCGACTTCCAGAAAACGGCACTCGCCAAGCAGTTCCCTCTCGTCATGAGCAAATTGTGGAACGGCGCCAATGTGCTCGGACCGGAAGACCGCATCGAAAGCGTGATCAACCATGGCACCCTCGGCATCGGATTCATCGGCCTCGCCGAGTGTCTGGTGGCTCTCACCGGAAAGCACCACGGCGAAAGCGATGATGCACAAGCCCTCGGACTGCGCATCGTAGGCCACATGCGCTCGCGCGCCAATGAATTCTCGGAAAAATACGAGCACAATTTCTCCATCCTTGCCACCCCCGCCGAGGGCCTCGCCGGCAAATTCACAGCCAAGGACCGCAAGACATTCGGAATCCTTCCCGGAATCACCGATAAAATTTACTATACGAACTCCAACCACGTACCCGTCTACTACCACTGCTCGCCGCGCCACAAAGCCGAGATCGAGGCACCCTACCATGAGCTCACACGCGGTGGCCATATCTTCTATGTGGAAATCGACGGCGACGCCACCCACAATCCGGAAGCCATTTCCGACATTGTGGATCTGATGGATCGGCACAACATCGGCTACTGCTCCGTCAACCACAACCGCAACCGCTGCATGCACTGTGGCTATGAGGACGCATCAGCCGACCTCGAAGCATGCCCCAAATGCGGTAGCACTGCCATCGACCGCCTGCAACGCATCACCGGTTACCTCGTTGGCACCACCGATCGCTGGAATACAGCCAAACTTGCCGAACTCAACGACCGTATAGTCCACAAATGAACCAGACCATCCGCGTGGCCGGAATCGTCGACGGCACATCCGTCGACGGTCCCGGCCTCCGCACATCCATATATACTGCCGGCTGCGCCCACGCGTGCCCAGGCTGCCACAACGAGCAGACATGGCCATTCGACAGCGGGGAGGACTACACCGTGCAGCAACTGCTTGAACGCATCGACAAGAACGATTTCAACGTCACTCTGAGCGGAGGCGACCCCATGTATCAAGCCAAGGCACTGCTCCCGCTCGCCAAGGCGATCAAAGAACGCGGGCTCACAATATGGTGCTACACCGGATTCCTGTACGAGCAACTGCTTGAAATGCCCGATGCGGCCGAACTGCTGAAATACATCGATGTGCTTGTCGACGGCCCTTACGTGGACGCGCAAAGAGACCCCGACCTACGCTTCCGCGGCTCGTCCAACCAGCGGCTCATCGACGTAGCGGCATCTCTGGCCACCGAGACAACCCTACTCCACACGTAATATGCCCGACATAAAGAAGTCACTACATATATTGGCTTCGGCAACGCTGCTGCCGCTCACCGCGCATCCGCTCGTGTTTGTGGCGCTACTGATGCTCGCATGTCCCGTGTGCCTGACCATGGCTGACAGCACAAACATGCGGCACATAATCCCATACTTAACCGCCGACATCTGCATAAGCTACGCGGCCACATGTCTGCTGACATTTCTGCCAACGCGCCCACTGCGCATCGTGGCTACGGCTGTGGTTTTCACCTTGTACGCGGCGATGCTTATTCTGGACATCTATTGCATGGCGCTACTCAGAACCGAGATGAACCAGGACTATATAGGCATAATCTTAGAATCGAACTCTGGCGAGATTTTTGAGTTCCTGTCGCATACCGTCTTCCGTCACACACTGATTGTTGCAGCGATAATACTGATTGCCGGCGCGGCAATAGCTTTATGCGTACTTAAACGCAAAGCTATTGGATGCGCGATCGGGGCAATGGGCGCATTCATCGGGCGCAACCGCACAGCCACTCTTATCGCGCTTCTTCTGTCGGTAGCGATTACCGCAGCCGACCCTTCGGTATTTGAAAAGCATCCGATAGTGCGACTGAAATGGTTCTACATAGGCTACGACTACCCCGACCTGAAAGAATTCTACACGCATCCCGACTTGAAAGACACCGCAGCCGCACATCCCGACCATCTCGTGTTCATCATAGGCGAATCGCTGAGCCGCAGCCATTGCAGTACCATGGGCTACCCACTGCCCACACAGCCGCGTTTAGAAAAGCTGCAGCGCGAAGGCGCCCTTTACGCTTTCGACCACGTGGCGTCGCTGCGCACTTCCACCGTGCGCGCTCTACGCACACTACTATCAACCTACCGCGACGATATTGGTACAGACTGGTGGGCGTGCACAAGCATCCCGGAGATTCTGAGCCTTTGCGGCTACAAGACATACTGGCTGTCGAACCAAGCCGAGACAGGTATGCACGACGTGTTTGCCACACAATATGCGCGGCTTTGCGACTATCACTGCTTCACCACCCACAACAATACATTCAACTCTGATGAAGCGCTCATAACCATGAGCGACACCGTGCTGCGCGACACAGCCGCACGCAAAGCCGTGGTCTATCACTTGCTGGGGCAACACTTACAGTACAAAAGGCGTTATCCGGCCGAGCGCATCAAATTCAGCGAGGCCGACTATGCCGACAAGCCGGAGCATCAGCGAAGCATGCTCGCGCACTACGATAACTCGGTGGCGTACAACGACTCCATAATAGCCGAAATCATCGGCCTCTACGCCGATAAAAACACCGTAGTAGTGTATATGCCCGACCATGGCCAGGACCTGTACGAAACCAACCCATACCATTGCGGTCATGCCCAAAATACCGCAGCCTCAATTCAGACGGCCGTGCAAATACCTTTATTTATATACGTGTCCGAATCCTATCGCCGTGAGCATCCGGACATCGTGGCACTGATGAAACGCTACGAGCACCGTGAGTGGAAATCGTCCGAAACGCTGTACACTCTTATGCAACTCGCAGGCTACCGTTTTGCAAACAACGACGATGTACGGAAATATTCCATACTTGGACATTAATTTTTTCACAAAAAAGTAACATCAGGCCGCTTGTCGTTTGAAAAATTAGCACTAACTTTGCACCCAAATTTTACAAAAAAATGAAGATGAAAGAAGTGATCTACGAGGGCCACACCTTCGTGCCCTACATCTCCAGAGAGACCATCGATGCCCGCATCAAAGAGTTGGGTAAGGAAATAGTGCGTGACTACGCCGGAAAATCGCCCCTGTTCATCTGCGTGCTGAACGGGGCGTTTCCTTTTGCATGCGACCTGTTCCGAGCTTCAGAAGGCATTGATGCCCAGATCACATTCATACGCCTCAAGAGCTATGCCGGTATGGGATCCACCGGCACTATAAAAGAAGTGATAGGGCTGCAGGAGGACGTGGCCGGACGCAATGTGATAGTGGTTGAGGATATAATAGACACCGGCCACACCATCGCCCATCTGCTCCGCGGGCTGCGAGAAAAAGGCGCGGCCGACATCAAAGTAGCTTCCTTGCTCCTGAAACCCGAAGCTCTCGAGGAGCCCGACATTCACCCCGACTATCTGGGATTCAGCATCCCCAAAAAATTCATAATCGGTTTCGGCCTTGATCTCAACGAAAAGGCCCGCGACCTCAACGACATCTATGTGCTGAAGACGCAGGCGTGAGAATGCCCGCCAAGCAGCAGCAAATTAATAATTACACAAACGAAATGCTCAATGTTGTTATCTTCGGTGCCCCCGGCAGCGGTAAGGGCACGCAGAGCGAGCGCCTTATAGACGAATACGGTCTGCATCACATCTCCACGGGCGAGGTACTGCGCGATCACATCTCACGCGGTACGGAACTCGGTCACATAGCCGACTCATACATTTCCAAAGGGCAACTCATCCCCGACGACCTCATGGTGAAGGTACTGGCCGCCGTACTCGACGAGAATCCTGAGAAAACTGCCGGTGGTGTGATATTCGACGGCTTTCCGCGCACTGTGCCCCAGGCCGAAGCTCTCAAGAAAATGCTTGCCGACCGTGGCACGAAGGTCCATGCCGTGGTGGGCCTGGAAGTGCCAGAGGACGAACTCGTGCGGCGGATGCTGCAGCGCGGCAAGGACACCGGACGTGCCGACGACAATCTCGACACGATAACCAACCGCCTGAAAGTGTACCACAGCCAAACGAGCCCTCTTCGCGAATACTATATAAACGAAGGAAAATATCACGCCATCGATGGCTCCGGCGAAGTGGACCGTATCTTCAACGACATCAAATCGAGGCTTGACGGCGCGAAATAGCGCCCGGCCCCACATTCACCCACATACATACCATGAAAAAATTGCTGTTATGCCTTGCGACGGCAGCTATCTGTGCGCCGTCGCAGGCAAAATTGCCCCTGCGCATCTATTCCGGAGATAAAGACACCGTATACTCAGCCGAGCATACCATTGTGGGCGTGACGCTTCCTGGCGCACATGCCACCATAGCCGGTACGGAAGCCAAGGTTTACGACCACACAGGCTCGTTCGGTGCAAAAATACATCTCAAAAAGGGCCGGAACAAAGTGAAGATTTCGGCTGCAAACGGGAAACAAAAAGCCGACACCACACTCAACATCTTCCTTGCCGACAAAAGGGCATCATCGCCCGCAGCCGCCAAGGAGCCCAAGCAGGAAACAGTTTTCATCGGCGCCATCACCGTGGCTACCGATTCCGGCGCCTACCTTCAGTACGGCCCGGCCGGCGACCGCCTGGGCGGTTCCAAAATGTGTTTCCTCGATCGCGACATACGCCTTACAGCCACCGGTGAGATCGGAGCGCTGTATAAAGTGCGTCTGAGCGAAAACCGTTACGCTTACCTGCCCAAGGAATACGCACATGCCGTAGAAGGCTCTGCTCCGGCTTCGCCTGTAACTACAGGATCGTGGAGCATAACGCGCAACGACCGCACCGACAGGGTGTGCGTAGGGCTTCCCGCACGTCTTCCCTACACATACTGGACCGAGGACAACGATCCCTCCAGCCTCTGCATCGACCTGTTCGGAGCATGCGACAACAGCAACTGGATAACTCAGCGCTCGCTCGATCTCGGCATCATCGATCGCGTGGATTTCCGACAGGTGGAGAGCGATGTATATCGCATAATCATACGCCTGAAGAGCGCCTACGTATGGGGCTTTACCGTGGGCTACGAAGGCAATACCCTATGCATAAATGTGCGCCACGCTCCCGAAGTTGACGGTCTCAAGGGCCTGCACGTGGGCCTCGATGCCGGCCACGGCGGTAAATATCCCGGAGCGCGCTCGCCTAGCGGTCTGCTTGAAAAGGATCTCAACCTCGACATCATACTCAAGCTGCGCGATATGCTCACGAAAGCCGGCGCCAAGGTGACGCTCACCCGCGACGGCGACACGGGACCGTCCATGACAGAGCGCAAGCGCATCCTGCGCGATGCCGGCGTAGACATAAGCGTGAGCGTGCACAACAATTCCGGCGGAGGGGCCCTCGCCGCGCCCGGAACAGCCGCACTCTATAAGCACAGTTTCGACCGTCCTCTGGCTTTGGCAATAGCGCGGCGTCTGCTTGAGCTTGATGTGAACCTTTTCGGTCTCGTAGGCAATTTCAATTTCTCGCTCAACGGCCCCACCGACTATCCCAACATGCTCGTAGAGGGGCTGTTCATGAGTTCGCTTGAAGAAGAAAACCTGCTTGCCGACCCGGAATTCCGCACCCGCATGGCCCGCGCCATCTTCCTCGGCCTTGAAGACTATATGAAAGCCGCATTGACGAAATAATAACCAAATTTTAATTAATACAGCGCTCTTTTGTGTCAAATTACACACAAAAGAGCGCTTTTTTTCATCGATTTGTGCGCCGTGTCAATAAAAATATTTATTTTTGCACCTCGAAAGCAATCATACACATAATTAAATACTTGCGAATGAAACATTTTTTACTCACAGGGCTGTTTTCCGCGGCTGTTCTCGGTTTGAGCGCCGCCGCTCCGCAGTCCGATCTGCAGACTGTGAATGCCTCTGAAAACCTCAAGGCAAACCACATTAAAAATGTGGAGAACAAGCACGCACACCGTCTTGCCCCGGGCATCACACTTTCAGCTAACCGTGGAGTTAAGAAAATCCAGGTGTCGGATGCATTCAGCAAAAACACCGGTACTTCCAAACTCACAAAACCCACCCGCAAACCCATTACAAAAGCACAGGCTCCAGAAGGCTACGTGCTTTTCGAAAGTTTTGAGGATTGGGATGGCAAAGACATCAACTGGACGCCCGAAGGATGGTCCGTTGAGATGAAAGGCAATGTGGAACGCGGCGAAAGCTGGACTCCCTCTGCCACGCAGCCATATGTTCCGGCTCCCTCTGATGGCGATTTCTATTACGGCATCAACTACTCCACCGACCAACAGGACGAATGGCTGATTTCGCCTTTTGTAGAAATCAGCGAAAATATGAGCCTTTCCTACTGGCTCTTCCTTGATCCCGCTTTCCTTTTCAATATGGACAACGTGGACTGGGACAAATATGAATTTGTCGGCGACAAAGTCGTGGCCGCCACACTTCAGATATGGGCGCAGGTAGAAGGCGGAGAATGGACCATGCTACGTGATTATGCCGATGAGTACAAGGACCACACTCTTATGCAGATGCTGATGCTGACACCGTCCGCACTTCAGAAGCACTCCGTGAATATTGACGACTACGCTGGTAAGAAAACCCGTGTGGCTTTCCGCTACGTAGGTTCCGACGGCAATACAATGTTCATCGATGCCATCGGTATCGGCTATCCTGAGCTTGAAGGCGTATCTTACATAGATCCTTGGGAAACCCTTTACTGGGGATTCGAGCGCACGCCATCCCTTACCGGACTGCAGGCAGGCATAGCCCAGTACCCCGTGTACTCGCCTCTCACATGGAGCAACTACTCCATGCTGGACGATGCCGACTTCACATGGAAATATTGCGATCCTGAGACTGCCGAATTCGTTACATCCGACGACCCGTGGGAACTCAACGTAACATACGTTCCGGACTACAGCAGCCCCACCACCATGCGCAACAACCTGTTCTATCCGCCCACCCTCACTGCTTCGGCTCCCGGCGCTACTCCTGCGTCCTACACCGCCCCCTATGTGTACTTCCAGGCCGGTGGCAAGGCCGAGCGCACACTCGGCGATGGCTCCGAGTTCGAAGCCAACCTTCTTCCGTTCGACTTCAATTCTCTGGGAATCACATTCACCACAGTGGACGATCCCACAATCGGAGATCCTGCCATTCCGGTGTTCGGCTACAGTCCCAACACAGATCTGTACTGGCTCAACTACACCCTTAATGGTGAAACTGCAAATCCTGGCGACTACAACCACCTTGAAGGTATCGCCAACCTCTTCTACGCACCGTCTGGGGCTCCCATCGTGATCAACGGCATCACCGTATACGGCTGGGGACAGATTGATGCCGATGCCGAGCTCACTGTCAACATCTACGGCCTGAACGAGGAAATGGACACAAACTATGAAACGTTCACCAAGATCGCAACAACCAAAATAAAAGGTTCGCAGATTATTGCTGAATATTCCGATTCAAAGGGCTACCTCTGCCTGCCTTTCGACTTCACCACCCCTGTAGCGCTGCAGGCCACTGAAGAGCATCCCGCCTACTTCATTATGTTTGAAGGCTTCCGCTCTGAAAAGGTACAGTACTTCGTTCCCCTTCAGTCGGCTTATCCCGATCCCAACTACCTGTGCTGGGGCTATATCTTCAGCCACATAGACATGAGCAGCCAGACAGGCCGCCCCGCCTACTACAATATCAAGCCCATGGTCTACAAAGAGAATGGCGACTACGTAGATCCATACGCAGCTTTCGCAATCGCGCTTGAAGCCGAATATCCCTGGCTGACCACCGAGGCCGAGAGCATCGTACTGCCCGCCGATGGCAGCGCCACCACAGTGGCTCTCGGCAGCTATTACGATGGCAGCAAGCTCACCGTAGAGGCTCCCGCCGGCGTAGAGGCAAGCGTGGCAGGTCGCTACAACGAATGCGTGCTCACCGTACGCCACAAAGACACCACCACCGAGGCCAAAGGCAATGTGGTGGTGAAAGGCCCCGGCGTGGAAGTGACCTTGCCCATCAAGGATGCTGCAGGCATCGCCGACATCATCACCGACACCAACGCCGAAGTGGCCGGCATGTACGACCTCAGCGGTCGCGCAGTCAACGCTGCCAATGCAGCTCCCGGCGTATACGTGGTAAAATATACCGACGGCACCGTACGCAAGATATCCGTGAAATAAGCCTTCCCAGGCTCACCGCAATAAAAAGCCTCGCGCATTTTCGGCGCGAGGCTTTTTTATTGCGCCGTCCACGCATATTTTGTATTTATAATTATGTTTTGTAACTTTGCCATTATATTCCCGTATTATGACCAAAGAAACACAAAACAAGGATACAGATATGCGTCCGCGGCGCAGCGGAACCGTCATCAAATGGCTCTGGACAGGATTTGCCGCGTTTACAGTCATCCTCATCATATTCTTCATACTCGTGTACAACGGTGTCATAGGATATATGCCACCGGTGGAAGAGTTGAAAAACCCTCAGGATAAATTCGCATCCATCATCTACACCGCCGACGGCAAAGAAATGGGACGCTATTTCCGAGGCACCGGCAACCGCGTGTACGCCGATTTCGATGAAATATCGCCCAATGTGATCGATGCACTGATAGCTACTGAAGATGTGCGCTTCGAGCGCCATTCCGGCATCGATGCCAAGGCTGTGAGCCGCGCCGTGTTCAAGACTGTGCTCATGGGCAACAAAAGCGCCGGCGGCGGTTCTACCATCACCCAGCAGCTGGCCAAGCAGCTTTATACGCCCCCGAGTTCCGGATTGCTGGGACGCGCCATGCAGAAGCCCATCGAATGGATGATTGCCATAAAGCTCGAGCGCTTCTATAGCAAGGAAGAGATTATAAAAATGTATCTCAACCAATTCGACTTCCTTTACAATGCAGTGGGCATAAAAAGCGCGGCAAAGGTTTACTTCGACACCACTGCCGACAAACTCAACATCGAGCAGGCAGCTCTCCTCGTGGGAATGGTCAAGAATCCATCATACTTCAATCCTGTGCGCCATCCCGAGCGTGCTCTCGCGCGCCGAAATGTCGTACTCGAGCAGATGTACAAGGCCGACTTTATCACCAAAGAGCAACTCGATTCCCTGTGCGCCCTGCCTCTTGACCTCGATTTTCATCGCATCGACCATAAGGAAGGTATCGCACCCTACATGCGTGAGGAACTGCGCCGCATGCTCACAGCCCACAAGCCCGAGCGCTCCAAATATCCGTCGTGGGACACGCAGCGCTACACCGACGACAGCATAGCATGGGCCACCAATCCCCTTTTCGGATGGATAGACAAAAACCCCAAGGCCGACGGCAGCAAATACGACATCTACAACGATGGACTGCGCATATACACCACCATAGACTCCCGAATGCAGCAATATGCCGAGGAGGCAGTGGGAGAGCACATGCGCAATCTGCAGAAAGCCTTCAGCCGGGAAAAACGCGGATCCCGAACCGCACCCTATACATCCAATCCCGCCGAGCTCTCGTCCGAAACGCGCGCCAAGCTAATAGCCAATGCCGTAAGGCAAAGCGAGCGCCGCCGCGTAGCCAAAGTGGCCGGAAAATCCGATGCCGAAATCACGGCGGAGTTCAATACACCTGTTGAAATGACCGTGTTCAGCTATTCCGGCCCCGTGGACACAGTGATGACGCCGCTGGACTCCATTCTGTACACCAAAAGTTTCCTGCGCACAGGATTCATGTCGATGGACCCGACCACAGGCCATGTCAAAGCATATGTGGGCGGCCCCGACTTCCGCTTTTTCCAGTACGATATGGTTTCGACAGGCCGACGCCAGATAGGTTCTACCATCAAGCCATTCCTTTACACCTACGCGATGGAATCCGGCTTCACCCCCTGCAGTGAAATGCTCAACGAACAGCCCGTGTTCATGGACGAAAACGGCCGCGAATGGGCACCCCGCAACTCAGGCCGTTCCCGCATCGGCGAGAACGTGGACCTGAGGTGGGCGCTCACCAATTCCAACAACTGGATATCCGCTCGCCTGATGGCTCAGCTCAGCCCGGCCGAACTTGTGAAACGCATGCACTCCTACGGCATCACCAACAGTCTGCCGGCAGTGATGTCGCTGTGTCTTGGTCCCTGCGAGGTGTCGGTAAAAGAAATGGTCACCGCCTACAGCGCTTTCGCCAACCACGGCATGCGCACCGACCCGATCTTCGTCACCTCCATCGCCGACAACAACGGCAACGTGATTTCCGACTTCACCCCCGTGCAGACGGAAGTTATCACCGACAAAGGATACTGGCGCATACTGTCCATCCTGCTCAATGTGGTGGACGGAGGCACCGGCAACCGCCTGCGCCGTGCGCCCTTCAACATCACCGCGCAGATGGGCGGCAAGACTGGCACCACCAACTTCAATGCCGACGGATGGTTCATGGGCTTCACCCCCGATCTCGTAAGCGGCGTATGGGTGGGCGGCGAAGAACGTTACATCCACTTCAACTCCATGGCCGAGGGACAAGGTGCCAGCATGGCGCTCCCCATCTACGGACGATACATCAGCAAAGTGTATGCCGACAAAACGCTTCCCTATCGTCAGGACACGCGTTTCAACTTCCCCGCGTCGGTAGATCTTTGCGGAGGCGAATACTATGGCGAGATAGAGCCCGAAGAGGCAGAGGAAGCCATCGAGGGCATGTTTGATTAAGCCACTATATCAATAAAATCAGCCATCTGCGGCGCCCTTCCCCACTTTTTATGGGAAAGGGCGCCGTTTTAATTTTTTTTTTGCTATTTTTGCACAGAAATATGCACTTGCATGAACACTCGTGCATACACCGAAAATTGAAACAACACAAAACCTTAACCCCATTTTTTATATTATGGAAATTTCGCATATCGAACACATTGGTATTGCTGTTCCGTCGCTCGACGAGGCAATCCCCTTCTACGAGAAGATGCTCGGTCTCAAATGCTTCGCCATCGAGGAAGTAGCAGACCAGAAAGTGCGCACCGCCTTTTTCAAGGTAGGCCAGACCAAGATTGAGCTTCTCGAGGGCACCGCCGAGGACAGCGCCATCTCCAAATTCATCGCCAACAACGGCGGCCGCGGCGGAATACAGCATATGGCATTTGCCATAGCCGATGGTGTGGCCAACGCTCTCGGCGAACTTGAGGAAAAAGGCTGCCGCCTCATCGACAAGGCTCCCCGCAAAGGCGCCGAAGGCCTCAACATCGCCTTCCTCCACCCCAAGAGCACCGTGGGCACGCTCATCGAACTCTGCGAAGACCCCAACAAATAAGAAAACTAAATGATTATCCGCAAAATTACCCGAAGTCTGTCTTACAATGTAGGGACGTGCCTTTGGCACGTATAATAGGCGGACGCCCTTACGAAACATCACGGGCTACAACCCTCCTACGATATAAATTCGGGCACTTTTGCGGATAACCATAAAAACAAACATAAACCATTCATATACTAAAAGAATGAGCAGTCAGCTTGAAAAAGTACAAGAGCTCATAGAGCTCCGCGCCCAAGCCCGCCTCGGCGGCGGCGAAAAGGCCATCGAAAAGCAGCACGAACGCGGCAAATACACCGCACGCGAGCGCATCGCCCAGTTGCTCGACGAAGGCTCGTTTGAGGAGCTCGACATGTTTGTGCGCCACCGCTGCACCAACTTCGGCCAAGAAAAGAAATCGTTCCTCGGCGACGGCGTCGTGACCGGCTACGGCACAATCGACGGCCGTCTTGTTTATGTATTTGCACAGGATTTCACCGTTTTCGGTGGCTCTCTGAGCGAAACCATGGCCCTGAAAATCTGCAAGGTAATGGACATGGCCATGAAGATGGGCGCTCCCGTCATCGGCCTCAACGACTCCGGCGGCGCACGCATTCAGGAAGGCATCAACGCCCTTGCCGGATACGCTGAGATTTTCCAGCGCAACATCATGGCATCCGGTGTGATTCCCCAGATATCCGCTATCCTCGGTCCCTGCGCCGGTGGTGCCGTATACTCCCCTGCCCTCACCGACTTCACCATCATGGCCAAAGGCATCTCCTACATGTTCCTCACCGGCCCGAAGGTTGTGAAGACCGTGACCGGCGAAGACGTGACACAGGACGCCCTCGGCGGTGCCGAAGTGCATGCCGCCAAGAGCGGTGTGGCCCATTTCGCCGCAGAAGATGGCGAAGACGCCCTGCGTATCATCCGCAAGCTCTTCGGATTCATTCCCCAGAACAACCTTGAGGAGCCGCCGCTGGTGCCCTGCACCGATCCTATCGACCGCCTCGAGGATTCCCTCAACGACATCATCCCCGACTCCGCCACACGTCCCTACGACATGTACGAGGTGATCGGCGCCATCATCGACAACGGCGAATTCCTCGAAGTGCAGCGTGACTATGCCAAGAACCTCATCGTGGGCTTCGCCCGCTTCAACGGTCAGGCTGTAGGCATCGTGGCCAACCAGCCCAAATACCTCGCCGGCGTGCTCGACAGCAATGCCTCGCGCAAGGGCGCACGCTTCGTTCGCTTCTGCGACGCCTTCAACATCCCTCTGGTGACACTCGTCGACGTGCCCGGATTCCTTCCCGGCACAGGTCAGGAATACAACGGTGTGATCCTGCACGGCGCAAAACTGCTTTACGCCTACGGCGAAGCCACCGTGCCCAAGGTGACGGTGACACTGCGCAAGAGCTATGGCGGCAGCCATATCGTGATGAGCTGCAAGCAGCTGCGCGGCGACATGAACTACGCATGGCCCACGGCCGAAATCGCCGTAATGGGCGGTGCCGGCGCCGTCGAGGTGCTCTACGCCAAGGAAGCAAAAGCAGCCGAGGATCCCAAGAAAGTGCTCGCCGAAAAAGAAGCGGAGTACAACAAGCTCTTCTGCAACCCCTACAATGCGGCACGCTACGGCTACATCGACGATGTCATCGAGCCCCGCAACACGCGTTTCCGCGTGATACGCGCGCTCCAGCAACTCGCCACCAAGAAAGTGGCCAACCCCGCCAAGAAGCACGGCAACATACCTCTGTAAGCCACTATGAAAAAGAGAATAATCATTGCAGCAATCGCCCTCGCTGCAGGTGCCTCGGCATTGTCGGCCCAGAGCCGCAAGGCCGTGCGCCTCAACGAGGTGATGGTGGAAAACAGCTCCAGCATTGTCGATGACTACGGCGAGCACCACGGATGGATTGAACTTTTCAACTCCAACTTTGCTCCCATCCAGATATCGAGCATGTATCTGAGCAACGACTCCACCAACCCGAAGAAATATCCCGTGCCGCTCGGCGATGTGAACACCCGCATCGAAAAACGCCAGCACGTGGTATTCTTCGCCGACGGAGAGCCCAACAAGGGCACGTTCCATACCAATTTCACACTCATTCCCGGACAGGACAACTGGATAGGTCTGTACGATGCCGACGGCTCCCTTATCGATGAAATCATCGTTCCGGCCGAACTCTCCATCGACCAGACTTATGCGCGCAAAAGCGACGGCGATGGCGAATGGGCTATCCGCACAGGCGCCGACGACGATTACATCACGCCCTCCAGCGCCAATGTGATCAAGGACACCAACAGCCGTGTGGAAATGTTTGCCGAGATTGATGAAAACGGCTTCGGCATGACTATCATGGCCATGTGCGTGGTGTTCAGCGCCCTGCTGCTGCTGTGCCTGTGCTTCTACGCTATCGGAGCCATAGGCAAGAGCGTGTCGCGCAGCAACAAGATCAAGAGCAGCGGCGACGACCACACCGACCGCGAGGTGCGCGCCGCCACCGCCCACGACAGCGGCGAGGAAATCGCAGCAATAGTGATGGCTCTGCACGAGCATTTCAATGCCCACGACGCCGAGAACACCATTCTCACCATCAATAAGGTGAAGCGCGCCTATTCGCCCTGGAGCTCCAAGATCTACAACCTCCGCGAAATACCGCAACACCGCATCAACCGTCGTTAAATCCACAGTATAACCTATCTACATCGAAACAATGAAAGAATACAAGTATAAAATCAACGGCAACACCTACAAGGTGGGCGTCGGCGACCTCAACGACAACGTCGTGGAAGTGGAAGTGAACGGCGTGCCCTACAAGGTGGAGATGGAAGCCCACAAGGCAGCCACCGTAAAGACTGTAAGCGCACCTAAGGCTGCTGCCGCTCCCCGCACTGCATCCGGCGAGAAAGTGATAGCCAAGGCTACCGGCAATGCCGGCGGCTCTGCCGTAAAGGCTCCGCTGCCCGGCGTGGTTCTCTCCATTCCCGTGAAGGTGGGCGACAGCGTGAAAGCTTCCGACACCGTTCTCGTGCTCGAAGCCATGAAGATGGAAAACGCCATCCATGCCGGCCGCGATGGCCGCGTGGCATCCATCAATGTCAACGCCGGCGACTCCGTGCTCGAGGGCGCTGTACTTATCACACTTGAATAAAGCAGCAGATTATGTCTTTCGGCGATTTTCTGCTCAACAACCTCCGTCAGTTCTGGGAACTGACAGGTTTCGCCAACGCTGAGCTCGGCAACTTCGTGATGCTGGCCGTAGGCCTTTTCTTCATCTGGCTGGCCATCAAGAAGAATTTCGAGCCCATGCTGCTGGTGCCCATAGGCTTCGGTATCCTCATCGGCAATGTTCCATTCAACACCGGCGCCGGTCTTGAAGTGGGCATCTACGAGGAGGGCTCCGTGCTCAATATCCTCTACAACGGCGTATCGGCCGGATGGTATCCCCCGCTGATTTTCCTCGGCATCGGTGCCATGACCGACTTCTCCGCCCTTATTGCCAACCCCAAGCTGATGCTTATCGGTGCGGCCGCTCAGTTCGGCATCTTCGGAGCCTATATGGTGGCCTTGCTGCTGGGATTTGCTCCCGACCAGGCAGGCGCTATCGCCATAATCGGCGGTGCCGACGGTCCCACAGCTATCTTCCTGTCGTCGAAGCTCGCGCCAAACCTCATGGGTGCCATAGCCGTGTCGGCCTACTCCTACATGGCTCTCGTTCCCGTGATCCAGCCGCCTATCATGCGCCTGTTCACCACCAAGAAAGAGCGCCTGATACGCATGAAGCCCGCGCGTGCCGTGAGCCAGAATGAGAAAATCATCTTCCCCATCGTGGGCATGCTTCTCACCTGCTTTGTAGTGCCCTCGGGCCTGCCTCTGCTCGGCATGCTGTTCTTCGGCAATCTGCTGCGCGAGTGCGGTGTCACCACCCGTCTTGCAAAAACCGCAAGCAACGCACTCACCGACATCGTCACCATCCTGCTCGGCCTCACCGTGGGCGCTTCCACCCAGGCCTCGCAGTTCCTCACACCGCAGACCATCTTCATCTTCTTCCTCGGTTTCATGGCCTTCATCATCGCCTCCACCAGCGGCGTTCTTTTCGTGAAGCTCTTCAACCTCGTTCTCCCGAAGGAGAAGAAGATCAACCCGCTTATCGGCAATGCCGGCGTATCGGCCGTGCCCATGAGCGCACGTATCTCCAACAATCTCGGTCTGGAGTACGATCCGTCCAACTACCTGCTGATGCACGCTATGGGCCCCAATGTGGCCGGCGTTATCGGCTCGGCAGTAGCCGCCGGTGTGCTGCTCGGATTCCTCGTGTAATCCCAATCCATATGTATATAAGGAGGGCCGCGAAAAATCGCGGCCCTCTTTTATGTTTCATTCAAGAACTATCAGTAGCTTCTCGCCTGCTATATCGGTGACGGCGAGAAGGCGATATGATCCGCCGTCGGCCACGCCCAACTTTGCTCTCACAGCCTCTGCGCTCATCCCGAAATTGCGTGCGGCCACTGCGATGCGTGGATACGAGCGCTTGAAGCGCTTCAGCACCTTTGAGGCCCATGGCAGCACCTCCACCACCCTGCGCTGCTCGCCGGGGAAAGAGGCTACCGGACCGGGGGCAAAATATACATGAGTGTTCTGCGCAAGTTTCTGCAGCCCGTAGCGCTGCGACACCAGCCGCGAGGCTCCTATCTTCATGACTGCCGGATAGGGTTCGCACACATAATCGCCCGGGCGCGGGCGCCCGTACACTGCATCGGCCACCATTTCTTCCGAGCGTGTGCACCGGAATTCGTGGGTGTCAGTATCGGTCACCGTCACTGCCTCGATAGCAATGTCGTCCTTATGGGATGGCGCGTGGGCAAAATCTACAAGAGCAAGCAACTCCTTGCATTCAGTAGAAGTGCCAAGGGCAAATATGCGCACACAATCAGGAAGGGATTCCAGCACGCTGCTTATGTCGAGCATCGGCGACATTTTCACAAGCAAACGGTCGGTGTGCCGACGCAGCAACGGCAGCATATCGACAACATTCGGTTCGCAATCGGCGAGCGCGAAAACACGTCCGCCATCGGCCGAGCGGCGCGCCGGATCAATGAACACGATGTCGAATCGCGCGCCCGTATACTCCTCCAACCATCGGCGGCAGTCGGCGCACACCACCCTTATGTTATCTGCTCCGGCCTCGGCTGCATTCCCGCGCAGGGTATCGGCTTTTCGGGCATCCATCTCTATGGCCGTGACTTCCGCCGCTATCCCGGCACAATGCATAGCATCAATGCCAAGCCCGGCGGTCAGATCGGCCATGCGTGCACACTCCGGTACAAGCCGTGCATGAAATGCAGCCAGGATATCGCTTGTCGATTGTTCGCCGGCAAGAAGTGAGGGAAATACCCATCGCGGCACACGTTGCAATGTGGCGCCGAGCTTCTTTGCGAAGCGGCGCCGGCATTCTATCTGCACAATTTCCTGCTCATGCGTCTTGCCGTATTTCAGCCATAGGCTTTTGGGATCGTCGGAAGCATGCTTCCGAACCCATTTCCAAAATTCTTCGTTCATATGATATATAACGCAGAACGGGCCGATTTAGTTAAAAATCGACCCGTTTTGTTAAAACAGCTTCTGAGACCTGTTACCAGTTGTCGGTACGGAAGGGCACTGCCGGCTGCTCGTTGCCGCCGATAAGAGTGCCGGGCTTGAAGTCGCCGAAGCCATATCGCACGGCCACAGGCTCATCCACGCCATCGGCTGTAAGCACCACTTCGTTGGTCTGCCAATGCAACCATCCGGTGGCGGGATGGAACACGCGGTCGGGTCCGGCAATCTCGAAGCCCTCAAGCATATAATTGCGGCAGATACCCATCTGCAGATTGTCGAACTTCACCCATGCCTCGCGCCCCTTGCGTGTCCAGCCGGCATATAGAGGGCCGCTGTCGCACACATTGTCATGGCCGTATGTACGGTTCAGAGCGAGATAGCTCAGACGCTGACCCACAGGTGCCTTGCGGCGCGGATGTATGTTGTGCAGCTCGTATGGCTCGGCCAGATCGTTGGTGCACACCATACCGCTGTTCGGTATCAGTTTCTGAGCAGCAAACTGCGCTTCGCGCAGGCGTGCACCGCTGGCGGCGTCTCCGCTTTCATAGTCGTAGGGCGCTATCTCCACATAGTAGAATGGAATCTCTCCAAGCCCCATTTCCTTGCGCCAGCGTTCGACCATAGCAGCGAGGCGCTCGGCGTATGTGTCGTGGAGGCCTACGTTTGAGCATCCTTGATACCAGATGATACCTTTATATGTATACCGCTGCACGGGTCGGAACATGGCGTTGTACATCAACATAGGACGGTGGTACTCCGTCATGGCTTCCATATCGGCGGGATCGAGCGACACATCGGCATAGCCTTCCAGCATGTCGCGGGGTGTCCAGCTCTCCACCTTTGAGCCTCCGTAGGAGCAGTTGACAATACCCACCGGCACATCAAGGGCACGGCTGAGAGATTTCGCAAAGAACCAGGCCGTGGCGCTGAATTCCATCGCATCCCGGTAGTTGTCGGTGGTCATCCAGCGGCCATCGCACTCTTCCTGAGGCTCATAATTCTGCTTCAGAGGCACATTGAACATGCGCACTCCTGCCACAGTCTTGGCGTTGATGGCTTCATCCAGACCGTCCTGCACGCAACAGCCCGGGAAACCCTTGAGCGGCATCTGCATATTGCTTTGCCCCGATGCGAGCCACACCTCACCGATGAGCACATTGCCGACGTTCACAGTGTCGCGTCCGCATGCGAATGTGATTTCGCAGGGTGTGAATGAAGCTTCGGGGGTGGGAACAGCGGCGAGCCAACGGCCATCACCATCAGCTTTCACCTCCACCGCATCGCCCCACGATGGTGCCACCGTCACCGCAGCCCCTGGGGTGGCGGTGCCCCACAGACGTGCGTTGGACTTCTGCTGCAACACCATATTATCTCCCACGAGTGGATTAAGGTGCAGGCCGGCTGATGCCGTTCCGTAGCATGCAAGAGCTGCAGCAGCAATCACAAATTTGTTTAATGATTTCATATTTTATGGTATTTGTAATGTGTTGTTTCAAGGTCTGACAAGGCGCACATGATACACATCTCCGGCAAAATTGCCTTCGTGGCTCCTGAACGCCACCGTTATGCTGTCGGCATCGGCCACATGCGCCGGCAAATCGTATTCCACATCCACGAAGCGATCGTCACGCCAGCGGTCGGCGATGTTCTCGGTAGCGAGCAGTTCGCCATCGAGCAGCACGTCGAAACGTCGCGAGCCTGTCTCATTGCCCCAGTAACGTACCATTAGTTTCAGGCCCGACGTGTTCTGCGTGCGCAGTCTGTAGCCGAACATGCCGTTATAGGCATTGCGGCAAGGCTGCCCGTAAAACACCGAGGCTCCGGAGTTTTCCGAGAACATGAAATGGTCGGCCTCCGGCTGTTGCTCACCGGCCCGCACAGCATCGACAGTGCGGCGGTCGAGAGCGAGGAGGGCCTGCTCATCGGCCTGCATGCGCTCCCGGTGTGCCGCATATTGCTCCTGCGACATTGTGAGCCAATACATCATGTAGCGACAGTCGTGCAACGTGTGGAAGGGCTGCAGGGTCACAGTATCATTTTCGGCAAAGACGCCTGAAAGTGTATACCGTGCTGACACGCCGGGCACAGGCCGGACGGCCTCCAGCAATGTAGCGCTGTCGGCAAGGATAATGGGGGTCTCGAACACGGATTTCAGCGGGCCGTGGGCTATATGCGCCCATCGGGAGTCGTCGGCGAGAAGTCCGTCAAGGCGGTCGCGGCCGAGAGCGGCGCCATATACGATGGGGCCACGCAGCAGCGATATGTATTCCGGCCGGTTCGGCAATCGTTTTAGCGAGAAATGCATGGGGAGTGCCACCTCCACCTTATCGCCATCGCGCCATTTGCGTGCCAGACACACATAACCGGAATCATCGGCCTTGACAGTCTGCAGCTTGCCGTTGACACGCACCGACATGCCGTGGCACCACCCCGGCACCCGCACCATCAGCGCCATATGCGTCGGGGAAGTCAGCCCAATATGTAGCGTTGTGCCCTCTTCTTCGGGAAAAGACGTATGTTGGACAAGTTTCACCCCACGTTTCTCCCAGTTGAGTTCAGAAGGTATGAACAGGTTCACGCGGAGCGTGTCCGGCCCATCATGTGTGTATATGAATTGACCGTATTTGCCATGGTTCTCCATACCGGTGCCCACACAACACCACATGGCGCTGTTGGGTTGCGAATAAACGCGATAATGACCGGGGCGCGCAGGCGTAAAATACACGTATCCGCCATGACCGGGATGCTGAGTGGAGAGTATATGGTTGTAGAGCGCGGTCTCGTAGTAGTCGGCAAGCTCGCTCGACGGACACATGCGGAACAGTCCCTCCGTAAGTTTCAGCATATTGTTGGTGTTGCACGACTCCGGCCCCTCGCGGTCGGTCACGTAGCTCAGATAGTCGTCGGCAGCAGGGAAATGCTCGCGCCGGCTGTTGCCGCCTATCGATAGCGATCTGTTTTCCGTGACCGTGTGCCAGAAAAAGTCGGCGGCTCGGGTGTAAACAGTATCGCCGGCAAGTTCTCCTATGCGCTGGAATCCCACTACTTTAGGCACCTGGGTATTGGCATGCATGTTGTCGAGATTATCGCGCCCTTCGGCCATGCTGTCGAGCAATTTGTGATGCGAAAAAGCCCGGGCGCCGGCCAGATAGCGCTTGTCGCCGGTCATGGCATAGGCATCGGCAAGCACCTCTGGCATGCCTCCATGTTCGTTGTCGAGCATCTGCTCCATTTGCTCATCGCTCAGAGGAGCCGTCAGTTCAATAGCCCAGTCGCACATTCCGAGAAACAGTTTCCGGGCCTTATAGTTGCCGCCATACAACCATGCGTCGCGCAGGCCGGCAAATGTCTTGTGCACATTGTACCAGGGCACCCACCATTTCCACACCGCTTCCGGGTGGCCGGCATGCACGGCAGTCCACAGTTCTTTTCCACCGGGCACTCCGCCGGCATATCCGTTGCCCGAGGCCGCGGCGCAACGCTCAAGTTCGTCCACCATATAATCCATACGGCGCTTCAGCTCCACATGGCCGGTAGCCGCATAGTGGATGGCTAAGGCCGAAAGATAATGGCCGCCGACATGGCCGTCCAGGCCATCCCAGTTTGGAAAACTATCTGCCTTGGGAGGCAACCCGGCTTCCTTAAGATACGGCGCCAGCAGCCGATCGGTATCATAGCTGAGCAATACGTTTTCATTGAGTTCACACGCGTGGTGGAAGCTGCTTCCGGGCAGCAAGCGCACTTGCGAGAGATCAAATTCGTTGGCATATAAGGCTTCTTGCGCCAGCACTGATGCTCCATTGCAAAAAAACACCGTTCCCGCGCATATACACGCGGCGCGCAGCATGCGGCAATTGAATTTCATGGCAAACTACAATAATATAATTAATGTGCAAAGATAATGATTTTTCGGGAATCCAAGCCCGATTGAGCCCTACCCCCGACAAAAAAACGATAATGAGAGTTTTTTTGCCTCAATAGTGGCCGCACCCCGCAAAAAATCGCTATATTTGCATAAAAGTTCAACGAACAAAACAACAATCAACTTCATACAATAATTAATCATCACCATGAACCGCAAACTTTGCGTTATCGCTGCAGCCGGTGCCGTTATGGCATTGTCGTCATGCGGCAAAAAACTCGGACAATTCAATTCCGATTATTTCACAGTGAACCCCAACCCTCTGGAAGTTGTCGGCGAGAAGGTGCCTGCCACCGTCACCGCCCGCGTTCCGGCCAAATTCTTCGTGAAGAATGCCGAAGTCACCGTGACCCCCTATCTGGTGTACAACGGCACTGAGACTGCTTCGCAGCCCTACAGCTTCCAGGGCGAAAAGGTGCGTGGCAACGCTCCCGTTGTCAACTACGAATACGGCGGCACACTGACTATCCCCGTAAGCTACAACTACACTCCGGAAATGGCGCAGAGCGTGCTCGAACTCGCTTTCAACGTGCGCCAGGGCAGCAAGCAGTATGTGCTTCCGCGCGTCAAAGTGGCGAAAGGCGTGATTGCCACCGCCGCCATGGCCGACGCTGCCGGTGTCACCCCGGCCCTCGCTGCTGATGCATTCCAGCGAATCATCAATGAGAAATATGCGGCCGACATCATGTTCCTCATCAACCAGGCAAACATCCGCGCCGGCGAACTCAAGACCGATGCCATGCTTGAACTTCAGAAGGAGATCCGCGAAGCCAGCGCTGCCGACAACCGTGTGATCGAGGAAATCAACATCTCTTCCTACGCTTCGCCCGACGGTGGCTACGATCTCAACCGTCGCCTTGCCGAAAACCGCGAACAGAACACCGACGCCTACGTGCGCGGCCAGCTCAAGAAAGATAAAATCACCGAATTCGGCGAACTCACCTCGCAGTTCACTGCCGAAGACTGGGCCGGTTTCCAGGAGCTCGTGAGCAAGAGCAACATCCAGGATAAGGAGCTCATCCTCAGCGTCCTCTCCATGTACAAAGACCCCGAGGAACGCGAACGCGAGATCCGCAACCTCTCCAATGTGTTTGAACAGCTCGCCGACAACATCCTCCCCCAACTCCGATACTCACGCATCACCGCCAGCGTGAATGTGATTGGCAAGAGCGATGAGGAAATTGTTGCCCTCTTCAACTCCAACCCCGCCGCCCTCAACGTGGACGAACTCCTCTACGCCGCCACTCTCACCGACGACAACGGTCGCCGCATGGCCATTTACACCAAGGCTACGGAACTCTTCCCCGAAGACTACCGCACATGGAACGACCTCGGCCTCACACAGTACGTAGCCGGCGACTATAAGAATGCCGCCGCCAACTTCAACAAGGCCGCACGCATCGCTCCCGCTAATGGCGAACCTCAGATGAACCTCGGTCTCATCGAGATGCTCAACAAGAACTACGCCAAAGCCAACCAGCTCTTCGGCTCCGCTGCCGGCGTAAATGAGCTCGGCGAAGCCCTCGGCGTTTACTATCTCAAGCAGGGCGACAATGCCGCCGCCGCACGCGCTTTCGGCGACAGCAAGAGCAACAACGCAGCCCTCGCACAGATCCTCACCAAGGACTACAGCAAAGCTAAGAGCACTCTTGCCGCCATCAACAACCCCGATGCACGCACATTCTACCTGATGGCCATCCTCGGCGCCCGCACCGGCAATCAGCAGATGCTCAACACCAACCTGAAGCAGGCTGTACGTCTCGACAGCAGCCTCGCCACTCAGGCTGCCAAGGATCTGGAATTTGCCGACTTCAGCCTCCCCTTCTAAGAGCCTGAACTGACTACGATACATAAAACGGCTGCGCCATCCGGCGCGGCCGTTTTTCTCTTATTTATTCATTTTTATACGGCTCTGTGACGGAATTCCACAGGAGTCATTCCAACAATCTTCTTGAACGTGCGGCTGAGATGGTGGGGGGGGGGTAATTGAAGCCGAGGTCGTATGCTATCTCGCTGATGGTATTGTCGGTTTCTGTCAGCTGTTCCTTGACTTTCGACAATACTGCAAGCTGGATGTGTTCCGAGGCGGTTTTGCCGGTTTCCTTTTTTTTTATCAGATCGCCGAAATAGTTTGGCGAAAGGCATACTTTGTCGGCGCAATATTGCACCGTGGGCAGTCCGTTTGTTTTCGGCAGTTCGGAATTGAAATATTCATGCAATAATTCCTGAAAGCGGCCTATATGTTATCGCCTTATAACGTGCATGTTAGAATCTGTAGATTTGGATATTCAATCAGTGATATGAGTTATTCAAAGCAGTAAATTGGATATAATTTTGCGGTGTGAAAACAAATTCTAAAAACAAACATATATGAACCGATTGACACTTTTCCTTACATTCCTTGTGGCTACAATGCCACTTATGGCATCGTGCAGTTCCGATGAGCCCTCATACGAGGCTGAATACGCTCCACTCGAACCATCGGGCAGCACAAAGACTTTATGTGCCTGAATATGTGCAGCAGATTTTTGGGAAAACAGACCGGATTTTTCGACGAAAAATTATGATAAGGATTATTGCGTAACGATGCGCATGTCTAAAATTTTTACATGGATTTGTATGGTTTTTTGACAGCCCTGAACGCCGGTAAAGATATAATAACATATATCACAATTATTTAATACTTTGGCATGGTTATTGGGAAATAATATATTGTCAAAGTATTAAATAATGAAAAAAATAATATTTACAGTAGCATTTTCAATCGGCTTTCAGCTGGTTTCCGGGCAGCATTTGTGGTCAATGGAAGAATGTATGGCCTACGCAGCCGATCACTCGCCGGCAGTAGAGCAGGTCCGCTGGGATCTTGCCATAGCCAAGGCCGATCAATCGCAGGCTCTCGCCGATTTCTTTCCGTCGGTATCGGCACAAATAGGCGGTCAATACAACTGGGGGCGTAATATCGACCCGGAGTCGAACACATATAATAATGTGACCACTTTCAACAACGGCTATGGCCTATATGCATCGCTGATCATATTCGACGGCGGCCAGACCTTCAACCGCTATAAACAGGCAAGAGTCGAGCGCAAAAAAAGCCTCAACGCTGTAGAAATGCGGCGCGACGACCGAGCCATAGCAGCCATGATGGCATTCGCCGATGCCGTGTACTACCAAGGCGCAATAAAAATTGCCATGGACCGTGCGGAACACAGCAAGAACGTTCTCCGCCAGACGCAGTTGCAGGAAGAACTCGGCCTGAAAGGGCACCCGGACGTTGCCCAGGCGCAGGCCACGGTAGCCGATGACGAATACAACCTTGTGCATCAGCGCAACCTGTTCACGCAAGCCATGCTGAATCTTCGTGCCGCGATGAATTATCCACATGAAAAAGAAATACTGCTCGACACCGTAGTAGCCGATACAGCGACGATGCCGCTATGCGAAAGCGACGATGCCGAGACAGTCTATTCGATAGCACGGCACACCAACCCCACAGCAATCAATGCCGAAATGGCTGTTCAATCAAGCCGATACAGCTACCGGGTGGCCAAAGGGGGACTTATGCCCACCATAAGTTTCAATGCGGGAATCTCCACTTCCTACTTCCGAAACCTCAGCGGCGACTACACCTCGCAATCTTTCGGCGAGCAATTCCGCAACAACCGGGGCGAATACATATCGGCGACTCTGTCGATACCATTATTCTCGAATCTCGGACGTGCAAGCAATGTGAAGCGTGCCAAATACGCTCTCCGGAAAGCCGAGGCCGCCAGAGAAGAGCAACTGCGCAAGCTCCACGACGATGTCGCAGCAGCGGTTGCCGACCGAAACGGATATGCAATGGAGATATTATCGCTTCAGGCAAAGGTCGACGCCGACAATGAGGCTTATATGCTGAACCGACGCCGATACGAGGAAGGCCTCATATCGATTATCGACCAACAACTCACAGCAAACACATATTTCGCATCAAAACTGTCGCTTCTGCAAAAACAGATGCTCTACGTATTAAAAAACAAATTGGTAGACTACTATAAAGGAAATTCGCTATGGACGTCAAAATAGAAAAGAAAAAAGGATTTAAGGGAATCAAGCCCCGATATTGGGCATATATTGGAGCCGGTGTGCTGTTGCTGTGGATAGTCGTCTGGCTTTCAACGAGCGATATGTCGTCGACATATAAAGTCGACAGCACCGGATTGCAAATTGCCGATGTTCAACAAGAACTATTCGACGACTATGTGAGAGTCGATGGCCGCGTGATGCCGATCCGAACAGTCCAGATAAGCCCCGAAGAGGGAGGTATCGTAAGAGAAATTGTAAAGGAAGAAGGCTCTAAAGTGAAAAAAGGCGATGTGATAATCCGTTTGAGCAACAGCAACCTCGACCTGCAGATTCTGAATGCCGAAGCCGAGCTTGCTGAAAAGCAGAACATACTGCGAAACACACAGATAAGCATGGAGCAGGACCGGCTGAACAACCGGACCGAACAGGCGCAGCTCGACCTTGAGGTGATACGCAAACAGCGCGCCCACGAGCAGCAGAAAAGACTGCACGAGCAGAAACTCACCCCACGCGAGGACTACATACAAAGCAAGGAAGACTACGAACTCGCAGTCCGGCGCCAGACACTCATAAACCAACGTCTGAACCAAGACAGCATTTTCCGCATGGCACAGGTAGACCAGATGGAGGACAATCTGGCAAATATGCAGCGCAATGTGGTGCTGATCCGCGAGCGCAAGGAGCATCTCAATGTGGTGAGCGCAATCGACGGAGAGCTCGGCCTTCTCGATGTGGAACTCGGGCAGAACATCACGTCCGGCCAGAAAATAGGCCAGATCAACGACCTAAGCAACTACAAGGTGGAAGGCTCGATCGACGAGCATTATATCGACCGTGTGATGGCCGGACTGGACGCCACCTTCGAGCGCGCCGGCAAGCACTACGGCATGCGGGTGCGGAAGGTGTACCCCGAAGTCCGCGAAAATAAATTCCGTGTGGAGTTTGTTTTCACCGGAGAATACCCCGACAACATACGCACCGGACAGACCTACTACATGAACCTTCAGCTCGGACAGCCCACCGAATCGGTCGTAATTCCGCGCGGCTCGTTCTTCTCGCAGACAGGCGGCAAGTGGATATATGTGGTCGATAAAGACGGCAAAAAAGCCTATCGGCGCAACATACGCCTCGGACGTCAGAACCCGAAGTGCTACGAAGTGCTTGAGGGGCTCGAACCCGGCGAACGCGTAATAGTGAACGGCTACGAATCCTACGGCGACGCGAAAATACTTACAATAGACTGATAAATCAACAATCACTATATGAAATCCTATTTTAAATTCTTAAGGCGCAATAAGGCCTACACCATCATCGATGTGCTTGGTCTTGCATTGAGCATGATGTTTATCATCATCATCGGGGCCTATACATGGCAAGAGACCCACCTCGACACACAGCACACCAAGGCCGACCGCATGTATGTGGTAGGTATAGACTGGGAGGGCGACCGTGTCACCACCGGCAGCCACTGGCGCATGATCCGCCGACTGATGGACCGGTTCCCGGAGATAGAGAGCGGCACGGCATTGGTGGCGAGCAGCCGCACGTTGGACAAAACCAATGGAGAGCCTGTAGTTACAGAGGCCATGTTTGTCGACTCCACATTCTTCAATATCTTCGACTTCGAGCTGCTGCGCGGCAATAAAAACACCGTGCTTGCATCTCCAAATTCAGTAGTGATCACCGAGAACTATGCCCGCCGCATATGGGGTGATGAGGACCCCATGGGAAAGACGCTGGTGTTCAATGTAAACGAAGACCCGGTCACCGTCGGAGGCATTATGGCGCCGCTGTCCAACACCTCTCTGCGCGCCCAGAACCGAAGCAAGCCGATTGATATGCTCATACCGTTTGAGAATATCAAACACATGAATTCCTCAATGCATGATGAGCGTATGGGCAATGCTACCGGCGCTGAAATAATACTGCTGGCAAAAGAGGGCTACGACCTGTCGGCAAACGAGCAGCAGTACACCGACTTCGCCAAAGACTTCTACTGGATTTTATCGATGCCCGACAAGGAGTTGAAACTTAAAATGGTTCCTTTCAAGGAACTCTATTTCTCCGGCTATACAGGCGAGCAATCGCTCGCACGCGGCGACGGCAAGATGGTAAAGCTGCTTTTCGTCACCGGGCTGGTCATTCTGCTATTCGCCCTTATGAATTATATAAACCTCACTGTGGCTCTGTCGGGCTACCGGGCAAAGGAAATGGCCACGCGACGACTTCTGGGCAGAAGCCGTGCCGGAATAATCGCGAAGCTTATCGGCGAAAGCACATTGCTATGCATTGTGTCATTCGTCATAGGCGCCGGATTGGCCCACCTCGCACTTCCCTATGCCGAGAATCTGTTGAGCACAAATATATCGGTGCGCAATTGCATCACTCCGGCCACTGTGTCGATCCTGGCAGGCATCATACTGCTCATGGGCGTGATGGCCGGAATTATTCCCGCTATCCTGATTTCTTCAACGAAACCTATCGATGTGGTGCGAGGAACATTCCGCCGACGCACCAAGATGGTGTTCAGCAAAATATTCATAGTCATACAAAACGTGATAACCATCACCATGATTGCCGCCGCCATGACTATGTTCCTGCAGATCAATCATCTCATCGAGGCTCCGTTAGGATATGAAAGCGACCATATAATGTGCATCGACAACGGCGGAGATAAAGAAAAAATCCTATTGCTGGCCGACCGCGTTGCCAAACTGCCCGGAGTGGAAGCTGTCAGTTTCTCATGCGGATATCCTCTGCAGGGAGGCAACAACAACACCTTGATATTGGATAACCGTACCATTTCATTCCAGACATTTGTCGGCGATGAGAATTTCATGAAAATATTCGGATTGGAACTCGAGCGAGACAACCACACCTCCGATGCAAATAAATATTATATCAATCGTCAGGCTCTGAATGAACTCGGCCTGTCTGAAGATGCCGAATATTTCGAGTACTATGGTAATAAGCAGCCTATATCCGGCATTATCAAAGATTTCCATATCCGTACAATACTCGATGAGCAGCACCCTCTCATTTTGGAAATACGCAGCATCGACAACTTCTGGCCGTGGGGAATCCTCGTGAAGGTCAATGGCGACGAGGCGGAGACATACAATCGCGTGAAAGAAATTTATAAAGATATATACCAGTTCGACTACACCGATTCGCAGCCGTATATGAACCAGATGAAGAGAGCGATCTTCCGCTCTCAAAGCAATCTTGCCACCATCGTGGCCATCTTCGCAGCAATAGCCATCATCATCTCCATGCTCGGCCTCGTGGCCATGAGCACTTACTTCGTGCAGCAGCGCCGTCGCGAAATCGCCGTGAAAAAAGTGCTCGGTTGCGACCGGACGGAGATGCTGCGCCGGCTGGTGCTTTCGTTCCTCTCCTATGTGGTGATAGCGTTTGTCATAGCCGTGCCTCTCATATACTACCTGATGCATTCATGGCTCATGGATTATAGCTACCGAATATCGCTCCATTGGTGGATATATGCGGTGGCCGGCGCCTGCTGCCTGGCGGTAAGCGTGCTGTCGGTGTACCTGCAGAGCCGGCGTGCAGCCAATGAGAATCCTATAAAAGCACTGTATCAAAACTAATAGGTCGTTTAATAATTCAAGAAATATACAAATCATGATAAAGATAGAAAACCTCAGCAAATCGTTCCGCACCGAAGAAGTGGAGACCCTGGCGCTCCGCAATGTATCGCTGAATATAGAAAAAGGCGAGTTCGTGGCCATCATGGGGCCGTCGGGCTGCGGAAAATCG
Source organism: uncultured Muribaculaceae bacterium (assembly GCA_910578095.1). Taxonomy (GTDB): domain Bacteria; phylum Bacteroidota; class Bacteroidia; order Bacteroidales; family Muribaculaceae; genus CAG-873. The sequence goes on along the minus strand of CAJTOZ010000001.1, from coordinate 49,815 downwards.
ACCCTTCTCAACATACTCGGATTGCTCGACAATCCCACAGAAGGCACCTACATTCTCGACGGCACGAATGTGAGCGATCTCAAGGAAAAGAACCGCACCGGGCTTCGCAAGGGTAAGATAGGATTCGTGTTCCAGAACTTCAACCTGATCGACGAATTGAGCATAGAGGAAAATGTGGAGCTGCCTCTGAAATATCTCAACATCAGCGCGGCCGAACGCAAACAGAAAGTTGCCGCCGCACTCGAGCGCATGGGCATATCGCACCGCGCCAAGCACTACCCGCAGCAGCTGTCGGGTGGCCAGCAACAGCGTGCGGCCATCGCCCGCGCCGTCGTGGCCCGTCCCGAGCTGATACTTGCCGACGAGCCCACCGGTAATCTCGACTCGCAAAATGGCCAGGAGGTGATGAATCTTCTCACAGAACTCAACCGCGAAGGCACCACTATCGTGATGGTGACACACTCCCGCCACGACGCCTCCTACACCCATAGGATCATAAATCTGTTCGACGGTAAGATTGTCGATAAAATCACGCTCTGATTGTCGCAAAAAAGCATTAACTTTGCTGTGTATGAAGACACTCCTTGTAGTTGACGACAACAAAGATATCCTTTCGACAATAAAAATGCTCATGAAAAGGGAAGTGGACGAGGTGATTACTTCGTCCACCCCCGATTCAATTCCGGAATTGCTCCGCCGCCACCGGCCGCAAGTGGTGTTGCTCGACATGAATTTCCGCGCCACTGTCAATACCGGAAACGAGGGTCTCTACTGGCTCAAGGAAATACGCCGGCAAAGCCCGGCCACGGCTGTAGTCCTGTTCACGGCCTATGCCGATGTCGCACTCGCTGTCGAGGGCATGAAGCTTGGTGCCGTCGACTTCGTGGTGAAGCCATTTGAAAACGAAGCCCTGACATCCGTCATCAAGAAAGCTTTCCGGAAAGAGAAACCGAAAAAACCTACGGGCTCTCCTCATATGCTATGGGGCGAATCCGAGGCAATGACTTCGTTGCGTTCGGTGGTGGAAAGGGTTGCGGCTACAGATGCCAATGTGCTCATCACGGGCGAGAACGGCACCGGTAAAGACCTACTGGCACGGGAGATACACAGGCTGTCTAATCGCAGCAGCGGCCCTATAGAGATTGTCGACATGGGCGCTGTGATAGAAACGCTGTTCGAAAGCGAACTCTTCGGACACGTCAAGGGTGCCTTTACCGATGCCCGCACCGACCGCCCGGGTAAATTCGAGACCGCACATGGCGGCACTCTGTTTCTCGATGAGATAGCAAATCTGCCCTACCACCTTCAGGCCAAATTGCTGACAGTGCTGCAGCAACGGCAAATAACCAGAGTGGGGAGCAATACGCTGCAGCCCATTGATATACGCCTGATTTGCGCCACAAACCGCGACATTCCGCAAATGGTTGCCCAAGGCGAATTCCGTCAGGACCTTTTCTACCGGATAAATACAGTTCATCTCCAACTGCCGGCGCTGCGCGACCGCCGGGAAGACATTCCGGCTTTTGTCGACCTTTTTCTTGATAAATACGCCCGCATATATGGCAAACCCAAGCCACAGATAAGCGATGAAGCCGTGTGTCGGCTGCAGTCGCGCCAGTGGCCGGGAAATATCCGCCAACTCGAGCACGTGATTGAGAAAGCCCTGATATTGAACGATGGCGAAAAGTTGATGGGAAAGAATTTCGACCTGTACGATGATATCGCAGTGGCCCTGCCCTCGGGTACCCTCGAGGATATGGAGCGCCAGGCCATAGCTGCTGCCATCAAGCAATGCTCGGGAAACATTGCCGACGTGGCGCGCCAACTTGGAATCACACGACAGACCCTCTATAACAAAATCAAGAAATACGGATTATGAAGTATGCGTAGATGGGTGAAAACAGCCGTACACAGCCCTGCGCTATGGTTAAGTCTGTCGATAGTGCTGGCGGCTGCCGCATGCATGGTCTGCATAAAGGGAAGCATCTGGGTGGCGATAGTCTTGCTGTTGCTGTCGGTTGCAGCGGGTGTACGCGTGCTGCGCAACATCAGGGTTCTCAACAGGCGGATCGACTATATAATCCACGCCGCCATGAACGGCGATTTCTCGTATAAATTTTCCACCACAGGTACTTCCAAATACGAGCAGAACATAAACCGGTCGCTCAATATGCTGGTCGACCATATAGAAAAATTAAGTGCCGATGCGCGCGAGCACGAAAGGTTCTTAAGCAAAATCATCAATCTCGTCGACACGGGCATTATCGTTGCCAATCCGCAGGGTCATGTACTTTTTGCCAATAAAATATCATTAACCCTGCTATCCATTCCGGTTCTCACCCACATCAGGCAGTTGCCCGATGATATTGCGCGCCTGTCTGTTTCAAAAACCACAACTTCATTGAGAGGGGAAACCGTGACCATATACACCATCAACGATATAAGCCAGGATCTGCAGCGCGCTGAAATAGAATCGCTCGAAAAACTCACCCGTGTGCTCACACACGAAATCATGAATTCGCTCACACCGATCAACTCCATTGCCGAGACAATCGGGCAACGCGAGGATAACGGCAGCAAAACCGACAAGGAGGATCTGAAGCGGCAGATGGGCGTCATCGTGTCGAGCAGCCGCTCGCTGATGACTTTTGTAAAGAATTTCCGAAAATTCTCGGTGCTGCCCGAGCCCAAACCGCAGGTGTTCTATCTCAAGCCGTTTATTGAAAACATAGTGGCGATGGCCAGGCGTTTCAATAATGCCGAAGGCATCAGTTTTTCCACGATGGTGTTTCCGCCGGACGCCATGTTGTACACCGATGGCGATATGCTCAATCTGGTGCTTGTCAATTTATTGAAAAACGCAGTGGAAGCCGGCTGCACCCATGTAGATGTGGAGTGCAAAATCCGCCACGACGAATCGGTTGAGATCGCTGTCGCCAATGATGGCGAAAAGATACCCGATGAAGTGGCCTCGGAAATCTTCACGCCGTTCTACACCACCAAAGAATGCGGCAGCGGAATCGGCCTCAGCCTGTCGCGGAGAATCATTGCAAGATTGAACGGCACCCTTACTCTCACCACTACTCCGTACACACGCTTCACCATTGTACTTTGACAGCGTCAAAACACATTAAGTAGTTTTTCGGGGGCTTTTCCGACGAATAACCATGATAATGGTTGTTATTTCTACAATTCGGGTAGCTGAAATGTCTTTGCTTAATATTAAATTTGCATAATCTAAAGTTGCAATGCTATGAATGAGACGGAGGCGCCACAGCATCCTTCTTCTATGGACCTCTAAATCCCAACGCAGAATGAAAAGACCTTACATAGTATGCCACATGGTGGCATCAATCGACGGACGTATAGACTGCTCGATGGTTGACAAAATCAGCGGCGACGAATATTACGAAACCCTTGATAAACTTGATTGCCCGACATCGCTTGAAGGCCGCGTTACGATGGAGCATTACAATGCTGCTAAAGAGCCGTTCATAGCCACTGATCCAACTCCATTTGGCATGGCATCAGTATATAAGGCCGTGGATTCGGACGAATACATGGTGGCAGTCGACACGCATGGCCGGCTACGCTGGCCCGCATCTGAAATCGACGGTGTGCCTCTCATCTGCATTGTCAGCGAGCAAGTGCCGCAGGAATATATTGACATGCTCAGAAATCAAGGCATTTCATATATCTGTATCGGCAGCAAAGCTATAGACTTGCCGAAAGCCATGGAAATTCTGCACTCTGAGTTTGGAGTGGTGCGCATGGCTGTTCTCGGTGGCGGGCACATCAACGGAGGCTTTCTTGCAGCCGGTCTTATCGACGAAGTGAGCCTTTTGCTTGCTCCCGGCATAGATGGGCGCAAGGGGCAGACTGCTCTCTTCGATGGCATAGCGGATATGAACCGTATGCCTGTCAGATTATCGCTTGAAAGCGTCGAGCATGTAGGTGACGACACCTTATGGATACGATACAAAACTAATTACCAAGAATTAAAAAACTGAGATAATGAAAAAGATATTCAATGTTTTAATCCTGTTTATGGCAACTGCTTTGCCATTGGTGTCATGCAGCCAAACTAAAAAATCGACAGAAATGAAGCCGGAAGAAAAAGCCATCGTGTGCTATTTTTCAGCCACCGGCACAACCGCAGACGCGGCCCGCCGCATAGCTGAAATTGCCGGTGCCGATGTTCATGAAATTGCTCCGGCAGTAAAATATACCTCGGCCGATCTTGACTGGACCGACAGCCTGAGCCGCAGTTATGTCGAGATGCACAACCGCACATTCCGCCCGGCTCTGAAAGATTCTGTAACGGATCTGTCGGAATATTCAGTAGTTTTCATCGGCTACCCCAACTGGTGGAACACCCACCCCACCATCATAAACACATTCATCGAGAGCAATAAGCTCCAAGGCAAGACCATTGTGCCCTTCATGACCTCCGGCGGAAGCAACATCACCAACAGCGAGAAGGAACTGAAAGAACAGTATCCGTCATTAATCTTTGAAAAAGGACTGTTGATGAACGGCCGGAGCGACAAAGAAATTGAGGAATGGATCGAACAGCTAAATTTACCATTATGAGAAAGCTTAGTATCTCATTTATAATAGCAGCATTCGCGATAATATCGGCATCGGCACAGTCGAAGGTATTCATGACACGTGAAATCTCACCTGGAGCCCTTGTTCGAATCTATAAAGCGCTTAATCGTCCGGCCGATGGACACCGGGTGGCCGTAAAGATAAGCACCGGAGAAGCCGGCAATCCCAACTATCTGAAACCGACTTTGATCAGCCAACTGGTTGACAGCGTTCATGGAACAATCGTGGAGTGCAACACCGCCTACAAAGGTAAGCGAAACACAGTCGAGGCTCATTGGCAAACCATTCATGAACATGGTTTCGACACAATTGCCCCCGTTGACCTGATGGATGAGGAAGGACAGATGAAAATACCTGTGCGCGACAAACGCCACATCAGATATGACATTGTGGGCGACCACCTTCCAAGATACGACTATATGATAAACCTCGCCCATTTCAAAGGGCACGCGATGGGAGGCTACGGCGGAGTGCTGAAGAACGCAAGCATCGGAGTGGCATCGGCTGATGGGAAAGCCTATATACACACAGCCGGCAAGACCGACAAGACAGAAGAAATGTGGCAGAACATAGCCGAACAGGATCTCTTTCTTGAATCAATGGCAGCTGCGGCACAAGCAGTAGACGATTATTTCGGAGAAAATATCATCTACATCAATATTATGAACAATATGTCGGTGGATTGCGACTGCGATGCGCATCCTTCTGAAGTGCTGCTGAAAGATTACGGTATCCTCGCATCGACGGATCCTGTGGCGCTTGATAAGGCCTGCGTGGATATAATATTCAACATGCACCCGACAGAAGGCAATGACAATGCTCCGCTGATAGAACGCATCAACAGCCGCCATGGCCTCCACACCATAGATCATGCAGCGGCTATCGGTCTTGGCTCTCTCGAATATGAGATAATCGACTTAGATCACATTCAATAATCATCAATGATGTCGAGTAGCCGGAAATCCCGCATGGCTAATCAGGCATCTTCATTATAAAACCGGGGCGTTTCCCATGCAGGAGACGCCCCGGTTTTATGTTTGCGTAGAGTAAGAGGGTGTTTAATAACAGATGTTAACGCAAGGGCGGTCGGTCTTTGAGCGATTTTCGCTTAACGATGAGGGAGTGTGGCCTTTGCCACTCGACCGAAGAGTTGGGTGAAAAGCGCCAAAGAGAGGCCGCTCTGCGGTAATTTTTAATCTGATAAACATCTGTTCGGTTTTATTATGTCATTAAATTCAAGTTATAGGGATGCCTGTTCAGTGTCTGTTTGATTTGAATTCCATCTTTTGGGTGCCTTTTTCGCTTTGTTTCAGTCGTGTACATCAAGTACACTCCTTCAACGCACCGAAAAATTCACTCCAAAATATGAAACCCTTGCGTTAACATCTGTTATTAAACACCCTCTAAGTCTTAGCGACCGTCGCGGGATATAGCCGAGCGCAGGATATCATTGAAGCTATCGGCCCGCAGAAGTTGTTCGAGTGTCAGGTGCATGCGGTAGCGCCAATAGTGGCGGGAATTGGCCGGCACATTGATCTGCTCTTCACGCGGATCCTGACGACGCAGGTCGCCATCTATGGAAAGCCAGTCCTGCAGAGGCAGGATGCATAGCATAGAGGGCGATTGCAGATGCTGCTCCACAATGCGGCGGCACACCCATGGTTCCGCATAGTATGGCGCGGCACCGGGTTCGTGTAGCATCCGGTTGTAGAAACGCTGCGTGGCTTCGCGATCCTCCTCCCACCACTGGCGTATGCCGCCCATATCGTGAGTGGATGTGGTGCACACACTATAGTAGGGATAGCGGTCGGTATGGCCAAATTCTGTGGTAGGATCCTTGGGCATGCGCTGTATCTCCAGCGATAATATCTCGAGATCGTGCATCACGGAAGGAACGCAATGCGGTATCATTCCGAGATCTTCTGCACACACGAGCATATCGGTTGCGTCGATGAGCGGCGGCAACTTCTGCATGGCCTTTTCATGCCAGAAGGCATCGTGACGATGATAGAAGAAATCGTTGTAAAGACGGTCGAAGCACCAGCGCTCATAGTCGTTGAGCGAGCGGTACACATAGCTGTGCTGGGCTGAGATGCGGGGATGATAATGGCCCTTCTGCACGGGATCTTCGATAAACAGCACGTTGTCTATCAATGCCATCAGGCCATTGCACATGCGCGTGTTCTCATCGTTTTTAGGCTGCGATGAGAAATAGTCGGCCACCTTGCGCTGCGTATCCACTTCCGCGCGAAGATGGTAGCATCCATAACCCTCATCAATCAGGAAGCGCGAGCACACATCGGCCGTAAGTTCCCCGAAAATATCATTGAGGAACCACGAGTGTATGTAGGGACGCGTATGCACGGCGGGGTTGATGTGGAAATCGTAGCTACGTGCCATTTCCTCGGGTGTGAATGGCAACGCCGGATTGAATATGCCCAGAAGACCGTGGATGGCATCCATCGGGATCTGCCAGATGCGGAAGAAGCCGAGCACATGGTCAATACGGTAGGCATCGAAATACTCGCTCATCTTGCGGAAGCGAGCACGCCACCACGCATACCCGTCGCGGGCCATCACATCCCAATTGTAGGTGGGGAAGCCCCAGTTCTGGCCCAATACAGAGAAGTCGTCCGGCGGAGCACCGGCCTGGGAGTTCATGTTGAACAGTTCCGGGCTTTGCCATGCATCGGCACTTGTACGTGAAATACCGATAGGGATATCCCCCTTGATTGCTATGCCGCGGCTACGCGCGTAGGCTGCCACATGACGCATCTGCTTGTCGAGATGAAACTGCAGGAAGCACACATAGTCAATGTCGGCGGCATTATCGCGTGCAAAGGCCTCTATGGCGGCAGCATCATACACGCTATGTTCCGGCCAGTTGGTGAAATCAGGTGTGCCGTATCGATCTCGAAGCACGCAGAAAGCCGCATAGGGAAGCAGCCACGACTTATTGGCGGCGTGGAATTTCTTGTATTCGGCAGATGCAATCACGTCGGCCCCCTCCTGCGCGAAAATCTCGCGGAAGAAGGCTATTTTACCCTGGTTTACACGTTCGTAGTCAATCTGGTCCAGTTCGTTCAATTCCTTTCCGAGGGCATCGAAATGAGCCTGCCGCTTTTTGTCGGAAAGCGTTCCGAGTTCCTGCAGACGCAGATACATGGGGTGCAGGGCGAATGTTGAATTGGCATTGTATGGATACGAATCCATCCATGTGTGCGTCATGGTGGTATCGTTGACAGGCAATATCTGGAGGAAGCGCTGGCCGGTATCAGCGGCCCAGTCTATCATCTTCTTAAGATCGTAGAAATCGCCCACACCGAAATCGTCTTCGCTGCGAAGCGCAAACACCGGAATTGCCACGCCGGCACCTTTCCAATGGAAAGGATTGTTCAAACGCAAACCAGCCACCACTGTGGCCTCACCGATTGCTGGCGATATGCCGAGCGTGCGGTTGCCACCGAATTCCCATGCCGCCACGCTGCCGTCGGCAGCATTCAGCACGAGAAACTTATATTCGCTCGCTGCAGTAAGGTCGCGGGCATCGACAAGCACACGCCATAACGGATAGGAGGCGTCGCTCATACGCAAAGCCCGCGCGGTGTCCCACGCCCCGAGTGAGGGGGTGGACCCACACACTGCAAGCACCTGTCCCGGAGCCAACAGAGGAGCCTCGACCTCCATAAGCACTTTTCCGGCTTCGGGTTGCAATACCACGCTCGAGATGGTCTCGCGCCGGCACACACACTGTGTAAAGGCCGAAGAATAGAACGGTTTGTCGGATGGCATGTCGGTCCAGCGGTCGATCACCGTACAGCCGTGCAATCCGTCGGGAAGTCCGAGCGTATGCGGCTTACCCCATTCTCGGCGCACCACGTTGCCGTCGCGCACCACGATATAGGAATATTCAATCGGGAAATCGCTTTCAGGGATATCAGCATGCAGCGTCCAGCGGTCGGACCCTTCGGCGATAGCCATAGGCATGGCATGGGCGGTATCGCCCGCACCAAGAGCAGCCGCACTGCCGCACACCATAAGGTTTTCACCCCAACGGGTGTGGTAGTCGATATGCAATGTCAGTTTCATGGATCGGAAGTATATGATATAATCTTTTTGTAGTTTGTAAAATTACAAAAAACGCAGGAGATACCATTTAGTTTAATATTTTTTAAGAATCTCCGAATAAAAGAGCTCGTTCACATGACCTTATGCGACAGCGGGTCAGCGCCAGGCAAACCGGAGCCGACCCGCTGCTCAAGGTCGTTCAAATCAACCACACTTGCTGGTGCCACAGGAAGTGCAGATGAGACAGCCTTCCTGATACACGAGCGTCTCCTGGCCGCACTTGGGACATTTCTGTCCACTGGCCTGGGTACCATTGGGGAGATATTTCTTAAGTGCTCGCTCCACTCCCATTTTCCACGTGTTTATACTTTGGGAATCGAGTTCGAGACTTCCTACGAGTTTGAGCACCTGGTCCACAGGCATGCCGTAGCGCAGCACTCCTGAAATGAGTTTGGCGTAGTTCCAGTACTCGGGATTGAATTTCTCACTAAGGCCCTCGATAGTAGTCTTATAACCACGCTTATTTATAAACTGGAAGTCGTAGCGCTTGTTGCCCTCGGCATCCACGGCCTTTATTATCTTGCCGTGGCTCACACTCTTCGGGCAGAAGATTCCGTCCTCATCGTCAGTGAGACCGGTGAAGATCTCATAAGGCTTGCCATCACGCAGCCCGATGAAAGCGATCCACTTCTCTTTGTTGTTTTGGAAACGCACCACATCGGCCTCGAGTTCGATAGGACGCTTGCCCACGTGTGCCACCTGTGCAGCCGGTTTCTCGGCCGGTTTATTCTCCATTGCGATAAGTACGCCGGAACGCGATCCGTCGCGATACACTGTGCAACCTTTGCAACCGGCATGCCATGCTTCAAGATAAAGACGGTTGACCAGATCCTCGCTCACGTCGGAAGGCAGATTAATGGTCACGGAGATGCTATGGTCCACCCAGCGCTGTATGCGTCCCTGCATTTTCACCTTCTCAAGCCAGTCGATATCGTTGCTTGTGGCTCCGGCGTAGGGCGAACGGGCCACAAGGTCGTTGAGTTCCTCCTGACTGTAGTCGGAACGGACTTCTATGCCCTTGATGCGCATCCAGTCAATGAATTTGGGATGGTACACCACGTATTCCTCAAAGGCATCGCCGCTGTCGTCCACAAAGTCGACACGCACTTCTACATCATTGGCATTCACCTTGCGGCGCCGCTTGTACACAGGCATGAACACAGGCTCAATACCACTGGTGGTACGCGTCATAAGGCTTGTTGTGCCGGTGGGCGCTATCGTGAGGCAGGCAATATTGCGGCGGCCGTGGGCGAGCATGCGCTCATAGAGCTCCGGAGAAGCCTCGCGGAGACGGTTGATAAAGGGATTGTTTTTCTCACGCTCGGCATCGAATACTTCGAATGCGCCACGCTCGGCTGCCATATCGACACTTGACCCATAGGCGGCAATGGCCAGTGCGCGGTGCACGCTCTCACTGAAATCAGTAGCTTCGGGGGTGCCGTAGCGGTAGCCGAGAGCTGCGAGCATATCGCCTTCGGCAGTGGTGCCAACACCTGTGCGACGCCCCTTGCCGGTTTTTGTCTTGATTTTATGCCACAGGTTGCGCTCGGCACACTTCACCTCCTCGATCTCGGGATCTGATTCTATCTTCTCCAGGATGCGGTCTATTTTTTCCATCTCCAGGTCTATGATATCGTCCATGATGCGCTGGGCCTTGGCCACATGAGTGGCAAACAGGTCGAAATCAAAAGAGGCCTCGGGAGTGAACGGATCGCGCACGTAGCTGTACAGATTGATGGCCAGAAGGCGGCAACTGTCGTACGGGCACAGCGGTATCTCGCCGCAGGGGTTTGTGGAAATGGTGCGGAACCCGAGATCGGCATAGCAATCGGGCACACTCTCGCGTGTGATAGTATCCCAGAAAAGCACACCGGGCTCGGCCGACTTCCAGGCATTATGGATGATCTTGCCCCACAGCGCGCGTGCATCGATATCTTTCTCCACCACGGGATTTTCGCTTACCACGGGATACTGCTGGCGATAGGGCTCCCCGCTCTCCACAGCTTTCATGAAATCGTCGTCGATGCGCACACTCACGTTGGCGCCGGTCACCTTGCCTTCTGTCATTTTGGCGTCAATGAATGCCTCGCTGTCGGGATGCTTGATGCTCACGGTCATCATCAGAGCGCCACGGCGTCCGTCCTGAGCCACTTCGCGGGTGCTGTTGGAATAGCGCTCCATGAACGGCACGAGGCCGGTGCTGGTGAGTGCGGAGTTTTTCACAGGCATGCCCTTGGGACGGATGTGGGAGAGGTCGTGCCCTACTCCGCCACGACGCTTCATGAGCTGAACCTGCTCCTCATCTATGCGTATCACCCCGCCGTAGCTGTCGGGATTGCCGTCCAGCCCTATAACGAAGCAATTGCTGAGCGAGCCCACCTGATAATCGTTGCCGATTCCTGTCATAGGGCTGCCCTGCGGCACTATGTAACGGAAATCCTTGAGGAGCCCGAAAATCTCGTCTTCACTCATAGGATTCGGGTAGCGTGCTTCAATACGCGCTATCTCGGAGGCTATGCGGCGGTGCATGTCGTCGGGGGTACGTTCAAATATATGACCGAAAGAATCTTTCAGGGCATACTTGCTTGCCCATACGCGCGCGGCCAGTTCGTCGCCGCCGAAATATTCGAGCGTAGCAGACATAGCTTCGTCGAATGTGTATGATTTTTGCTCGTTCACGATGAGGGGAATTATTTAGTTCAGTTTATGGGACTGTTTTTTCAAACAGCTTATTGTTTCATGATAACGATCGCATGCTATAAAAAGCCGACTACAAAGTTGCGAAATTCATTTATCATTACCAAATTTTTCAACAATTAGATTTGAAATATTTTTATAGTTTTCCGCAACAAAAACTCATACTACTGATCTGCAACACTTTAAATAGATAAGCATTGCAAGATAATTTCCAAAAAGCGAAAACTACGGACAACCCGTGATTTTTCTGCTAAGATCACTGCATCACTGCAGCCTCTATGGCAAGAATATCATCTGAAAGCTGTTTCTCAAGCGGCATACGCTCCTCGATGTTCTTGCACGCATAAAGCACCGTGGCATGTGAGCGTCCGAGACGCACCCCTATGGCTGTGAACGGCATCTTCAGCAATTTTTTGGCAAGGAACATCACCACCTGCCGCGCATCGCTGATCTCGCGCTTGCGGCTTTTGGTGAACACAAGGTCGGCATCCACACCATAATGAGCGCATACGGCGGCTGTGAGCATCTCGAAATTAATCTGCCTGCGGTTTATCCGCACCGCATTGGCAATCACACCGCGCGCGAGCTCAAGAGAGATATCCACGTTCAGCACCGTAGCACGCCCTATCAGCGAAACCACTATACCTTCGAGTTCGCGGATGCTGTCGGTCACATTGGCCGCGATATAGTCGATCACATCGGCCGGAAGCATGAGGCCGTCCTGTTCGGCTTTCTGCACCAGCACATTTCTCCGCAACTCTATATCGGGATTCTCCAGCTTCACACTCATGCCCCAGCGGAACCTCGACAGCAGGCGCGCTTCAAAACCTTCCATATCGGCCGGAGAGCAGTCGCTCGACATTATTATCTGTTTGCCATTCTGATGAAGATGGTTGAAGATATGGAAGAATGTGTTCTGTGTGGCCGGTTTGTCGCGCAGGTCCTGGATGTCGTCCACTATCAGCGTGTCAATGCTCTGATAGAAATGAAAAAAACTGTTTGTAGTGCCTTTGGCCTCAGCTGTAGTGTATTGGCTCTGGAACAATCGTGCGGTCACATACAGCACTTTCGCCTGCGGGTTGCGCTCCTTCACGCGTATGCCTATGGCCTGTATCAGATGCGTCTTGCCTACACCGGTGGAGCCGAAAATAAATAGAGGGTTGAAGGTCTTTATCTTCGGATCGTTGGCTATGGACTGGCCTATACCCCAAGCCACTTTGTTGCTCATGCTGCAACAATAGTTCTCGAAATTATAGCGCGGGTTCAGCTGAGGGTCTATATCGCCTACGGGTTGCGGGGCAAACGGATTGGTCGGCGATGTCTTTGCCCCGGCGTTCAGAATGGCCGGCGACGGCTCTGCCGAGCGCATGTTCACGGCAGTCTTGGGCTCGTCTTTGACCTGATTGAACTGATAGTACAACTTCACCCCGCGCCCGTACACCTGGCGTATGGCCGCGCCCAGCAGACCGAGATAGCGCTCCTCCAGCTGCTCCACAAAGAAAGCCGACGGCACCACGAGCGTGAGGCTCATGTTGTCGAAGCTCAGCGAAGCCACGTCGCGAAACCACGCGTCGTATTGTGCGGAAGGAATATTGTCTTTGATAAACTGACGACATTCCTCCCAGAGCTGTAGATGAGTTTTTTCCATCCTGTAAGTCCAGTAGGGAGTGGGGCGTTGTTGTGTTTTTCTATATTTGCATAGCAAAATTGAGGATAATTTTTCAAAAAAACAAGTGCGGTAAAATTTGCTTTTTTCAATTATTGTATAACGCACTATTCCATAACATATTAAAAAGCGACGACTGCGGTTGCGGCCATCGCTTTTAACATTTTTGCAATCAGAGTTAAAGCAGCTTGATGCTGATGTAGCGCTTGGGATTGCGTTTTATATCCACGAACAGCGAATCAAGTGCCGAAACCGTGGAGTTGAGATTGTTGTACAGTGCAGGATCGTTCATCAGAAGTCCAAGCGAACTGTCGGAACTTCCGAGCTGCTCGGTGAGCGCGCGCAGATTTTCTACTGTGGAAGCCAGGTCGGCGCCAAGGGAATCAACAGGTAGTTTGCTGAGGCGCTCGCTGAGCACGGCCATGTCGCCGGATATGGAATCAAGATTGGCTGTCAGATGCTTGACATCGCGAGTGACGGGAGGGAGCGTAGCCATCAGTGCCGACAGCTGGCGAGTGGTGGATTCCAGATTGGACGTGATAGCGTCCAGGCGTTTTACTGAAGCGGTGAGCGCAGGATCGGCCGTGATAGCGTTCAGATTGGTAAGAAGTGTGTCGATCTTCGGAAAAATCGACTCTATGGATGGCATCATATTGCCGACATTGGCCATCAGTCCCTTGTCCGACACACCGGCAAGCATATCGCCCACCTCATGCTTGCTGCTGTCAGAACCCGGACGAAGAACTATGGAAGCTGTGCCGAGAAGGTCTGTTGCCAGCACAGCCTCGGTGCCACGCGGCAGCTGCAATTGTTTGTCGAGGCTGATTTCCACTTTCACATGGCCGGGATTGTCAAATTCGTAATTGATCTCCCTCACCTGGCCTACCTTGAAACCGTTAAGTGTGACAGGCGCCGAGATGGCCAGTCCTTCCACATCAGTATATTCCACATAGTAGTAATTGGCGGCCTTGAACACATTTATGCCCTTGAGGAAGTCGATGCCCAGAATCAGGACAGCGAGGGCCACAATGACCAGAGCTCCTATCGTAAGCTCTTTTTTTACTGCACTTTTCATATTATTGTTTAGTTTGTTTTCAAATTCGTTTTCCGTCGAGCAACTTTATTATAAACGCCTCCGGATGCTTTCTGCGCACAGTGGCAGCCCGTTTTTTTGCTTTCGCCAGCGTAGGGAATGTTCCGGAATAATATTTATACACCTTCCCGTCCACATAGTATCCCACTTCATCTACTCCTTTCAGGCGGCTGTCGGATGGCGAAAGCAAAGACGATGAGGTGAGAAATTGCACATGGTATGTCGGTGCTGCGGCAACCGCCTCCACTACCGGTTCCGTCGCAGTCTCAGCAACGGCTTCGCTTGTCTGAACGCTGGCCGGACGGAATGGTGCGGAGGCTCCCCGGCGATGATGCTGATAGTAGGATGATATCGCATTTGCCAACGCTCTGGCACACTTTTCCCGTCCTTTTTCCGAATGCAGAAAATCCTCCATCGATGGATTGCATATGAAATCCAGCTCCACAAGCACCGATGGCATAGCCACAGCCCACAACACCCAGAAACCTGCCTGCCGAACATTTTTGTCGGCACGGCCGGCGGTCGATATCAGCTCGGCCTGCATGCCGGATGCAAGCTCAAGGCTATTGGCCACATGACTGTTCTGATTCAACTCAAACATTATGTAGCTCTCGGAAGAGTTGGGATCAAAACCCTGATATTTGGCGGAATAGTCCTGCTCCAGTTCCATCACGGCATTCTCGCGCATGGCCACATTAAGGTTGTTGTCGCTTTTATGCAGCCCGAGCGTATAGACGCTGGCACCGCGCACACTTGTGCGGTTGCGCGAGCGACGGTCTACGCTATTGACATGTATAGACACAAACAGGTCGCCGGAGGCGCCGTTTGCCACATCGGCCCGTTGCTGAAGAGTGAGATAGCGGTCGGTATCGCGGGTGTACACCTGCTTGATTTCAGGATGCTCTTTTTTTATTATATCGCCAAGACGGCGAGCCACATCCAGCACTATGGTTTTTTCGTTGGTTTTGCGCCCCACGCAACCGTAGTCCTTGCCGCCATGACCGGGATCTACCACCAGCGTGAACGGTTTCTGTGCATCGGAACGCACGGCCGCTTGAGTGGCGACTGCTACGGCAAGGCACATGACCGCACAGAATATGTGGCGCATAAACATATTGCAAAAGTACGCAAAACTTGGCGGATTAGCGCTGTGGGCGCTTATATTTTTTCTTGACAAAAGAAAAAATGGATACAAAAATCGCTTTTTATGCCATGCTCAACGGACGCAGATGTCCGATATGATAAAATCGAGCATAGCGTCGGCCGAGGCGGCCAGGCCGGTGACATCGGTATCAGCCCCTGCTATATCCATGGCGTGCATGCAGTCCAAGGCGAAACCTTCAAGCAGCGCACATCTCGACGGATCGAAACGCCCCGCGGATATACCTTCCGCCAGCAGTGCGTGCAACATCTCCTCTGCCTGAGTGCGCACGATGCTGCGTATGCGTCCTATACGGCGCAGGTCGGGCTTGAACAAAGCACGCAGAGATGCCGCAGCCGAGCTACGCTCCCTGCGCTGCACCAGGCGCACCGACAGGAAATCGCGCAGACGCTCTTCCACAGGCTTCCCGGAGTCGCATGTCGCCTGCAGCCTTGCCACCAAGGCCGCGCTCTCGCTTTCAAGCACAGCGGCATACACCTCTTTTTTATTACGGAAATACGTATACACAGTACGGCGCCCACGCTCGCTCGCGTTGGCGATGTCGCCCATAGTAGTGGCATCAACGCCCTTTCGGGCAAACAGTTGACGGGCCACGTCTATCAGATGCTCTCGCGTACTGTTTATCATTTTTGTAGATTTTGGCGCGAAGTTAGTCATTTTTTTGCAGTATTTTTGTATTTTTGCTTCACAAAACATCAAAAGTTGCTTTATATATGGCAAACACGCCGAAAACCAATGCAGCCCGGCTGCTATCTGCCGCGGGCATAGATTTCAAACTTGTCCCCTACACTGTCGATCCCGACAATCTTGCGGCCGACCATGTAGCGGCTGAACTCGGCGAGGATATCAGACGCGTATTCAAGACGCTTGTGCTCAAAGGCGAACGCTCTGGCCACTTTGTATGCGTGGTGCCCGGCGACAGCGAGGTCGACCTGAAAAAGGCCGCAAAAGCCGCCGGCGACAAGAAGGCCGACCTCATACACATGAAAGATCTGCTGGCTGTCACCGGATATATCCGCGGCGGGTGCTCTCCTGTTGGCATGAAAAAGCCTTTCCCGACGTTTTTCCACACTACCGCACTTGATTTCGAATCAATATACGTGAGCGCCGGAGTGCGCGGGCTGCAACTGGAAATTTCTCCCTCCGCCTTGATAAACTACGTAGGCGCAACCGTCACCGACCTTATAAAATGAACACTATCGGACACTTTTTCCGCTTCACGTCCTTTGGCGAAAGCCACGGCCCGGCAGTCGGGGGCGTGATTGACGGTATGCCGGCAGGGCTGAATGTCAACATCAGCGCGATACAGGCTGCGCTCGATCGCCGCAAACCCGGCAGCACGCCCGGCAGCACCTCCCGTCGCGAGCCCGACCGCATGCGGATTCTTTCGGGGGTTTTTGAAGGACGCACCACAGGAACTCCTCTGGCATTCATAATCGACAATACCGATGCCCGCAGCAGCGACTACGACGCCATGCGCGACCAGCTTCGTCCCGGCCACGCCGATGCCACATACCTTCTTAAATATGGCATGCGCGACCATCGTGGCGGTGGCCGGGCCAGCGCGCGCACAACTGCGGCCATTGTGGCCGCCGGAGCATTAGCCGCTACGCTTCTTGAACATTATGGCATCACTATAAAGGCTGAGATTTGCCGGATAGGGAGCGCCACCCACCCGCAGGAGATGGAGGCGGAAATCGAAAAGGCACGCGCATGCGGCGATACCGTAGGAGGCATCGTGGGTTGCACTGTGCACGGATGTCCCGCCGGCCTTGGCGAGCCGGTGTTCGGAAAGCTTCAGGCGCGTCTGGCCATGGCTATGATGAGCATCAACGCCGCCAAAGGTTTTGAGTACGGCACAGGCTTCGCCTCTGCCGGGATGAGTGGCTCCGATGCGCTTGACCACCCCACCGCATTCGACACAGCACTCCACACCGAGCGCAATATCTGCGGAGGAATCCTCGGAGGCGTAAGCACCGGCGAAGACATCGTCATGCGGGTGGCGTTCAAGCCCATAGCCACAATGATGCGTCCTATCGAGACCATCGACACCGACGGACATCCCTGCACAATACAACCAAAAGGAAGGCACGACGTATGCGCCGTGCCCCGTGCCGTGCCTGTAGTGGAGGCAATGGCCGCCCTTGTTATCGCCGACGCGCTTCTCGCATCGCGTTTGTCGCGCGTTTGACCACGCTCTCCCGCCACAACGGATTGCAGCGGGAGAGGTGCAATAATCAGTTCAACACTTTGTAGCCTTTGTCCGCAAGGGCCTCCCGGATGGAGGCTATGTGGGCATTGTCGCGTGTTTCAAGCTCGATACGTATCGTACACCCATTGATCTCGGCGCTCGTGTTGATGCGCTCATGGCTCACCGAGATTATATTGCCACCGGCATCGGCAATGACATTGCACACACCCGAAAGCTGACCGGGCTTGTCGGCGAGATCAATAGAGAACGTATAGTTACGGCCGCTTTTCGACAGACCGCGGGTGATTACGCGGCTGAGCGTGCTGACATCTATATTGCCGCCGCTCACGAGGCACACCACCTTCTTGCCTGTTACGGGCACCTTGTTGTACATCACCGCAGCCACCGATACAGCACCTGCACCCTCGGCCACAATTTTCTGCTGCTCTATAAGAGCAAGAATGGCGGCTGCTATTTCATCGTCGCTGACGGTGACCACCTCATCCACATAGCGGTTGCACATCTCGAAGGTGTTCACTCCGGGTTCTTTCACAGCTATGCCGTCGGCTATCGTGCTGACTTCGCCCAGACGTGCTATATGCCCTTCCTGAAGCGATGCAGCCATAGAGGGAGCCCCGGACGACTGCACGCCGTACACCTTTATCTCCGGGCGCAATGTCTTGATGGCAAAAGCCACACCGCTGATAAGACCGCCGCCACCGATGGGCACCACCACGGCTTCCACATCGGGCATCTGCTCCAATATCTCAAGTCCGATAGTGCCTTGACCTGCTATCACCTTGGGATCGTCGAAGGGATGCACGAACGTGTATCCGTGCTCTTTCTGCAACTCAATGGCGCGTGCATACGCATCATCGTACACTCCGGGCACGAGACACACCTCCGCGCCATAGCTACGCGTAGCCTCCACTTTGGAGATAGGCGCGCCGGCAGGCAGGCATATCACGGCTTGTATGCCGTTTCGCTGCGCTCCCAGAGCCACACCCTGAGCATGATTGCCGGCCGAGCAAGCGATCACGCCCTTTTTCTTTTCCTCGTCGCTGAGTTGTGATATCTTGTAATAGGCGCCACGCAGTTTGAAGGAGCCCGTGAGCTGAAGATTCTCAGTCTTCAGATACACATCGGCCTCGGGGTTGATCTTGGGCGCGGGAATGAGAGAGGTTTTGCGGGCCACGCCCTTCAGCACGGCGGCAGCATTGAAAATTTCGCTAATTTCAAGCATAATGCAGGTGATTGATATAGCTGTTTATTATTCCAGAGGCAATTTGTTCATTTCTTCAATGTAGTCCAACACGGCATCCCGTCCACGCTTGTCGGTGCTGGACGTCTTGAACACCGGGGGCAACTCCTCCCACCGCTCAAGAAGCGTGGAGAGGTATACTTCCGTAGCTTTTTTTGCTGCGGCAGACGAAAGTTTGTCGAGCTTGGTGAACACGATGCTGAACGGCACCCCGTTTTCCCCGAGCCATTCCATGAATTCCAGATCGATGCGCTGCGGAGCATGCCTTGAATCCACCAGCACAAAAAGGTTGGTCATCTGGCTCCGGTGGAGTATATAGTCCTTGATCATGACCTCAAGCTTGGCCCGATCGGCCTTGCTGCGCGCAGCATATCCATAACCGGGAAGATCGACGATAGCCCAATCTTCATTCACGAGAAAATGATTTATCAGCATGGTCTTGCCGGGTGTGGATGAAGTCTTGGCGAGATCCTTGCGACCAAGGAGCATATTTATAAGAGAGGATTTCCCTACATTCGAACGGCCGATAAAAGCATATTCATGGCGTTTATCCGTCGGACACTTGGCCTCGGTGGGGGCGCTGATAAGGAAACGGGCGGTATTGATTATCATAAGCTTGAACGTTTATCTGGAAATAGCCCTGAAACTATTGCCGGTCGAGATCCTCCACATCCGGCCCCTGCCCACAGCAGCGCAGTGTGCCATACGGATGATGCTATTGAAATTCTTTCACTCAAACCCTACAATTAATATTTTAGACTATCTCTTACTTATAACGCATAAAACAAAAAAACTCCCGAGCGTGGGGCTCAGGAGTTTTTTGGCGAGTAGCGAATCAGGGAATCGAACCCTGGTCTCCACCGTGAGAGGGTGGCGTGCTAGGCCACTACACTAAATCGCCTCATTTGCACTGCAAAGTTAAGCACGTTTTTCGGACTGTGCAAATTTTTCAACGATATTTTATAGTGAAAATTTGTTAATATTTTCTTTCTATCCATATATCAGCGCGTTACCGCAAGCATACTAATCATGATGATACGGCTCACCCCGCAGGATAGTCATGGCCCGGTAGATCTGCTCCACAAAAAAAGGACGCACCATCTCATGACTGAACGTCATGGCCGACAATCCCAGCAGCGCGTCAGCCCGCTGCCGCACTTCCTCTGAAAATCCGTATGGACCGCCTACCACAAAAATCAGGTTGCGTGGCAGTGTCGACATTTTTCGGTCAATGAAAGTGGAAAATTCGCGGGAGGTCATCTGTTTCCCTCTCTCGTCAAGCAGCATCACAAAATCGGATGGATGTATCTGCTTAAGCATCTGTATGCCCTCCGAGAGTTTCTGCGAAGCTTCGGTGGTGGCTCTGGTAGTGCGCACGTCGGGCAGCTCGATTATTTCAAAAGGCACATAGCGTTGTACGCGCGCGGTATATTTGTCTGTGAGGGAGCGCAGCGCTTCATCGCGGGTACGCCCCGTCACCATCAGTTGGATTTTCATTCGGTGATTGCGAAATATTTTGTAATTTTGCGCAAAAGTAACAATAATTTATTTTAAACAGCATGAAAAGTATCGACGAATTGATCGACGACCTGCTCACACTGGCTTTTGCCGAGGACGTGGGCGATGGCGACCATACCACACTCAGCACCATCCCCGCCGACGCCATGGGGCGCCAGCGCCTTATAATCAAGGAAGAAGGCATCCTTGCGGGAGTGGAAGTGGCACGACGCGTGTTTGAGAAATTCGACCCGTCGCTCAAAATGACAGTATATATCAACGACGGCGCGCATGTGCGTCCCGGCGACATCGCCTTTGAAGTGGAGGGCCCGGTGCGCTCGCTGCTCCAGACAGAGCGTGTGATGCTCAACATCATGCAGCGCATGAGCGGCATCGCCACAACTACCGCGCGCTATCAGAAGCTGCTGGAAGGACTTCCCACAAAAGTGCTTGACACCCGCAAGACCACTCCCGGCATGCGCATGCTCGAAAAAATGGCTGTTAAGATCGGTGGTGGAATGAACCATCGCATCGGTCTTTTCGACATGATTCTTATAAAAGACAACCATGCCGACTTTGCCGGCGGCATCCCCAAGGCTGTAGCTTCGGCCAAAGCCTATTGCAAGGCCAACGGCAAGGACCTGAAAATCGAGCAGGAAGTACGCAACACCGAGGAGATACTTCAGGCTATCGAAGCCGGCGTGGACCGCATAATGCTCGACAACTACACTCCCGAGCAGACCGTCGAAGCCGTGCGGCTCATCCGTGAGAAAGCCCCCGCTATCGAGATTGAATCCAGCGGCGGCATCACCATCGATACCCTGCGCGCATACGGCGAAGCCGGTGTGGACTTCATAAGCGTCGGAGCTCTGACACACAGCGTCAAAGGCCTCGACATGAGTTTCAAGGCGGTCTGACACGGCCGCGCCATAGTGTTCGCGGGTTGCCGTGCAGCAATCCGCGAACATTCATGTACCACTTGTTGTATATTATAATATGAGCGACGACCGACAATCAAATTCATCACCGGCCACATTAGGTACAAAACCCATAGGCGCATTGTTGCTGCAATATTCGCTTCCGGCGATTATCGCAAGCGTCGTCACATCGCTGTACAATATCATAGACAGCATCTTCATCGGACGCGGCGTGGGCCCGATGGCTATTTCCGGACTTGCCATCACCTTTCCCCTGATGAATCTGGTGATAGGCTTCTGCACGCTTGTCGCAGTGGGCGGCGCCACCATCAGTTCGATATTCCTCGGGCAGAAAAACATGACAAGGGCCACCGATACGGTCAACAACGTCATGCTCCTCTGCATCATCCACTCCGTAGTGTTCGGCGGTCTCACGCTTCTGTTTCTTGACCCTATTCTTTATTTGTTCGGCGCCACGGAAGAGACATTGCCCTATGCCCGCGAGTTCATGCGGATAATACTGTACGGCACGCCGATCAGCTATCTATTCATCGGGCTCAACAACATAATGCGCGCCACCGGATATCCGCGCAAAGCAATGATATCAGCTCTGCTGTCGGTGGCCGTCAATGTGATAGCCGCCCCCATATTCATATTCAAACTCAAATGGGGAATTGCCGGAGCCGCCGGAGCCACAATTCTGGGGCAGGCTTGCGCGTTGATATGGGTCATGGCCCACTTCCTGTCAAAGAAGAGTTTCGTACACATCAACTGGCACGACCGCTTTTTCGTGCCCACGCTCGTAAAACGCATCTATGGCATCGGGCTGTCGCCGTTCCTGATGAACTGCACGGCATGCCTGGTGGTGGTGTTCCTCAACAAGTCTCTGCTCGACTGCTCCGGCGACATGGGCAACACCGCTGTGGGCGCCTACGGTATAATCAACCGCACCACAATGTTTTTCGTCATGATAGTGTTCGGCGTCACTCAAGGCATGCAGCCTATACTTGGCTACAATTTCGGTGCCGGGCAGCACTCCAGAGTGATGAGCACTCTCAAGCGCGGCATGCTGTGCGGATTTGTCATCTCGGCCGTCGGCTGGATGGTGACTGAATGTTTCCCCGACACCATCAGCGCCCTGTTCACCACCGACACCGCAATGATAGACATCGCCCGCAACGGCTTCCGCGTCTACTTCATATGTTATCCCGTGGTGGGCATCCAGATAGTGATACAGAACTATTTCCAGAGCATAGGCAAGCCGAAGGTATCTATTTTCCTGTCGCTCACCCGCCAGCTCATATACCTGTTGCCGCTGTTGTGGATTCTGCCGCATTATTGGGGCATCAACGGCGTGTGGGCTTCCATGGCCGGCAGCGACGTGCTTGCCTTCATCACCGCGGTGGTCACATTGTACATATCCTACCGTCGTTTCAAACACTCCCAAATACATACCGATGCTGCATGACATAACCCTTCAACTGCCACCCGAGGTGGCCTACAACCCCGCGCGCCTGCCAAAGGCAGCTGCAACCCACATGGGCATAACGCCGGAGCGCGTGAAACGCGTGGATGTGGTGCGGCGCAGCATCGATGCACGCGGCCGGCGAGTAAGTATCAATCTGTCGTTGCGCGTGCACGTTGATGAAGTGGACCACACCGCCACGCTGTTCACTCCCACTGTTTTCCCTCTCCTCGCCGACAGCGCTCCCCGCGCTATAATCGTAGGCGCCGGCCCGGCCGGATTGTTTGCCGCACTCAGGCTCATACAGCTGGGCGTGCGGCCAGTGATTCTTGAGCGTGGCAAGGATGTGGACGCGAGACGTGTCGACATGGCACGGATAAGCCGTGAAGGCATCGTCGACCCCGACAGCAACTATTGTTTCGGCGAAGGCGGAGCCGGCGCCTATTCAGACGGCAAGTTGTACACGCGCAGCAAAAAGCGGGGATCTGTCGACACCGTGCTGCAATGGTTCTGCACGCACGGCGCATCGGAAGATATTCTTGTAGATGTGCATCCGCACATAGGCACCGATAAGCTTCCGGAAGTGATCAAAGCCATCCGCCACACCATACTGCAATGCGGCGGCGAGGTTCACTTCGGCACACGCGTGGAGAAACTGCTGATGGAAGGGACTCGTGTAGCAGGTGTGGCCGACAGCACCGGCACTGAATGGCTCGGCCCCGTCATCCTCGCCACCGGCCACTCCGCCCGCGATGTTTATCGCATGCTCCACGCTGCCAAGGTGGAACTGCAGCCGAAAGGAATAGCCATAGGCGTGCGACTGGAGCACCCGCAGAAACTGATCGACCGCATCCAGTACCACTCCCCTGAAGGGCGCGGACGCTGGCTTCCGGCGGCGGAATACACGATGCTTACGCGCGTGGACGGGCGAGCCGTCTACTCGTTCTGCATGTGTCCCGGCGGTTTCATCATACCGGCCGCCAGCGAACCGGGCCAACTGGTAGTGAACGGAATGTCGCCCAGCAACCGAGGCACCCGCTGGGCCAACTCAGGCATGGTGGTGGAGATACTGCCGGAGGATCTTCCCGAGAGTTACAACGGGTTTGGGCCTCTGAAAATGATGCACTACCAGGCCGATATAGAAGCCCGCTTTTTCGAGGCATCCGAGCACACCCAACGCGCGCCGGCACAGCGTATGACCGATTTTGTTGCCTCGCGCCCGTCGCGCGACTTGCCTCCGAGCAGCTATGCGCCGGGGCTGGTATGTGCGCGCATCGACCGTCTGCTCCCTACCCCTATTGCAGAAAGGCTCCGGAAAGGCTTCGAGGATTTCGGCCGTAAAGCTCGTGGATTTCTATCGCCCGACGCCACCCTTATAGGAGCCGAAACACGCACAAGCGCTCCTGTGAGAATCCCGCGCGACACGCAGACCCTGGTTCACGAAACTCACGATGGCCTATACCCGTGCGGCGAGGGTGCCGGCTATGCCGGAGGTATTGTCAGCGCAGCCATCGACGGCATGCGGTGCGCCGAGGCTTTGGCCACAGCTATTTCCCCACAAGACAAACACGTTTTGCCACAATGAAAACATTCTCTCTCCTTGCTCTCCTCCTATCATGTGCAATCTCAGCCGAGGCTGTAGTGTGGACGCCCGACACTGTGCTGGGCGCCGGATTTGAAGTACACAGCGTGGACCAAGGCACTGACTATTCAGGCCCGGTACGCTCTACCGTGGTGCGCCACCGCTCCGATTGCGGCGACAGCACCGCCATACTTTATATCCACGGCTACAACGACTACTTCTTTCAGGATGAGGAAGCCGAACGCCTGGCCGACTCTTGTTATCATTTTTACGCGGTAGACCTTCGGAAATACGGACGCTCGCTCACCAACGGGCAAGAGCCATACGAACTGAGGGACATCAGCGAATATTACGCCGACATAGACTCTGCCGTTGCAGCGATGCGCGGCGATGGCATCCGGCGTGCCATACTGATGGGGCACTCCACGGGAGGTCTTGTGGCATCGTCCTACATGAGCCACCAGCCCGACACCATGTTCCGGGCACTTGTGCTCAACAGCCCGTTTCTCGACTGGAACATGAACGCTTTCATGCAAAAAGTGGCCACTCCGGCCGTAGGATTGCTGGGCAAATTGTTTCCACACATGAAAATATCCCAGGGAAGCAAAGATTCTCCATATGGCGAATCTCTGCTCCGGGGACGCCACGGCGAATGGGATTTCAACACCCAATGGAAAACTATCCGTCCGCGGAAAGTGGAGGCTTCATGGGTGGGAGCCATTACCAGGGCCCAGAAAAACGTGCGCAAGGGCCGCATCAACGTTCCGGTGCTGCTGATGCACTCCGACAAATCGGCTTACGGCGATGAATGGTCGCCCGAATTTCAGCATGCCGATGGCGTGCTCAACGTGAACGACATGAAAAAACAAGGACCCAAGCTCGGCGACGACGTTGACCTGCACACCATTCCCGGAGGGATGCACGACCTCTTTCTCTCAGCCCACGACGCACGGGAGAACGCCTACTCCACATTGTTCGACTGGCTCTATGGCCGTGGGTTCAAAGCAAAGAAATAAAGCATAGATGGGCAAACTGCAACTAAAGAAAGAGCTTGCACTGATGAGCCACGAAGAGATCGTCCAGATTGTGATGGACGCCTACGCGGCACGCCGGGAAGTGAAGGAGTATTTCGATTTCTTTCTGAATCCCGACATCGACAAACTCAGGGACAAGACCCTTGCCCGAATCGACCGCGAGATAACACGCGGCAAACACGGGCGTAGCACCGCACGAATCACCGTAGTGCGCAAAGCCCTGAAAGATTTCGCATCCTACGATCCGGGGGCCGAATATGTGCGCGACATCATGCTGGAAGCCTTGCGTCGTATCCTTGCAAGAGAAAAATTCGTCTACTACAAGGAGACATTCGAAAAAGGCATACGCCGCCTCATAGATGACATCGTGGCGTATGCCGATGCGCATGCCCTCGTCGACACCACTCTCGACGCACTGTGCAAAATAGCGCGCGACCCGGCCATGGGCACCATAGGATTCCGCAACCGTCTGATGATACGGTTCATACAATGAAACGCGCCGAATTATTTTCTATTCTGCGCAAATTTGTGTAATTTTGCGCTATGACTATGAAGAAATCAACGGCCGCCGGACTGGCGTTCCTCTTTTTGCTATGGCTGGGCCTTGTCGCCCTCATCGTAACGGGAACGCCTAAATTCACACTATACACACTCTTTGTCATAGTGGCGTCCGGTATCATAATTTTTGTTCCGTTATACCGTAAATACTTTACGC
The DNA here is from genome assembly GCA_910578095.1 of uncultured Muribaculaceae bacterium. Classification (GTDB taxonomy): domain Bacteria; phylum Bacteroidota; class Bacteroidia; order Bacteroidales; family Muribaculaceae; genus CAG-873. The sequence continues at coordinate 23,796 of CAJTOZ010000001.1, read as the reverse complement.
AAAAATAGTAAAACGCGCAGCTATGCCGACCGAACACAACGATAAAGCCAGCATCCTCTCCTCTATAAATTCGCCGGAAGACGTCAGGCGCCTCTCAGTGGAGCAGCTACCGCAGTTGTGCGCCGACATCCGCGACTTCCTCATCAGCACTCTCAGCCGCAATCCCGGCCACTTCGCATCCAGCATGGGATCGGTGGAACTGACCGTGGCATTGCACTACGTATTCAACACACCCTACGACCGCATCGTATGGGATGTGGGCCATCAGGCTTATCCGCACAAGCTTCTCACCGGACGCCGCGAAGCGTTCGCCTCCGGCAACAGGCGCATGGGCGGCATCAGCGGCTTCCCCAATCCTGCCGAAAGCGAATACGACACATTCAGCGCCGGCCACGCCTCCAACAGCATCTCGGCAGCCCTCGGCATGGCCATGGCCAGCCGCCTGCAGAACGACACTCCGAGACGCAACGTAGTAGCCGTCATAGGCGATGCATCCATTAGCGGCGGACTTGCGTTCGAGGGCATAAATAATGCAGCCAACACTCCGAACAATCTCCTCATCATACTCAACGACAACGACATGAGCATCGATGAGAATGTCGGCTCGCTGAACTCTTACCTCGCCCAGCTCACCACATCGCAAGGCTACAACAATTTCAGATTCAAAGCCTACCGGACCCTGCGCGACCTCAACATCGTGAACGACCGCCGCAAGGGAGCCATCATGCGCTTCAACAACAGCTTGAAATCGCTTCTGATGCGCAGCCAGAACATATTTGAAGGCCTCAATATCCGCTATTTCGGTCCGTTCGACGGCAACGACGTGGGCACAATCGTTCGCGTGCTCAACGACATCAAGGACATGGAAGGCCCGCGCATCCTGCACCTGCGCAGCATCAAAGGCAAAGGATATGCCCCGGCCGAGACCAACCCTGCAGCATGGCATGCACCCGGGCGTTTCGACATCGCAACGGGGCGCCGCGAAGAAGATTGCACGCCGGACGACGGACGCATGAAATACCAGGACGTATTCGGCCACACTCTGCTTGAGCTCGCACGCCGCGACCCGCATATAGTGGCCATAACGGCGGCCATGGCTTCCGGCACCTCCGTAGCCATAATGCAGCGCGAGATGCCCGACAGAGTGTTCGACGTAGGCATCTCCGAAGGCCACGCCGTGACCTTTGCCGGGGGCCTTGCCAAGGACGGCATGCGTCCGTTCGTGGCCATATATTCCAGCTTCCTGCAGCGGGCCTACGACCATATAATACACGATGTGGCGCTGCAGAATCTGCCCGTCACGTTCTGCATCGACCGCGCAGGGCTTGTGGGCGAGGACGGCCCCACCCACCACGGAGCTTTTGACATCGCCTATCTGCGCACTGTACCCAACATGTGCATAGCATCGCCACGCGACGAGCACTGGTTGCGCCGCCTGATGTGCATGGCCGCCGAAAACAACCATGGACCACTCGCCATACGCTATCCGCGAGGCAAAGGCCGCATGGCCGGCGGTTGGGAGTGTCCGCTATCCCCTGCCCCGTTTGGCCGTGGCGAGCGCCTGCGCGATGGCTCCGAAGCCTGCGTGCTGTCGCTTGGCCCCATAGCCGCCGACGCCACAAAAGCCATCGACGAACTTGAGGCACACGGACACAGCATAGCCCATTACGACATGGTGTTTGCCAAACCTCTCGACGAGACACTGCTACAGGAAGTAGCGGAGAAAAACGTTCCGGTGATCACCGTGGAGGACGGCATAGCATCCGGAGGCCTGGGTACAGCCGTTGCTGAATGGCTATCCGACCACGGCTACCGGCGCCATGTGCGCCGCGTAGGCCTCCCCGACACATTCGTCACACAGGGCACGCCTGCACAGTTGGCGGCATTGTGTGGCACCGATGCCGACGGCATACGCAATGCCATAGAAGAAACCATAAACGCCGTACAGCAATGAAAATAGTCATCGCAGGAGCAGGTGAGGTGGGTTCCCACCTGGCAAAGCTACTCAGCAATGAGGACCAGGACATCCTGCTCATCGATGAGAACGCCGACAAGCTGGCCGTTCTTGATGCCAATTACAACATCATGACAATGGCCGGCAACCCCACGTCTTTCCTCAACCTGCGAAACGCCCTGCGCGACGGCTGCGACCTCTTCATCGCTGTCACACCATCCGAATCGAGCAATGTTGTGGCATGTTCCATAGCCAAGACTTTGGGAGCATCCACCACAGTGGCCCGCATCGACCATTACGGGTATATGGCTCCTGAGAACCGTGCCCCGATGAAACAGATGGGCGTCGACCGCGTCATATATCCCGAATACCTCGCAGCGCAAGAAATAATCACTGCACTCGAGCACCCCTGGACACGATATTGGTTTGAGTTCCACAACGGCGAGGTCATCCTTGCTGGCGTGCGACTACGCGCGGGAGCGCCCCTTATAGGCATGCAGCTCAAGGAATTCGCCTCTACCAACCATCATTTCCATGTGGCGGCCATAAAGCGTCATCACGAAAGCATCATACCGCGAGGCGACGACAGGATGGAAGAAGGAGATATCCTGTATATCACTTTCACCCGCGAACACACCGACGCGCTCAAGGAGCTCACCGGCAAAACCGACTACAAGGTGCGCCGTGTGATGATAATGGGCGGCGGCAAGATAGCCATCCGGGTGTACAATCTCGGCCACGACCGCTTCAAGTTCAAAATCATAGAAAGCGACTACGACCTTTGCCACGCTCTCCCAGCCAAATGCCCTGAAGCCGAAATAATAATGGCCGATGCCCGCGATCCGGAAATGTGGACAGAAACAGGCCTTGACTCCACGGACGCCTTCATTGCCCTGACATCCAGCGCCGAAACAAACATCCTCGCCTGCATGGCCGCCAAGGATCTCGGCGTCAAGCGCACAGTGGCCGAGGTGGAGAATCTTCAATTCATATCTCTTGCCGAGGGCATGAACATCGGCAAGGTCATCAACAAGAAACTGCTTGCTTCCAGCAGCACGTTCCAGCTCATGCTCGACGCCGACGCGTCATCATCGAAATGTCTCGCACTCACCGATGCCGAGGTGGCGGAACTCGAGGTAAAAGCCGGTTCGCGCATCACCGAAGCTCCCGTCAAGGATCTGAGACTGCCACGCAGCATGACCATGGCCGCGCTAATACGCGACGGACGCGGAATGCTCATCAACGGCAACACGCACATCCAGGCCGGCGACCGCGTGCTGGTGTTTTTCCTCCAGGGAGCCATCCACAAAGTAGAGCGCCTGTTCAGCTGATATGTACCGCAAGAAAAACCGCAAGCTCGTCAACCTGCCCATGCTGGCGCGTGTGGCCGGATGGCTTCTGATGATAGAAGCGCTGTTCATGCTCATACCGCTGATCACATGCCTTGTCTATGACGAGGACGACTGGCTGTGCTTTGCCGTCACAGCGGCCGTAACCGGCGTGACAGGCCTGCTCCTGAGCCGGCGCATACACCCCAACCATTATGGAATGGGCAAACGCGACGGCTTTCTGCTCACAGCAATGGTATGGGTGATATTCTCCATTTTCGGAATGGTGCCCTTCATGTTCTGCCACTACTCCCTGAGCGTAAGCAACGCCTTCTTCGAAGCCATGTCGGGCTTTACCACCACCGGCGCGAGTGTCCTTCAGGACGTGTCGCACATGAGCCACGGCGTGCATATATGGCGTGCCACCATGCAATGGCTCGGTGGCATGGGTATAATACTGTTCACCCTCGCAGTGATACCGATGCTCAATTCATCGGGCGGCATGCTGATGTTCAACGCCGAGGTCACAGGCATAACCCACGACAAGTTGAGACCGCGCATAAGCCAGACAGCCAAGGCTCTATGGCTCATATATTTCGCACTCACAGCCATGCTCGTGCTACTGCTATGGGCCGGCCCCATGAACTTCTTCGACAGCCTCTGCCACGCATTCGGAGCAATAAGCACAGGCGGATACTCCACGCGCAACGACGGAATAGCCGCCTACGGCTCCAACTACATAAAAATCATCCTGACGATATTCATGTTTATCGGTGGTGTGAACTTCTCGCTCATATTCCGCACCGCGCGCGGAGAGTTCAAGGCTCTGCACCGCAACGATGTGTTCGGCACCTACGTAGGCATCATACTCGTTATGTACGTGCTGTTTGTGATAGGCATCGTCAAGCAGGGAAGTTACGACACATGGGAAGACCTCACCATCAACCCGCTGTTTCAGATAGTCTCCACCATCACATCCACCGGATTCACCCCCACCAACTTTGAGAAATGGGGACCGCTGGTGTTGTCGCTCGTATTCCTGCTGATGCTGTTCGGGGCCTGCGCAGGCTCCACAAGCGGCGGCGCTAAGATCGACCGTCTGCTGTTCCTCATCAAAAACTGCCGCAATGAGCTTTACCGATGCATCTATCCGCACGCCATCATGTCGGTACGTGTCAACGGCAGAGTGGTCAGCGGCGATGTCGTGAACAAAGTAATCGCGTTCCTGTGTATTTACATGCTTCTGATAGGCATCGGTGGCACAGTGCTCGCTGCGATGGACGTCCCCATCATCGACGCCTACTTCTCTGCGTTCTCATGCATGAGCAACACCGGTCTGGGCGCCGGCATCACAGGGTTCGGAGGCTCCTACGACATGCTTCCGGACGCCGCCAAGTGGGTGCTGTCGTTCCTCATGCTCACAGGGCGTCTCGAGATATTCACCGTGCTGCTTCTGCTGGCTCCGTCGTTCTGGCGCAAGTGAACACTTGCCCCTTCTCGAGTGTTGGAAATCTATAACATATCAAAAGATTCCTTACTCGATGAAGAAAATAATACATCTGTTCTGCATTGCTCTGCTTTCCATTGTCGGCACCGGGTGTCACGACACCGATGTATGGGATGATGTTCCGGCCAAAATAGCCACTTTCCTCAACCAATACTACCCGAATTCGCAATTGTCATCCTGCGAGCGCACGGGTAGCGACTGGCATGTGCGCATCTCCGATGGCCCTGCCCTGACATTTGACGCTTCCTACAACTGGACCGTGATCGCCGGCTATGGCGAGACACTGCCGCAGGTACTGCTTTTCGACCAATTGCCACCCGCCCTCTACGACTATCTTGAAGAGACAGGCTCCACCACCGGCGTCTATAGCCTCGAGCGCGACAAGCAGTGCTACACGGTAGGCCTCAGCAACACATCCGTGGTCTACGATATCTCCACCGGACGCATCCACTCCCCCGTGCCTCCGGCCTAAGCCCAAAACTCTCTTATTTTCAACTTAATAATCTCTCAAATCATGTCATTCCTCTGGTTTATCATCATCGGATGTGTTTCCGGATTTATCGCCGGAAAACTAACTGACGGTTCAGGCAACGGCCTTGTGCTGAATCTCATCATCGGTATTGTCGGCGGTCTCGTCGGCGGGTTTATCTTCGGCATTCTGGGCATACACACGTCCAGTATCATAGGCAGCCTCATCACATCGGTGATAGGCGCCGTCGTGCTGCTGTGGATCTACAGCTGGCTTAGTCGCAAACGCGGCTGACACACACGCCCACCCCTTCATATGAAACATGGTCCCGCATCGCTGCTCAGCTGCGGGGCCATGCTTTTATTATCAGCCGGCGGAACGCGCCCTCAGGGCCAACATAGCTTAGAGGGTGCTTAATTTCAAATTCCTCCATCCTAACACGCTGCCACGGTGTAGAAAATCTCTGTTTTATTCATTTTTTTTGCAAAAAAAATCTTAACTTTGTAGAGATTAACCCACGCGCAGCCTTAACATGACCGACACAGACACCCCTGAGATAATCCCCGACGCCGAATCCTCTGCAAAAACATTTGACCCTACGGCCGACGTTGTGCGTCACCGCCTTCAGGGCATGTACCGCAACTGGTTTCTCGACTACGCTTCATATGTGATTCTGGAGCGCGCTGTACCGCACATCGACGATGGCCTCAAGCCGGTTCAGCGACGCATTCTGCACTCTATGAAAACGCTCGACGACGGGCGCTTCAACAAGGTGGCCAACATCGTGGGCAACACCATGCAGTACCATCCCCACGGCGATGCGTCAATCACCGATGCGCTTGTACAGCTCGGCCAGAAGGACCTCCTTGTGGAAACACAGGGCAACTGGGGCAATATACTCACCGGCGCCTCTGCCGCCGCCGGCCGTTATATAGAGGCACGTCTGTCGACATTCGCCCTCGATGTGCTCTACAATCCCAAAGTTACGGAATGGACGCTCAGCTACGACGGACGAAAGAAAGAGCCCGTCACCCTTCCGGCAAAATTCCCGTTGCTGCTCGCACAGGGAGCGGAAGGCATAGCCGTGGGCCTCTCCTCCAAGATTCTCCCCCACAATTTCAACGAACTGCTGGACGCGGCCATAGCCTACCTGCGTGGGCAGGAATTTGAATTGCTGCCCGACTTTTTCACCGGAGGATTCATCGATGCCTCGCGCTACAATGACGGGCGCCGCGGTGGAGTGCTCAAGGTGCGCGCAAAGATAGAAAAGGTGGACAACCGCACGCTTGCCATCACGGAGATTCCATACGGACGCACCACCGGCGCTGTGATCGACAGCATTTTGAAAGCATTCGAGAAAGGGAAGATAAAGATACGTAAGGTCGACGACAACACTGCCGATACCGCCCTCATACTCGTTCATCTCCAGCCCGGCACATCAAGCGACAAAGCCATCGACGCCCTGTACGCATTCACCGACTGCGAGGTGAGCATATCGCCAAACTGCTGCGTGATCAGCGACGACAAACCGGTGTTTCTCGGTGTCAGCGACGTGTTGCGCCACAGCGTGGACACCACTCTCGCCATCCTGCGCAGCGAGCTTAACATTCGCCTTGGCGAACTGCGCGAGCAGCTGCTGTTTGCCTCTCTGGAGCGCATATTCATAGAGCAGCGCATCTACAAGGACGAGGCTTATGAGCAAGCTCCCGACATCGACACCGCCATCGCCCATATCGACGGGCGTCTGGAGCCCTACAAGGGAGCCTTTGTACGCGAGATCACACGCGACGACATACTCCGCCTCCTCGAGATCAAGATGAAGCGCATCCTGCGGTTCAGCGTTGAAGAGGCCGAGGAAGCCATATCGGCGCTCCAGGGCGATATCGCCGACACCACGGACAAACTCGACCATCTCACCGACTATGCCATCGCCTGGTACGAAAACCTTAAGGCAAAATACGGCGAGGCATATCCGCGACACACTGTGGTGCGCAGTTTCGACAACATAGCCGCCGCCAATGTGGCCGAAGCCAACGAAAAGCTGTATTTCAACCGTGAGGAAGGATTCATCGGCACCTCGCTCAAAAAAGATGAGTTCATCTGCAACTGCTCTCTGCTTGATGAAGTAATAATCTTCTACAAGGATGGCCGCTACAAGGTGGTCAAGGTGCAGGAAAAACTGTTCGTGGACAAGAACGTGCTTTTCATAAACGTGTTTAAGCGCAACGACACACGCACCATCTACAACGTCATATATCAAAACGGCCGCGGAGGAGCGTACTATATGAAACGCTTCGCCGTCACAGGCATCACGCGAGACCGTGAATACAATCTCACGCCGGGATTGCCGGGCACGCGCATCGTATGGTTCTCGGCCAACCCCAATGGCGAGGCGGAAGTGGTGAAGGTCGTGCTCAAGCCTAAGGCGCGCCTTGTAAAACTTCAGATAGATGTGGATTTCTCGCAACTCGCCATCAAAGGAAAACAATCACTGGGCAATCTCGTGACAAAAAACGAAGTGGCGAGATTCTCTCTGAAAGAACGCGGTGTGAGCACGCTCGGCGGACGCGACGTGTGGTTCGACCGCGATGTCCTGAGGCTGAACTATGATGGCCGTGGCGAGTATCTCGGCGAATTCCAGGGCGATGACCTCGTGCTCGTGATTCTCAAAAACGGCGAGTTCTACACCACCGGATTCGATGCCGCCAACCACTACGAGGATAGCATACTTCGCATAGAAAAATTCCGTCCCAAACAGGTATGGACTGCTATCCTGAACGATGCGGACCAAGGCTATCCATATATCAAACGATTCCATTTCGAGCCATCGCCGCGCAAGCAACGCTATCTCGGCGACAACGAGGCTTCTTCTCTCATTCTGCTCAGCGACAACTCCGGAGCCATGTTCAAAGTCGGGTTCGCTGCGCCCGACGATTTTCGCGATCCAATGGTTGTGGATGCGGAAGAATTCATCGGTGTCAAGAGTTTCAAAGCACGTGGCAAGCGGCTCACCACCTATGCCCTCGACTATGTGGAAGAGCTTGAGCCCAAGAGCGTGGAAGAAGTTCCGGAAGAGGAACCGCAGATCAGCACGCCCGCTGAAAATGCCGATGTCACGGATGTCGACAGTTCGGATGACGAGGTGCGCGACGAACTCACCGGACAACAACGCCTTTTCTGATGCGTCCGCTATTCCTCATACAAGCCATCCTCCTGTGTGCCGGCATAATGAAAGCCGGTGCGCCGGTCGACTCCGTGCCGCCCTACCGTCCCGTGACAAGTGCCTATTCCATCGGCATCGGCTCCTCACATCTGTGCAACACCTATCTCACTCCGCTGCACTACGACGGCTGGGGTGCCGAGTTCCGCTACGAACGCATGCAGGCCATGGGTTTCGATCCCGAACGATGGATCATGCAGCTCGACGGGCAGCTGAAATTCGACAACACCCGAAACCCTGCACACAACGCCACCTTGACATCTCTTACTCTGCGCCTCGACTGGGGGATGATGTATCGTTTCCGCGTGCCGCATGCCGACGGGCTGCAACTATTCGGAGGCGCGTACACAGCCATAGAAGGCGGAGGACTGCTGCTCGCCCGCAACGGTAATAATCCCGCTCAGGCACAGGCCGCATGGACTGTGGGAATCACCGCCATGGGTGTGTATGGCCACCGCATCGGACGTCTGCCCGTCACATGGCGCTATCAGGCAAAGATGCCACTCACAGGCGCGTTCTTTTCGCCAGACTACGGCGAGCTCTATTACGAGATTTACCTTGGCAACCACAGTGGCCTTGCACATGCGGCGTGGCCCGGCAACTATTTCCGCCTCGACAATCTCCTTACTGCCGACCTGCATCTTGGCAACACTGTGCTGCGGCTCGGCTACGCATGCGACATATTCTCCTCAAAGACCAACAATATCGTGAGCCGCGATATCGCCCACCGCTTCATTATCGGTATCACCACCGAGTGGATCACACTTGGGCGCAGCCGTGGTATCGACAGCCACGCCCGCATAATTTCCGCCATCTACTGATGAAAAACAAACGGACCTACATAGCAGCTCTCGCAACCGCATTCATCGCCACAGCATGCCACCATGTGGAAGAATGGGACGGTGGCATGCACGGCAATTTCGATGCATTGTGGACTATCGTCGACGAGCACTACTGCTTTTTCGATGAGAAAAACGTGGACTGGCATAGCGTAGGACAGAAATACAGGGCACAAATCAACCCGGAGGGAATGGAAACCACCGAGTTCTTCACTCTCTGCGGACAGATGCTCAATGAATTGCAGGACGGTCACGTCAATCTCAGCTCATCGTTCAACACATCCTACTACCGCCGCTGGTGGAGCGATTACCCGCAGAATTTCGATGAGCGTCTCATGCAGCAATACTACCTCGACTTCGACTACGCCCAGTCGGGTCCGCTCAGCTACAAAGTGCTCCACGACAGCATAGGATACATGCGCGTGAGCACCATGGCCTCAGGTATAGCCGATGGCGCGCTGGACGTGTCGCTGATGAGCTTCGCCGATGCCGGATGCCCGGCGCTGGTAATAGATGTGCGCGACAACGGCGGCGGCATGATGACCACCACCGAGCGCCTCGTGTCGCGATTCATAGACAAACGCATCCTCGCCGGCTACATGACCCACAAGACCGGTCCCGCTCACGATGCTTTCTCGGAGCCTTATCCCTTCCACTACGACACTGCCGAAGGACATGTGCGCTGGCTGCGCCCGGTAGTATTGCTCACCAACCGCAGCACCTTCAGCGCCGCCAACAGCTTTGTATCCATCATGCGGCTGCTGCCTAACGTGCGCATTGTCGGCGATACCACAGGAGGGGGCAGTGGAATGCCCTACTCTTCGGAAATTCCCTGCGGATGGGCCGTACGCATGTCGGCGTGTCCGGTGTACGATGCGGAAATGCGCCTTACAGAGCATGGCGTGGCACCGTCCGACGGATGTAAGATTGATCTCGACCCGCAGAAAGCGCTACAAGGCACCGACACAATGCTCGACTTCGCCCTCGGACTGGCTGCCGACTGGCGCGAATGGTACACCCGCCCACAATAAAAATAAAATTCCTATATTTATTTTAATGAAAAAATTTATTCTTGCGGCACTCGCCGCAGCCGTCTCCGCCGGAGCCGGCGCTCAGGAAGCCAAGACCGACAGCATCGAAGGCTTCGTTTTCACCGATGAGATAATCCTGCCTGTCACATCTGTTAAAGACCAGAACAAAAGCGGCACTTGCTGGTGCTTCTCCGGAACATCATTCTTCGAGAACGAAATACGCAAAGCCGGAGGCGACTCGCTTGACCTCTCGGAAATGTTCACCGTGCGCTGGTGCTACCTCGACAAGGCCGACCGCTACGTGCGCATGTATGGCCAGGCCAACTTTGCCGCCGGTGGTTCTATCCTCGATGTTCCCTATGTTTGGAAAAAGTATGGCGCCGTGCCTGAGGAAGTGTACAGCGGCCTCAACTACGGAGAAGACAAACATGTGCACGGCGAACTCGACGGAGCGCTCAAAGCCTATGTGGATGTGATGGTGAAAAAGCCCAATAAAAAGCTGAGCACCGCGTGGCGCAAAGGCTTCGAGGGCATTCTTGACGCATATCTCGGCGAAGTGCCGCAGACATTCACCTACAACGGCAAGGAATACACCCCGCAAAGCTATGCCGCATCGCTCGGCATCGACCCCGACAATTATGTGGCCCTCACATCGTTCACCCACCATCCCTTCTATGAGAATTTCATCTTTGAGGTTCCCGACAACTGGCTTTGGGCACAGTACACCAACCTGCCGCTTGACGAGCTGAAAGCCGTGGTGGACAATGCTCTCGCCAATGGCTATACCGTGGCATGGGCTGCCGACGTCAGTGAAGACGGTTTCAAGTGGACCGATGGCGTAGCTCTCATTCCCAAAGGCAAGGATGAGAACGACATGGACGGTACAGAGCTCTCGCGTTGGGTGCACCTCAGCGACAAAGACCGCCAGAACGAGAAATACGCATTCAGCGGCCCCGTGGAAGAAATTGCAGTGACGCAGGAACTGCGCCAGCAGATGTTCGACAGCCAGGAAACCACCGACGACCACGGTATGGAAATCGTAGGTACCGCACGCGACCAGAAAGGCAACCGCTACTACAAAGTCAAAAACTCCTGGGACACCAACCAGAAATATAATGGCTACCTCTACGTTTCCGAGCCCTTCTTCCTTGCAAAGACACTGAATCTGCTTGTCAATAAAAAAGCTGTGCCTGCGTCCATAGCAAAGAAAATAGGTCTGAAGTGAAACGCATAGGGCTTCTCAGCGACACTCATTCCTGTCTCGACGACCGCTACGCGCTGCACTTCGCCGCATGCGACGAAGTGTGGCACGCCGGCGACGTCGGCGATGCCGATCTGCTACGCCATATCGAGGGCATAGCCCCGGTGTTCCGCGGTGTGCGGGGCAACATCGACCATGGCGAAGTGGCACGCCGCTTGCCTGAGCTACTGCGATTCCGAGTGGAAGGTGTCGAGGTGCTGATGACACACATCGCAGGCTATCCCGGCCGCTACGCGCCCGGTTTCGCACGACTGCTCGACATTGAGAAGCCACGGCTCGTAATCGCAGGCCATAGCCATATATTGAAAGTGATGTCCGATCCCGCCAGAGATTTGTTATATATAAATCCAGGCGCTGCAGGCCACCACGGATGGCAGAAAGTACGCACGTTGGTGCGATTCGCTATCGACGGTCAGAACATACGCGACCTGGAGGTCATAGAACTCGGCAAACAAACAAGAATATGAGAATAACGCACTTTATCGCGGTAGCAACTCTGATAATGGCTGTGGCCGCAACATCCTGCAAAACAAGCGAGGCCAACTACCGCGCAGCCTACGACAAGGCCGTGGCCGGACGCAACGATGCCACGCCCATCGACTCTACAATCTATGGAAAGGTGCGGCGCGACATGCAGACCACCGTGCTTGTGGCCGGAAACGATACCGCCGAACTGCGCGTCATGCACGTAAACCCCACCCCGGCCGATAATGGGTCGGCCACTTCCCTGCCCGAACCCTACGGTGTGGTGGCCGGGCAGTTCAAGACACTGTTCAATGCCCGCTCTTTGTGCGCACGTCTGGTCGATGCCGGCTACAGCGACGCGTCAATCGTCAATACCGCCGAACCCTACTACTATGTCGTGGCCTCGTGGCATCCAGGAGGCAAAGAGGCGATAGCCGCTCTGCGCAGCCTCGAAAAAGAGGCTCCGGTGGCCATGCGGGAGCCGTTGCCATTCGTACTCAGAATAGCCGGATATAAGAAATAATCATGCTCCGTAAGCTACTCTCCGCCCTGTTCCTGCTATGCGGCTATTTATGCAACGCGCAGCTCATAGGCAGCGATCCTGTGTGTGGCCGTTGGCGGTTGCTTTCGGGTGGCGCCGAACTGAACATAAGCCCGTCGCCCGGAATTCAAGGAGAGTACCTGATATCCGTTATCGACGCCGAAGACATGTCGCTGCCCGCAGGCACCCACGTGGGGTCTTTGCGCCGCACAGCCACCCCCGGGCGCTATATAGCTTCCCTGCTGTCCAATCCCTCACGCATCAAAAGCAAGAAGCGCAATCTTGTGGTGACGTTGCGCCCTGAGGGGAGCCTTTCTTTCGAGCCATACCGTAGCGGCAAGCGCATAAGCCTATGGCGGTGGATTCCCTATCTGTTCCGCGTCACGGTGGTGCAGGAAGGGCACCAGCCGGCCGATATCGAAGGAGCAGTGCGTCCCGGCACAGCCGACCTCACCCGGCACCGAATTTTATAGCACCTGCGCGCGAACCTTTAATCCATTTCCGGTGTTTATCATATAAAACATAATTCACCACATATGGAAAAGAAAAGCATAAAAGGTACACGCACCGAACACAACGTACTCGCATCTTTCGCAGGCGAAAGTCAGGCACGCTCCCGCTACACTCTCTTCGCGGAAAAAGCACGCGAGGAAGGTTATGAGCAGATTGCCGCGATATTCCTTGAGACAGCCGACCAGGAACTCACCCACGCCCGCACGTTCTTCTCTCTTCTGGAAGGAGGCACTGTGGAAATCACTGCCGGATATCCTGCCGGTGTGGTAGGCGACACAAAGACAAATCTCGCCGAAGCAGCTGCCGGCGAACGTGAGGAGTGGAGCGACCTCTACGAAAATTTCGCCAAAGTGGCTCAAGAAGAAGGTTTTCCCACCATCGCCAATACGTTCCGCCTGATAGCACGCGCCGAACAGATGCACGAACAGCGCTACATGCGTTTGCTTGAACGCCTCACCGAGGGCATGGAGTTTTCCTCGCCCGAGCCCATCGACTGGTGTTGCCGTAAATGCGGTTTTGTAGTGCACGGCAAGGACGCCCCGAAGCGTTGCCCCGTATGCGGCGCCGAGCAGGGCTACTTCGAACGAAAAGCCGAAAACTTCTGATTTATCATACCACAGCAGGCCACGTTCCGACAATGGAGCGTGGCCTGCTTCTTTTTATATTCAGAACAGAGCCGCTACGGCTATCACTGCTGCGGTAGCGATACCCGAGAGCATCACAAAATCGCTCACACGCAATTTTCCATGCCACACAGCCTCGTCGTGCCAGCCTCCACGGTCCACTAATACCGACAGTCTGAAACACAACCAGCCGAAAATAACACCGAAGAACGCGCCTGCGAGCAGGTCGCCCGGATAATGCACTCCGAGATAAAGGCGCGAATAAGAATTCATGGCAGCCCAGATAAATATGAATATAGCGGAGCGGCGCGTACGCAGCAACAGAGCGCAGAATGCAGCGAGGGCAAAAGAATTGGCCGCATGGCACGACGGGAATCCGTACATGCCGCCGCGGTATCCATCCACTATCTGCGCCATAGCCGACACGGGATTTTCAAGATTGGATGGCCGAAGGCGCCCTACCAACGGCCGCAACAGGTGGCCGCAGAACTGGTCGGCGAGCACGATGGCGAGCACCACACACAGCACTGTGGTGATGGCGCGCCGGGGAGTGCTGTCGCGCAACACCACGTACAGCAGCGCCGCATACATCGGCACCCATACAAAACGCCCTGTGAATATCATCATGAAACGGTCAAGATAATCCACGTGCATCCCGTTGAAAAACAGAAACAGTTGCGTATCGGCGTCAATCAGGTAGTCTATCATCACAATCCATCTATATAGTCGTACAACACCTGAAGCCTGGCCTTCAGTAATGATACCACGCTATCGGGACCGGTGGCTGCAGCAGTCGCCACACCGAGCACCGCAGCACCATGCCCGGTCAGAAGAGCCGCCTCCTCGGGTTCGCTGAACATCGCCTCTCCGGGCATTATGCTGTCGGGCACGGCAAGATCGCGGCTGAACGGAAAACGTCCGTAATCCAAACCCAACTGCGACAACAGCGTGGCGGCAATATCTGTCTGCGAAGCGAGCGTGCCCACCCTGCGTCCGCGAGGCAGCAACGCTCCTCCGGCGAGAACAAAGGGTACGTGGTGGCGCGCTTCTATCTTCTCGGGGCGCTCGGGATAACATCCGTAATGGTCGGGCACCACTGCGACAAGCGTGCGGGGCCACGACGGCAATGCACGCAGGCTGTCGACAAATGCTCCTATGCAGCTGTCGGCATAGGCAAAGGCCCGCGGAGCACCGGCAGCGTAGCGCGGATTTCCATCCGGCACGTCAAAAGGCTCGTGACTGCTCGAGGTCTGCACGACGCAGAAGCGTGGCGACGCTCCACCGGCACGGGCGTCGCTCATTGCGCGCTCAAACACCGCGCCATCGGGAGCACCCCATTTCGACACCCGCTCCGACAGCGGAAAATCCTTGTCGCTCACCACAGACCCGAATCCGCTCGCGCGAAGGTAGGCCAGCATATTGGTGAAATTCGCATCTCCTCCGTAATAGTAGCGGCAGTCGTAGCCCTCGGCGGCAAGAGCAGAGGCTATTGATGGCAGTTTCTCCACCTTGGCCACATGTTTCATCAAGCTCTCCGTGGGCTGGCCGGGCAAACCGCTGAGTATTGCGGGGAGCGCGCGGTCGGTGCGGAAACTTGATGCATAGAAATTGTCGAAAAGCATGCCCTCACGGGCCAGGCTGTCAAGGCGCAGGGCTATCGGTTCGCCACCCTGCGAGGGCAGCAAGTGCGAAGAACAGCTCTCGAAGATTATCAGGTAGATGTCCGGGCGCGCGGTGCTGAGCCACTTCTCAGGTGCAGCGTCTGCGGGCACAGTGCGCGTAGCTATGGCCTTGGCTTCCTCGCTGTCGTAGAAACGGAATTGCTCGCCGAATCTATCGCGATGTGAAAGCGAGTACATAAGGGTGAACACGGGGTTCATGGCCGCATGGTTCAGGCGCATATCGGGACTGAAATAGGCCCGGCTGGGGTTCATGGTCGAGACCGTCACGCCACCACGGATGGGAATGAACAGCAATGCTGTGAGACACAGAGCCAGGGCCGTACGTGCACAGCGTCCACGGCTCCCAGAGGGAAGCGACGGTGGCCATTTCACGGCTACGGCGAAGAACAATGCGTACAGAGCGCAGCCGAGCAGCAGCCATGCCGCAAAGCCGGCTATAGTTTCTGTGGCTGTGGCCGAGGCCATGGCCGAGGATGGCGACGATGCGAAATAAAACAGCGGCGTGGCATCAAGGCGGAAGCCCCAGTGGGCGTAAAGGCCGAAATCAAGCACGAACACAGCCGATATGATTGCCGACGCAAAAACGTAGTAGGTGCATTCGATACGCCTCAGGAACTTATGCGGACCCATGATACAGCCTGCGATCAGCAACAGCGCAGGCAGCACTGTGAAGTAGCCTGCCATGCACATATCCATAGACATCCCGCTCCACAACGCGCGGAAGCTATGCATCCCAGCCGGGGCATAGGCGATTATGAATGGCAATTTAAGGACCACAAAAGCCGCGAGCAGGGCGCCATAGGCTGCAAGAAGCTTTACCAATACCCGTTTCACCGCAGCTCTACGTCTTCGTCGTCTTTACCGAACAGTTCTCCCTTTTCGTCTTTCTTATAGTAGGCCGCGAGCAGAGCCGTCATTCGTGTGATTTTAGCGAGGGCATCGGCTGTGGCCGAGCTTATTTCCTGCTTCTTCATGCGCATGAGCAGTGTGGCATAAAGGGCATTGAAACAAGTTTCAACCTCTCCTGCCGGATGCTCGCCGGAACGGGAACGCAGCTCCACAATCACCGGCAGCGCATCGTAAAAGGCTTTGGTATAATCCTGATAGCGGCCATCGGCCAGCAGGCGGCGATGGAGGTCGGCAAGATCGCCGATGGTGTTGCGGTTGATCTGCAGATGTCCATTTTCCACCACATCCTCCCGCCGCATCATGTCGATGAGCGACTCGTACCATCCGCGTATCTCGCGGCGAGTTTCGGCCGGAGTGTCCGGCACAGGATCGATGATATGTTGCTGGATTCGTTCTATGTCGAGGCCAAAGGCTCGGATGATATCCTCCACCTGCCACATATAGAGCAAATATTCCGCGATGTTTTCCTTACGTTTTTGAGAAGCTATAAGCATGATCTACAATATTATGAGAAGAGAGGAGTTTGAGAAAACGCGTTTCCGGGGTGTCAGCGCACGGCTATAACCTCAATTTCTACCAGCACGCCTTTGGGAAGTGTGCGCACGGCAACTGCGCTACGTGCGGGATAAGGAGCCTCAAACGCTTCGGCGTACACTTCGTTCATAGCTGCGAAGTCGGCCATATCGGCCAGGAATACAGTGGTCTTGACCACGTTGGCGGTAGTGAGGCCGGCGGCGGCAAGTATGGCTTTTACATTGGCGAGCGACTGGGCGGCCTGAGCCTTTATGCCTTCGGGAATCTCACCGGTGGCAGGATTGATAGGAATCTGGCCGCTGGCAAAGAGCATGCTGCCGGTGTCGATGGCCTGGCTGTAGGGACCGATGGCACCCGGAGCCGCATTAGTGGAAATTACTGTTTTCATATTATAATAACACTTGGTAAAGAATTATGTCGGAATAGCTTCGTCCACGCCGCAGATAGGAACGCAGACGCCCACATGTGGAGAATCCGGCGGCGCTGAAAAGCGCACGGGATGGTGCGTTGTCGGCGGCCACGAGCGCCAGCAGAGAATGTATGCCCAGGGTATCGGCGGCATAAGCGAGCGCCAGGGCTACGGCTCTCGAGGCGATACCGCCGCGTCTGTGGGCAGGCTCTACAAACACGCCTATGCGTGCGTGGCGGTCGCGCGGGTCGAAGTCGGTGATGTCCAGCGTGCCTACGGCTTCGCCGCCCGCGCACAGTTCGATGACAAAGCGCAGCTGCCGTGAGGCGAAAATGTCGGCTTCATAGCTGTCCACATACTCGCTGAGGAGATGACGGCTGAGAGGAGCCGTGGCAGAGCCATACGGCCACAGCGACGGGTCGTTTTCCCAGATATACATGCGGTCAACATCGCCGGGCTCGGGGGCGCGCAGTCTTACGGTATCGTCGGTCAGCAACATGATGTCAGTTGGCAAATGAATCGGCAAATGGCGTGCGGTTGAGCAAAGACCTGCCGAGCGTGATTTCATCGGTGTATTCTATTTCGTTGCCAACGCTCACACCGCGTGCGAGCTGTGTGACGCGCAATTGCGGGAAACGCGCGAGACGGCGGTAGATATAGAAATTGGTGGTATCGCCTTCCATGGTGGCGCTGAGAGCGAGGATCACCTCGTCGATGTCGCCGGCTTCCACCCGCTCCACGAGCGTAGCAATTTCAAGAGCATCGGGCCCGATGCCGTCGATCGGAGAAATGAGACCGCCGAGCACATGGTAGCGCCCGTGATATTCGCCAGTGTTTTCAATGCTCATTACGTCTTTGACATTCTCCACCACGCACACTGTGCGTGCGTCTCTCGACGATGAGGCGCAGATGGGACACACATCCTCCTGACTGATGTTGTGGCACACGCGGCAGTAGCGTATGCCCTCGCGCATCTCTATGATAGCCCGCCCCAAGGCTGCGGCTTCGCGCGGCTCGCGGCGCAGCAGGTGCAGGGCCAGACGGAGGGCCGTCTTGCGGCCTATGCCGGGCAGGCGCGAAAGCTCCACTACGGCGTTCTCGAGCAATGAGGATGCAAATTTCTGTTCCATCAGTCAAAAAGCGCTTCCATCCGTTGCAGCGTGAAGCCGCGGAAAGAGTCTATCACGATGTCGCCGCGACCGGCGATATCCTCGGGTCTGAGCGTCGTGGCTACGGCCACTACTTTGCCACCTGCGCTACGGCCGGCGGCAAGGCCGGCACGGCTATCCTCAAACACCACACACTGCTCCGACGGCACTCCGAGGCGGCTTGCGGCCAGGCGATAGCCTTCGGGAGAAGGCTTTGACTGCGTAACGTCGGCATCGGTGATCACTTCATCGAAGTATCCGCGCAATTCCGGAAGCTGGGCAAACAATTTGTCCATCTTGGCCGTGCTGCTGCTGGTGACGATAGCGGTGGGGATATGTGCTTCCCGCAATGATTTCAAGAATGTCTCCACATGGGGAAACATGCGGTACACCATGTTCTTTTCCTGCTCGGACAGATGCCGGCGCAGTTCCGGCTGCACTTCGGGGGCGAAATATTCGAGTATCCGCGGCAGTGTGGTTCCCTTTATAGTATAGGCGAAATCCGCTATTCCCGTAGGATAGATGGCATCCATACGGTTCCAGAAATCGGAATATATGCTCTCGCTGTCGATGAGCACGCCGTCGAGGTCGAACAGAGCGGCTATTTTTTTCTTTTCTTTTTCCATAAATATAGTAACGCAAAATTAGCATATTTTGCTGAAAAATACAAGCCGCCGCACGCGCAAATGCGTACGGCGGCCGTATGGGCTAATTCCGACGGCGGATCAGCGGAGCGTCAGGGTGACTACCGACATCGGAGGCATATCCACAACAAGGTTGCCTTTCGAGATGCGTGCGTCCTTAAACTCCTTGAGCGAAACCTTTTCGGGCTGTCCAAAATCGTTGAAATCGTTGACGGATGCTGCCGTGAGCACCTGTGCGCCGGCAAATTTCAGCTTCAGGCCGGCAAGGTCGACGTTCACTTTGTTGGCCTGTTCGAGGGATGTGTTGGTGAGCGATACGGTGTATACACCGTCTTTTTCCGAGCATGTGGCGCTGATCTCGGGCACTGCCTTGCGGCCTTCCACGAAGCGGGTGTCGGTGGTGACGGCCAACGGCACCAGGCGTGCGTCCTGATGGGGCACATACATCTTGAACACATAGTATGTGGGGGTGAGCACCATCTCGGGGCCCTGGGTGAGCACCATAGCCTGCAGCACATTGGCTATTTGCGCTATATTGGCCATGTGGACACGCGCGGCATGCTCATGGAATATGTTGAGGGTGAGCGCGGCCACGATGGCATCGCGCATTGTGTTCTGCTGGAAAAGGTGGCCCGGATTGGTTCCGGGTTCCACTTCCCACCATGTGCCCCATTCGTCGACCATAAGTCCTTTGGTCACCTCGGGATCAAAGCGATCCATTATGTCGCTGTGGCGCTGCACGAGGGTTTCCATCTCGAGGCAAAGGCCGAGGGTGTTGTAGTAGTCGTCGTTGCTGAATCCTGTGGCCGGACCTTTGTAGCTCCAGTCGCCCACGCTGTAGTAGTGCAGCGACACACCATTGAAATGGTGCATGGCATCCCGCATGAGCACTTCCGTCCAGTTGTAGTCGCCGGCATTGGCTCCGGATGCTATTTTATAGAGCTTGTTTCCATCGAAGTCGCGGCAGTAGGTCTGATAGCGTCGGTACACGTTGGCATAGAAATCGGCAGTGAAGTTGCCGCCGCAACCCCAACTTTCATTTCCCACGCCAAGATATTTGAGTTTCCACGGCTTCTCGCGTCCGTTGCGCTTGCGCATCTCGGCCATAGGGCCGTTTTCGGCTGTGATGTATTCCACCCACTTGGCCAGTTCCTCCACGGTGCCGCTTCCCACATTGCCACTCAGATAGGGTTCGCAGCCGAGCAGTTCGCAGAAATTGAAGAATTCATTTGTGCCAAAGGAATTGTCCTCGACGGTGCCTCCCCAGTTGCTGTTGACCATGAGAGGGCGCTTCTCGCGCGGACCTATGCCATCCATCCAGTGATACTCATCGGCGAAACAGCCGCCGGGCCAGCGCAGCACCGGCACATGCAGCTCGCGGAGCGCGTTGAGCACATCTGTGCGATAGCCCTGTGTGTTGGGAATGCCGGATTCTTCGCCCACCCACAAGCCGCCGTAGATGCAGCGCCCCAGATGTTCGGCAAATTGGCCGTAGATTTCTTTTTTGATAACGGGAGCATCAGCCGCAGGTTTCAGCTCCACCACTGCAGGTGCCGCCTGCATCCCGGCAGTCGCCACTCCGGCCACTGCCATTGCAAAGATAGACTTAAGGTAGTGTTTCATAAACAATAGTTGGATTACTATATGCAAAGTTACGGGTTATCGCGCAAAAAAGCAAACGGCAGTCAAATAGCTCGGAGTGCTCGGAGCGCGGGAGGGGTACAAAAGGACATACGAACAAAACAAACAGAATTTATTTTATTGATTATGAGTTTTTTGCAGCTCCCTATGGCTATGGCTTTGAGGTTGGCATACAAAAAAACAATGAGGCTGGCTCACTGTTTGGCCCACTCCATGGCTTCAACAACAAAGCAAGCTGCAATGAAATATAAAACAACGTATGAAGCAATCTTTACATATTTGCGCTTCTTTTCATCTGCAATTTTTTCGATGAGCAATTTATCTACCGCTGCAAATATGATAGCGAAGATCAAGCCTATAACGACGAGTATTGGAAGATAGCGTAGCATAAAGTCTTTTCTATATTTGACGCGAACTTATGCAAAAAATTACAATAATTATCCACAAAACACCAGAAGTCCGATTCTTTAAGGATGTCGGTTATACGCTCGCTAATGAGAACGCGTACCGTAATTTACTTGATATGTAAGTGTATTGTAGAATCCAACTGATCACGATAGAATAGAGTTGTAAATGCTCGTTGTGATTTGCCTACTTTTTCTTATCTTTGCACTGTAGGATCCAACCGCGCTCATCGGCGCACTCATCGCCCACATTCCGCCACATAAGGAGTGGGCGACCGCTCTTGTCGCTTTTATCGTAGCCTTCGCCGTCGGTATTTGGAAAGAGTTCCGCGACCGTCGCCAGAAGGGAAACCACTTTTGTGTCTGGGACATCGTGGCCGACATCATCGGCGCGGTTCTCGGTAGTGGTGTCGCATGGCTTGCGGCTCATTTCATCACGCGCACCCTCTAAAGGGTGAACCCTTCAAACTCGTTGCAATTTTCCCGCTGAATTTTTCGGCGGGATTTTTTGTGTTAAAAATTTGGCGGTATTAAAAATAATACCTATATTTGCATATACAAAAACAAAAGATTATGCCAACAGTCTTATTAATCTTCGGAATACGATTTTTCTTTTATCCCAACGACCATGAGCCTATCCACGTTCATGTTGAGTATCAAGGGAAATCTGCAAAAATCCAGGTGTATCCTGAAATCGTAGTTGTTGAAAACAAAGGATTGAAATCCCAGACAATAAAAAAAGCGATAGAAGCTGTGACCTTTTACCAGAAGGATATAATAGACGCATGGCATGATTTTTTCTCCAAAAAATGAATGATTATGGACGAACACATTAAAATGCTTTGGTTTGAAGATGGATATATCAAGATTCAAACTAATAAAAATGAGATATTGAGCCAACCCCTTGAGGTGTTTCCCGCTCTTTTTTGCGCTACTCCGGTTCAAAGAGAGAAGTATTATCTTTGGGATGACAACCATAGTATCCGTTGGGAAGAATTGGACGAGGATATTCATATTTCGCACTTCCACGAAAAGGAAACGGTAAATTACGATAATGATGTAAATAATTTGCTTTCTCGTTTTCCGTGGCTTGACATGAAAGCTTTCGCGGATTTTATCGGTATGCATTGGACTAAACTCGCTCGGTTCCGTTATGGTGTATGGACTCCATCGCCGGAAACATTTGCAAAGATAAAGAATGGTATCAGAGCTATTGGTAAAGAGATGTCGGCAGCAATACTGTAAACACTATGAATTCCAATGATAATCAACTGACAGCTCTGCAAAGATTCTTTATGGATCATAAAGAGATAAAGGTGTCAGAATTTTCCAAAATGGTAGGGATTGACGCTACATTGCTGCGCAACTACATAAATGGGTTCAAGAAGCCGTCGCAGGCACGCGAGCAAGCGATATTGGCAGGAATTCATACCCTTGCCCGTGAGTATGCCGCTGCAGCATTTTGAACATGTGTTTTTATAGTATATGCACTGTTGTTTGATTTCTACACTACTTTTTCAACAGTGGGCGGGCAGATATGTTTCTGCCCGCTTTTTTTTTGAGCTGAAAATTTGCAGATTCCGAAATACTCCTTAGCTACGCGGGGAGCGGAACTCTTTCCGTATGTACTCGTCATTTTTTTAAAAAAAAGTGTCTGAAAATTTGGATAATAAGAAAAATATTATTATCTTTGTAGTGTCAAAAAGATAAGGACATTGATATGAAAAAAGTTAACAGGAGGCTCTCCGAAAAAGAATGGGAACTGATTGAGGCCATTCGGAACCTCCGCAAAAGCAAGCACAACCCCTAAATCGCATTTGAACTCTTTGTTGATTCTCTTTACGAAAATCTGAAAGAAAAGGACGAAGACTAACCAAAGGCCCCTCCCAAGCGAGGGAGGGGCTTTTTAAATATAGATTCTAAGTATGAACGAAAAACTCAAAGATATTGCCCTGTTGGTGAAATGGGCAAACATATCCAAGGAATATTTCGGCAAGTCGAGCTCGTGGATGTACCAGCGCATAGGCGGTTATGACGTCAACGGCAAGCCCGCTCAGTTCTCCGATGAAGAAAGAGAGCAGCTTCGCTCGGCCCTGCATGATCTTGCCCGGCGCATAGATGCAGCGGCCGACAATCTCTAAGCACTCGCCAATGTCCTTATTTTTTGACACCTCCCGGCCGATGGCGAGCAGCCGGGGATGGCGCGGACAAAACTCCGCGCCATTTTTTCGTAGTTTCAGAAACGAAGTGCAAAAAGTTTCGACTGAATAGCCCACATGTTTTTGTGCGTTCGTCACTGAATGGCGGATTGGGGATGGGGCTTCATAAAGCCACAGCCCCTCCCCAATCCGATATCCAGTGACGCAAAAAGGTAACTTTCGACAAGCAATACAAAAAAAGGAGACCGAAGTCTCCCTGAGATTAACTAATTTTGTATTGCTCATGTATCATCAATTAACCTCGGAGCAAAGGTCGCAAATTTCCGCCTTACTTCAAAGCAAAACACCAAAAAAAGAGATTGCTAAAATCGTAGGCATCTCACAGTCAACGATCTCTCGCGAGCTTAAGCGCAACAGTTGTCGTAACGGACGGCATTACAGCTGGCAAAAAGCCCAGGAAATGGCAATGGAGCGGCGAGAACGCATATGTCTGAACCGTTTGATTCCACAATCGG